>NZ_NFHD01000050.1 GCF_002159185.1 Gemmiger sp. An87
TTACCAGCATTTTTATCCCCCCCACACTATTATACCGCTTTCTTTTCCTCAATACGAGAAAAAGGCCACCTTTCGGTGACCTTTTTCGACAGGCTGAAGCGGCGAAAGTTTATTCTTTCGCCGCTTTTTTGTTGGAGTCTGCACCCGGCGGGCAGCCGGTAAAAGGGAGTTTTGTGCGGTTTCGCCATGGCGAATTCCGTTCGGGAGCGGTATAATAGAACTGTTGTGTCAAAAGAGGGGGAAAGAGCCATGACGGCAGTTTTTGTAAAATCCGCATCCTTTTTATTTGTGATCCTGCTGGGGATTGTGTTCCGGGCCATTGGAATCTTCGGGGAAAAGGACCACCGGGTGATCAGTAACATCGTGCTGAAGATCACCCTGCCCGCCGCAGTGATCAGCAGCACCGCCAATATGACCTGGAAGCCGGAGCTGCTGCTGATTCCGGTGCTGGCGCTGGTGGCCAGCTGGCTGCTGATCGGGCTGGGGATGCTGATGAGTCGGGGCAAAGAGAAAGGGGAACGGGTGCTGAATATGCTCAATTTCCCGGGCTGGAACATCGGTGCCTTTGCACTGCCCTTTCTGCAGAGCTTTCTGGGAGCGGAGGCTGTGATGGGTGCATGTCTGTTCGATGTGGGCAACTCCATCATGTGTACCGGCGGCACCTATGCACTGGTTTCGGTGGTGTGCGGCGGTGAAAAGCCGGATTTGAAAAGCGTGGGCAAAAAGCTGCTCACTTCGGTACCCTTTGTGACCTATGTGACCATGCTGGTGCTGGTAATTCTGGGGGTCACGGTGCCCCAGGGGCTGCTGGATTTCATCAGTCCCATCGCCTCGGCCAATCCGTTTCTGGCCATGCTGATGGTAGGGGCCATGTTCCGGATTGAGGCCAAGCCGGAATACCTGTGGAGCGCAGTGCGGGTGCTGGGGGTTCGCCTGGTGGCATCGCTGGTATTGGCGGTGGCGGTGTTCTGGCTGGCACCTTTCTCGCTGGCTGTCCGGCAGGGGCTTGCGATTATGGTCTTTGCCCCTATCTCGGTGATCGCTCCCGCCTTCACCGAAAAATGCGGCGGTGATGAAGGCCTGGCCAGCTTCATCAACTCCCTGTCCATCCTGTTG
This sequence comes from Gemmiger sp. An87, assembly GCF_002159185.1. Classification (GTDB taxonomy): domain Bacteria; phylum Bacillota; class Clostridia; order Oscillospirales; family Ruminococcaceae; genus Allofournierella. The sequence continues at coordinate 1,117 of NZ_NFHD01000050.1, forward strand.
GGGGTGGCGGGCATGCTGGCGGCGGTTTTTGTGCTGGGCGTGATGTGAACCCTGAAAGTCTGAAGCAAAAAGAAAACAGCCCTGAACCATGTGTTCAGGGCTGTTTTTGATGTTAAATAATGAGGTCAGGCTTCCGGCTGATCGTCCAGATAGCCGAAGGGAACGATGTCCACTGCTTCCACAATGCCGTCCCGCATCCAGAGGGTGGTGTCGGTGCGCAGGGTGTAGCCCGCGCCCGGGTCGGCCATCCACTCCTCGGGCTTGTGGCGGGGCAGGGCCTTCTGGGCCAGCATGCTCATGATCACACCGCCGTGGGTCACGCAGGCAGCTTCCTCGGTGCCGGAGCGGATCAGGTACTCGAACAGCTTCATCAGTGTCTCGCCGCAGCGCCGGTGGAACTGGGCCGTGGGCTCCGCGCCCTGGGGCGTAAAGCCGGAGGTGGGGTCCATCCAGCGGGCGAAGTCCGGCTCGTGCACCAGCTCGCTTACCTTGCGGCCCTCAAATACGCCGAAGCCCGCTTCCCGCAGCTGGTCGATGGACAGCTTGCGCGCGGCGGGAAAGAGAATGTCCGCAGTCTGGGTGGCCCGCAGCAAAGGCGAGGTGAACACCAGCTGGGGCTGGGGGTACTCGAATCGGTCGCGCAGCTCCTCCAGCTGGGCGCGGCCCTCATCGCACAGGGGCAGATCGGTGCCGCCGCCCACATACAGCCCGTCCAGATTGCCCTGGGTCAGCCCGTGGCGGATCAGGTGCAGGGTAAAGGTCTTCAAAAAAATCCCTCCTGAAAGCAAAGAAAATGATTACAAAATGGTAACATAATACTAAATGGAAAATTCTTGAAACACAATATTTAGAAAAGAACTCCTGATTATTATCATACATCTAGGTGCCAAAGTCAATATTGGGCAAAAGCTACGAAAAAACCAATAGAATATTGGCGAAATTTGTATTTACAAAGCGTTTTGGTTGTTTTATAATTTACGATACGTAATTGTCTCTGCGGGTGGCCTGTGCCAGGCGCAGACAGGACGGACTTGCGGAACAAAGAGGTAGATATTGCATGACGACTGAATTTAACCGGATCATTACCCTGCTGCGCAAAGAGCGGGGCATCACCCAGAAGCAGGCAGCTGCGGACCTGGGTGTATCCCAGGCTTTGCTGTCCCACTACGAAAAGGGCATCCGCGAATGCGGCCTGGATTTTGTGGTGCGCGTGGCAGAGTATTACGATGTGTCGTGCGATTACCTGCTGGGCCGCAGCCCGGACCGGAACGGCCTGACCCTGCGGGTGGAGGACATTCCCAGCCCGGACGCCGCGCGGGACAGCATCTATCGCGGCAGCACCCTGCCCACCATGAACAAAAAGCTCATCTCCAACAGCCTGAACATTCTGTATGACAAGCTGGGCGCCAGCCAGAACAGCGATCTGATCAGCGAGGTGAGCGGCTACCTGAGCGTGGCGGTGTACAAGATGTTCCGCCTGCTCTATTCCTCCAACGCCAAGAACGCCAGCAGCCTGTTCAGCGTGAGCAACGGCCGCTGGAACGGCTATTCCTCCGCCGCCATGGACACCGCCGAGGCCAACGTAGCCGCCATCCTGGCCGGGGAAGAGGTGGGCAGCAGCGCCCCCATGAAGGACACCAGCTGCTTTGCCATGACCAGCCAGAGCCTGGAGCAGGATTACCGCCTGTATTCCGGCAGCCTGATGATGCTGATCAAAAACAGCGAGAAGCGCATCGACAAGCAGAAATAAGCGATAAAAAAGAAAAGACCGGAGCCCCGCGGGGTTCCGGTCTTTTTTGCGTCTGGAAGCTTACAGCTGGCCGATGGCCTTGCGGCACTCGGCGCAGATGTTGCGGCCGTGGAACTGCACCACGCCCTTGGCCTCGCCGCAGAATACGCAGGCGGGCTGGTACTTCTTCAGAATGATCTCGTCGCCTTCCACGAAGATCTGCAGGGAGGAGTCCTGATCGATCTCCAGTACCCGGCGTAGCTCAATGGGCAGCACAATGCGGCCCAGGTTGTCGATCTTGCGGACCATACCTGTGGATTTCATAATACGATCTCTCCTTTAATTTGGGAATTGGGTTCTTGGGAAAAAGTCGGTTATGGGAACGGGCAAACAGGGAATATCCGCCCGTTTGCTTCATTATAAACCACCATGGAAAAAATGTCAATATATGGTAAATAAATGGAAAATGCTTTTTTTCAAGGCGAAGAGTGCCTCATGGTGGAAAAAAACAGCCCGCCCGGCGGCCGGATGGCGCGCCCGGGCGGGCTGCTGGAACGATACAGGAATTACAGCTGCAGCATGCCCACTTTTTTGTAGACCTTGCTGACCATCCGATCGGCCATACGGCTGGCCTTCTCGGCGCCCTCGGCGAGCACGTCGTCCAGGTACTGCTTGTCGGCCAGGATGCGGGCATATTCCTCCTGGATGGGGCGGAAGGCGTCGATCACGCTGCCGGCCACGGCCTCCTTGAACACGCCGTAGCCCTGGCCCTCGAACTCCTTCTCGATGGCGGCGAAGTCCTTGCCGGTGAGCACGCTGTAGATGCTCATCAGGTTGGTTACGCCGGGCTTGTCCTCGCTGGCACGTACGGTGCCCTCGCTGTCGGTCACGGCGCGCTTGAACTTGCGCAGGATAGTGTCCGCATCGTCGGTCATCAGAATGAAGCTGTTGGCGTTGGTGTCGGACTTGCTCATCTTCTTTTCCGGCTCCTGCAGGCTCATGATCTTGGCGCCGGTCTTGGTGATGTAGGGCTCAGGCAGGGTGAAGGTGGGGCTGTACTGGTTGTTGAAGCGCTGGGCCACATTGCGGGCCAGCTCCAGGTGCTGCTTCTGATCCACGCCCACGGGCACCAGGTCCGCATTGTACACCAGAATGTCCGCCGCCATCAAAACAGGGTAGGTGAACAGGCCGGCGTTCACGTTGTCGGCATGCTTGGCGCTCTTGTCCTTGAACTGGGTCATGCGGCCCAGCTCGCCGAACTGGGTGTTGCAGGCCAGAATCCAGGAAAGCTCAGCGTGAGCGCGCACGTGGCTCTGCACGAACAGCACGCTCTTCTCCGGGTCGATGCCGGTGGCCAGCAGCATGGCTGCGGCCTCCCGGGTCTGACGGCGCAGGGCCGCGGGGTCCTGCCGCACGGTGATGGCATGCAGGTTCGCCACCATGTACAGGCAGTCGTATTCTTCCTGTAAAGCGCCCCAGTTGCGCACCGCGCCCACATAGTTGCCCAGGGTAAAGGTACCGGTGGGCTGGATGCCGGACAGGATGCGCTTCTTGCGCTGCATTTCTTCGCTCATTGTTTCTGCCTCATTTCTTTTGGGGCGCCGCAAAACGCCCGTAACTGATACTTGTATTATAGCCTTTGGCCCGCCGCTGTCAAGCCTTACTGGGCCAGCCGCAGAGGATTGCCGCTGTCGGCCAGAGCGGCGTCCAGATAATCGGTGTCGATCAGACCCTCCAGAATGGTGCTCTGCTCGGCCAGCTGCTGTGTGAGCCGGGCATAGACCCGGTCGCCGCCGTGATAGCCGTCGATGTACTCGTCGTCGCTGGTATCCGGCATATAGCTGAAATCGTAGACCTCGTAGCCGTAGGGTTCACACAGCTCGGTGAGAATCTTGGGAATCCAGTCAAAGTAGCCGTAGTTGCCGCTCTCGGCCATCCGCTCGTAAACGCTGGGGGCGTAGGGCGGGATGATAAGCACCACCTGGATGCCCTGATCGTTGCACCAGGCCAGCAGCCGCTCCACGACTTCGGTGCTGGTGGGGTATACATACTCGGCGTATTCAAAGCGGTTGGTGCCCTTCAGGATGCGGTCGTAGGTGTCGTGGAAGCCCACGTCGGTGCCCTCCTCCGGGTGGTCCAGCAGCCGCCCGTAGCAGTAGCTGCCGTCCGGATTGAAGCCGCTGCCCCGGCCCACCGCCGCCATGCCGTACACATTCGGGTGGGGGGTGAACACATCCAGCAGCGAGTATTTGCCCGCAGCCCAGCCCCGCATAGCCTCGGAAAGGGCGGTCTTGGCGTTAAATTCATAGTGCCCGTAGTCGAAGGCCTCCGGCATGCCGCCGGTGCCCACCCAGGCCTGGTTGAAGAAGTACTGGTCCATCACCATGATCAGGGTGTCGGGCAGGCTCTCCTCGGGCAGGTTTTCCAGAAAATACTGGAACTCGTTGATGTAGCCGCTGCCGCCGCCCGCGTTGTAAAAGCTGTCGGTGGTGAAGAATTCGCTGTGGAACTGCATGCTGCGGCTGGTACCCAGCACCAGCAGGTCAGCGGCCTTGCCGCTGGCCACCAGGTGCTTGTAGTAACGGGTGTTGTCCCGGTAGGCAAGCCCCAGGAAGGCGGGCTCACCGTCCAGCACCATCTGGGCCACCTCTTCCTCGGTGCGCCATTCGCCGCTGGTATATACCGCCAGCCCGAACACACCGCACACCAGAATCACCGGCGCGAGGAACAGCGCCACAACTGCCAAAAATCGTTTCATACCGGCCTGTCCTCCTTAAAATGCAAAATAGACGTTCTGCAGGGTGCCCGCCGCGCCGAAGAACAGGGTGGCAAACACGCACAGATAGCAAAGCAGCACCAGCAGCACCGGCTTCTGCCGCGCCGCCCAGGCGCCGAAGCCCTCCTTGCGGGCGCACCAGTCGATCCCGGCGGCCAGCAGGGCGAACAGCCCCAGCTGAATCATGCTGGTGGAGGTGTAGCCCAGCTGGGTGAAGCTCTCCTTCAGATACTGCAGACTGAAGGAGAAGGGCTGGAACAGATACTGGGCCACCAGCTGGGCCTGATGCAGGGTGCCGGTCATGAAGAAGAACCAGCCGATGTTCACCAGCACAAAGGTGAACAGACACCCCACCACCGACCGCAGCGGGCTGTTTTCGCTCTGGCCCAGCGCGCCCCAGGCGGCGGCGCGGACCTTTTTGGTGGCCCGGCCGATCAGCAGGTAAACGCCGTGCAGCGCGCCCCAGACCAGGAAACCGGCGGTGGCACCGTGCCATGCGCCGGAGAGCACAAAGGTGACCATGGTGGCCAGAATCAGCACCGGCACGCCGTTGCGGCTGCCGCCCAGGGGAATGTAGATGTAATCCCGCAAAAAGCTGGAAAGGCTCACATGCCAGCGCCGCCAGAACTCGCCGATGCTGCGGGAGAAATAGGGGCTGAGGAAGTTTTCCTCCACCCGCAGGCCCAGCAGGTTGGCCACGCCGATGGACATCTGGGAGTAGCTGGCAAAGTCAAAGTACAGATATAAGGTATAGGCCAGCAGCGACCAGACGATGCCCAGGCTGTAGTAGTGGTCCGGCTGGTAGAGCGCGCCCTGGTAGCCTGCCAGCTGGTCTGCCAGGCACTTTTTCAAGAACATGCCCCAGCAAAAGCGCACACAGCCGGTGTAGGCCAGTGCCCGGTCGAAGGTCATCGCAGGGGCCTTCAGCTGCGGCAGCAGGCTGCCTGCCCGCTGGATGGGGCCGCTGGCCAGCTGGGGGAAAAAGCCCACGTAGTTGAAGTAGCACAGGGGGCAGGTTTCGGCCTGGATACGGCCCTTGGTCACATCTGCCAGATAGCTGATGGTCTTGAACACGTAAAAGCTCAGGCCAACCGGAGCCACCAGCCCCTCAAACAGGGCGGGGGATGCAAGCGGCAGGTATTTGTAGGCCGCAAGAGGAACGAGCCCCAGCAGGATGCCCAGCCACATAGCCGCGTGGCCGCCGCCCTTCTGGGCCCACAGCCCGCACAGGTAGCCCGCCAGGCAGATGAGCACCAGGCAGATTACGGCCTTGGCCCCGAACAGCCCGGCAAAGACGAGGTTGGCTGCGGCCAGCAGCCAGGGCCGGGCTTTGGCGGGCAGACCCCACCACCCGGCAAACACAAACACGCCGAACCCGGCGAAGGACAAAGAAAGAAAATTCATGGAAACGCTCCTTTTGCATGGAAAATGCCATTGGGTCTTTTCCTATTATAATAAAAGGGGCAAGGGCTTGTAAAGCGAAGAAGTTGGGCGCCCCGGTTGACAAGCCGATGTGCGCCCCTTACAATAAACAAGAGAAACAAACCGCCCGGCCCGCATTGCTTGCCGCCCCGGGCGCGTGAGGATAAAAGGAGTAGAAACGATCATGGCGAACAATACCGTACGCACCCGTTTTGCGCCCAGCCCCACCGGCTATATGCACGTGGGCAATCTGCGCACCGCTCTGTATGCCTATCTGAAGGCGAAAAGCAAGGATGGCACCTTCATCCTGCGCATTGAAGACACCGACCAGGAACGCTACGTGGAGGGTGCGGTGGACATCATCTACAACACCCTGCGCCAGACCGGTCTGCTGTGGGACGAAGGTCCCGACGTGGGCGGCCCGGTGGGTCCCTATGTGCAGAGCGAGCGCATGGGCATGTTCAAGGAATACGCCGAGCAGCTGGTGAAGGCCGGTCAGGCCTACTACTGCTTCTGCACCCCCGAGCGTCTGGAAAAGATGCGCGAGGAGCAGAAGGCCGGCGGCGCCGTGGTGGGCCATTACGACGGCCACTGCCGCAACCTGAGCCAGGCCGAGATCGACGAGAAGCTGGCCGCGGGCGTACCTTACGTCATCCGCCAGAAGATGCCCAAGGAGGGCGTGACCAGCTTTGACGACGTGGTCTACGGTCACATCGAGGTGAACAACGCCGAGCTGGAGGACCAGATCCTCATCAAGACCGACGGCATGCCCACCTACAACTTCGCCAACGTGGTGGACGACCACCTGATGGGCATCACCCACGTGATCCGCGGCTCGGAGTACCTGTCCAGCGCGCCCAAGTACAACCTGCTGTACCAGGCCTTCGGCTGGGAGGTTCCCACCTACATCCACTGCCCGCCTGTTATGAAGGATGCCCAGAACAAGCTGTCCAAGCGCAACGGCGACGCCTCCTACCAGGATCTGGTGGCCAAGGGCTACCTGAGCGAGGCCATTCTGAACTACATCCTGCTGCTGGGCTGGAGCCCCAAGGGTGAGCAGGAGATCTTCACCCTGGAGGAGATGGTCAAGATCTTTGATGAGTCCGGCATCAGCAAGAGCCCGGCCATCTTTGACCCCCTGAAGCTGCGGGCCATCAACGCGGAGTACATCCGCCGTCTGCCCGCCGAGAAGTTCCGCGAAATGGCCGATCCCTGGATTGACCAGGCCGTGCATGTGGAGATCGACCGCGACCTGCTCTGCGCCAACCTGCAGCCCCGCTGCGAGGTGCTGGGCGAGATCCCCGAGCAGCTGGACTTCTTCGACGCCGTGGTGCCCTACACCACCGACCTGTACACCAACAAGAAACAGAAGACCAATCCTGAGACCGCAAAGCAGGCCCTGGAGGCCCTGCTGCCTCTGCTGGAGAACCTGGCGGACTGGAACCGGGACGCCATCTTTGAGGCCTGCAAGGTGAAGGCCGAGGAGATGGGCGTGAAGAACGGCTGGCTGCTGTTCCCGCTGGGCATCGCTCTGTCCGGCAAGCAGCGCACTCCCGGCGGCGGCACCGACCTGGCCGCCATGATGGGCCGTGAGGAGACCGTCAAGCGCATCCGCGCCGCTCTGGAGCTGCTGTAAAAAGCATTTTGCCCGCTTTCCCTTTGGAAAGCGGGCTTTTTGTTTGTTTCTGCCCTTTTTTGCAAAAGCAAGGCCCTGCGGCATTTTTTGCCGCAGGGCCTTTTTATACTGATTTTATGCAGGCGTGGGGCGGATTATGCCCCGGCGGCAAAAATCAGAAAAAACGAGGTGGAATGTTATGGGTGAAAAATTGCGGCTTTTGCCCCTGCGGCGGCTGGCCGGCTGGGGGCCTGGGCTGCAGCAGCTGGCCAGTGGTGCGCTGGGCGCGCTGATGGCCGCGGGCAGTGTGTTCGGGGGGCTGCATCCCTTTGGCCTGACGCTGCTCATGGGGGCGGGCACGGCCCGGCTGTGGGCGGCGGGCGCGGGTGTGCTGGCCGGGTATCTGATCTTTCTGCCCCTGGCTGACGGGCTGCGCTATCTGGCGGCGGCCGCGGTGGTGCTGGCCGGGCGGGCCATGTTCCCAAAACAGTTCTGGCCCGCCGCCGCGGGGGGCTGCGGCACCCTGCTGGCTGTGCAGCTGATGCTGGCGGTGAGCGGCCTGGCGGGCCCGCCCCAGTCGGTGGCGGCAGTGGGCGACGCGGCCCTGGCTGCCGCCTGGGGCTGGGGGCTGTTCCGGGCGGGAGCAAGAGCAAGGCGGGGC
>NZ_NFHD01000051.1 GCF_002159185.1 Gemmiger sp. An87
TGATAGCGATTTCGTGGCTCTCGTTGGTGGCAGCGGTGATGTTGTTCATGTTCTGGTTGTTCATATTGAATCCTCTCTTTCTTATTTATAAGGAATGTGATTGATCCACTGCCCTTTTCCGGCTTGTTTTGTTGCGGCCGGCATGTTATGATGAGAGGGCAGATTGGATTGTTTTAAGCTATCGATTCATTTTGCGCTTGCCGTGTCTGAGTTGCCGCTCAGATACGGCTTTTTTGTTAGAAGGGCAGGGAGCTTTATCACGGCCAGCAGGCAGGGACAATGACCGAACTGCCTGCTTCGGTGATCCGGGATGTTGTCCACTTCGTAGATGAAGTGGGTACGGATGTGTTTCATGTTGATACCTCACGTTATTTTGAGTAGCAAGAGCGTGTCTCCTGTCTATGGTTAAATTATATCATACTGGTACCACCATGTATATCCGCCGATTCTACAAATAATACTGGTACCACTATGCCAGCGTTTGTGCATATTGCATACTGGTACCACAAAAAAAGGTGTGCTATACTTATTTAAATATATTTTTATAAAAGGAAGTGATTATTTGTGGGGAAAACCTCTGCTGAAGTAAAGGATCGCTATAACAAAAAAGCGTATGATGACGTTCGGGTTCGGGTGAAGAAAGGACAGAAAGAAATCATTCAGAAGCGGGCGGAGCAGCTGAATAAGAGCGTGAATGGCTATATTACAGATTTGATTGAAGAGGATCTGGCCGACAGCGATTTGGCGGAATATGCAGAAGCCAATTCTGAATCAATTTAAATCCGACCTACAGGAAGATGTCGGTCCCCCCCTGAGCACAAACCGACACATTCAACTATACGAAAGACGATGCTTTGGAAACCCAATGCCTCAAGGGACCACTGCACTAGCCATAAACCAAGCCTGTTTACATATTGCGAGATAAAGAACCTTACATAAAGCAGAGGAACCTACCCAGAGCCTTATTGGTACCGGGTAGGTTCCTCTTTTTATAATTTATTAAATCAACTACCGTATCTGTCCATTACCCTCTCGGCTCAGCTTCTACAGACGATTATCTTCCACCAGGATTTGCAGATGCTCCCGGCACGCAAAATCATACAGATTTTTCAGGTCACTGTGCGTATCATCTGTCATCAGAGCTCTCAGTGACGACAGAGTCCACTTCCAGCGTGAAGTCAGACGGGGAACCTAACGTTCTGTATGCTTCATCCGGTCAGCATCCAAAACAGACCGCACACCGAAGCCCACTGGGTGCCGATCCACATTCAGGATCATGGCGCTCTATTCCACTTCCAAAAAGATTGATATTGCTGTACTGGCGTTCAATAAGTAGAAAGACCAGAGTGAATTTATGGAGAACAGCGCTTCATATACTCCTGTTTCAGATTTGCTTTTGCAGCTGCTTCTGGAAGAACTTCGTGTTGTACAGCTTCAGTGCAACCGGTACATTCAGCCGGCTCTTCTTGTAGCCCAACACAATCTGGCAATTGTTGGCCATATCCACAATCAACAGTTGACCAGAGACGAATCGGGCCATCGGAGAGTTTAAAAACAGCAAGGGTTCAGCCATCTCGGCAGGAGTAGCCAAACGACCGGCTGTACCATTTTCTTTTAGCAGCGCCTCTTTGCCTCCGGCCATTTTTTCGAATTCCTGTTTCATGCCTGTATCGGTGGAGCCGGGCAGCACCGCGTTTACACGGATGCCGCGGGAAGCCAGATCTACTGCTTTCTTATTGGTGTAGTAGTTCATCGCCCGCTTGGAAAGCGAATAGGCCATGATGCCCACGCCATTTTTGGGCGCGACCTTTTTCATAAAAGCGGCCATCTCTTCCCAAGTGGAGCAGTCCATTACGGCACGGTATTCTTTCTGCCATTTTTCCCACAGTAATCCGCCGGTGGAGGTAACATAGGCAATCGCATCACCTTCCTTCATCCGCTTTTCCAGATAGGTTTCGGTAATATATTTGTTCGCGCTGAAGTTTACAGTGAAGGTAGTCCACCAGTCGGTCTTGGCGCCGGAGAGACCCGCTACGCCAAAGAAGCAGTGGATGTGTTCAGGCAGAAGGGTGAAGGCATGGTCAATACTTGCTTTGTCGGAGAGGTCAGTGTGGATGAACTGTGCCATGCCATGGGGTAAATATTCGTTGCAGTCTAACCCATAGACAACAGCCCCCTGGGCAATCAAGAGCTCACACACAGCCCGACCGATACCGCTGGCAGACCCGGTCACAACACACACCTTACCGGTATAATCCATCAGATTGTTTCTTTCTTCACTCATGGTCCGATTCTCCCTTTCAGTAGACATTTGTCTCTATTGTGAAAAAATTATATAATGAAAAAAAGCGGCGCGTAAAGCGTCTTGAAGTCAAATGAAACAGAATGGAGGAAACTGGCTCATGCCTCAAAGCAGAGTACAGGAATACATCACGATTGCGATGTTTGAGCTTCTGGAGAAAAAAGACTATGCACACATTACCGTGCAGGATCTGGTGGACCGGGCCGGGGTATGCCGAGCTTCTTTTTATCGCAACTACTTCACCAGAGATGAGGTGATCGAACGCTTTCTGGATGGGATTTTCACCGAGGCATATCCCAGAGAGAGCATGTCTTCTGCCAATGTGGAGGAATGTATCCTGCACTTCTTCAAGACAGCTCTGAAATACCGCCGACAATTACGGGCATTGCTTCAGCGCGGGTTATTGGATCGAGTAAGCATGGCTTTCTATCGGCAAACGCTGGAGCAGATCCGGCATTTACAAGTGCTGAACAACAAATATCAGCCATATTTCTTTTCCGGAGCTTCTGCAGCCATGCTGTGTGCCTGGGTGGAAAATGATTTTGCCGAACCACCTGAGGAGATGGCGCACATTTTCATGGAATCTTTGCAGGGATATATGGAGCTGACATAATCGGATAGTGGGATATCCCGGGAACTGTGGATGTACTTATAGTGTAAGATAAAATTTCCGTGTATAATAAAATCATTCCAATCGATTTACCGGATTGAAGTGTTATGAATTGGGGGCAACCAAAATGGCCGATGTTTCTTTTGTCTGGATTGAATTTTATTCCGAGTTTGCAGAGCGTCTGCGCCAATATGCACAGGATCGCTCGCTCCTGATTGAAAAAATCAAGGATGTATACGGTTCAATTAATATGAAACTGCCCACCTTGGAGAAGGACAACCAGCTGGAGGATATTGACCCGTTCACTGTATTTGGACTGTTCAACAAGGGAATCACGGATGCAAACCGTGTGAAGATTATAACCGGATTTGCAAAAGCGTTCGGCATCAAAGCAAAGATTCCGGAACAGTTTGAAGGAATCCCTGTGCTCAATAATCAAATGGCTACTTTTTACTGGTTCAAGGATAGCCGTGGAGCGCAGGATATCAGCAACTTGTGGAACGTTTTCCTTGCGGCGCTGGATTATTCCAAAACACATTCCATTGAATCTCGACAGCGGTTTATCCGGTTTTACTCAGCAGCAGTTCTGCAAAAGGGTGTAAAGTGGAATCTTACGATGGGACTTTTCTGGATTGCTCCCTACGAGTTCATCAATCTGGATTCACGCAATCGCTGGTATATTCTGCTGCCGGGGCATATGCCTTCCCAGCTGGTGGCTTCATTTGGTGCGCTGAAAAACATGATCTCTGCTGAAGAGTATCTTACCCTGTGCGAGCGTGCGCATGAAGTACTTGCACAGGGCGAATATGCATATAAAAATTTTCCGGAGCTTTCTTTCCAGGCTTGGAAAGAATCACAAAAAGTCAACGAAGCGAAAACAGACCAACCAACAGCCGCAACACCTTCTGTGGGCAGCGGACTTGCAAACCGTGGCGTAAATACCGTTCATTACTGGCTCTATTCCCCCGGCAACAATGCCTGTATGTGGGATGAATTCCGCAGCAGAGGAATCATGGCGATTGGCTGGGGAGAAATCGGCGATCTGAACGCATTTGATTCCAAGGATGCGATCAAACAAAAAATGAAAGAAGTGTTTGACAGCACCAAAACATATAAAAACGCCGCGCATGCTGTATGGCAATTTCTGAAAGAGATGAAGCCCGGCGATATTGTGTTTGTTAAAAAAGGTCTTCACAGCATTGTAGGCCGTGGCATTGTGCAGTCGGATTATGAATATGATGCGGAGCGCGAGGATGAATTCCGCCATGTGCGTCAGGTGAACTGGACGCATAATGGGGAGTGGGAACATCCCGGCCAGGCTGCAATGAAAACCCTCACGGACATCACCCCATACACGGACTATGTGGAAAAACTTAAAGCGTTTTTTGAAGATGATGATGCAGACGATGAGGAGGAAGAGGAAGTAGAAGTTCCACTGTACACATGCGAAGATTTTCTTGATGAAGTGTACATGACCAGGGATAGCTACGATACGCTGTGTGGCTTACTAAAACGGAAAAAGAATGTTGTTTTGCAGGGAGCGCCCGGCGTAGGAAAGACCTATACGGCACAAAGGCTGGCGTACTCGATTATGGGAGTCAAAGACCAGAGTCGGGTAATGATGGTGCAGTTTCATCAAAATTACGGGTACGAAGATTTTGTGATGGGATTCCGTCCCCGGAAAGATGATGCAGGTTTTGAATTGAAGGAGGGGCCTTTTTACAAATTTTGCAAAGAGGCGGAGATTGACAGCGAAAACCCCTATTTCTTTATTATTGATGAAATCAACCGGGGCAATCTGAGCAAGATATTCGGAGAACTTTTCATGATGATCGAAGCTGATAAGAGAGGGAATCCTCTGCGGCTTCTATATTCAGATGAACTGTTTTCCATTCCGCAGAATGTGCATATTATCGGTACGATGAACACAGCTGACCGCAGCCTGGCCTTGATTGATTATGCCCTACGGCGTCGGTTTGCTTTCTTTGAAATGATGCCTGCATTTGAAGTGGATACATTTATGCAGGCTGCCGCACAAAAGCAGAATCCGAAATATCAAAAGCTGATTCAGACCGTGAAGGCATTGAATGAAGAAATCAAACAGGATACCACGTTGGGAAAAGGATTCTGCATCGGACACAGCTACTTCTGCACAGAGACCACTGTAGATGATGCATGGCTGTCCGGAGTCGTGGAATATGAACTGATTCCTCTTCTTCAGGAATACTGGTTTGATGATCCGAACAAGATAACCGAATGGGAGAATAAACTTCGCGAGGCGATTCGATGATCCCGCTCCGAAATATCTACTATATGCTGGCATATGCATTTCAGGTTCTTCAGGAGCAGGAATATGCTTTTTGCGCCATAGAAAAGTTTGACAATACAGCCGATTTGCTGGCTGCGATTCTGGCCAAGGGAATTTCTTCACAGATAAAACGAGGCCTGCACAGGGTGTATTTGCCGCGAACTGATACATTGACTTGTCCACGAGGGAAATTTAATATCAACGAATCCATCAAGCAGCAAAGCGGTATCCGCCGGAAAATGGTATGTACATTCGACGAGTTCAGTGAAAACTCCTACCACAACCGTATTCTGAAAACGACGATGCAAGTTTTGCTGCACAGCGATGCAGCCACAAAGCGGAAAGAGTCGATCAGGAATCTGCTCCGTTATTTCAACGAGGTGGATTGTTTGCCGCCACAGGGAATTCGATGGGACCTTTCCTATAATCGCAGTAACAAGACCTATCAAATGTTGATTGCTGTTTGTCAGATGATAATGAAAGGGCTTCTTCAAACCACTGATGACGGTTCAGTAAAGCTCCGACAATTTTTGGATGAACAGCGAATGTACCACTTGTATGAGAAGTTTGTGCTCGCTTATTATCAAAAGCATTATTCGCATCTATCCCCCAACGCAATGTGCATTGATTGGGCACTGGGCGGCGGTGATAACCTGTTGCTGCCACGTATGAAAACAGATATCACGTTGCGCTGTGGAAATAAATACCTGATTATTGATACAAAGTATTATTCGGCCGTAACTCAGGTGCACTTCGGAACACATTCAATCCATTCACACAACCTGTATCAAATCTTCACTTATGTGAAAAATCTAGCCGCAAAAGGGTATAAAGTTTCCGGTTTGCTATTATATGCGCAAACAGATGAAGGCACGCAATTTTCCCAAAAGTACAACATGTCTGATAACTGGATCCATGTACAAACGTTGAACTTGAATTGCGACTTCACAGAAATTCAAAAACACCTGGATGAAATCGCTAACCAATTTGTAATCACATAATTGTCGCAATGTTACCTGCCAGATACATCTCGATGAGAACTTCTTTCACGCTGATTGCGCGGCGGCGGTTCCAAGAGGTCGTTCCCATGGAATTGGCATACTACCCTGTGTATGCTATACTTTAAACAGACTGAAAGTGTGGAAGTGACATCCATGAATCGTGTGGAATTGAAACGATTTATTTTCGAAAATTATAATGTGGAATCGGATTTTCCCTGGCTGAAATATCCCAATTATGAAGTATTTCGCCATAGCAACAATCAAAAGTTGTTTGCCCTGATTATGGATATTCCCAAAAACAAACTGGGATTGCAGGGCTCCAATCTTTTGGATGTAGTAAATCTCAAGTGCGACACACTCCTGATCGGCTCTTTGAGGTGCGAACCAGGCTTTTTCCCAGCATATCACATGAACAAGGACAGTTGGATTACGGTTGCTCTGGATGGCAGCGTTTCAGATGACAAAATCAAAATGCTACTCGATGCAAGTTATGATGCAACCGCACCAAGGGCAAGGCCCAAGAAACACTAAAGAACATTTGCGCTCAGCAACAAATAAACGGCGCAGGCATCACTGGTACGGTGATACCTGCGCCGTTTATTTCAGGTTGCAGATTCGATGGTCATTCATCCTTGAATTTCAGATCTTCCCTGTTCATGGCCCCCATATTATAGATGCACATTTATTCTGTCTTTCCCAAAGCCCAACATATCCCAAGGAAGCATATATTTCCGTCAGTCCGTACCGCTATTTTTTTCTTCCTTCAAAATATCAATAAGTTCCAGGACCTGCTCATAGGATTTGGCGGCCTCCGGCACTCCTACCAAAGCATTACGGATTTTTTCCAAAGCCCCAATATTGCCCAAGCGATCTTCCTCTGTCTCGTTGCTCTCGCAGCTGATCAGCGATCCAAATATAAAATTCCGCATGCTTTCCGTCTCGGAATTGTCATCTCGAAACAAATCTATAATCTGATCTTTATTGTCGGTCATTTTCTTCCCCCTTCTCTGTACCCATCATTTATTCTGGACTCCAGTTTTCATCCAGTAAGCTCCCCTGCTCTGCCACGTTCTCCCGAACCAGCCCCTTCTCCTTGCGCAGCTGTGCCACAAAACTTCGACTATTTCCTTATTGATTGGCAACGCTCTGCTTACCTCAAGGAATTATACCAGTAATCCGGCCAGGTGGCAACCGAACAGCAGTAGAGCTTCTCTTCTTTCGCCCACCTGGCACAAGATTTCCGCCCTATTTCCGAAAAATGCGGAGCAGTTTTTCCTTCTATTGACACCCTGTCTGAATTCCTGTATCGTTTTTATAAAGATAGTTCCAAAATTCCGCGCATTTCGTCATCCGGAAGGTACAAAATGCAGTCAGGCAGGAAGGGATGTTTGCTCATGAAATGCTATGATGAACAGCTGCGTCAATTGCAGGCCCAGTGCGCCCGCAAGAAAAAGCTGGAAGCTTCCATAGATGAACTGCGCATCCAGCGCAAAGCCTATGCCAACCGTGCAGATGAGCTTCGAAAGGTCCTCTCCAAAGAACAGGCAGATGTGGAACGTCTGGAGGGGCGCAGTCTGGCTGCTTTCTTTTATCAGGTGGTTGGCAAAATGGACGAAAAGCTGACCAAAGAGCAGCAGGAAGCCTACGCCGCTCAGGTAAAATACGATGCCGCTGCCCGGGAGCTGGAAGGCATTGAGCGGGATTTGAAACAATGCGAAGACGAGCGGAATTCGCTCTGGGGCTGTGAGGCTTGCTACAATGCCGTTCTGCAGGAAAACACTTGCCGTAAAAGCAGCCGGCGGGCCCACTGCGGAAAAGATTCTGCAGCTGGAAGAACGGAACGGTTATCTGGACAGTCAAAATCGGGAATTGCAGGAAGCTCTGATCGCTGGTAATGCCGCACTGTCCTGCGCGGATCAAATTCTGTCCGAACTGAACAGTGCAGAAGGCTGGGGAACCTGGGATCTGGTCGGCGGCGGACTGCTCTCGGATCTGGCAAAGCACAGCCATCTGGACCAGGCACAGGCTTCTGTGGAAACCCTGCAGTCGCAGCTGCGTCGCTTCAAAACCGAGCTGGCCGACGTGACGATTGATGCGGACATTCAGGTCAGCATTGATGGTTTCCTGCGCGTGGCCGATTACTTCTTTGATGGGATCTTTGCCGACTGGGCCGTACTGGATCAGATTCGCCAATCTCAGCAGCAGGTGCAGCTCATCCGGAATCAGATTGAAATTGTTCTGAACCATTTATACACATTGATAAACCAGACGGACGCAGAGCTGTCCCGTATTTCTCGGGAAATAGAGCAACTGGTCGCGGGTATCTCCATGTAAGATTCGTGAATCACACCTTTGCCGAGTGAA
>NZ_NFHD01000052.1 GCF_002159185.1 Gemmiger sp. An87
CTTTACCAGCATTTTTATCCCCCCCACACTATTATACCGCTTTCTTTTCCTCAATACGAGAAAAAGGCCACCTTTCGGTGACCTTTTTCGACAGGCTGATGTAAAACTCCCGGGAACATTGAATTGTTCCCGGGAGTTTTACAGGTGTGATGTGGAGAAATTATATAGAAAGAAGGATAGCAAAGTTCAAAATCTGAAATAAATTGTGCCTTGCACTCTGCTGCAATCACATCGCCGCATTGATGGCAGCAATTGCACCATCGGATACAGCGGTAGCCACCTGCCGGACCTGCTTGACGCGGATGTCGCCGGCCGCATAGACACCGGGAATGGCGGTTTCCATCTTCTCGTTGGTGGGAATGTAGCCATCCTGCAGCGTCAGTTCCGTGTAGAGTTCGGTGTTGGGCACAACACCGGCGTAAACGAAGATTCCGCAGCCGGGATCTTCCACGCTCTCGATGCTGCCGTCGTGCACGTTGGCAATTTCCAGACGCTCCACCTGATCCTGACCATAAACGGCATGAAGCCGGGAAGCCAGCCGCAGAGAAATGTTGTTGGTGGCAGCGATCTTCTGGAGAAACTCCGGGATACAGCCCAGCTGCTCCTCGAAGTGAATGATGGTCAGATGCTTGGCAAAGGAAGCCAGATACAATGCCTCTTTCACGGCACCATCGGCGCCGCCCACCACATAGACATTTTTGCCTTTATAAGCAGCACCGTCCCGGGCGGCATTCATTCCCATTCCTTTGCCCGCCAGTTCGATTTCACCGGGAATGCCCAGTTTGCGGGGTGTACCGCCGTTGGCCAGGATGACCCGCCGGGCTTCGTAAGTGCCCTGATCAGTGGTCACGGTCTTGATATCCCCGCTCAGCTTTACGCCGGTCACGGCAGCCTGAACAATCTCAACACCGGCGTTCAGTGCCTGCTCCTTCATGCGGGCGGCAAAGGTGGCGCCGGTTTCCTGGGACTGAATGGCCGTGTAATGGGTAACGGTGGAAACCGTTCCGATGATACCGCCCACCTGGGCTTTTTCCAGAACCAGTGTGCGCTGGCCGCGGCTGACTGCATAAATGCCGGCGCTGATACCGGCAGGACCTGCACCGATAATGATAATGTCGTACATAGTGATCCGTTTCCTTTCTGTTTGTGGCAGGCTCGGCAAAATCGGGGCCAATGCCTGTTTTGAAAATGTGGAGGATCAGACGCGGCAGGCCTGGTCCGGCATTGCTCATCTGCCAGGAAAAGATTTTTGAGATTTCTCTGCATCCCTTCCTGAGCTGCCTTGATTATATCGCACTTTGTTGATAAAATAAAATGAAGAATTATTATACGTCGATAAATCTGCGTAATAGGTGATGTGCAATGCTGGATCCTCGCTGGAATACCTTTCTTGTCTTGTGCGAAACCATGAATTATACCCGGGCGGCCGAGCGACTTTGTCTGACACAGCCCGCTGTGACCCACCACATCCATTATCTGGAGGATCACTATGGGTGCCGGCTCTTTTCCTATGAGGGAAAGGTGCTTCGTCTGACGGAAGCCGGGGTGAAACTGCGGGAGTATACCCGTTCCCTGGCCTACAACAGCCGGAAGGTGGAGGAATCCATGATGGCGCCAAAGCCGCTTTCGCTGCGGATTGGAGCGTCCAAAACAATAGGAGAATTCGTGGTTGCTCCCAAGGTGGAACGTTTTCTGCAGGATTATCCCGAAGCGTCTTTTTCCTTGAGTGTGGACAACACTCAGGTTCTGCTCCGGATGCTGGAAGCGGGGAAGCTGGACTTTGTGCTGGTGGAAGGCTTTTTTGAGGGTAGCCGGTATGAAACTACTTTGTATCGGAAAGAGGAGTTTTTCGGCATCTGCCCGCCGGGGCACCGGTTTGCAGGCAGGGCCATATCCCTGACGGAACTGGAATCGGAGCGGATTCTGATCCGGGAACCCGGTTCCGGTACCCGGGCCATCTTTGAAGAAGCGCTGCGGCGGGAAAATCGCACCCTCAAAAGCTATCCGAATGTGGCGACCATCAGCGATTTTTCCACCATCAAATCGCTGGTGGCCGATGGATGGGGCGTTTCATTCCTGTATGCTCCGGCGGCATCCAAAGAACTGGCGTGTGGCAAACTGGCCCGCTTTGATCTGGCGGGGCTGCCCATGAGCGGAGTTTTTTCCTTTGTGTGCCTGAAAGACAATCTCTTTGCTGCCGACTGGATTGAGTGATGCGATGAGATCAGAACATGGCAGATTGTCATGGATAGGTTTAAATGTCTTTTCAATCGGTTGCCCGCAGCCGTTCCACGATGCTTTGCTTTTCCAGATTTTTAAAGCTGATGCAGGGGATGACGATTGCAAACAAAATCAGAATCGGGGTGCAGATAACCAGCGGCAGCAGCGTGAAATGGAAGGTTGCCATCCAGTCTCCAGCCACCATCATGCGGACGCCGATTCCAACAGTCAGAGCGCCTAAAACGTAGGATGCCAGTAAGGTGATTCCGGCGTAATATAAGCCCTCGTCGATCAGCATACGCCGAAGCTGCCGTTTTGTCATGCCGATGCTCTGAATCATGGCGAATTCCTTCTGGCGGGAAACAATCGCCGTTACCATGGAATTGACGAAATTCAGAACCCCCACAAAGGAAATGATCAGACTGATGGCAAAGCCCATCACGGTGTTTGCCCGGGTCTGTTCCTGGTAATGCGCGATCAGCGTGGATTTTGCCGTGTAATTCAGGCTCTTGTCCACATCATGCCGATATTGAATCAGTATTTCCTCCGCCTGCGGCTGGTATTCCTCGGCCACATCAAAGAACAGCTTGCGCAAGGTGTTATCCGGGTACATGGCCCGGAAGGTATCGGCAGGAAGATAGAACGAAAGGAAGTCCGGCGTACTGCTGTTCACGCCCTCGGTAATGGTGGGGATATCCGCCACGATTGCCATCACCTCATACAGCTGCCCATTCAGCTCTACCGTATCACCAACGGAATAAGTCGGCTGTGTTTCTTTCTCACTGTCCTCCGCACCAGTGGCCGCTTCCATCACCACATAGCCCCCGGACAGGAATTTCTCCTTATCAAAGGTGCCATCCAATATCCTGTTGTCCTGTGCAAAGGTGTCCAGAATCAGGCCGTCAATGCCGTACAGAATGGAAGTGCATTCGCCGCTGTCGATCATCTCGTGGTAAGCTTCTGCCAGCCCTGCATCCGTTGCTTCCATATAGGTCAGCCGGTCATCAGCATTATAGTAGGTCTGGATGTTTTTAAGAGCAGACGCCCCGATCTTATGCGTAAATACCTGCGAATACAAACGCCCGGTTGCCTCCAGTCCGGTAAGGTTCTCGATGTTCTGCACCAGCTCCGGGGAAATGGTGGTGCCGTAGGGATTGTAGGTTCCAAAGGTGGAAGAAATCGAACTGTCCTCTACCTCAAAATCACTGATAACCGTCTGGCTCATGTACTTATCAATGTCGAAGCTGGCATTTTTCGCATAGACGCAGGAAAGCAGCACAAGCCCCAGCGTCAGGGAACAGATGACTGTAATGGTGCGCTTTTTGTTCCGGCCCAGGTTCACCAGAGCCATCTTCGGAATGCTGGCCCCGCCGGTGCTTTTCTTTGTTTTCCGTTTGCTGTTCGTTCCGGCGTCGGTGTAGCGCAGAGCTTCTATTGGGGAAACCTTTCCGGCGATTTTCGCAGGCTTCATACAGGAGATCAGAACTGTCAGATAGGCAAACAGCGCAGAGCCGATGAAGAGATAGGGATTGACCGCTGTTTTGGCTCCTCCTGCTGTGCCGGTTATCATGACCGGCACCAGCACAGCCCCCAGCAGGTACCCGATCACAAGCCCAATAGGAATCCCAATCAGCGACAGACGGTTGGCCTGCCCGTAAATCAGCTTCTTCAACTGCCGTTTGGTTGCACCCAGGGTTTTCAGACGGCCATAAAAGCGGATGTCGCTGGCAACGGAGATCTGAAAGATGTTATAGATGATCAGATACCCGCTGGCAAATACCAGAACCATGCAAATTGCCATCGGCAGAACTTCACGGATGATATTCTGGTTCATGGTGGAATCATAAGCGGCATTGGGGGAAAGGGACACATTGGAAAGGCCGGTGTCAGCCAAAATCTGTTGGGCTGCCTCTTCCAGATTGCTGTCGCTATACAGGTCGAGATGAAGCATCGCGGTTCCCAATACCTGCCCGTTTGCAATCTGTTCCGCCTGGTCGATGCCTGCACACTGATTCTGGACAAAGGCTTCAGAAACCCACGCCATACTTGCCATGGCGGCGGAATTTCCATCCCAATACCCGGAGAGGGTAAAGGTGCTGGTGGTGATTTCTTCGCTGTTCAAGTCCTTCCGCCATTGCAGGGGGATTTCCTGTCCCAATTCATAAGGCAGGCCCAGCTTATCAAGCGTGATGGTGTCCAAAGCAATTTCATTTTCCTGCACCGGCATGGTTCCTTCGGTGGGATAGGAAAAGCTGGAACGGGCATAGGCTTCATCCGCAGAGCGGATTTCCACTTGTCGCCCGGTCAATTCCTTGTTTTCGGCAATTCCAACCACAATGCTTTTGCCAAAGTCCCGGATGGCTTCATGGGTGGTGATTTTCTCTGCATCTGCGTCTGTCATAATACCAGAGCTCAAATGGCTGTTATATCCGGCCTGCTGAAAATTCATGTTCCGCAGGTTTTCCACCATACTCTGGGACAGAATGAACAGGGAGGTAAACATTACCGTTGTCAGAACAATAGCAACGACGGCAACCAGATTGCGTGTTTTGTTTGCCTTGAAGCTGCGGTTTGTCAAGGTGCGTATCATTGATTGTTGTCTTTTCATGGGATCACCGCCTTACTCCGCAATCCGGCCATCTTCAATGTGAATGGTGCGGTCGGCCTGTGCTGCAATTTCCGGGTTATGGGTAATCATAACGATGGTCTGGTGGAATTTCCGGCTGGTGACTTTCAAAAGCTCGATCACTTCATCGCTGGTCTTGCTGTCCAGATTGCCGGTCGGCTCGTCGGCAAGGATGATCGCTGGTTTGCTGACCAATGCTCTGGCAATGGCGACGCGCTGCTGCTGGCCGCCGGAAAGGGTATTGGGCATGTTGTGGAGCTTCTTTTCCAGCCCCAGCAAAACCACGATCTCTTTGATGAATTTCTGATCCGGCTTTTTTCCATCCAGCTGGATGGGCATGACGATGTTTTCATATACATTCAAGACGGGAACCAGATTGTAGTTCTGAAAAATAAAACCGATTCGCTGGCGGCGGAACACGGTCAGATCCTCGTCCTTCAATTTTCCCAGCTCGTAATTGTCCACCTTGACCGAGCCGGAAGTGGGGCGGTCCAATCCGCCCAGCATGTTCAGCAGGGTGGACTTACCGCTGCCGGAGGTGCCGATGATGGCAACAAATTCGCCTGCTTCAATGGAAATGCTCACGCCGTCCAGTGCCTTCACGATATTCGGCGCGGTGCCGTAATGCTTGGTCAGTTGATTGGTGCTTAAAATGCTCATGCTCCATGCCCTCACTTTGCTGTTTTTTCTTCATTGTATCCGGGCACAGGAAAGGCACAATTCAAAATGCGTAAACTAATATCCACAGTGAAAAAACTAACACGACACAAAAAGAAACGCCGCTTCCGGAAAAGAAGCGGCGTCAACCCCAATCAGGGAATGGGAATCAGAATTTTCAGAAGATAAGTTCCGTCGTTTGGACGGAAGCTGCATTGGCCGTCGTATTTCTCAACGGCCTTTTTTATGTTGGGAATACCGAACCCGTGAACAAAATGGTCGCATTTGGTGGTGCCTCCGGTGGACGGTATCCCCGGCGGGGTACTGTTTTCCACAGTGATGAGCAGCATGTCCCGCACGCGCTCGGCTTTCACGGTGACCAGCCGATCCTCTTCCGGCAGCTGTTCGCTGGCCTCCATTGCGTTGTCGATGGCGTTGCCGAATATGGTGCTGATGTCCAGCGGTTCCAGAAAGTCCATCCCCTTGAAATCAACCAGGGCAGAGAAGTCGATCTTCCGTTCACGGGCCTTGGCGGCTTTGTCCTTCAGGATGATGTCCAGAAACTCATTGCCGGTGTGTACATAGTCCTCATAGTCTGCAATCTGAGAGCGCAGCGCCTGGGCCATCTGCCGGGTCTCGGCGGTGTTCTGCCTGCTTTCCATCACAAGCAGGTGGTTTTTCAGGTCGTGGTAGATGGAGCGGACACGTTCTTCTTCGGCAATGCGCTCCTTGTAGTAATCCCGCTGAATCTCCATCTGCTGCACCCGGTAGGCAGTCTACATGGAATCGTAGATATACGCCGCCAGATACATGCAGCCGAAGCTGGAAAAGATGGAGGCCCCGCAGATGGGGTAAACGATTGCAGTCTGTTCGGGCATAAAATAGATGATGGTGAAGATTGCCACGAAGTCTGCAAATAAAAAGTCAACAGGGAATTGAGGAAAGTTTGCAACCTTAGTAGGAGGCGAAAGAGAGCAAAACAAAAAGACCGCCGCGCAAGCG
>NZ_NFHD01000053.1 GCF_002159185.1 Gemmiger sp. An87
TCGCACTGGGTCTCCTGGGGGCAGACGCGGCCGCAGACAGCGGGCAGCGCGCTGGAGGCGCTCAGAACCTGATACGCGCCCTCAAAGTCCTCTTCCGCCACCTTGGCGATGAAGCTGGGAATGTCAATGCCAACCGGGCAGCCGGTCTGGCAGGGCTTGTTCTTGCAGCCCAGGCAGCGCTTGGCCTCGTTGACCGCCATCTCGGGAGTGTAGCCCAGGGCTACCTCCTTGAAGTTTTTGTTCCGAACGTTGGGGTCCTGGCTGGGCATGGGGCAGCGCTTCGGATCCATATTATGCAATGCCATTTTCGGGTTCCTCCCAATTGTTTTTCAAATTCCTAACGATAAAGAGTTGCTGTGTACGCGGAATTACTGCACTTCTTTCTTGAACAGGTTGCAGTGCTCCTCACGGGCGTGAGTCTCAAACTCCTTGTACATGTTGCCGCGCTGCATGGCCTCGTCAAAGTCCACCAGATGGCCGTCGAAGTCGGGGCCGTCCACGCAGGCAAACTTGGTCTCGCCGCCCACGGTCAGGCGGCAGCCGCCGCACATGCCGGTGCCGTCGATCATGATGGGGTTCATGGACACAACGGTCTTTACATCGTACTTCTTGGTGGTCAGGCAGACGAACTTCATCATGACCAGAGGTCCGATGGCGATGACCTCGTCGTAGTTCTCGCCGTTCTTGATCAGCTCCTCCAGGGGAGCGGTGACCACGCCCTTCTGGCCGTGGCTGCCGTCGTCGGTCATCATGATCAGCTTGTCGCTGCAGGCCTTGAACTCATCCTCCAAGATGACCAGATCCTTGTTGCGGAAGCCCACGATGCTGTGTACCTCGCAGCCCAGCTCATGCAGCTTCTTTGCGATGGGGTAGGCAATGGCGCAGCCCACGCCGCCGCCCACAACGGCTACCTTCTTCAGGCCGTCCAGATGGCTGGCAACGCCCAGGGGGCCCACAAAGTCGTGCACGCTCTCGCCCTCACGCAGCTCGTTCAGCTCCATGGTGGAGCCGCCCACGATCTGGAAGATGATGGTCACGGTGCCCGCCTCGCGGTCGTAGTCCGCTACGGTCAGGGGGATTCGCTCGGAATCCTCCTTTGCACGCACGATGATGAACTGGCCCGGCTGAGCCTTCTTTGCCACCAGCGGCGCTTCGATTACCAGCTTGGTGACCGTGGGGTTCAACTCTTTTCGTTCAACGATCTTAAACATGGCAAATCGCTTCCTTTTCACTCACAAAATGAAACCGGCATTTGCGGATACATGCAAAAGCCGGCCTGGGACCGGAAAAATGCACAGTCCTCTTACATTATAACGTATAAATGCCCCCGGTGTAAATACACCGAGGGCATTCAGTGCGGGAAATTCGATTAGAAATCGATGGGCAGGTCGTAGTAGCAAGCCTTCAGCAGCTTCTCCATCTCTTCCTGGCTGGGCTGACGGGGGTTGGAACCGGTGCAGGCATCGCCGATGGCCAGCTCAGCAACCTGAGGCAGCTTATCCATGAATTCCTTCTCGTCGATGATGCCGCCCTCGTACTCCTTGATGCAGGTGGGGATGTTCAGCGCGGCGTTCATCTTCTTGATCTCAGCGATCAGGGCTTCCACCAGCTCCTCGGTGGTGTTGCCTTCCAGCTTGATGAAGCGGGCGATGTCGGCGTAACGCTCGGCAGCGCTTTCAACCTTGCTGTTGTACTTGATGACCTTGGGCAGGTACATGGCGTTGGCGCAGCCGTGTACGATGTGGCCGCCGGAGTAAGCAGCACCGGTCTTGTGAGCCATGCTGTGAACGATGCCCAGCAGAGCGTTGGAGAAGGCCATACCGGCCAGGCACTGAGCGTTGTGCATGCGGTCACGGGCATCCATGTCGCCGTTGTAGCTGGCAACCAGATCGTTGTGGATCATCTTGATGGCATGCAGAGCCAGAGGATCGGTGTAATCGCAGTTGCAGGTGGAGACATAAGCCTCGATGGCATGGGTCATAGCGTCCATACCGGTGTGAGCGGTCAGCTTCGGGGGCATCTTCTCGGCCAGCTCGGGATCAACGATAGCAACATCGGGAGTGATGTTGAAGTCGGCCAGAGGATACTTAACGCCCTTGGCGTAGTCGGTGATTACGCTGAACGCGGTAACCTCAGTAGCAGTACCGGAGGTGGAAGGAATGGCGCAGAAGTGAGCCTTCTGGCGCAGCTTGGGGAAGTTGAAGGGGATGCACAGCTCCTCGAAGGTCACATTGGGGTACTCGTAGAAAGCCCACATAGCCTTGGCAGCGTCGATGGGGGAACCACCGCCCATGGCAACGATCCAGTCGGGCTGGAACTCGGTCATGGCAGCAGCGCCGCGCATAACGGTCTCCACAGAGGGATCGGGCTCAACGTTCTCAAACAGGTAAACTTCCATGCCACCTTCCTTCAGGGCATTGATGGCGCGATCCAGGAAGCCAAAGCGCTTCATGCTGCCGCCGCCTACAACGACGAAAGCCTTCTTGCCACCCAGGTTCTTCAGTTCTTCCAAAGAACCCTTGCCATGATACAGATCGCGGGGAAGAGTAAAACGTGCCATTGTTCATTACCTCCAAAAAATACCGAAAATGAAATAACATGTTCTAAACGTTAAAATCTTAACGCGAGTTGGGCGAAAAGAAACCGCACAAGGCGGCAGGCGTTTGAATGTTATTTTCTTGACACCCCTATGATACCATTGCCATATCCTGACGGGTAATGTATTATATAAATAAAACTATATCAAAAACGATATAATAGTCGGCTGTTTACAAAGTTTTTACACATGTTTCGTGAAAATGCGCTGGCAAATTACACAAAGGAGGAAACAACGATGAATCTGCAGCAGCTGCGCTGTGTGCTGGAGATTGCACGGGTGGGAAGCGTGACCAAGGCCGCTCAGAACCTGTATATCAGTCAGCCCAACCTGAGCCGCACCATTAAGGAGCTGGAGAAGGAGCTGGGGGTCAGTCTGTTCCGGCGGGGGGCGCAGGGCATGGAGCCCACGGTGGAGGCGGCCCAGCTGCTGCGCTATGCCGAGACCATCCTGCGGCAGGTGGGCGAGCTGGAAAGCATTTACCGTACCCACGAGCAGACCATGCGCCTGGCGCTGGCAGGGCCGCATAGTGGATACATTACTCGGGCACTGGCTTCCTTTCTGGCGAAACAGCAGGGCAGACCGTTGAATGTGAGCTATCAGGAGTCCGCCACCGCTCAGGCGTTGGATGCGGTGAGCCGCGGTCAGGTGCAGATTGCTGTGGTACGCTATCAATTGCTGTACGACGATTATTTCAAGGAGCTGTTTGCCAAAGCTGGCCTTGCAAGCCGTACGCTGCTGCGGTTCAATCCCTGTGTGCTGATGGCACCTGACCACCCGCTGGCCGGGCAGGAGCTGCTGGACTATGAGCAGCTGCAGCAGTATCCTCAGATTCTGCGGGGCGACGCACAGCTGGCTGAGCGCACCGAGTTTGCCGCGCCTGCGCCGGAGCCGGCAGGGCGAATCCATGTGCAGGATCGGGCCAGCATGTACGAGCTGCTGCGTGGCGTGCCGTGCAGCTATGCCTGGTCCAATCCGCTGCCGGAGGCGGAATGCCGCCGTCAGGGTCTGGTACAGCGCCGCTGTGCCGGAGTGGCCATGAACCGGGACGTGGCGCTATGGCAGGCAAAATACGGCCTGTCGCCTCTGGCGCGGGACTGTCTGGTGGTGCTGCAGGAAGCGGCCAGCCGTCAGGGAATGCTGTTGCGGGCCATGCAGAAAACCCAGCCGGACCCGGGTACTGCTCCGGCAGAATAAAGAGAAACCGCCCTTTTCCGTTCTGTTAGGAAGGGCGGTTTTGTTTGGGTCAGTTGTCCACGATTTCGGGGCCGCTGATGTATTTGCCGTAGATGAAATAGCGCTGGCTGGTGTGCTGCAGGGTACCAAAGGGGTAACAGGTATAAAGGATCACGTTCTCCTCATCCGCCTCCAGATCATAGGCAGAGCTATCGGTATCCAGTGCCACCTGCATGTTTACCACCTCATAATGGTACTCACCGTAATAGGTGGTGATTACGATCTCGTCACCCAGCTCCACATTTTCAAAATCCCGGAAGTAGCTATTGGTGTGGGCTCCGGCCAGAATGGTGCCGCCTTCACCGGGGATATATGCGCCGGTGTAGGTGCCTGCGCCCTGGCTCAGCTGGGTTTTGCCGTCGCCCCAGTACATGGTGCAGTCCACATTGGTGCCGGGGATCACGATGCGGCCCAGCTCGTCGCCCACAGAGGGGAAGCCGCCGAAGTCATCCAGATTCACGGTGGGTTCGGGAGTGGGTTCCGGAGTGGGACTGGGTGTGGGTTCGGGGGTAGGAGCGGCAGTGGGCGCCGGTG
>NZ_NFHD01000054.1 GCF_002159185.1 Gemmiger sp. An87
CGGTTGGCGTTGCTCATTACGCACCTTTAGGTGCTGCTAGAATAATGGCCCTTATAGGGCCGTTCTGCAAACCCCACGTTTAACGTGGGGTTATGATTTGGCGAGCATCGTATCCGGCAAACGCACCGATACCACCGTGGATTTACCCACAGCTGGTCTGCGATGCGGAACGATAAACCTGTCTTCCTGCGCCATGTTGCACCTCCGCTAATACTTTCTTGTAGTTATTATGGCGCACAATGGTGTACGATTTATGTGTTACAAATATGTAATACAAAAGTATCGCAAGGAAGACGAGATTATGGACAAGCGGCCTTTTACCTGTTGTTTCACAGGGCACCACAATCTGCCGGCCGGGCAGGAGGAAGAGATCTGGCGGCAGGTGCACGCCTGCCTAGAACCGCTGCTGGAGGAGGGGGTGCGCTACTTCGGCGTGGGCGGCGCGCTGGGTTTCGACACGCTGGTGGCGGAAAAACTGCTGGCGTTGCGGAAGAGCCAACCCTAGATACACATCGTCCTGGTGCAGCCCTTTCCAGGCTACCAAAGCCGCTGGACACCCGCGCAGCAGGCCCGTGCGGCGGCGGTGGAGGCGAGGGTAGACAAGGTGGTCATCTGCTGCCAAAGACCCAGCCGTGAGGCCTTTCTGGCCCGCGACCGACATCTGGTAGATGGCTCAGCTTATTGTATTGCCTATTGCACAAAGACGAGCGGTGGTGCAGGGTATACAATGCGGTATGCGGAAAAACAGGGTTTGCAGATATGGAATGTGAGAGATTCAATATAATGCGAACACTATCTTCTCGTTACGCCAGTATTATCGAGTACTGTGATGGACAAGGTGTGTGCTAAATTCCCATTTGTTCTCTGTTCGTAAAAATGGTATAATTCAGCTAACCTCAATGGTCACACACCGCCCCCATCTCATATTGGGCTTTTTGCATATGTCGTTTAAAATAACCTATGTAATTCTAAAACGTCTAACAAATTATCGTTAGGGAAAGAGGAATGTTGCCCTAGACGTCGCTTGGCGATATCTCTTCTAAAATATCGGCCCTCTTCTTCATAGCTGTTTAATAGGGGGAGAGGTTTGTTGGTTAGAAGCAACCTGTTGCATGGCTGTTAAAGTACGAATTATTGTACTTCTGCTGTGATATACTAGTCATACAATGATTGCACAATAAGTTGTTGAATTTCTAGAAAGTTGGGGTGCACAAAATGCCTGATAATTTGTTGACTCTTATCGACACCGCTACAAACTATTTGAACGCAAACATGCCCATAAATAATTTTTGGAATATTATTTTTAATTCTATTTTTAGTACGTTGGTTGGCGCATTTATCACTCTGGTAGTAACTTATTTTACTACTAGATGGACGGAAAAGCGAAATGAGAAAAAGCGAGAAATTGAAAAATATGAAAAAAAGCTTAAAGAATTTTATAATCCCCTGTATTTCCTGATCGTAAAGAATACAAAGCTTTATGATATATTCAAGGTGGATGAGCGGTATAAAAATAAGCGAACCTTACATATCTTGCTTGATGACAAGGACGCTCTTTCCCATGCGGATAAGTGTATTCTGAAAGAAATTATTGCAAATAATCACGAAATTCTACAGTTGATCAGTCAAAATGCCGGATATATCGAGGATGATATGATGGCCGATTTTGTAGAACTCGCAAGGCATTATGTGTTGCTTGAAAAAGCGTACCAAGGCGATTTGCCGGATATCCCGGAGTATAGAGAGCATACATATCCCAGGGATATCAATGAGAAAATCCAAAAAAAGGTAAAAACTCTTCGCTCCGAAATAATTGGGGCCCCATCCAAATAATAAACGGAGGAGCATTAAAGGAGGGAAAATATGGAGCAGAATGGCTGCCAATATTGGAACTCATTTTACTCAGGCAGTAGTAACACAAAAGAAGATGACCGGTATGATTATTGGTTGAACAATTATAAGGCATATTTCAAGCCTGGCATATCAGTTTTGGATTTAGGATGTGGCACGGGTATTAATTTGCCTGCGTTGCTGGGATTTGGCGCTAGTGTAGTTGCTACTGATTTTAGCGAAACCGCAATTAAAGCTATAGACATCTCCTTTTCCAAAGAAACCCTACAAACGCTTTGCTTTGATATGAAAGATAGCTTTCCATTCTTGGAAGATACTTTTGATATCATTGTAGCGGATCTATCTTTGCATTATTTTGGAAATAAAGATATGCAGCACATTGTCGGAGAAGTGAAAAGGGTTTTAAAGCAAAACGGGATGTTAATAGCGCGCGTTCACTCAATAAACCAAGCTAGACCTTTCGGAAAAGTTGAAATTGAACCAGGTTTTTATTATTGTGATGGATGTTGCAGAAAGTATTTTACTAAAGAGGAAATAAAAACTTTGTTTTCGTGCTGGACAATGGTAAATCTGCAAGAAAAGTTGATACATCGATACGGGCAAGAAAAAAAGATTTTTGAATTTGCCGCAATAAAAAACTCCAACCGATGTTTTAAAGAATAAAACAACAAAGGAGCAGCATCCATAAGAGGATGCTGCTCCTTTGTTGTGGTGCGCCCGACTGGATTCGAACCAGCGGCCTTCCGGGTCGGAGCCGAACGCTCTATCCAACTGAGCTACGGACGCACATGTATGAAAAACGTCGCTTGGACGAATTTCAACTATTAAGTTGTAAGTGGTCAAATAGTAGTCAGACTACTATGAAACCGGAGGATGCGATGCCGAAAAATGGCTTTATTATGCGGTTTTTCGGCTGCGTCCAACTGCCTGTCGGAGTTGTCGGAGTCTAACGCGCTATCCAGCTGCGCCACGAGCGCACATCAATCGGTGCAGAAATTATATTATCATATTTTCGAGGCTTTGAAAAGGCTTTTTACCAAAAAAGATGAAAAAGTTTTCAGTGCGGGAAATCCGGCCGAATAGAGAAAGTCGAAAAAGAGCTTTATATATTATAATACAATTATATGCGGGGAAAATGAGCCTGCACGAAAAAAGAGGAAGAAATTTGAAAAAAGTTGTTGACATGTGTTCCATGGTGTGGTATTATAATCAAGCTGTCGCGAGAGACAGCGAGCCGCTGAAAAGCTAATAAAAAATATTTCAAAAAAGTGCTTGACAACGAGGACTTGATGAGATATAATAAACAAGCTGTCCCGCGAGGGAGAGCGGCACAGGACCTTGAAAATTGAACAATATCGAAGCTTGAACGGAACCTTATCGTGA
>NZ_NFHD01000055.1 GCF_002159185.1 Gemmiger sp. An87
CGGTTGGCGTTGCTCATTACGCACCTTTAGGTGCTGCTAGAATAATGGCCCTTATAGGGCCGTTCTGCAAACCCCACGTTTAACGTGGGGTTATGATTTCAAAAAAATAGAAAAAAGGGCTTGCATTCTTTTTTGAGTTGTGTTATATTATTAAAGTCGCCGAACGGAAGGGCGGCAAGATAATCCTCCTTAGCTCAGTCGGTAGAGCATGCGGCTGTTAACCGCAGGGTCGTTGGTTCGAGCCCAACAGGGGGAGCCAGAAAAAAGCGCATCGGGTAGCCGGTGCGCTTTTTCTTTTGCAAAGTGCAAACGCCCCTGTGCGTTAATAGCCGCAAGAACCAGAGGGATGCAGCAAAGCAAAAGCGAGCACACGATCAAAACAGCGCGATGTGCCGCGGGCAAAAGCCCGTGGTGCAGCGCAACAAATTCCGGGCTCGGAATGGTCGTTGGTTCGATTTGTATTGGCTTTTGTGTGTCGCGTATCGAGTAATCGGTACGCTCTTTCTTTTTGCAAAGGGGCAACGACCGTGATGGACGCAAAAGCTGCGCTGGCGGCAAATATCGTGACTTTGCGCCAGGTTTGTGATAAAGTAAAAGGGTAGAACGATTTATCAAAAGGAGGCGCCCGCCATGGAATCCGCGCTGAAAACTAAATACAAACTGGCCAATGCCCTGAAAGAGCTGGTGGGCCGCGAGCCTCTGGATAAAATCACCGTCAAACAGATTGTGGAGGGGTGCGGCGTGAGCCGTCAGACCTTTTACCGCTGCTTTCTGGACAAGTATGATCTGGTCAACTGGTATTTTGAACGGTTGGTGGAGCAGTCCTTCAAGGAAATGGGCGTGAGCCTTACCCTGCGGGAAGGGCTGCTTAACAAGTTCCGGTTCATCAAAGCAGAACAGAGCTTTTTTGCCTGTGCTTTCGGCAGTCACGACGCCAACTCGCTGATGGCATACGACTATGAATATATTCACCGCTTTTACAGCGAGATCATCACCCGCAAGACCGGTGCGCCTCTCACCGAGGATGTGGCTTTCTTGCTGGAGATGTATTGCCGTGCTTCCATTCAGATGACCGCCAGCTGGGCGGTAAGCGGCATGAAGCGCAGTCCGGAGCAGATGGTGGAGCTGCTCATCGAGGCGATGCCTCAGCGGTTGGAGCTTCTGCTGCGGGACCTTCATCCGGAGGCATGAGCCGTCCCTTTCCGGCCTTTTTGATAAAATTATGAAATGTGACACTGGGATTCATGTGTAACTTGTAAAAGGGAAAACCACGTTGTTATAATAATAACAGTGAAACGCTTCCCGCCGGATTGCAGCGAGAGAAGCGTCCGGGTTTATTTTCATAATAAAAAAAGGAGAGGTTTACCCATGGCTAACCGCATTGTTTTGAACACCATTTCCTATCATGGCAAGGGCGCCATCGAGAACATCGTTCCCGAGCTGACCGCCCGTGGCTACAAGAAGGCTTTTGTTTGCTCTGACCCTGATCTGGTCAAGTTCGGTGTGACCAAGAAGGTCACCGATCTGTTGGACGCTGCCGGCTTCGCTTACGAAGTGTACAGCGAGATCAAGCCCAACCCCACCATCGAGAACGTACAGCATGGTGTTGAGGCATTCAAGGCTTCCGGCGCAGACTGCATCGTGACCATCGGCGGCGGCTCTTCCATGGACACCGCCAAGGCCATCGGCATCATCATCAACAACCCCGAGTTCGCCGACGTGCGCAGCCTGGAGGGTGTTGCTCCCACCAAGAAGCATGCCGTGTTCACCATCGCTGTACCCACCACCGCCGGTACCGCTGCTGAGGTTACCATCAACTACGTGATCACCGACGTGGAGAAGAAGCGCAAGTTTGTCTGCGTAGACACCAACGACATCCCCGAGGTTGCTGTGGTTGACCCCGATATGATGAGCAGCATGCCCAAGGGCCTGACCGCTGCCACCGGTATGGACGCTCTGACCCATGCCATCGAGGGCTACATCACCAAGGGCGCTTGGGAGATGACCGACATGTTCCACCTGAAGGCCATCGAGCTGATCTCCAAGCACCTGCGCGGCGCTGTGGCGAACACTCCCGAAGGCCGTGAGGGCATGGCTCTGGCACAGTACATCGCCGGTCAGGGCTTCTCCAACGTGGGCCTGGGCATCGTTCACAGCATGGCTCACAGCCTGGGTGCTGTTTACGACACTCCCCACGGTGTTGCCAACGCCATCCTGCTGCCCACCGTGATGGAGTACAATGCTCCCGCTACCGGTGAGAAGTACCGCGATATCGCCAAGGCCATGGGCGTGGAAGGCACCGAGAACATGACCCGCGACGAGTACATCAAGGCCGCTGTGGACGCCGTGAAGAAGCTGAGCGCTGATGTTGGCATTCCCGCTGACCTGAAGGAGATCGTGAAGGAAGAGGACGTACAGTTCCTGTCTGAGTCCGCTTACGCCGATGCCTGCCGTCCCGGCAACCCCCGCGACACCAGCGTGGAGGAGATCGCTGCTCTGTACCGCAGCCTGCTGTAATCAGCCAATAGAGTTTGATTTTGTGCGCCCCGAGCCCAGGCTCGGGGCGCACTTTTTTAACTAGAAAACCACAAGCTATGCTTGTGGACGAGAAGAGCACGAGCGTTGAAACGGTAAAAAAGAACCTCCTTTTGCTACAATAGAAGCGGGT
>NZ_NFHD01000056.1 GCF_002159185.1 Gemmiger sp. An87
AACTTAACCCTGCTGTCCTACAGCTATTGTATCACGGGCACCTCAAAGCCTGCTGATACCTGAATTTATTAACTTTGAAACTTATTATACGAGGAGGTTCATCCATGAAATTTAATGAAAAACTTGTGGAACTGCGTAAACGGCAGGGATTGTCTCAGGAGCAGCTGGGAATGGAGCTGCAGGTATCCCGGCAGACGGTTTCAAAATGGGAAGCAGGCCAATCCTACCCGGATTTTCAGCGGCTGGTTCTGCTGAGTGATTATTTTGGAATGTCGCTGGACGAACTGGTCCGGGATATCGATGTTCAGGATGTGAGAGACAGAAATGGCACGGAGGAAAAGATCGCATCCATGTTTTCGGATGTGGAGAAAGCAAAAGATTTTTGCGAAAAAACGATAAAGTATGGTGTGCGTATCTGCTGTGGCTTCAGCTCATTTATCGCTGTAATCATGGGAATCGCCGTTTTGGCGATGATCCTGCGGTAACGCGGAAGAGTAACCGGCGGTTGTAAAAAGGAAAACGTGCCTGCAATCTGCGCAATGCGGACAGTAGGCACGTTTTCATAAAATATATAGAAGAAATCAGCCCTTCAGGCAGGCACGAATCAGCTCACGGAACAGCGGGTGTGCATGGTTGGGGCGGCTCTTGAATTCGGGATGATACTGCACCGCAACAAAGAAGGGATGCTCCGGCAGCTCCATGGCCTCCACCAGGCGGCCATCCGGAGAGGTGCCGGTGAAGCGCACGCCTGCTTCCTCCAGCATCGGACGGAAGGCGTTGCTCACCTCGTAACGATGGCGATGGCGCTCGTGAATCAGCTCAGCCCCGCTGTAAATGTCACGCATCCGGCTACCCTCTGCCAAAGCGCAGGGGTATGCGCCCAGACGCATGGTGCCGCCCTTGGGCAGCTCGCCGGTCTGATCCGGCATCAGGTCGATTACGCACTGGTCATTTTCCGGGGTGAATTCCCGGCTGTTGGCCCGGGGCAGACCAGCCATATTCCGGGCCGCTTCGATCACCGCGATCTGCATGCCCAGGCAGATGCCCAGGTAGGGCAGAGAATGCTCCCGTGCATAGCGAGCAGCCAGAATCATGCCCTCAATGCCGCGCTGACCAAAGCCGCCGGGCACCAGAATGCCGTCCACACCGGCCAGCTGCTCGTTCAGATTGGCTTCACTCAGCTGCTCCGCATCCACCCAGCGAATGCTCACAGCCGCGCTGTTCTCGTAACCGCCGTGGCGCAGCGCCTCCACAACCGAGAGGTAAGCATCATGCAGCTCCACATACTTGCCCACCATGGCAATGGTCACCGAGCGGGTCAGCTCGTTGATGCGGGTGCACATCTGCCGCCACTCGGTCAGATCCGGCTCCGGCGCGGTAAAGCCGAAGCGACGGCAGACCAGCTCATCCAGCCGTGCACCGTGCAGCATCAGGGGCACATCGTACAGGCTGGGAAGGGTACGGTTTTCGATTACACAGTCCTGCTCCACGTTGCAGAATGCAGCGATCTTCTGCAGGATACCGTCCTCCAGGGGTTCGTCACAGCGGGCGATGATCACGTCCGGCATAATGCCCATACTCTGCAGCTCATGCACCGAGTGCTGGGCGGGCTTGGTTTTATGCTCGCCGGAGCATTTCAGGTAGGGAACCAGCACCACATGCAAAAACAGGCAGTTTTCCCGGCCGACCTCCCGGCTGATCTGCCGGATGGCTTCCAGAAACGGCTGGCTCTCGATGTCGCCGATGGTACCGCCGATCTCGGTGATGACCACATCTGCCTTGGTGTATTCGCCCAGGCCGTAAACAAATTCCTTGATCTCGTTGGTTACGTGAGGAATGATCTGCACCGTGTGGCCCAGATATTCACCAGCCCGCTCCTTGTGCAGTACATTCCAGTAGACCCGGCCGCTGGTCAGGTTGGAGAGCTTGTTCAGATCCTCGTCGATGAAGCGCTCATAGTGGCCCAGGTCCAGGTCGGTCTCCACACCGTCCTCGGTCACGAATACCTCACCGTGCTGGTAAGGGCTCATGGTACCCGGGTCCACATTTACATAAGGGTCCAGCTTCTGGGCTGCCACCTTCAAACCACGCTGCTTGAGCAGCCGGCCCAGACTGGCCGCGCTGATGCCCTTGCCCAGGCCGGAAACCACACCGCCGGTCACAAAAATATGCTTGCTTGCCATACTCCCAATATCCCCCTTGAAGATTGTGTCTGTTATAACAAAAAAGAAAAAGCGCCCATCCCGTGAAAGCGGATACTACCGCCTTGGGATGGACGCCTTTGTCCTAACATTTTATATATTATACGCATCCGAAAAGGGAATGTCAATTCCAAAGGCTGCAAAACCGTTTGGAAAAATATTTTCAAAAAAATTGAAAACAGGTGTTGACATTCTCTGAATCCGTGCTATAATAAAACACGTCGCTGAGGTGAACTGCCAAAGCGAAAGAGAATATGCGGATGTGGCGGAATTGGCAGACGCGCTAGATTCAGGTTCTAGTGGTAGCGATACCGTGGGGGTTCAAGTCCCTTCATCCGCAC
>NZ_NFHD01000057.1 GCF_002159185.1 Gemmiger sp. An87
GGTGGTTTCGTGGGCCAGCACAAACTCCAGCCGGTCGGGGCTTTGCAGCGCCGCCGGATTCAGATAGATGGCCGGATGAAGCAGCCCGTGCAGGCAGGGACTGGCCAGGTCCTCGCAGAGGTAGACCGTCCGCCCGCCGGTGGCCGCCGGGTCGATTTCCAGCAGACGGCGGGACCGGCGCAGCCGCAGCGCAAACCGCAGGTTGGCCCAGACCAGCGCCCCGCCGGTGAGCAGCGCGCCCGCCGCCCAGATGACCGGCAGCAGCGCCGCCGGATTCAGCGACCATTCCGGGTGCTGTGGGGTGGATGCAGCGGCATCCGAACCGCCGCCGGAAAGACCCGCCTGGGTGCCGCCGGTTTCGGCAGGCTGGGCCGGGGCGGTATCGGTTTCGTTTTGCATGACCGTATCCACCGGGGCGGGCAGTGCTTCGCCCCGCTCCGGCTGTGCCGAAGCCATCAGACTGACCTGCGCGGTGTCCGGCAGGGCGTTCAGCACGCTGGCCCGGCTCTGGGGCAGGCTCACCGGCAGCAGCAGCCGCAGCAGCACCAGCCCCCACAGGGCGTACTGCATCCGGCGGCTGATCCGCCCGGCCAGCAGCGCCCGCGCCGCCAGCACCGCCAGAATCAGCAGGCTGGAGGTGATGAGCAGTTCCATCTTGTTCCCCTCTTTCTTTCGGCAACACCGCAGCCTTCACGCAAAATGGCGCGGCATTGCCTTTACTCAAATTCCACCGACAGGGTGGTGTTCCACAGGGTATTGGTGGCGTCCAGACGGTAGTGGCCGCCTTCCGGCAGGTCTGCGCCCTTCAGGGTGACCGTCTCGCCGGGCTGAGGTTCCGCGTCCGGCAGCAGGGCGGACCGGGTGACCCAGCTGTCCCGTTCCGGATTCCGCTGGCTCAGCTCCAGCGTCCACTCGCCGGGTTCGGCGGTTTCGGGGATGGTAAAGGTAAAATCCCGGGTGTCCGGGTCCCACCGAACGGTCTCGGAAAGGGCGGTCATCGCCGCCTGATACTCCATCAGTGCGTCGCCGGTGGGGGCTTCCTCCTCGCTCCGGGTGGAGAAAAGCGGCCCGGTCAGGCGCTGGTAGTCCGCCAGGGAGGTGATCGGAAGCGGCAGCATATCCTCTTTTTCCATCAGAAGCTGCAGCGAGGCGGTTCCCTCGTTGCCGGTGGGCAGGGCATCCAGCGGGATGGCGTATTCCTGCCCCGGCTCCCATTCGCCGCTGGCAAAGGGCTCCGGCAGGCCCTCGGTGATCTCAATTTCTCTGGTTTCTCCGGCGGGCAGATAACTCAGCGCCAGCCGCCAGTGTTCCGGCCGGTCCTTCAGCCCTTCCGGAAGGGTGAAGCGGAGGGAATCCCCCTCCTGATGGATGCTGTTCGCCAGCTGGGTGTTCAGGTCCATCAGCTCCCAATCCGTCTGCATGGAGTCGAACGGCTCTTCGTTCTCAACTTTGCGGGTCTTGATGAGGGTCAGCGGCGCATCCCGGTTCAGATTGAACTGCAATTGGGTGCCGTCGGGTTCCAGAAGCACCACATCCAGCGTTCGGATACCGGCCGGGTCCTCACTGCCCTGGTACGGCTGCACCCGCGCCACCCCGGACTCCGCATCCGGGTCAAGCGCCTCGTCGCTCCAGGTGGCCTCCAGCGAACCATTGGCCACCAGCCCGGCAAATTGCAGATAGTTTTCCTGGGTTTCGGCGGCGCTGTCCCAGTAATAGACCTTCACATACTCCTGGCCCTGGGCAAGGGGTTCGCCCTCCGGGGCCGGGGCCCGCGCCACCAGAAGCTCCTGCATCCGGCTCTCGTCGCCCAGGGCGCAGAGCTTCCACTCGGTCTCGCCCTCGGCCAGAAAATCCCGGGCGCCGGTAACGGTCTTCTCGCTGGCCCCGGTGAAGGTGCAGGCGGTGAGCAGCACCGCACCCGCCGCCGTCAGGGCG
This sequence comes from Gemmiger sp. An87, assembly GCF_002159185.1. GTDB lineage: Bacteria > Bacillota > Clostridia > Oscillospirales > Ruminococcaceae > Allofournierella. The sequence continues at coordinate 1,936 of NZ_NFHD01000057.1, forward strand.
ATGGCCGCCCGCCGGGGCTTTTTCGCGCTCACGATGGCCTTTAACCGCTGCTGCATGGAACGGGCGGTGCCGCTCATGGAGGTGGCGGCCAGCAGGGCGGTACCCCGCGCCCGGTTCGGCACCAGCTCCACCAGGCAGCGGCCGTAATCCCGCCGCCGGGCGTCTTCCATGGCGGCGGTGACCGCCTCGTCACAGGCCAGCTCACAGTCCCGCTTGGAGACCGCCGCCGCCCACCAGACCAGCGGGTCGAACCAGTACGCCGCCAGCACCAGGCAGCGCAGCGCGCCCCAGATATGGTCCCTGTGGCGGTAGTGGGTGGTTTCGTGGGCCAGCACAAACTCCAGCCGGTCGGGGCTTTGCAGCGCCGCCGGATTCAGATAGATGGCCGGATGAAGCAGCCCGTGCAGGCAG
>NZ_NFHD01000058.1 GCF_002159185.1 Gemmiger sp. An87
CTCGGTCTGCACATAGCCCACCACGCTGCCGTTCACTTCCACCGCCAGAACATAGTTGTATTCCAGCACGGTATGTACCGTATAGCCGAACACCGCCAGTGCCGCCACCGGCAACACATAGGCAGCCGCACGGCCCAAAAGCGGGAAATATTTGTGTACGCCGGAGGCAAAGTACCGCAGGCCCTCCTTGGCCGCGTGGGCTGTGCCTGCCTGCTTTTCCTCCTGCACCCGGGCGCGGATGTTCTTTGCGCCGTTCGCCATGCGGGCAAAGGGTGCCGTCAGGTCCTGCGCGCCGGTTTTCAGCGCGCCCTTGACCAGGCCTGCCACCCGGCCCCATAACCAGGCAATGCGCCCGCCCAGCTGCCGGATGCAGTCCCACACAAAGCGGACCAGCCGCCGGGCGGTGTATTCACCCCAAAAGCCTACGTTATATAAAAACTGCCCCAGCACCGCTGTTTCCGGGTGCCGTTTGGCCCGCTCGATCCAGGGGCCAGCCTTCTGCAGGATTTTCTGTTTGATCGCTTCCCATCTGCCCGGGCCTTTGCCGGGAGAGGGGGAGCCGGTCTGCTGCTCTTGTTGGTTGGTTTTCTCTTCCGTTTCCGGGGTCTTTTCCAAAATCGCCAGCCTGACCGCCCTCCTTCCTTGCTTTTATACATCCCCCATTATAGCGCGAAAAGGGGCAAAAGGGCAAGGATTTGGCAGTTTTTTTCACACTCCTTTCAAATCCGGTGGAAAAATACAAGCAAAAAGCAAAGGCAATCCCGCACAATTCCAGGTAGTGGAGCGCGCCGGAAATTTTTTGTGATATGAACCAAAAAGCACAGCCAAGCCTTGGTGGCTTGGCGAGCATTTTTGGAAAATAGCACGGAAAATTTTGGCGCGATACGCCGCCTGAGCCGTCAGGCGTGAATTGTGCGGGGTTGCCTAAAATTATTTATTGGGGAAAAAGTCCCGTGGCTGCTGGCGCGCGCCATTCCGTTTGATTTCAAAATGGCAATGATTTCCGGTGGAAATACCGGTGGAGCCCACATAGGCGATCACCTGGCCCTGCGTCACGGTCTGCCCGGCCCGCACTGCCAGACTGCTGGCATGAGCGTACAGGGTCTGGTAACCGTTTCCGTGGTTGATGACCACATAGTTGCCGTAGCTCCAGTGGTAGCCTGCCACCGTGACCTGGCCGGAGGCCGACGCCAGAATCTCGGTGCCGTAATTGGCTCGGATATCCACGCCGCCGTGAATCTTGCCACCCGCGCCCAGCATCCACCGGCTGATGCCCCGGTAGGCGGGCACCGGCCAGATCAGGGTACTGCCGTCGGAAAGGTAGGCGATGTTTTCCGCCGGGACGTACTGGCCCATGGCCACGATACGGGTCACCGGCTGCTGCACCACCACCCGATCGATGACCGTGGTCTCGCTGGGGGTGTCGGAATCCCCGTAGAACACCTGCTGCTGGGTGATTTCGGCCACGCCCTCAGCCCCCTCCTGCACCACCTGCACGGTACCCATGGGCAGGGTGGGGTCCTGCTGCTCCTCCGTATCATAGGGAATACTCTCCTGATAGGTGCTGACCAGCGTGCGCTTCACCTGCAGGTAGGGCATGGCCTGGCTGATGGTCAGCTGCCCGCCCACCGGAAAGCCGGAGCTGGAGGAAAAATCCCGGTCCGGGTTCTGCGCCTGCAGCTCGTCCACACTGATGCCGAAGCTGCCCGCCACGGTCCATGGGGTATCCCCGTCCTGGATGGTGTAATACACCGCCCCCTGTTCCTCGCCGTGCAGCTTCTCGATGATCTGTTCCACCGGCACCAGGGTGCTGGTAAAATAGATGCTGTCCTCGCAACGCACCTCCTTGTTGAAGGCCACAGTCAGATTCGGGTTGTCCGGGTCCTCATAGGGCGCGGTCATGCTGTCCAGCTCCTGGCGCAACCGGTCGCCCTCGGTGATCACCGCCACCAGCTCACCGTTCACATACAGGCCGGTGGCGTTCTGAATTTCATTGCTGGAGCTTTGCAGAATGGCATCCGCCATCTGGTTTTCGTCCAGCACCTGCTCCCCCACCGCAATCTGGTAGGAGGGTTCCACGGTCCAGCTCTCTTCCCCCGCGCCCGCGTAGTTGATGCGCTGGGCCACCTCTTCCCTGGCGGAGTCGAACACCTGCTCGGTCTGCACATAGCCCACCACGCTGCCGTTCACTTCCACCGCCAGAACATAGTTGTATTCCAGCACGGTATGTACCGTATAGCCGAAC
>NZ_NFHD01000059.1 GCF_002159185.1 Gemmiger sp. An87
CTTTACCAGCATTTTTATCACCCCACACCATTATACCGCATTCCCTTTCCTTATACGAGAAAAAAACCACCGATAGGTGGCCTTTTTCGACAGGCTGAAGCGCATCCCATCCGGGATGCGCTTTTTGTCGTTTTCGAGGCAGAAATTACAGGCCCAGCTGCAGCAGCATTTTCTGCAGGCTCTCGCAGCAGGCGGCCAGCTGATCCTGCTCTTCCGGCAGCAGGGTCACTTCCAGCACCCGCTCGCGGCCGTTTGCACCGATCACACAGGGTACGCTCATGGCAACCTGCTCCAGGTCGTACTCGCCCTGCAGCACGCAGCTTACCGGCAGCACGCAGCGCTCGTTCAGCACGATGGCGCGCACCAGACGGGCCACGCTCTGGGCAATGCCGCTGGAGGTGAAGCCCTTCAGCTTCAGCACCCGCAGGCCGGCGGCCTTGGTGTCCGCCAGAATCTTTTCCTTGTCCAGCGCGGCGCTCAGGCCGAAGGCGCGGGGCAGCTCGTCCACCGGAATACCGGCCACATTCACCATGCTCCAGGGGATGAAGGCGCTCTCGCCGTGCTCACCCAGCAGGTAACCGTGCACATTCTTGGAGTCCACGTTGCACTGGGCGGCGATGAGCTGACGCATGCGGGCGGTGTCCAGCAGGGTGCCGGTGCCGAAGATTTTGTCGGCGGGGTAGTTGTATTTGGTCTGAGCAAAATAGGTGACCAGGTCCACCGGGTTGGTGACCACGATCAGAACGGCACTGCGGGTGTAGCGGGTAATTTCGGCCATCACCGCGTCCATCACGGCGATGTTCTTTTCCGCCAGCACCCGGCGGTCGTTGTCACCGGCCTGAATGCTGGGACCGGCAGTCATCACGATGATGGAGGCGTCCGCGCAGTCGGCGTAGCTGCCCACCCGGATGGTGGTGTTGGTGGAATAGGCGAAAGAGGTGGTGTGCAGAGCGTCCAGCACCTCGCCCAGAGCCTTGTCTTCGTTGGCGTCGATCACCACGATCTCGCTGACCACGCTCTGGGCCAGGATGGCATTCAGAGTGGCGCTGCCCACCATACCGGCGCCAATCAGCACCAGCTTGCCTTCTTTCATACGCATAAGGGGATTCCTCCTAACATAATCTCATGGAACCTGCGCAAAAGGCGCAGAAAAAACCAGGGCGCGGGCCGTAAGGCTTCCAAAACACCCTGGTTTTTATTATGAATCAGAATTGCAGCATTTGTCAATCTGCATAAAACAGGAAAAAGATTTTTGGTGGACTGGCCAAAGCGTTGGCAGAGACAGCAGCACCTCAATCGGCGGCAGATTCGGAACCCGCAGCTTCCAAGGTATCATCGGGCGCATTCAGGAAGGCGTCCACCCATGCCTTTGCTTCCTGCAGCTGGCTGGCCTCCACATACAGATCATACCCCAGCAGAGAGGTGCCCAGATAGATACTGGAAGCCTGTCCCAGTGTGCCGGACTCCCGCAGATAGCTGGGGATGCCGTTGTCCTCCAGGAGTTCAGCCAGCATCCCGGCCAGTGCATAATCCGGTAGATTGACCAGATGAACCGGGTCCTGAGGCATATGGTGACCGGGCCGGTTCTTGAGAGAAAAATCCCATTCCGCACGGAGTGCGGGCTCCAGGGGGCCGCCGCATTGCGGGCAGGCCGGGGCATCATCTGGTATGCTGCATTTGCAATGAGAGCACCAAAGCATACACACACTTCCTTTCCGGTCGGAAAACCGCTTTTTCTTTATTATAGCATGCACGCTGCTTTCTGTGGAAAAAGAACGACCCGTTCCTTTTGGGGGAACGGGCCGTTTCAACCTGTCGAAAAAGGTCACCGAAAGGTGGCCTTTTTCTCGTATTGAGGAAAAGAAAGCGGTATAATAGTGTGGGGGGGATAAAAATGCTGGTAAAGAACG
>NZ_NFHD01000006.1 GCF_002159185.1 Gemmiger sp. An87
TCTCGCAAAGTTCTTTTTGTCAAGCACTTTTTTGAAATATTTTTTCAAGCTCTTTCGAGCGGCTTGCCGTTTTTGACGGCTCAGTTATAATACCACACCTGTTTTCAAAATGCAAGCATTTTCGCCAAAAAAATTCAAAAAATTTCAGGAGGTCATCCAAAGCCTCCTGAAACCCTTATTCCTGCAACAGCTGCCCCCGAAGATTCTGCAATATCTTCCGCTCCCTGCGGGAGATCTGTACCTGGGTGGTGCCCAGTACCTTTGCAGTCTCGCTCTGAGTCTTGCCGGAGAAAAACCGCAGAAAAATCAGCTGCCGGTCCTGGGGCGGTAGAGTAGCCAGCACCTCCTGCAGGCTGATGCGATCCGCCAGCTCCTCCTCCGGGGATTCCACCGGGATATCCACCTCCCGGCCGCCCTCCTCTTCCGCCGCCGGGGTGAGCGAAAGCGCAGGCTGGCTGGCACGGATGGCCAGGGCCACCTGCTCCGGCTTTGCCTGCACCGCCTGTGCCAGCTGGCTCACGCTGGGCTCGCAGCCGTTCTGCTTGATCATCTGCTCCCGGGCTGCGCTTACCCGAAGGCCCAGTTCCTTGAGCGAACGGCTCACCTTAACGGTTCCCCCATCCCGGAAGAGCTTTTTGATCTCACCCAGAATCACCGGCACCGCATAGGTGGAAAACTGCACCCCGCGCTCCTGGTCAAATCCGTCGTAGGCCTTGATCAATCCCATGCAGCCCGCAGAATACAGATCGTCGTATTCCACACCCCTGCCCCGGAACCGGCCGGCACAGGCGTGGACCAGCCCCAGATTGTTTTCAATGAATTCCTCCCGTGGTCCAAGTGTTGTGGGCATGCTTCCCTTCCCCTTTCTATGATCTTATGTAAAAAAGGGAAATCATTGCTTGGTGCTCAGGGTCTTGCTCATCACCACCCGGGTGCCCTTGCCAGGCGTGCTTGTCACCCGCACCTTATCCATAAAGCTCTGCATCACCGCGAAGCCCAGTCCGGCCCGTTCCTCCGGGTTGCCGGTGGTGAACATTGGCTGCATCGCCTTTTCCACGTCCGGAATGCCCACGCCCCGGTCGGTCACCGTAATTTTCACCAGGCCATCCTCATACAGGGCCGCGGTCAGATACACCAGCCCCACCTGCCGGGGGTAGGCATGGACGATGCAGTTGGTCACCGCCTCGCTCACCGCGGTTTTCATATCCGCCAGCTCGGGCACGGTGGGGTCCGCCTGAGCCAGAAAGGCCGCCAGCGCTCCCCGGGCAAAGCCCTCGTTCACACTGCGGGAATAAAAGCTGATCTTCATCAGATTATAGGCTTTCATGCTTGCCGCTCCTTTTTTATTGATATTCCACACGGGCCAGATCCAGCATCTTCTTGATGGAGTCCGGCGCCTGCTGCACCACCAGCTGCCCTTCGGTGGCCTGCATCCGCCGGGCCCGGCCCAGAATCAGCCCCACCCCGGAAGAATCCATGAAGGTCACCCCGCCGAAATCCAGAATCAGCCGGGCGGGCATCCGGGCCGAAAGCTCCGCGTCGATCTGCTGGCGCAGCATCTGGGCGGAATGATGGTCGATCTCGCCGCTCAAGTAGGCCGCCAGCACATCGTCCGCGCTGGTAAACATCACCTGTGCCATTTCCGTTCTCCTTTCACGTCCTTTTGGGGGCAAAAAAAGACCCCGTATTCTTGGCACTTACCAATATACGGGGTCTTGGGTGAATATTTTGCCGCAACCCGTCAGCTGCGGTGAATTTTTAAGTAAGCCGCTTCAGCAGCTCTGGCCGGGCCTGGGCCGCCAGATACAGCGAGCCGCACACCACCGCGCCATTTGCATGGGCCAGTGCCTCATCCAGCGCCTGGTCCAGGTCCGCACAGGCGGTCACCTTTACTTTGGGAGCCACGGTGTGGGCCAGCTCCGCCAGCTCCTGGGCCTCCATCGCCCGGGGGCAGGGCGGGGTTACGGTATAAATGATGTCAAAGCAGGGAGCCAGCGCCTCCAGGATTTGAGCGGCTGCCTTGTCCGCCAGAACGCCCAGCACCGCCGCCGGCTTCTTTTTGGTATGGGTGCGCAGCACGCCCGCCAGGGCCTTGGCCCCCGCCGGGTTATGGCAGCCGTCCAGAATCACCAGCGGCTCTCGGCGCAGTACCTCGATGCGTGCCGGGAACCGGGCGGTCTCCAGACCGCTCAGAATGGCTTCATCGGAAATCTCGTAACCCTTGCGCCACAAGGCCAGGGCGATCTCCACCGCCATGGCCGCATTGCAGCTCTGGTGTGCGCCCAGGAAGGGCAGCTCCACCTCATAGCCGCCATAGGAGAAGGGATTGGTCAGCGGCTGGGGCTGGTCGGGCAGGTTCAGATCCTCCGGCTGGGGCTGCACCAGCTCCGCCTTCTGGCGGATACACTCCGCCACGATGGCCTGCTGAGCCTCCGGGTCCTGCAGCGGATAGCAAACCACCGTGCAGCCGGGCTTGATGATGCCTGCCTTTTCCTGAGCGATGGCTTCCAGCGTATCGCCCAGCACCTCGGTGTGGTCCAGGTCGATGCGGGTGATGGCTGCCACCAGGGTGTTGTCCACCCCGTTGCTGGCATCATTTTTTCCACCCACACCAGTCTCCAATACCGCCAGATCGCACTGCTCCTGATAGAACCAGAGCAGCGCCGCTGCGGTGACCGCGGTGAACTGCACCGGCTCCTCGTCCAGCTGCGCGGCGGCGGCACGCACCTGGCCCGCCACCTGTTCCAGCGTATCCGCCGGAATCATCTCACCGTTGATCTGCATCCGCTCCCGGAAGTCCAGCACATAGGGTGAGATGGTGAGCCCGGTCTTATACCCGGCTTCTTTTAAAATATTAGCCGTCAGGGTGGACACGGTACCCTTGCCGTTGGTACCCGCCACATGTACAAAATCCAGATAATTCTGCGGGTCGCCCAGCTTGGTCAGCAGCTGTCGCATCCCCTCCACCCCGGGTTTGCCGTTGGTGCGGGGCAGGCTTTGCAGCCACTCAGTATTCGATTTCGATGCTGGTGTCATAGCTTTCCTCTTCCTCCTCTTTCTGCTGCGGGACAACCGGCTCCCACTGAGGCTGCGGCTCCGGGACGCGCCGGGCAGCCTGACGGGCCGGGCGTGCGGGCGGCTGGTACTGAGGCTGAGGCTCCTCCTCCCATTCCTCTTCCGGGTCCTCGTCCCACTGCTCCTGGGGCTGAGGCGCCGGGCTGGGTGCAGGGCGCTTTTTTGCCGGGCGAGGCTGGGGCTCCGGCTCCATCAGCTCCCGGTCATCGTGCCGGTGCACAAACAGGATCACACACATGCGGCAGAACATCAGAATCAGCAGCGCTACAAACAACCCCACCAGGAAACCGGCAAAGTCGATCCACACATCCTTCACGCTGGAACCCCGGCCATCCACAAAGATCTGGATGGTCTCGTCGGTTACGGCAGTGCCCAGGCCCAGAAACAGCGGCCAGCTCACATGCTTGATGAAGTGACGGGTGTACACCCGCAGGCAGAGCATGAACCAAAAGCCCATCATCATAAACTCTGTGAAATGGGCCATCTTGCGGATCACATGAAGGCTGAAGGGGCCAAGGCCCACGGTACCGGCTACCTCGTTGACCACCTGCTGCACCTGCTCGCTGCGCAGGCTGGACTGCTCTGCGATCTGCAGAGAGTTCTGAAAAATGAACACTACGCTGTAGATCAGACAGGCAGTGAAAAGGATTCGAAAAAAGATTGTAAACGGGCTCGTTCGTTTTTTCTGATACAAAAATCCACCCCTCCTAATGATTATCATACACACAATACTTTCCCTTGTGTCTTCCGCCATTATAGCACATCTGTCAAACCCTGGAATATCCCGGGTCCTGTCTGTTATACGAAAAAAGGGCCCGGTTTGCTGCAAACCGGGCTCCTTTTTCATGGATTTTTTACAATTATTCCGGGAATTTCTCAGCCCAGAGCCGCGATGGACTCCTCCACGCGGGCCAGCTTTTCCTGGGCGCGGGCCAGCTTCTGGCGGATCTCCTCCACCACGTTGGCGGGCGCCTTGTTCACAAAGCCCTCGTTGCTCAGCTGACGGCTGAACATGCCGATCTCCTTCTCAGCACCGGCCTTCTCCTTGTTCAGGCGGGCCAGCTCCTTCTCCCGGTCGATCAGCTCCATCATGGGGATGAAGCCGCGGGCCGCATGGGTGATGACCTGCACCATGCCGGCGGTGTCGCCGGTGTACTTCTCGGTGAGGGTCACATCGGTGGCGAAGGCGAACTTGGCCAGATAATCACCGCCACGGCGGAAGGCCTCGGTCTCACTGGTCTCGATGATCATGCTGCTGCGCTTGGCAGGATGCACGTTCATCTCGGCACGGATGGTACGAACCGCCTTGATGTAGTCCATCAGCTTCTCAAAGTCGGCTTCCTCGGCAGCGTAGTTCAGCTCCTCGGTGAATACCGGCCACTGCTCGGTCATGATGGTCTCGCTGGTGCCGGGCAGAGCGCGGTAGATCTCCTCAGTGATGAAGGGCATGAAGGGATGCAGCAGCTTCAGCGCCTGGGTCAGCACGTACACCAGCACCTTGCGGGCGTTGTCGGCCTCCTCGGGATCGGTGGAGTTCAGGCGAACCTTGGCGATCTCGATGTACCAGTCGCAGTAAACCTCCCAGATGAAGTCCTGCACCTTCTGGGCAGCCAGGCCCAGCTCGAACTTATCCAGATTGTCGGTGACGGTGCGGGCCAGGTTGTTCAGGGTGGACAGAATCCACTTGTCGCTCAGGTCCAGCTTATCCGCAGCGGGCAGACCGGCCTGGAAGTCCTCAGGCAGGTTCATCATCACGAAGCGGGTGGCGTTCCACAGCTTGTTGGCGAAGTTCCGGCTGGCCTTGATCTTCTCGTCGGAAAAGCGCATGTCGTTGCCGGGGGTGGAGCCCAGAACCAGGGTCAGACGCAGGGCGTCGGCGCCGTACTGGGCAATGATCTCCAGCGGGTCGATACCGTTGCCCAGGCTCTTGGACATCTTGCGGCCCTGAGCATCGCGCACCAGACCGTGGATCAGCACGGTGTCGAAGGGCACCTTGCCGGTGTACTCCAGGCCGGAGAAGATCATACGGCTCACCCAGAAGGTGATGATGTCGTAGCCGGTGACCAGGGTGTTGGTGGGATAGAAGTAATCCAGGTCCTCGGTCTTGTCCGGCCAGCCCAGGGTGCTGAAGGGCCACAGGGCGCTGGAGAACCAGGTGTCCAGGGTATCCTCATCCTGACGCAGGGCACCGCCGCACTTGGGGCAGGTGGTCATGGGCTCATCGCTCACATGCACCTCGCCGCAGGCGTCGCAGTAGTAGGCGGGAATCCGATGGCCCCACCACAGCTGACGGCTGATGCACCAGTCGCGGGTGTTTTCCATCCAGTGGTAGTACTGTTTGTCAAAGCGCTCGGGCACGAACTTGATACGGCCGTCCCGCACCGCGTCGATGGCCGGACCGGCCAGGGGCACCATGCGCACGAACCACTGCTTGGAAACCATGGGCTCGATGGTGGTGCCGCAGCGGTAGCAGGTGCCAACGTTGTGGGCGTGGGGCTCGATCTTCTCCAGATAGCCGCCCGCCTCCAGATCGGCCACGATGGCCTTGCGGGCCTCGTAGCGGTCCATACCGGCATACTTGCCGCAGTCGGCGGTCATGTGGGCGGTCTCGTCCAGCACCTTCACGATGGGCAGGTTGTGGCGCTGGCCTACCTCGAAGTCGTTGGGGTCATGGGCGGGGGTGATCTTCACCACGCCGGTGCCGAACTCCATGTCCACATAGGTATCGGTAACGATGGGGATCTCCTTGTTCAGCAGGGGCAGCAGCACCTTCTTGCCATGCAGGTGCTTGTAGCGCTCGTCATCCGGATGGATGGCCACGGCGGTATCACCCAGCATGGTCTCGGGACGGGTGGTGGCCAGAACCAGGAACTCGTCGGTGCCCACAATGGGGTACTTCAGGTGCCAGAAGCTGCCCTCCTGGTCCTCATACTCCACCTCAGCATCGGAGATGCTGGTCTTGCAGTGGGGGCACCAGTTGATGATGCGCTCGCCGCGGTAGATCAGGTCCTTGTCGTACAGATACTTGAAGACCTTCAGCACAGCCTTGCTGCAGCCCTCGTCCATGGTGAAACGCTCGCGGTCCCAGTCGCAGGAGCAGCCCAGCTTTTTCAGCTGGCTCACAATGCGGTCGCCGTACTGGTTCTTCCAGGCCCAGGCGCGCTCCAGGAAGCCCTCGCGGCCCAGCATCTCCTTGGTCAGGCCCTCTTCCTTCATCTTGGCCACAACCTTGGCCTCGGTGGCAATGGAGGCGTGGTCGGTGCCGGGCACCCACAGGGCGGCATAGCCCTGCATGCGCTTGTAGCGGATCAGAATATCCTGCCAGGTCTCGTCCATGGCATGGCCCATGTGCAGCTGGCCGGTCACGTTCGGCGGCGGCATCACGATGGTGTAGGGCTTTTTGTTCTTATCCGCCTTGGTGTGGAAGTAGCCGCCATTCAGCCAGAAGGCATAAATGTCGTCTTCCACGCGGGCGGGATCATACAATTTTTCCAGTTCTTTCATTGATTTTCCCTCCTGTTTCGGTTGCTGCCAGGGCAAACAAAGAGGCCGCCCCAGGCGTGTGTTCACACTTGGGACGGCCTGTACAAAACAATACAATACCGCGGTACCACCCAAATTGCCGCCGGAAACCGCCAGCCACTCGGAGCCCTTAACGCGGGCGGCACGGGCAGAGGCTACTGAAGGTTCACCCCGCCTGCTCAAAAGCGACAGCACCCGGCGCGTTCTGCCGGGCTTTCACCTGCCCCCGGCTCTCTTTTCCAAAACGCATTGCCGTGCGCCCTCTTTTTCAGCGCATTTGTAATAATGATTATAGCAACATCCGGCCGCCGCGTCAATCACTGCAGCGCAAGAGCCGGTCAGCCCAGAGAAATGCCCATGCGGCGGGCGACCTCCAGCATGCCGTGACCGTCCGGAACCAGACGGCTCTTACCGGCGATCTCCTCCAGCGGGTTCTCGGTGACGTGGTTGTTGCGCATGGCAACGGTCACGCCGTACTTCTCGTGCTCCACCAGCTTGGCGGCGTAGGTGCCGAACTGGGTAGCCAGCACGCGGTCATAGGCAGAAGGCGAACCGCCCCGCTGCATGTGGCCGGGCACGCAGACGCGGGTCTCGAAGCCGGTCATCTTCTCGATCTGGGCCGCGATGCGGTTGGTGGCAGTGGTGTAGCCCTGCTCCTTGCGGCGGGCGGCACGCTCCTTCTTCTTCATGCGGGCTTCCTCGTTGTCGAAGGCGCCCTCAGCCACCGCCAGGATGGAGAAGGTCTTGCCCTGAGAGGCACGGCGCTCCACGGCAGCGCATACATTATCAATGTTATAGGGCATTTCGGGGATCAGGATGATGTCCGCGCCGCCGGCCACGCCTGCATACAGGGTCAGCCAGCCGGCCTTGTTGCCCATCAGCTCCACCACCATGCAGCGGCGATGGCTGGAAGCGGTGGTGTGGATGCGGTCGATCACCTCGGTGGCGATGTCCACCGCGGTATGGAAACCGAAGGTCACGTCGGTGCCGTAGATGTCGTTGTCGATGGTCTTGGGAAGGCCGATCACGTTCAGGCCCTCCTGGGCCAGCAGGTTGGCGGTTTTATGGGTGCCGTTGCCGCCCAGGCAGAGCAGGCAGTCCAGCTTCATTTCCTCGTAGTTCTTCTTCATGGCGGCCACCTTGTCCACCTGGTCCTCACCGATGACCCGCATCAGCTTGAAGGGGGTGCGCTTGGTGCCCAGAATGGTGCCGCCCATGGTCAGGATACCGGAAAACTCCTCCGGCTCCATCTCACGCCACTGGCCGTTGATCAGGCCGGAGTAACCGTTGGTGATGCCCACGATCTGCACATCTTCTCCCATGCGCTGATACAGCGCCTTCGCCACGCCGCGAATGGTGGCGTTCAGGCCGGGGCAGTCGCCGCCGGACGTAAGGATACCAATCCGTTTTTTCATAGTTCCAATTCCTCCCTCACAGCCCGGCCGAACCGCCGGGAGCAGCCTTTGACTCGGTGTCAAAAACTGCATACATTTTCTTTTTTTAGAGTATCGCCCTTTTTGGTGGTTTGTCAATCTTTTTTGCGGAAAAAGAACCGTAAAAAAATTGAAAAAAAGTGGTTGACATTTTCCCGTTCAGTGCTATAATAAATTATCGTTGGGGCAACGCTCCGGCAAATGAATATTGGAGAATTGTGTAAGGGTAGCACGACAGACTCTGACTCTGTTTGTGAGGGTTCGAATCCTTCTTCTCCAACCAGAAATAGCAGCAGCCTGCACGCTGCTGCTATTTTTTACATCGGGGTGTAGCGCAGTTGGTAGCGCGCCTGGTTCGGGACCAGGAAGCCGTGGGTTCAAGTCCCGTCACTCCGACCAAAAATCGGCAAGCACCGTCAGGGGCTTGCCGATTTTTACTTCTTCACTTTTCACTCTTCACTTTTCACAAAAAGTAGTACAGCTTTTTCTTTGAATACCGCAGAAGCTTCGGCTTCTGCGGTATTTTTGTTTGTTCAAATCATTCCCCAGCCAGACTTGTCAATGTGTCGCCGGTGATGCGGTAGACCGTCCAGTCCTCCATTGGCTGCGCCCCCAGCGAGAGATAAAAGTCAATGCTGGGCCTGTTCCAGTCCAGGCACCACCATTCCAGGCGGCCGCATCCCCGCTCCACCGCGATGGCCGCCAGCTTCTTCAGAATCGCCTTGCCGTAGCCCCGGCCTCGGTACTCGGGATTCACATACAGATCCTCCAGATATAAACCGGCCCGGCCCAGGAAGGTGGAGAAGTTGTGGAAAAACAGCGCAAAGCCCACTTCCCGGCCGTCCGCCAGCACAAACAATACCTCCGCTTTCTGCTTGCAGAAGATCCATTCCTTCAGCGTGGCCTCATCTGCCACCACCTCACCGAGCATCCCCTCGTAGTCGGCCAGCTCCCGGATAAATTGCAGAATCAGCGGAGTATCCTCTTCCTCTGCAAAGCGAAATACGGGCGTTTGATTCATCCGGCATTCCTCCTGTCGTTCCGGGCCCTTTTCTTCCGTTTCGAGAAAAGGCCCGTTTTTTGTATCTGCACAAATTTTATCACAAATCCGCCGGGGAATCCATTTTACCGCCCGCCGGGCACGCCGCTTTTCTTTTGTTGTTTCCTCTTATATAATAAAGGGACGGGCTGCTGGGCCCTTCCCGGCCCTATTTTATTGAAAAGGAGCGTATCGCTTGAAAGCACTGTGCACCAATTTCCGGGGATACTACCCCCAGCTGATCCTCGGACCCCTGTTCAAATTGCTGGAAGCCGTGCTGGAGCTCATGGTCCCTCTGCTCATGGCCAATATCATTGACGTGGGCATTGCCGGCGGAGACCGGGCCTATGTGCTGCGGCAGGGTCTTTTTCTTCTTTTGCTGGCGGTACTTGGCGTTGCGGCAGCCACCACCTGCCAGTACTTTGCCAGCGTGGCCGCCTTTGGCTTCGGCGCCTCCCTGCGCCGCCAGGTCTTCCGCCACATCCTCAGCCTGTCCGGCCATGAGACCGACGCCATCGGCGCGGGCAGCCTGATCACTCACATCACCAACGATGTGAACCAGGTGCAGAACGGCGTGAACATGTTCATCCGTCTTGCCACCCGAGCGCCTTTTCTGGCCATCGGTTCCATCGTGATGGCCTTTGTGCTGAACGCACGCATCGCGCTGATTTTTCTGATCTCCACCCCACTGATCGTATTGGTCCTGTATCAGGTGATGAAACGCACCCTACCGGACTATGCCCGCATCCAGCAGCGGCAGGAGACACTGGGCACCCTGACCGGCCAGAACCTGGAGGGCGCCCGGGTCATCCGTGCCTTTTCCCGCCAGGAAAGCGAGAAGAAGGATTTCGCCGCTGCCAGCGACGCCCACAGCGCCCTCACCATCCAGGTGGGCCGCATCTCGGCCGCGCTGAATCCCCTCACCTATGTGATCGCCAACTTTGCCATTCTGGCCATTCTCTGGTACGGCGCCCGCTTTGCGGACCGGGGCCTGATTCTCAGCGGCGATGTGTTCGCCATGGTCAACTACATGACCCAGACCCTTCTGGCACTGATTGTGCTGGCCAACCTGATCGTCCAGTTCACCCGCGCTGCGGCCAGCGCCAAACGGCTGAGTACCCTGCTGGCCACCGAGAGCAGCATCAAAAGTGAAAGCGTACCTCGTACCCGGGAGCCGGGCGCCTTCCTGGCATTTGAGCAGGTGGACTTTTCCTACGCGGGCCCCTCGGGCAAAAACGCCCTGGAAGGGGTGAGCTTCACCGCCGAACAGGGCCAGACCATCGGAGTGATCGGCGGCACCGGCTGCGGCAAGACCACTCTGGCCAACCTGATTTTGCGGTTTTACGATGTCACCGGCGGCCGCATCCTGCTGGATGGCCAGGACCTGCGCAGCTATCCACTGGAAGCCCTGCGGGAAAAGATCGGCTATGTGCCCCAGAACGTGAAGCTGTTTTCCGGCACCATTCGCAGCAACCTGCAGCTGGGCGCGCCCCAGGCGGATGACGAAGATTTGTGGGCAGCCCTCACCACCGCCCAGGCCCGGGACTTTGTACAGCAGAAGCCGGAAGGTCTGGACACTCCGGTGGAGGAGGGCGGCAAAAACTTCTCCGGCGGCCAGCGCCAGCGTCTGACCATCGCCCGGGCTCTGGCAAAGCGGCCCTCACTGTTGATTCTGGATGACTCCTTCAGCGCACTGGATTTTGCCACCGACGCAGCACTGCGCCGCGCCCTGAAGCAGGACACCGGCGGCATGACGGTTCTGCTCATCAGCCAGCGCGCCTCAGCCGTTAAGGACGCAGACCGAATCCTGGTCATGGACGAGGGCCGGCTTGTGGGCCAGGGCAGCCATGAGGAGCTGCTGCAGAACTGCCCGGTCTACCGGGAGATCTGCGTTTCTCAGAAGCTGGTGCAGCAAGCAACTCCGGAAAGCGAGGTGAGCAGCCGATGAAGCGCTCCATTCTGAAACGAATCTTTTCCTACCTGCGGCCCTACCGGGGCAGCCTTGTACTGGGTTGTATTTCCGCTGTGCTGCAGGTGGCCTTCACTCTGATGACGCCGGTGCTCATCGGTCGCGCCATCGACTGCCTCATCGGCCCGGGCCTTGTGCAGTTCCGGCATCTGGCTGTTCTTCTGGCAGTGATGGCCCTGTGCATCCTGCTGGCCGCGGGCTTCCAGTGGGTGATGAATGTGTGCATCCGCCGCATCAGTGCCCTTGCCGCACAGGACATGCGCCAGCAGGCCTTCAACGCCCTGAATGCGGTCCCCATTTCCACCATCGACCAGCTGCCCCACGGCGATCTGGTCAGCCGTCTGGTCAACGACACGGACGCGGTGTCCGAAGGTCTGCTGCAGGGGCTTACCCAGCTGCTGCCCGGCGCGGCCACCATTCTGGGCGTTCTGGTCATCATGTTTTATCTGAACCCCTTCATCGCGCTGGTGGTGGTGCTGGTCACCCCGCTGTCCATCCTGTTTGCCCGCTTTGTGGCCAGCCGCACCCATGCGCTGTTCCGCAAGCAGGCCGCGGCCCAGGGCCAGCTTTCCGCCTATGTGAATGAGATGGTGAACGGCCAGGATCTGGTGAAGGCCTTCGGTCATGAGGCTCAGTGCTGCGAAACCTTCGACCGGATCAACGAGGAGCTGCGCAGTGCCAGCCTGTGGGCGGTGTTCTACTCGGCGGCAGCCAACCCGGGCACCCGTTTTGTGAACAACATCGTTTACGGCGCGGTGGGTGTGTTCGGCGGTCTGGCCGCTCTGAGCGGCGCGCTGAGTGTGGGTACCCTGAGCGCCTTTCTCACCTACGCCAACCAGTACACCAAGCCCTTCAACGAGGTCACCAGCGTGCTCACCCAGCTGCAGACCGCCATGGCCAGCGCCCAGCGCCTGTTCCAGACCATCGATCTGAAACCGGAACCGGCGGATGCTCCCGGTGCGCTGGCGCCCGAACGCTGCAGCGGCCGGGTGGAGCTGGACCGGGTGGATTTTTCCTACCGGAAGGACGTTCCGCTGATTCAAAACCTCTGCCTGAAGGTGGAGCCGGGCCAGCGCATCGCCATCGTAGGGCCCACCGGCTGCGGCAAGACCACCCTCATCAACCTGCTGATGCGCTTTTACGAGGTGGACGGCGGGCGGATTCTGGTGGACGGTGTTCCGGCACGGCAGCTCAAACGCAGCGCTCTGCGGGGCATGTACGGTATGGTGCTGCAGGAAACCTGGCTGAAAAATGCCACCGTGCGGGAGAACATCGCCTACGGCAAGCCGGATGCCACCATGGACCAGATCATCCAGGCAGCCAAAGCCGCCCATGCCGATGGCTTCATCCAGCGCCTGCCTCAGGGCTACGACACCCTCATCGCCCCGGGCGGCGGAAACCTTTCCGCCGGGCAAAAGCAGCTGCTGTGCATCGCCCGCATATTGCTGTGCCGGCCCCAGATGCTCATTCTGGACGAAGCCACCAGCAACATCGACACCCGCACCGAGATGCTGGTGCAGCAGGCCTTTGAGCAATTGATGGAGGGCCGCACCAGCTTTGTGGTGGCGCACCGGCTTTCCACCATCCAGACGGCGGACCAGATTCTGGTCATGGATGCCGGACACATCGTGGAACAGGGCACCCACCGGGAGCTTCTGGCAAAGGGCGGCTTCTATGCCCGGCTTTACAACAGCCAGTTCGCCGCCCAGTGACACACCCCGCCTGTTTTCGCCCAAATTCTCATTTTTTGTTCCCCTTGTGGGCACAGATATGATATAATATATAAAATAACGATTCAGCCGGGGCGGGCGGCTCACCGTCCGCCCTGGGGGCTCTAGGGATGTGCAAGGAGGCAATCTGGCATGGATATTATGGTACTGGGCGTAGCTGGCGGCACCGGCAGCGGAAAAACCACGTTGACCCGACGTTTAAAGGAGCGCTTTGGCGACCAGATCAGCGTGATCAGCCACGATAACTACTACAAGCGTCAGGACCACCTGACCTACGACGAGCGCTGCCGCACCAACTACGACCACCCGGACGCCTTTGATACCGACCTGATGGTGGAGCATCTGGCCGCGCTGAAGCGAGGCGAGACCATCTACTGCCCGGTGTACGATTTCTCGGAGCACAACCGTTCGGACGATCTGCTGGAGATCAAGCCCGCGCCGGTGATTTTGGTGGAGGGCATTCTGATCTTCGCCAGCCAGGAGCTGTGCGATCTGATGGACATCAAGGTCTTTGTGGACACCGACGCCGACGTACGCATCCTGCGCCGCATCGTGCGGGACGTGAAAAAGCGCGGCCGCACACTGGACAGCGTCGTCTCCCAGTATCTGACCACCGTAAAGCCCATGCACGAGCAGTTTGTGGAGCCCAGCAAGCGCCGGGCCGATCTGATTATTCCCGAGGGCGGCAAAAACCCCGTTGCTCTGGAAATGCTCATCCACCGGCTGGAAAGCCATCTGAACCAGGCCTGACCGATAAAAACAGCGGCCCCGCGTACCCTGAACAGGTTACGCGGGGCCGTTTTTATTTCTTTTTGTACGAAAAATCGCTTAGTCTTCCAGAATGATCTCTGCCGCCAGCTGGCCAACCTGCTGCATCCGCTCACGCCCCTCCTCCGGGAAGGAGACGTCCTGGTCACCCCAGTCGGTGAACATGGAGATGATGTAGGGTCGGTCCGCATAGACAATGGCCATATCGTGCAGCGCCTGATCCCAGCTGCCGTACTTTTTGGCCGCCGGGGCCGGGCAATACAGCAGGTCATGGTCCGCCGCCAGGAAAGCCTCCTGCAGCTGCAGGGCATTTTCGGTGCCGGTCTCAAAATAGTCATACAGCGCCCGCATGGCCCGGCCGCCGTCTGCACCGGTGACCCAGCCATGGATGCCTTCCTCCACCACCTCACAGCCTTCCGGGCTGGCGAAGCCCAGCTCGCTCAAAAAGTCCGAGAAGCCGGTGTCCAGGCTGCCGGGCCACATGGCGCCCAGGTCATGGGCCGCTCCGTTGCTGCTGTGGGCGATCATGGGGTAGATCAGATCCCAGCCGGTATCGCCGCCGACAGTCGCGTTCAGGTCGATCAGGCCCTCCTCATCCCGCTGGCAAAGCCACAGGGAATAAGGCGCCTTCAAGGTACTGGCGCAGTAAAAACCGTTGTCCGGCTTGTATGTATAGGTCTGGCCGGAAGTGATGTCCTGAATCCACACCGAGATACTGCCGGGCATACTGTCCAGCAAAGCATCCATCTCGGCTGCTTCCGCCGCGGTAATGGGCTCCTCACTGCTCAGCTCCGGCTGAGGTGTGGCAGTGGGCTGAGGCGTGGCGGTGGGCTCCGGCTCGGATTCCGGTTCCGGCGCGGGATGCGCCTGACTGACGCTCTGGCTCACAGAGTCGCTGGCCGCCGCTCCCACTGCCTGCCGCATCATCGAGCGGGCGGCCGCCACAATCACCAGAATCATCACCACCGCCATCACAACCCAGGGCCAGCGGGCGTGTTTCTTTTTGCGGGTCTTTCTTGTTTGTGTTTTCATTGCCGTTTTCTATGCGGCGCTCAAACCGCCGCGTTCCTCCCTTTCCCCCCCAAAAGCAAATCGCCGGTCATGAAAATACCGGCCGGTTTGTTCCTTTATTATACTACAAATTTGTCAAAACAGGCCAATTACACAAATTTTTCAACTTCTGACCCGGTTTCTTCCCCAAAACGAAAGCCACGCCGGAACTTCCGGCGTGGCTTTCCGCTACTGATACGTTCGACCCTCAGGCGCCCTTTTTCCAGTTGTCGCTCATACGCTCCCACCAGGTGGGTTCGTAGGTCCCCAACTGCTTATGGTATGCCTTCTCCGCAGCGCGCATTGCCTTATCCGCTTTGCGCTGCTCGGCGGTGTAGTTCACCATTCCGTAGCTGTTCACATCGATCTCGATCTCGGGCTTTACCCGGCCGGATTGTGCAGGCATCAAAAACAACATAAAACGCGCATCTCCTTTCAACAGCGTTCGTACCAGCTCGCGCACAAGCCCCGGTGGCTGTGCGCAAAAAAACGGGGAATGCAACCGCATCCCCCGCCTTTTTCATTTGAAGAATCGTTTCAGCAGGGTCTGCAACCGCCGGCCAACTCCCGGCCGGTAAGTTCCAAGCTCTTTCTGATAGGCCTCTTCGGCCGCTTTCATCTGTTTTTCCGCTTCGCGCTGCCCGGCGGTCTGCCGGCGGGAAAGCCCGGTCTCATCAAACTGCCGCATCTCCGCGGCCGTGCGCGGGATTCTGGTGTTCATGACCGCTCACTCCCTTTTACGCGCTGCGGAACAGCGCCTTGAAGCGCTCCAGAAGGGTAGGCTTATAAATTCCAAGCTCCTTCTGGTAGGCGGCTTCCGCGGCTTTCATCGCTTTTTCAGCGTCCTTTGCGCCGGCGGAAAAGCCCTCTGTCTCGTTATACAGCTTGGCGTTCAGCCCTTGCTGGATCTGATTGGGGCCGTAATTCATAATTCCTATCTCCTCTCCTCGCTTTTAGAATATCACACAAAATTCAAAAAAGCAAGCAGAATTCTTTTAGCCAGATCACCAAAGAGTGGTCACCTGATTGTACATGTCAATGTAGCTCTGAGCAGATACATTCCAGCTGAAATCGCAGCACATGGCGCGGCGCACCAGTACCGGCCAGCCCTCCTTCTGCCAGTAGCCTTCCTTGGCACGCCAGCAGGCCTCATACAGGTCGTGGGCATTGTACTGGCTGAAGGTGAAGCCGTTGCCGTAGCCGTCGCCGGAATCATGGATGGAATCCCGCAGACCGCCGGTCTCACGCACAATGGGAATGGTGCCGTAGCGGCAGGCCACCATCTGAGCCAGACCGCAGGGCTCACTCTTGGAGGGCATCAGGAACATATCCGCGCCCGCATAAATGCGGCGGGCCAGCGGCGGCACAAAGCCGATGTAAACGCCCACCCGGCCGGGATGACGGGCTGCCAGATCACTGAAGAACGCTTCATAGGCGTGCTCGCCATTGCCCAGGATCACCAGCTCGATGCCCTGCTCCAGCAGGCCTTCGGCCACACTGCGCACCAGATCTACGCCCTTGTGGCCCACCAGACGGGTCACCATAGCCATCACGGGGCTGCCATCCTGGTCCAGGTTGAACTCCTCCTGCAGCGCCTTCTTGCAGGCAGCCTTGCCCTCAGGGAAGGTATCCGCATTGTAATGCGCGGCAATGTTGGGGTCGGTCTCGGGATTGTAGGAATCCACGTCGATGCCGTTCAGAATACCGCACAGCTTGTACTGCTTCTGACGCAGCAGGCCGTCCAGACCATGGCTGAACCAGGGGTCCAGAATCTCGCCCGCGTAGGTGGGGCTTACAGTGCTCACCTTGTCGGAGGTCTCGATGGCGCCCTTCATGAAGTTGGCGCAGCCATCGTACTCCACAATGTGGGCGTCCCGGCGGCCGATGCCGCAGGTGTCTTCCAGGATATCCAGGCCGTATTTGCCCTGGTACTGGATGTTGTGGATGGTAAACACGGTCTTAATGCGGCTGAACTTGTCCAGATGACGGTAGTACAGGTTCAGGAACACCGGCACCAACGCGGTCTGCCAGTCGTTGGCGTTGATCACATCTGGCACAAAATCGGTATAGAACAGCATCTCCAGAATGGCCCGGCTGAAGAAGGCGAAGCGTTCGCCGTCGTCATAGAAGCCATACAGACCGCTGCGGCGGAAGTAGTATTCGTTGTCCAGAAAATAGAAGGTCACACCGTCCCGCTGGCAGGTGAACAGGCCGCAATACTGGCTGCGCCAGCCCACCGGCACGCTGAAGTTGGTCACGTAGGTCAGCTGGTCACGGAACTTCAGATCGCCGTACAGCGGCATGACCACCCGGCAATCCACGCCGTTTTTCACAAGTGCCTTGGGCAGGCTGCCCGCCACATCGCCCAGACCGCCGGAGGCGGCAAAGGGATTGGCCTCGCTGGCGCAAAAAAGAACATTCATCGTGTTGTCCTCCTTCAATGGGGTATATATGGGATAGGGCGGGAGCCGGTGGAATCCCCGGCTCCCGCCCCGGGGAGAGAGATCAGGGAATACTCAGATTCCCTTCAAGGATTATTTATACCGTGTGCCCCTTGGCCACATATACCGGGAAGGTATCTGTGCCAGACAGCTTCTTATCGGCAGTGATCTTCACGTTCTTGTCGGTCACAGCGTATTCCACTTCGGCGCCGGCTTCCACAACGGTGTTCTGCATCAGCACGCAGTTCTTGACCTTCGCGCCCTTCTTGACCTTAACACCGCGGAACAGAACGCAGTTCTCCACTTCACCCTCAATGATGCAGCCGTCGGCCACCATGCTGTTCTTCACCTGGCAGTCCATGGCATAACGGGTGGGGGCATTGTCGTGTACCTTGGTGTAAACGGGCTTATCCTCGGGGAACAGCGCATCCAGATTCTTGGGGTCCAGCAGGCGCATGTTCTCTTCGAAGTAGCTCTTGCGGTCCGCAATGCGGGCGGTGTAGCCGGTGTACTCGAAGCCCTGTACATTCAGCAGCTCCAGGTTGCGGGCCAGAATGTCCTTCTCGAAGTACAGCAGGCCGCGGATGGAGGCGTCCTTGATCATGGCGATCAGGCTCTCGCGCTGGATGATGTACACGTTCATGGACAGGTTCTGCACGCCGGGACGGTAGTCGTTGGTGAGCAGCTCGGT
The DNA here is from genome assembly GCF_002159185.1 of Gemmiger sp. An87. Lineage (GTDB taxonomy): Bacteria > Bacillota > Clostridia > Oscillospirales > Ruminococcaceae > Allofournierella. Next base: position 17,719 of record NZ_NFHD01000006.1, read on the forward strand.
CACGCGGCCGTCCTGCAGCTTCAGAGTGTAGTTGTCCTCTTTCAGGCCCTGAGGAATAACACTGCGCTGATACATCACGGTCACATCGGCCTGGCTGGCCACATGAGCAGCGATCAGCTCGTTGAAATCAAAGTTGAAGGCCACGTCGGAATCGCTCATGATCACGAACTCTTCCTTCTGATCCTCCAGGAACTCTACCAGGCTGGCCAGCGCTTCCACGCGGCCGCGGTACAGCTTCACATTGGCTTCCGCATAGGGAGGAACCAGGTTCAGACCGCCGCGCTTGCGGGTCAGGTCCCATTCACGGCCGGAACCCAGATGGTCCATCAGGGAGTGGTAGTTCTGCTTAACCACGATGGACACATTGCTGATTCCGGAATTCACCATGCTGGACAGCACAAAGTCGATCAGGCGGTAACGGCCGCCAAAGGGTACGGAAGCCATGGTACGCTCGGCCACCAGTTCCTGCACCAGGGAGTCATGCGCGTTGGGGAAAATAATTCCCAGAGCGTCCGTGTTCGATTTTACCATTGCTCCTCACCATCCTTAACATCTTTAACAACCATTGCCTTGGGGCCTACCTTGGCATTCGCGCCAATGGTCACGCCCTCGCCAACAACGGCCACGCCCCAGTCGTCCACGTTCTCCATGTCTTCCGGGCGCTCGCCAACGACCGCGCCGCTCTTCACGACCACGTTCTCGGCGATAATGGAATATTTTACGGTTGCACCGGGCTCGATGACCGAACCGGGCATTACGATGGAATCCTCCACCACGGCGCCCTCGCCCACCTTAACACCGGCGAACAGAACGCTCTGAACCAGCTTGCCTTCCACGCGGCAGCCCTCGGTGACCATGGAATTGTCGATCACCGCATTGGCGCCGATCCACTGGCCGGGCATACCGGAGTTGCGGGAGTAGATCTTCCAGTCGTCGCTCCAGACGTCCAGAGAAACGTTGGGGTTCAGCAGGTCCATGTTGGCGTCCCACAGGCTGCTGATGGTTCCAACGTCCTTCCAGTAGCCCTCGAAGTGATAGGCCACCATCTTTTCCTTGCTGGCCAGCATGCTGGGGATGATGTTCTTGCCGAAATCGTTGTCGGAAGCGGGGTTGGCCTCGTCCTCGATCAGGAACTTGCGCAGCTTCTCCCAGGTGAAGATGTAGATACCCATGGAGGCCAGATTGCTCTTGGGCTCCTTCGGCTTCTCTTCAAACTTGGTGATCACGTTGTTCTCGTCGGCGGTCATGATGCCGAAGCGGCTGGCCTCTTCCCAGGGCACCTCCATAACAGCGATGGTGCAGTCGGCCTCGTTCTCCTTGTGGAAGTCCAGCATCTTGCCGTAGTCCATCTTGTAGATGTGGTCGCCGGACAGGATCACCACGTAGCTGGGATTGTAGCGGTCAATGAAGTTGATGTTCTGATAAATGGCATTGGCAGTGCCCTTGTACCAGTCAGAGCCGGTGGCCGTCTGGTACGGAGGCAGCACATGTACACCACCGTACAGCCGGTCCAGGTCCCAGGGCTGGCCATTGCCGATGTACTCATTCAGCACCAGAGGCTGGTACTGGGTCAGGATGCCAACCGTGTCGATGCCGGAGTTCACACAGTTGGACAGGGGGAAGTCGATGATGCGGTATTTTCCCCCAAACGGTACAGCCGGTTTTGCCAGCCGTTGGGTCAGGGCGTAAAGCCGTGAGCCCTGGCCGCCGGCCAGCAGCATTGCGATACATTCTTTCATAATTTTTCTCCCCTTATCGGCGGTTTTTCCGCCTTAATGTGCTGTTTTATTCCAAAGCGCCCAGGCAGGAGTATTTACTCCCCCTTGGGAGCCGCCTTTTTGGGGGCGGCAGGCTTCCTGGCTTGTTTGGTGCCCGCAGCTGCGGTTTTTGCCGTTTTGGCTGCTGCGGCAGGCTTTTGGGCCGCGGGCTTTTTTGCGGTGGTCTTCTTGGCCGCCGCTTTCTTGGGCTGTGCCTTTGCTTCCGGCACGGCCAGATACACGGTGCTCAGAGGAGGCAGCGTAAGCTGGATGCTCTGATCAAAGCCGTGCATGGGCTTTTTGCGGGTGCGCTTGGCCGGGTTGTGTACCCCGCCGCCGCCGTACTTCACATCGTCGCTGTTGAGCAGCTCCTTGTAGGTGCCGGGGTTGGGTACGCCCATCTGGTAGTCCACACGCTGGATGGGGTTGAAGTTGCAGACCACCATAATCATCTTGCCCTTGGCGTCCCGCCGCAGGAAGGCGATCACCGACTGCTGGTTGTCATCCGGCACAATCCACTGGAAGCCCTCCCAGCTGTAATCCACTTCCCACAATTCGGGATGCTCGGTGTAGAAATGGTTCAGATCCCGCACATAGGCCTCCATCTGGCGGTGGCTGTCGTATTCCAGCAGCATCCAATCCAGACCCTTGGCCTCGTTCCACTCGCTGAACTGGGCGAATTCCTGGCCCATGAACAGCAGCTTCTTGCCGGGGTGTGCCATCATATAGCCGTAGAAGGTGCGCAGGTTGGCGAACTTGTCCTGATACTCGCCGGGCATCTTGTTGATCAGGCTGCCCTTGCCGTGCACCACCTCATCGTGACTGATGGGCAGAACAAAATTCTCGCTGAAGGCGTAGAAGAAGCTGAAGGTCACCTTGTTGTGGTTGCCTGCGCGGAACAGTGGGTCGGTGCTCATGTAGCTGAGCATGTCGTTCATCCAGCCCATGTTCCACTTAAAGTTGAAGCCCAGGCCACCGTCCTCTGCCGGCTTGGATACCATGGGCCAGGCGGTGGATTCCTCGGCGATCATCAGCTTGTGGGGATGACGGCCCAGCACGGTGCTGTTCAGCTTGCGCAGGAAGGCAATGGCCTCCAGGTTTTCCTTGCCGCCGTGGATGTTGGCTTCCCATTCGCCGTCACGCCGGTTGTAATCCAGATACAGCATCGAGGCCACCGCGTCCACACGCAGGCCGTCGATGTGGTACTGCTCGATCCAGAACAGCGCGCTGGACACCAGGAAGCTCTCCACCTCGGGCATACCGTAGTTGAAGACCATGGTGCCCCATTCCTTGTGCTCGCCACGGCGGGGGTTGGGGTCCTCATAGCAGGGCGCCCCGTCGTACATGTACAAACCGAAGGCATCCTTCGGGAAGTGGGCGGGAACCCAGTCCATGATCACGCCGATGCCGGCCTGGTGGCACTTGTCCACAAAGTTCATGAAGTCCTTGGGGGTGCCGTAACGGCTGGTGGGGGCGAAATAGCCGGTCACCTGATAGCCCCAGCTGCCGTCGAAGGGATGCTCGGTCACCGGCAGCAGCTCCACATGGGTGTAGCCCATGTACTGTAAGTACGGAATGAGCTGATCAGCCAGCTCGGAGTAGTTATAGGGGTCGCCGTTTTCCTTTACCTTCCAGCTGCCGGCATGCAGCTCGTAGATGTTCATGGGGCCGTTGATGGGGTCCGTCTTCTTCTGTTTGGCCTCCCACTCACCGTCCTGCCACTGATAGCCCTCCAGGTTGTACACCTTGCTGCCGTTGGACGGCCGGGTCTCCGCATGGAAAGCGTACGGGTCCGCCTTGAACAGCAGCTCATCGCCCTGGGTGGTGATGCAGTACTTGTACACATCGTACTCCTGGATGCCCGGAACGAACGCCTCCCAGATGCCGCTGTCCTCCAGCTGCTGCATGGGATGGCTGCCCGGCACCCAGCTGTTGAAATCGCCGACGATGCACACCGCTTTCGCGTGGGGGGCCCAGGTGCGGAACACGACCCCCTCCCGGTCTCCCTGCCGTTCCATGTGGGCGCCAAAGAACCGGTAAGCCTCAAAATTGTTGCCCTGCTTAAACAAATATACGGGCAACTCCGCATGTTTATGTTCTTTCTTCACGCCTGTCTCCCTCCCTGGGGCTTTTGCCCCAATACATTACCTTTATCATACCATTTTTAAGATATTTTTCAAGTATTTTATGTCATATAGTGCTAAAAAAGCTTTTTTCATTTTTTTGCTTTTAGCAAGTTTGCACAATGCTTTTTCCACTTAGTTGGGCAAAGCGGCGGATTTTCCGAACGCTTTCGTTTTTGGGTTTTTCCTACTTTTTTACTGCCATTTTATACATTCTTTACCGCCCGAAAAAGGCAGATTTCCACCACGCACAATCGTGTTTTACGTATGGACATTTTTCCACTTTGGAACATGTTCTTTTTTCAGTATACAGGATATTTTTCCTGCTGTACACGCAGAACTGTAAAATGTGCGTTAATTCCAATATTTTTACTATGGTTTTTAACAAAAGGAACCCCCGTACCGGCAATTCCGGTACGGGGGTTCCTTTGTTTGGTAATTTTGTCGGTCAGCAGACGCGGCTCAGCGGGCCAGGATCTCGTCGATCAGCTGATCCACCATCATCAGGCAGCGGGGCAGATGGAAGGGGCCCTTGAAGGTGGAGCCCTTGCAGGCAGGCTCGGTGGGCTTGCCGTCGCGGCGCAGGTAGCCGTACCAATCGCCGTACTCGGGATCGCTGAACACCTTCTTGCAGTACTCCAGGGTCTCGTCGAAGATCTTCAGGTACTTCTCGTCCTGGGTGTCGCGGTAGATCATCATGCTGGCGATGAGCAGCTCGTTGTGAGGCCACCACAGCTTCATGTCATGCTCGTAAGCCTCCGGGGGCAGGCCCTTGCAGTCGATGAAGTACAGCAGGCCGCCGTACTCCTTGTCCCAGCCGCCTTCGTAGGCATAGTCGAACAGGGTCTGAGCCTTCTTGCGCAGCTCCTCGTCGCCGGTGTGCTTGGCCTGCTCCATCACAAACCAGCTGCACTCGATGTCGTGGCCGGGGTTGACCACGCGGCCGGCGGTGTAGTCCATCTGCAGCTCGCCGTTCATGCCAACGGTCTCCAGGGTGCACTTCAGTTCGGGCTTGAAGTGATACTTGAAGATGGTCTCGCAGCACTCCTTGGCGCGGGCTTCATACAGCGCGTTGTTCTCGGGGTCGCAGCGGCGCATCACAGCGGTGATGTTCAGGTAGATCATGGGATCGGCCAGAGCACGGCCGGTGCGGGTCTCGGGAATGGTCTTGGGGCCCATGCCGGTGGGGTCCTTGATCAGGCCGTTGTTCAGCTGATAGATCAGCTCGTAGGCACGGCGGGCACGCTCGATGCACTCCTTCTCACCGGTCACGCCGTAGTACTCGGCGTTGGCGATGGCGTAGAAGCCCTCGGAGAAGCAGTAACGGCGCTGACGCAGGGGCTTGCCGTCGGCGGTCACGGTGAAGTACATACGGTCACCGGCTTCCCGGTTGATGCAGTATTTCTCCATGAAGTCCAGGCAGCTCTTGGCAGCATCCAGCCACTCCTGCTTCTTGCCATACACATGGCACAGGTAGGAGAAGGTCCAGGCGCAGCGGCCCTGGAACCAAACGCTCTTATCGGTGCTGAACAGCTTGCCGGTGCGGTCCAGGCAGGTGTAAACGCCGCCATGCTCGTGGTCCATGCCGTTCTTCAGCCAGAAGTTTACGCTGCGCTCCAGCTCCTCGCGAACCCACTTCTGATACTCTTTCAATTGCTCTGCATGCTTATCCATAATAATCACAACTCCTTGTGCGAAGCGGCTTAAAAGGGCCGCTTATTAAAATCTCTGAAAGCCCGGGCCCTGCCAGCGCAGGGTCCGGGCTGAATGTTCCGTTCCGATCAGCAGAACTTGGCAATGGCCTCGTCGATCATCTTGGCGCACTTCTTGACCTGGTCCATATCCTCGGGGAACAGGTTGGGCAGAGGCTTGCGAACGCCGCCGATGTCCAGATTCTCGCGGATGCGCAGGATCTCCTTCATCACAGCGTACAGGTTGCCCTTGCAGGCGCACATGGCGTAGATGATGGCGTCGATGGCGTACTGAACCTCGGCAGCCTCCTTGACCTTGCCGGCCTTCAGCAGCTCGTCAGCCTTCAGCAGCAGCTCGGGCATTACAGCGTAGGTGCCGCCGATGCCGCCGTCAGCGCCCATGGCGCGGCCGGAGATGAACTGCTCGTCGGGACCGTTGAATACAACGAAGTCCGGGCCGCCTTCCATCTTGAACATCTGGATGTCCTGTACGGGCATGCTGCTGTTCTTCACAGCGGCAACGCGGGGATTCTTGCGCATCTCGCGGAACAGGGGCATGGTCAGGGCCACGCCGGCCAGCTGCGGGATGTTGTAGATCACGAAATCGGTGTTGGGAGCGGCGGAGGAAATGTCGTTCCAGTACTGAGCGATGGCGTGCTCGGGCAGCTTGAAGTAGATGGGAGGAATGGAGGCGATGGCATCAACACCCAGGCTCTCGGCATGAGCAGCCAGCTCCATGCTGTCGGCGGTGTTGTTGCAGGCCACGTGGGCGATCACGGTCAGCTTGCCCTTGGCCTCGCTCATCACAGCCTCCAGGGTCTGCTTGCGCTCTTCCTTGCTCTGGTAAATGCACTCGCCGGAGGAACCGCAAACGTATACGCCCTTAACGCCCTTCTTGATGAAGTAGCGGGTCAGCTCTTTGGTGCGCTCAACGCTGATGTTGCCCTCGTCGTCGTAGCAAGCGTAAAACGCGGGAATAATGCCCTGGTACTTGGAAATGTCTTTCATGTTTTTCCTCTCCTTTTTTGGAAATACACCTTAAAAATTTGTCCGCAAGGACTTTCGTCAACACCGCACCATTCACGGCGAACGCCTCAGGCGGCGTATCACACCAAAATTTTCCGGCGTGCTCCACCACCTGGAATTGCACGGCATTGCCTTATTTAAACTGCGGTTCAGGCCCGCACTTTAAACACAGCTTTTTGTACATGTGCCTCGCCGTTCAGCTGCACCTTCACCATATGGACGTCTTCGGGGAAAACCACCAGTACGTCGCCGGGGTGCATGGTGAACCAGGTCTCCACCGGGCCTTCGTAGCCGATGAAATCGGTGACCTCGTCCCGGGTGGTAGCCGTCAGGCGGGAGACGTCGGTCACGCCGATCTTCTCCTCACCGCTGAGCAGCACGTGGATGTCGGCGTACTGGGCATGTCCCTCCCAGGCAGCCTTGTCCAGCGGCAGCGTGTCGTAATCAAAACGGTTGATGTAAACGTTGTCGCCGTCCACATCGTTGCGGCCGAACTGCAACTGGCTCAGATCAGCCGTTTTCAGGTAACGGATGGCGGTATCCAGCGCGTCACTCACGCCCAGATAACGCTCCATCTGCTGGTAATTGGTATAAATCATTGTACTTCAGACCTCTTTTCTGCAAGGTTCTGTTCAAAGGCAGTCTGGGCAGCACCGTTCTGCATCCGCACCAGGATACGTTTTTCCAGCGCCGGGTCCCGGTCCGGGTAATCCGCCCGGTAGTGGGAGCCGCGGCTCTCGGTACGCATCTGCTGAGCGCTCAGAATCGCCCGGGCCAGATGCAGCTGAGCCCACAGGCGGCGGCTGGCTGCGATCTGTGCCGCGTCGCTGCCGCCGGTAAATTCACAGCCCTCAGTCAGCTGGTCCAGGCACTCAATGCCCCGGGCCAGCGCTTCGCCGCTGCGCACCACCATACCGCATTCGCTCATCACATCCTGCATCCGGCGGCGCCGCTCGGCCTGGTCCGGAATGATCCGGGCTTCGAATTCCACCGGCCCGGCCGCTTCGGGCACAGGCTGCGCTGCCGCAAAGGCCGCTGCGCTCTCGCCTGCTTTTCTGCCGAACACCAGGCCGTTGGCGGTGGAAAGTCCGCCGATCCGGTCCGCGCCATGCATACCGCCGGTCACCTCGCCGCAGGCAAACAGCCCGGGGACTCCGGTAAACCCGCCGGCATCGATGCGCACACCGCCGTTTGCCGCATGGGCAAAGGGCGCAATCTGCACCGGGTCATCCATGGTCAGATGCTTTTTCTCCCAGAGCCAGTCGAAGTAGGTACGCACGAATTCCGGCGTATTCTGCCGGATCTCGGGGCCGTAGGTCACGGTAACCCCCTGCTCCGGCGCGGCCTGGGCGGCCTTCACCATGGCCAGATCCACCCGTTTGGAGACAAGGCGGCTGGTGAAGGGGCCGTGGGTGGACCGGCACTCCAGAAGGGCCTGCCGGTCCGGTTCGTTCTCCAGAATATCCCTTCCGTCCGGTCCTGTCAAGCGGGTATAGCGGAAGGTCTTTTCGTTGAAGATGGTTTTGCGGCAGGGGCTCAGGTAGCCGGGCATCATCTGCATGAACTCCAGGTTCACCAGCTCGGCCCCGGCCTCCAGCGCCAGCCATTGGCCGGTACCCGCCACGTCGTCGGTGGTGAGCCGGTCCCTGAACAGGCCGCCGTAGCCGCCGGTGGCCAGCACCAGCGCGCCGCACTGAACAGCGGTCAGCTCCCCTTTTTGGCAGATCACCGCACCGCTCACCCGCTCGCCGGTTTTGATCAACTGCAGCAGCTCGCAGCCGGGCAGCTGCTCCACGCCGGATTCCTCCATTTTACGGGAGAACACCTGGCGCATGCTGTCGAACAGCAGGCCGTTCCAGCTGCGGTGCTTGCGGTCAAAGCAAGGGATGAAATCCTTTTGATTCTGGTCGGCGGCGGCTTTCAGCTGAACGCCCATGGCCTTCACGCCCTCAATGGCCGGGCCAATGCCCGCCACAAAGGCACGGACCATGGTCTCGTCCGCCATGCCGCAGCCCACCTCCAGGATGCTCTGAACCAGATCCTCCTGGTCGGCTTCGTTTTCCGGCCCGATCAGCCCGAGGCCCCAGGTTCCAGGGTAGAAGCTGGAACCGGAGAACACCGGACCGCTGCTGGCCAGGATCACCGAACGGCCGGCCCCCGCCGCAGCAAGGGCCGCCATGATCCCGGCAATGCCTGAGCCGGCCACCAGCACGTCACAGTGCTTTGTATACTCCAGCCGCATATCAGGCCTTCGCCGCCTCTTTGTCGTACAGATGGCAGGCGACCATATGGCCCTCTGCGCCGTGGTGTACCATGGCGGGATCCACGGTCTTGCAGATCTCCATGCACTTGGGGCAGCGGTTGTGGAAGGCACAGCCGCTGGGCTTGTGGATGGGGCTGGGCACCTCGCCCTCCAGCACCTGACGCTTCTTGGTCTTGTGGATGTCAGGCACAGGAATGGCGCTCAGCAGCGCCTGGGTGTAGGGGTGCAGGGGCTCGTCGTACAGCGCGCGGCTGTCGGCGATCTCCACGATCTTGCCCAGGTACATAACCACGATACGGTCGGACATGTACTGCACAACGCTCAGGTCGTGGGCAATGAACAGGTAGGTCAGGTTCATTTCCTTCTGGATGTCCTTCATCAGGTTCAGAACCTGCGCCTGAATGGACACGTCCAGCGCGGAAACGGGCTCGTCGCACACCAGAACTTCGGGCATAACCTCCAGCGCACGGGCAATGCACAGACGCTGGCGCTGGCCGCCGGAGAACTCGTGGGGGTAACGCATCAGGTAGTCGGGCTGGATGTTAACCATCTTCAGCACCTTCTGCATCACGGCCTCACGGTCTGCCTCGTTCTTCACGCCGTGAACCTTCAGGGGCTCCTCAAAGGAGGTGTAGATCTTCTTCTGGGGGTTCAGGGCGGAATAGGGGTCCTGGAACACCATCTGCACCTTGCGGCGGAACTGGAACATTTCCTCCTTGTTGAATTTGGTCACGTCCTTGAACTCGCCGCCGTAGTTGAACAGCACCTTGCCGCCGGTGGGCTTCTCCAGCATCATGATGGTCTTGCCGAAGGTGGACTTGCCGCAGCCGGACTCGCCCACGATGCCCAGGGTCTCGCCCTTGTACACTTCCAGGCTCACGTCGTCCACGGCCTTCACATGGCCCACGACCTTCTTGAAGGCGCCCTTGGTGATGGGGAACCAGGTCTTCAGGTTTTCAATCTTAAAGATAACTTCACGATTTTCGCTCATGATCAGTCCACCTCCGGGAAGTTCTTATACTTCAAGCAGCGAACCCGGTGGCCGGGGCTGATCTCGAAGGTCGGGATATCCTTTTCACGGCAGGCGGCGGTGCATTCGGGGCAGCGGTCCGCGAACTCACAGCCGGGCTTCAGGTTGGCCGGGTTGGGAGTGGAGCCGGGAATGGTCTCCAGCTTCTGGCCGTCGGCCAGGCCCAGCACGGGCACGCTGCGCAGCAGCGCCTTGGTGTAGGGGTGAGAGGTGCGGTCGAACACGTCCTCCAGGCTGCCGAATTCCACCACGCGGCCCATGTACATGACGCAGACCTCATCGGCCATCTCGGCCACCAGGCCCATGTTATGGGTGATCAGCACGATGGACTTGCCTTCCTTCACCTGCAGGTCCTTGAGCAGCTCCATGATCTGCGCCTGGATGGTAACGTCCAACGCGGTGGTGGGCTCGTCGCAGATGATCAGCTCCGGGTTGCAGATCATGGCGATGGCAATCACCACGCGCTGCTTCATGCCGCCGGAGAACTGATGGGGGTAGTTGTCGATGCGCTCCTCGGGATCAGGAATGCCCAGCTTGCGGAACATCTCCAGAACCTTCACACGGGCTTCCTTCTTCTTCATGCCGGTGTGCTGGATCAGGCCCTCAGCCACCTGGTCACCCACCTTGTAAACGGGGTTCAGGCTGGACATGGGGTCCTGGAACACCATGGACATATCCGGGCCGCGCAGGGCGCGCATCTCAGGGCCGTTGGGGTCCTTGATCTTTTCCAGATGATACTCGGTCACCTTGCCGTCCCGCAGGGCGTTGTACTGGATGTTGTCCGCCTCGACCCGGGCATTCTTGCCCAGGAAACGCATGATGGAGTTCATGGTCACGCTCTTGCCGCAGCCGGACTCACCCACAACCGCCAGCGCGGTGCCGCGCTTCAACTGGAAGGAAACGTTCTTCACGATCCGGATTTCCTTGCGGTCGGAAATAAAGGTGGTATTCAGATTTTTTACGTCTAAGATGATCTCTTTTGTATCCATACTGCCGCCTCCTTACTGCTGTTTCGGGTCCAGAACGTCCCGCAGGCCGTCGCCGAAGAAGTTGATGGCCAGAACGAACAGGCTGATGGCGAGACCGGGGAATACCCAGATCCACCACTGGTTGGTAACCACGGAAACAGACTTTGCAGCGTTCAGGATGTTGCCCCAGGTGGGGGTGCTGTCGGCAACGCCCAGGCCGATGAAGCTCAGGGAGGCCTCCTGCAGAATGAAGAACGCCACGTTGGTGGTGGTGGAAACGATGATGGGGCTCATCACGTTGGGCAGGATCTGCTTGAACATGATGTTGCTGCGCTTCATACCAAAAGCCTCGCAGACCTTGACGTAGGTCTCGTTCTTCAGGCTCATGAACTCGTTACGCACCATACGGAAGGTGGTCATCCAGCCGGTGACCACGAAGATGAACAGCAGGTTGCCCAGACCGCGCTGGTTGAGGATGGCAACCAGCATCATGACCAGCACCAACTGGGGGAATGCCTGGAAGATCTCGGAAATACGCACGATCACACCGTCCACCCAGCCGCCGAAGTAGCCGGCGATGGCGCCCAGCGCTGCGCCGATCACGCTGCTGAGCACGGCGCAGAACACGCCGATCAGGATGGAATAGCAGCCGCCGATCAGCACACGGGCCAGCAGGTCACGGCCGATGGTGTCGGTGCCGAAGATGTGGCCTGCCTCGGGAGCGGCTTTCATGTTGGTCAGGTCGGGGGTGGCGTAGTCCACGCCCATAATGGCGCCGATGATGCAGGCCAGGGTCATGATTACCACGACCACCAGACCAAACACAGCCAGCTTGTTGTTCAAAAACTTGCGGACATTCTTTTTCAGCAAAGAGGAGGCCGCGCTTTTGTTTTGTTCCTTGATGCTTGCTGCCGCATTGGGATTGCTCATATTCTACTCCTCCTCTCGCTTATTCGCCCAGCCGCACACGCGGATCCATAATGGCGTTCAGCACGTCCACCATGAAGGAGCACACCAGCATGGTGGCGGCGATGATCAGGGTGGTCACCATAACCACGTTGTAGTCGTTGGCAACGATGGCGTTGGTCATGGTCATACCGATGCCGGGGTAGGAGAACACGCTCTCAACAACCACGGAACCGCCGATCAGGGTGGGAATACGGAACATCAGGATAACCAGAACGGGCTTCATGGCATTGCGGAAGCCGTGCTTTAAGTAAACCTTCCACTCGGGGATGCCCTTGCTGCGGGCGGTCTTGATGTAGTCGCTGTTCAGCACGTCCAGCATGGTGTTGCGGGCGTAACGCATCAGAACCGCCACCATGCCGATGGTCAGGGTGGCCACAGGCAGGAACAGATGCATGAAGGCGTCCACAAAAGCGTTGGTGGCATCCGGGCTGACACGGTTCGCCGCCGGGAAGATGCCCAGCTTGATGGAGAAGATCTGGATCAGGATGATGCCCACCAGGAACTGGGGAACCGCCTGGCCCAGAACCGCCAGAACACGGCCGATGTAGTCGATGATGCCGTTCTGACGGATGGCGGAAATGATACCGATGCCGATGCCGATGATGGCAGACAGTACCAGAGAGTAGCCGGCCAGCTCCAGAGTGTAGGGCATACGGACGGCCAGGGTGCTGGCAATGGAGGTACCGTCGGTGATGGAATAGCCGAAGTCACCGTGCAGCATATTGCCCAGCCAGTTGAAATACTGAACAATCAGGGGGTCGTTCAGGCCCAGCTCTTCACGCAGCTGCTCCACCACCTCGGGGCTGGCGGAAAGCTGTTCCGGGCTGAGCATGAAGTTGATGGGGTCGATGCCAGTCGCCTGCAGGCCGAAGAACACGATCAGACTGATGACAAGCAGCATCGGGATCATCAGAAGAAGCTTTTTGAGAATGAACTTTAGCATGTTCTCACTCCAATCTCGGTGATTGTAACACAAATGGGGCGGAGCACAGGCCCGTCAGAAGAGGCCTGCCGAAAAGGAAAGGGAGAGACGAAAGGCAAAGGCCAATGTCTCTCCCTTTCCAGCAATCACATTATGCCAGGGATTGCAGCAGTATCAGCGGATCAGGCCATTTCCCAGTTGGCGAAATCCAGATCGCAGCTGTACAGGGGGTTGCAGAAGGTGACGCCCTCGGGGATCTTCACGTTGCTGCTGGTGAACACATAGTTACCAACGGTGAACAGAGGAACCTTGTACAGCTTCTCCTGCTCCAGATCCTGCAGGGTCTTCAGAGCAGCATTCTTCTCTTCCTCGGTGGTGGCAGCAGAGTAGGTTGCAATGGCCTCGTCGAAGGAGGTGTCGCCGCCCCAGATTTTCTGGAACAGAGCGTCGGTGCTCAGGTACTCGCTGTACCACTCATCCAGAGAGAAGGAGCTCTTGCCCTTGAAGCCGATGTCGTACTGGCGGGTGGTGAACAGATCGGTGGTACCGTCGTTGGACAGGGTGGACTCAACAGTCAGGCCAGCCTGCTCCAGGTAGTAAACGATGGTGTTGATCAGGTCGATGCTGGTCTGGTCGTTGTTGTAGTAGCAGATGCGGATGGGACGGCTCATATCGTAGCCGGAAGCAGCGATATCGGCCTTGGCCTTCTCGGCGTCGAAGGTGTAGGTGAAGCCGTTGTATGCGGGGTTGGAATCGGGCACGCCGGAGTTCAGCACGGTGGCGCTGGGATACAGGGTAGCCAGAGTAGCACGGTCGATGGCTTCCATGATGGCCTTGCGGACCTCAACGTTCTGCATAGCCTCGTTCTGGGTGCCGTCGGTGCCTTCCAGGTTGAAGATGAAATATTTGTAGAACAGAACATCAACCTCATGAGAGGTGTAGTTGCTCATGCCCTCCATGGCTTCCACCAGGTCGGTGGCGTTGCCGTACAGGTAGTCGGCGTTGCCGGACTGAGCGGCGGTCAGGTAATCGTTCACATAGGAAACGGTAACCTTCTGGATCTTGGCGGGAGTGCCCTCATAGTTGGGGTTGGGAACCATGGTGAAGTAGTTGCCCACGTTGAACTCGCCAACCATGTAGTAACCGCTGGTTACGGGGTTCTGCCAGAAGGTGGTGTCGGCGTCCAGCTTCAGAACGTCCACGTTCTCCAGGCTGTGCTTGGGCAGGATGGCGAACTGGCTCAGGATCTGAGGCAGGGAGCTGTAGGGCTCGCTCAGGGTCAGGGTGATCACGTTACCCTCGGCGCTCTTGTCAGCGATCTTCTTGAACGCGGAGGTGTAGATGGAGTTTACCTGAGTGGTCTGCAGAGCAGCGTCGATGGACCACAGAACGTCGTCAGCGGTCAGGGGCTCGCCATCGCTCCACTTGAGGCCGTCCTTCAGGGTGATGGTGTAGGTCAGGCCGTCCTCGCTGACCTCATAGCTCTCGGCCAGATCGGGGCTTACCTCGTTCAGGGTGCTGTCCGCAATGAACAGGCTGCGGAACATCAGGTTGGTGGGCATGGTACGATTCAGCCAGGGGATGGGCACCTTGTCGTCGGTGCTGCTGCCGTCGGTGGTGGACAGAATCAGCTTCAGGGTGCCGTCGCTGGCGGCAGCGGCAGTGCCGGTGCTGGCTGCGCCGCTGGTTGCGGTGGAACCGCTGGTGGTGGTGGTCGAGCCACCGCCGCAGGCTACCATGGAAAGTGCCATGGCAGCTGCGAGAACAAGTGCAAGAACTTTCTTCATGTTTTTTGCCTCCTTCAAAATTGAGAGCGCCTTCTCCAATCGTATCCTTCTCCAATCGTATTTAATATGTATGCATCAGAGCCAAGGCACTCCATTTCCCTTGGAACAAGGCGTGCAGTTCAGCACCCCTTGCTTTACTCTTATGGTACCATCTATGAAAAAAATTTTCAATTATGAAGTCCTACGAATCTACCCGAGCCAATTTTGTCACTTTGCACAAGACCGTTTCAAAAAAGCCACTTTTGGGCTTTCTGCAGCCATTTTTGAGTCATGCTCTGTTATTTTTTGTTACTTTTGACGCTTCCTTTTTCTCATTTTTTCTGCTTTCCTCTTTCGTCCGGTTTTCTCGAAACTTCCTCATTTTGAAGCCGAAATGAAAATTTTTTTCACGTTTTTGGCCCATGCCCTGACAGATTTCCATTTTTTCATCCATATTCTTCCCTGTTTTCCATTCGAGCTGGAAACAACAAAACCCGGGTGCGGCTCCGCAGTTGCGGATGCGCCCGGGTCTTGTTTTCACGGGGCCTCGATCAGACCTCGTCGTAATATTCGTTGCTCAGAATTTTGAACACAGCCTTCTTCACATGGGTGCAGGTGCCGTTGCTCAGGGTGGGCATGTGAGGCTCGCCTGCCAGGAACAAAGCAAACTTACCGCCGCCCAGATGACCCAGATCGCCCACCGGGCCATCGCCGAAGCCGATGTCCGCCGCGTCGTCAAAGCCCTTTTCATCCTGGCTGTAGCTGCTGGGAACCTCGAAGTCCTCACAGCCCTCGATATCCATCTGCAGGTCCATGTACTTGTGGTGCACCTCATAGTGCGCACCTGCCTCCGGGCGGGTGTCTGCTTCCATTACATTCACGAACACCCGGCTGCCGTCGATCTCGGTGCGGCCCAGAGGCAGCTCCTCCACCTTATGGGTCTCGGCCCATTCGATCACCTTGTCCAGCCCTTTGGAAAAGCCTTTGTAAGCGCTCAGATTGCTGAAATTATCATAGATCATGGTATTCTCTCCTTCCCCGGCCGCGTTTTCCCGGCAGCCGGTGCTGACAAAAAAACCAGGTGGCGGCAGCCACCTGGTTTTGGGAAACAAACGGGTCTGAGGGATCAGCCCTTCACAGCACCCATGGTGATGCCCTGAGTGAAGTACTTCTGGAACATCAGGAACACAGCCAGGATGGGAATGGCGGCAACCGCAGCACCGGCCATGATCAGGCCGAAGTCGGTGGCCATTTCAGCCTGCAGGTTCGCGATGCCCAGCGAGATGGTCAGGCTGGTGTTCTTGGTCAGCATGATCAACTGCATGAAGTAATCGTTCCAGGCGGTGATGAAGGTGAAGATGGCCAGAGCGCCGATGCCGGGCTTGACCATGGGCAGGATGATCTGCACGAAGGTGCGGATCTCACCGGCGCCGTCGATGCGGGCAGCCTCCAGCATCTCGTTGGGGATGCCTTCACTGAACTGCTTCATCAGGAACACGCCGAAGGGCCAGCCGACGGTGGGCAGGATCACGGCCCACAGGGTATCGTGGATGCCCAGGAAGGACATCTCCTTCAGCAGGGGGATCAGGATAACCTGCTTGGGCAGAGCCATGGCGCAAACGATCAGGCTGAAGATCACGGTGCGGCCGTAGAACTTCTTCTTGGCCAGAACGTAACCGGCCATAGCGGCGGTGATGCAGGTCAAGGCCATGGCAACCACGGCGATGAAGATGGTGTTCCACAGCCACAGCAGAGCCGGGTTGTCAAACAGCTTCTCGTAGTTGGCCAGGGTGGGGTTGGTGGGGAACCACTGGGGAGTGGGGGTGTTGATGTCCGCCGCGGTCTTCACGGAACCGGTGAAGATCCAGTACAGGGGGAACACCAGGAACACGGTCAAAATGGCAAGGATGATGCCGGAGATGACCTTGTAAGGAGTCATTTTGCCAGTCACAGTATTCATCTTCTATGCCTCCTTAGTCGTTGCCCTTGCCGGCTACCTTGAACTGCAGGGCAGACAGCAGAGCGATGATGATGGCCAGGATCACGCCCATGGCGTTGCCGTAGCCGTACTGATACAGCTTGAAGGCCTGGTAGTAGATGTAGTACATGATGGTATCGGTGGCGTGGTTGGGACCGCCGCTAGTCAGCAGCTGAATCAGAGCGAAGCACTGGAAGCTGTTGATGGTGGTGATAACCAGGATGTACAGGGTGGTGGGAGTGATCTGGGGCCACATGATCTTCCAGAAGGTCTGCAGCTTGGTGGCGCCGTCCACCTGAGCGGCCTCGGTCAGGCTGGCGTCCACGTTACCCAGAGCGGAAACGTACAGAACGATGGGCTGGCCGATGCTGGTGGTGAACAGGATCAGAATGATACACCAGATGGCGGTCTTGGGGTTGCCCAGCCAGTTCACGTTGTTGTCGATCACACCAACGCCCTTGGCCACATAGTTGATGATACCGTAGTAGTTGTTGAACATCCACTTCCACACCACGGTAACGGCCACGGTGCCGGTTACAACGGGCAGGTAGAAGATGCAGCGGAAGAAGGAGCAGGAAGCCGCCTTCATTTTATAAATGGCCGAAGCCACCCACAGGGAGAACGCGGTAACGGTGGGCACAGCCACCACCACGATCAATGCGGTGTTCATCAAGGCCTTCCAGAAGATATCATCCTGGAACATCTTGATGTAGTTGCCAAAACCAACGAAAATGTCCTCACGGGCCATGGTGGAATCGAAGAAGCTCGTCCACAAGCACATGACCATGGGGATCAGAACAAAGCCAACGAAAACGATCAAAAACGGCAACAGGAAAAGGTAGGCCGCAATGGTCTCGCGGCGTGCCTCCGCCCGGCTGATGCCGAGGCCGGAGCGTTTGCTGGGTCCTTTTACAGGCTGCTTAGCGGCAGATGTAGTCAAATGGATCCTCTCCTCTCATCTCTCACAGGTTCCTCTAACGCCGGAACAGCGGGTGAATCATGTTCACGTCTTTTAAGAAAGAGCGCACCTCTCTTTTTGCGCATCGGGCGAAAAAGAGAGGTGCGCGTCCCTACTCTAACGAATCAGTTGGAAGGGCTGTTCCTTAGCCGATAGCGGCGTTGGAAGTCTCAACGAACTTGTCAGCAGCAGCCTGAACGTCACTGCCGTTGCCAACTTCCTGCAGCATGTTCCACCAAGCAGTACGCTGCTCGGTCCAGCCGCCGGTCACGTTGTAGTAGTCACCCATGTTGGGCAGGAAGGTCTGGAAGGTAGCCATGCGCTCCTCGTTCTCGGTGCCGGCGTAAACGTTGCCGAAGGAAGAACGAACGGGGAAGAAGCCGGTGGCCTGCACGCTGGCGGGGCCCTGAGTGGCGTCGTCGCAGATGAACTTGATGAAGGTCTTGGCAGCCTCGATCTTGGCGTCGTCGCCGTTATCGAAGATACCGAAGCCCCAGATACCGCCGCACAGCTCAACCTTGCCGTCATCGGTGGGGAAGTTCATGGCGTAGGGAGTGAAGGTAACCTGCTCAGCGTAGGTAGCCTCGTTGGAAGCGTTCCAGCAGAAGGTCATGGCAGCAGTGCCATTGGCGAACATCTGCAGCTCGTCGGAAGCCTGCAGAGCGGGGTCGAAGGTCAGAGCCTGCTCGCTGTTCAGCTTCTGCAGCAGCTCCAAAGCCTTTACGTTCTCGGCGCTGTTGGCAGTGTAAGCGGTGTGATCAGCGGTGGTGTAGGTGCCGCTGTACAGGTTGTTCACCAGAGCGCGGGTGCCCTGGTCGCCGCCCTGGCCGCCGCAGTAAACGATGGCGGGGGTCATAACCTTGCCGCTGTCGCGCAGGGTCTCCAGAGCCTTCACGAAGTTATCGGTGGTCCAGGTACGGGTCTCCTGATCGATGTACTGCAGAGCGCCGGTCTCCTCGAACAGCTCGTAGTTGATGGCCATGTTGTGAGCGGTCATGCACATGGGGTACTCATAGTACTTGCCGTCGGCGCCCTTGCAGGCGTTCACAACAGCCTCGCTGGTCTTGCTGATGTCGGCGGTGGCCTCTTCGGTCCACAGGTCGCTCAGGTCAACCATCAGGCCCTTGGCGCCCCAGTTGGATACCAGACGCTCGGGACCCTCGAAGATGATATCGGGGGTGTTCTTGGCTTCGATGGCGGTGGTAACCTTATCGTCGCCGTTGGTGTAGTCCAGGTACTCCACGTTGACCTTGATGTCGGGGTACTGCTTGTTGAACTCGGCGATGAAGCCGTTCACAGTCTCCTCTTTCTGCCAGGAGCCGATGGGGTAGGTCCACAGGGTGATCTCGGTGGCAGTGCCGGAAGCAGTGCTGGTACCGGTGCTCGCTGCAGTGGAACCAGAGGTAGCGGTGCTGGTGCTGGTGCTGCCGCCACCGCAAGCTACCATGGACAGCGCCATTGCGCCGGCCATGACAAGTGCTAACGCTTTTTTCATTGAAATTCTCCTCCTTAGGATTTTTCAGTCTGTTCGACCCGATCTTGACGCGGAAAAAACCACGTCGTCTCGCTTTACTCAAATTCTATCATTCATGAAAAATTTTTTCAATTGTGAAGTCCACCTATCTTTTCTATGAATATTCGGTGAACTTGCACAACGGAATTTTGGGTCTTTTTTCCTTGAGATTCCGTCATTTTTGCCTTATAATATAGATACTGTTGATTTTCTTTTGTAATGATTACATAAAGTTACAAAAGTTTCGCATTTTCTACTTTCTAAAACATGTTTGAAAAAATTTTTCGCACTGCGGCAGAAAGGAGCATCTTGGGAGTGTATCACCAATGCTAGATGTTATGTATCAGATCAATACCCACTATGATCAGTTCACCCCCTCTTCCCGAAAAATCGCCGACTATCTGCGCGAGCACTGCGCCCAGGCGCAGTATCTTTCCATTTCGGGGCTGGCCAGTGAGTGCGGGGTGGCCGAAGCCACCATCTTCCGCTTCTGCAAGCAGCTGGGCTTCGGGGGATACAACGAATTTAAACTGGCACTGGCAAAATCCAGTATTCTGAACCAGCCCAACCCCTATGCAGCCTATGGCGAGCTCACCCCGGAGGACAACACCGTTGAGGCCATGTGCCGCCGGCTGTACGAGGCGAATATCCAGGCGCTGAACCAGACGCTTTCCCTGCTGGATGAGGCTGCACTCATCAAGGCGGGCGACCTGCTGGCAGGCGCGGGCAAGATCCTGGGCCTTGGCTACGGCGGCAGCATGGCCACCGTGCGGGAGGCCTGGAGCCGCTTTCTCACCGTGACCCCCAAGTTCTTCACCATTGAAGACAACCACATGCAGATCATGGCCGCCAGCCTGCTGGAGGAGAACGACGTGATTCTGTTTGTCTCCTATTCCGGCTCCACCCGGGATGCGGAGGACGTGCTCCGGCCCGCCAAGGCCCGGGGTGCCAAGATCGTGCTGATTACCCACTACGCCGACTCCCCCGCCGCCAGCATGGCGGACGTGGTGCTGCTGTGCGGCGGACACGAGCGGCCGCTGCAGACCGGCAGCATCGCGGCCAAGATGGCCATGCTGTTCGTGGTGGACATGCTGGTGAACGAGTTCTGCCGCCGGGATATGGACACCACCATGCGCAACAAGGACCTGACCGCCAACGCACTGGCCATCCGCCATCTGTAATCCTGTGTTACACAAAAAAGGGCTTGCCTTCCGTGAAGAAGGCAAGCCCTTTTCTTTTCTGTTTTGTAAAATGGCTCTGATTACTTGGCGTTCATGAAGCATTCCCGGTTCTGCCACAGGTAGATGCCACCGGAGAGCAGCGTCACCAGCGCTACCGCCCAGCACAGCACCATGGAGATGAGACCCACAGCCATGATATCGCCGCCGCTGGAGAAGGCCGCTGCGAAATAGTAGAACAGAATCGTGAGCATCTGCAGCACGGTTTTCACCTTGCCCCACATATTGGCCGCGATCACATGGTTGGAGGAAGCCGCCACCATGCGCACACCGGCCACGGCGAACTCCCGGGCCAGGATGATGGCCACCACCCAGATGCTGCACACGCCGTCCCGCATCATGTACAGGAAAGCCACAGTGGTGAGCAGCTTGTCGGCCAGAGGATCGGCAAACTTGCCGAAGTCGGTTACCAGATTCCACTTGCGGGCCAGGTAGCCGTCCAGAAAATCGGTGAAGCTGGCCACTGCGAACACCACGCCTGCCGCCAGATACCAGGCGGGCACAAAATTCGAGGTACCGTACTGACTCATCTGGGCCAGTACCATAAACACCGGCACCAGCACAATGCGGGCCAGGGTGAGTTTATTGGGCAGATTCATCCTTCTCATCCTCCACTACATAGCCGTACAGATCGTACATATCGCTTTCCTCGATGTACACCTGATAGAACTCGCCGGGATACATCGGGTCCTCACTGGAAACGCACACATTGCCGTCGATCTCCGGGGCATCTGCCTCGCTGCGGCACAGGTACAGGCCGCTTTCTTCGTCAATGCCATCGCAGATCACAGTGAGGGTCTTGCCCACCTTTTCCTCCAGCTTGGCGGCGCTAATGTTGGCCTGGGCCCGCATGATGATGTCGGCCCGGCGCTGCTTCTCCTCCTCCGGCAGCTGGTCCGGCATGGAGGCAGCCACGGTGTCCTCCTCGGGGCTGAAGGCAAAGCAGCCCAGCCGCTCGAAGGCAGTGTCCTTCACGAACTGGCACAGCTCGTCGAACTCCTCCTCGGTCTCGCCGGGGTAGCCCGCGATCAGGGTGGTGCGCAGAGTGATGCCGGGAATGGCCTGGCGCAGGCGCTGGATGGCGCTTTCCACCACCTGGCGGTCGCCCTTGCGGTTCATGGCCTTGAGCACCCGGCTGTTGCAGTGCTGGATGGGCAGATCCAGATAAGGCACCACCTTCTCGTTGCGGACCATGGCCGCGATGAAGGCGTCGGTGATGCGCTCGGGGTAGGCATACAGGATGCGAATCCAGCGGATGCCCTCGATCTTGTTCAGCTCATCCAGCAGCTCGCAGATGCTGTTCTTGCCCCAGTCGTCGCCGTAGGCGGTGGGGTCCTGAGCCACCAGCACCAGCTCCTTCACGCCCTCATTGGCCAGCCAGCGGGCCTCGGCCAGGCAGTCCTCCATGGGACGGCTGCGCAACGGACCGCGGATCAGCGGGATGGCACAGTAGTGGCAGCGGTTGTTGCAGCCCTCGGCAATTTTCAGATAGGCGTAGTGATGAGGGGTGGAGATCACCCGGCGGCCGCCCAGGGGCAGGTCGGTCTTGGGGCCGTAGTACTCCCGGTTCTGGTCCTCCGCGCCGCCGCACAGACGGTCGATGATCTGGGGAATGGCCTTGTTGGAGCCGATGCCCACCACCGCGTCCACCTCGGGGATTTCGGTGCGGATCTCATGCTGGTAGCGCTCGGCCAGGCAGCCGGTGACCACCACCTTCAAGTTGGGGTTCTGCTCCTTGTAGGAGCAGGCGTTCAGGATATTCTCGATGGCCTCGGTCTTGGCGCTCTCGATGAAGCCGCAGGTGTTCACGATGATCACATCCGCCAAGCTCAGGTCGGCGGTGGTGGTGTGACCGGCAGCGATGAGACCGTGGCACATCACGTCGGCATCCACCTGGTTTTTGGGGCAGCCCAGCGAAATGATTGCGATATTCAATGCAGTATTCTCCTTTTTTGTCTGGTTCGTTTGCACCGCGCCGCTCCCGATTTGCAGGCGGGCGGTCATTACAGGAAAAGGCGAGGGAGAACTCTCCCTCGCCTTGTTATTCTATCATGTTTCTAGGGGTAAAGTCCAGCATTGCGGGGTGGAAGTTGGCGGAAATCCAGCCCTTCCCCTATCCTTTTCGCCGTTCAGAACTCCGGCTCCCAGTCCGGCTGGTCCTCTTCGGGTGGGTTCTCCTCCTCCCAGCGGGCCAGTGCCTCCTTGATGTCCCCCAGGGAAAAGCCCCGGCGAGCCATGGCGGCAATCACGTTCTGGCGCTTGCCCGCGGCCAGCTTGCGGCCGTAGCTGCGGCACAGCAGCTGGTACACCGCGTCGGCGGGGCTTTCCTCTTCAAAAAGCTCCTCCAGCACCTGGGCGGCAGTCTGCCGGTCCACACCCTTTTCCGCCAGGTGGGCCCGGATCTGGGCCGGGCTTTTGTGACGGGCCAGCAGATACCTGGCCCGATGGCGGGCAAAGGCCTCGTCGTTGATCAGCCCCAGCTCCACACAGCGGGCCACGGCCGCCGCAGCCGCCCGGTCGTCCTCCAGCTTTTTGCGTACCTTGTCATACAGCTCACCGCTGGAATGATCCCGCAGCGAGAGGTATTCCATGGCCTTGTCCAGCGCGCGGCGGTAGGCCTTGTCCTCCTCTTCAAACAGCACAGCCTCAGTCCTCTACCATGATGTCCAGATCGGCCTCGCTCACCGCGGCAGCCTTCTCCTGAGCAGGGGCCTCCGCTGCGGCGGGGGCGGGCGCAGCCACCACCGGGGTCACCGAGCCCTTCGCCTTCTTGCCGCCCTTCACCAGCTTGTCGGCGTTCTGGCGTACCAGCTCCTCGATCTCGGCCATCAGCTCGGGATGCTCCTTGAAGTAGATCTTCACGTTGTCGCGGCCCTGGCCCAGACGGGTCTCACCGTAGCTGAACCACGCACCGCTCTTCTGCACGATGCCCAGAGTCACCGCCAGATCCAGGATCTCGCCGGTCTTGCTGATGCCCTCGCCGAACATGATGTCGAACTCCGCCTCCTTGAAGGGAGGGGCCACCTTGTTTTTGACCACCTTGGCGCGGGTGCGGTTGCCGATGAAGGCACCGGTGGAATCCTTCAGGCCCTCGATGCGGCGCACGTCGATACGCACGGAGGAGTAGTATTTCAGCGCACGGCCGCCTGCGGTTACCTCGGGGTTGCCGTAGGTCACGCCCACCTTCTCACGCAGCTGGTTGATAAAGATGGCCACGGTGTTGGTCTTGCCGATGACACCGGTCAGCTTGCGCAGCGCCTGGCTCATCAGGCGAGCCTGCAGGCCCACATGGGAGTCGCCCATCTCACCCTCGATCTCGGCGCGGGGCACCATGGCGGCCACCGAGTCGATGACGATGGCATCGATGGCGCCGGAGCGAACCAGTGCCTCGCAGATCTCCAATGCCTGCTCGCCGGTATCCGGCTGGCTTACCAGCAGGCTGTCGATGTCCACACCCAGGGCACGGGCATACACCGGGTCCAGCGCGTGCTCCACGTCGATGAAAGCAACCTCGCCGCCGGCCTTCTGAGCCTCGGCCAGCACATGCAGTGCCAGGGTAGTTTTACCGCTGGATTCCGGTCCGTAGATCTCAACCACACGGCCACGGGGCATACCGCCCACGCCCAGCGCTAGGTCCAGCGACAGGCTGCCGGTGGAAATGGCGTCCACCTGCATGGCCACGTTGCTGCCCAGCTTCATTACGGCACCCTTGCCGAACTGCTTTTCGATCTGGGCCAGCGCGGTCTCCAGCGCGGCCTTTTTGTCTCCCGCCGCCTTTTTGCTGGGAGAAGGAAGAGGTTTCTTGTCTGCCATAATGTGTTTGCTCCTTTATTCCAATCGAATTTGTCTTCACAATTTCGCCGCCCCCGGCCTGCCGGCCGGGGCGGCGTTTATTTCTTCTGTCTTATTATACACAAAAGAGAAGAAACTTACAACTGCAAGTTGTAAGTTTCTGGTTAAACGACCGTTTTATCGGACGATCATCACTCTTTTTCAGGTTTTTTGCCCCAGGACCACCCGGTCCTTGCCCGCCAGATCCTGCCGGACAGCCACATTCCGGTAGCCCGCAGCCTCAAAGATGCCGCGCACCGCCGCGCCCTGCTCCCAGCCGATCTCCACCGCCAGCCAGCCGCCTTGCCGCAATGCGGCAAGGTAACCGGGAGCGATGTGCTCATAAAACGCCAGCCCCTCGTGGGCTGCCTCCAGAGCCATTTCCGGCTCAAAGCGCAGCTCCGGCTCCAGTTCCTTCATCTCGTCGCCGGTCACGTAGGGCGGGTTGGAGAGGACAAGATCCATGCTCTCCGGCGCCAGTTGGTTCTGGTAGGTGAATACATCCCCTGCCACCGGCTGTACTGCGGGCCGCTCTGCATCGAAGCCGGGCAGTGCTCCGGCGGCATTCCGGGTCAGGTAGGCAAAGGCCTCGGGGCTTTTTTCCAGGCAGGTGACCTGCGCGGCAGGGACCAGTCGTTTGATGCCCAGGCCCACGCAGCCGCTTCCGGCGCACAGGTCCAGCACCTGCGGGCCGGTTTTGCCCGCCAGCAGCTCCGCGCCGGTCTCGCACAGCAGCTCGGTGTCCGCCCGGGGAATCAGAACCCCGGGGCCCACCTCCAGCTCAAAGTCCAGAAAGGGCCAGTGCCCCGCCAGATACTGAAGCGGATACCGCTGCGCCCGCTTTTCGGTCAGCTGCTCCAGATGCTTCTTCTGCTCGTCGGTGAGCTCGCCGTCCATCCAGCGCCAGTTTTTCCCCGCCACCAGCTCCATCAGGCAGGCAGCATCAAAGGCTGCATCCTCCACACCGGCTGCTTCCAGCCGGACCCGCGCCCAGGCATGGGCGGTCCGGGGCGCGCCGCTTACCACAGTCCGTCCTCCGGGCGGCCGGGCAGCACCGGCTTCACCGCGGCGATGGCCACCTCGATCATGGAGTCATCCGGCTCAAAGGTGGTCAGCCGCTGCAGCCAGAGACCCGGCGCGCTGATGATGCGGGTAGCCAGGTTGTCATACCGGCCTGCCAGCTTGATCAGCTCATAGCTGATACCCATGACCACCGGCAGCAGCAGCAGCTTCAGGAACACCCGCAGACCGGTGCTGCTCCAGGGCAGCACACTGAACAAAAGAATGCTCACGATCAGCACCAGAATCATAAAGCTGGTACCGCAGCGGGGATGGAACCGGCAGTGATGGCGGATGTTCTCCACCGTCAGCTCCTGACCCGCCTCATAGCAGGCGATGGTCTTGTGCTCGGCGCCGTGATACTCAAACACCCGGTGAATTTCCTTCATGCGGGTGCACAGGAACAGGTAGATCACGAACATGGCAATCTTGAGTACGCCTTCCAGCAGTACCTTGCCCCAACCCAGGGGTACAAAGTGGTTGATACCGCCTACAATGGCGGTGGGTAATACCATAAAGAGCACAATGGCCAGCATGCCGCCCATCACCGCGGCCAGTCCCATCAGAAAGTTCTGGAACTTGGGGCCGGTATGCTCCTGCAGCCACAGGTCCAGCTTGCCGGGCTGCTCCTGCTCCTCCTCGGGCATGCTCACCTCGGCGGAGTGCATCAGGTACCGGTAGCCCAGCACCAGGTTCTCGATCATGGAGCAGGCACCCCGCACGAAGGGGATCTTTTGCCACTTGTGATGCTTCACGTCCTCCATCGTCAGGTCGATCCCGCCATCCGGCTTGCGCACGGCCACACAAATCTTTTTAGGGCCGCGCATCATAATGCCCTCCATCAGGGCCTGACCGCCCACACTGGTCTTAAAACATTCCTTTGGTTTTTCCATTCTTTCTCCTTTCAGCCGGGCTGACACACCGGCTCCAGCTGCACTGCGCCGTCCTCTGTGTTCACCCGGTAAAGCCAGCCTGACCGCACCGGCGTCCCCGCCTGGTCAGTCAGCATCTCCTGGTCCGCGGTGGGCTGGCCATCCGCCGCGCAGTACACGTACTCAAACCCCTGTTCCACCAGGTACTCGTTCCACCGCAGCGAAAGCCCGTGGGAATCACCGCACTCGGTGGGGGACCAGTACTCCACCTGATTGGGCAGCAGCGCATAGCGCAGCAGCTGACCCAACCGGTCCATGGAGGAGGTCTGGGTGATTGCAAGCACCCGGTCGGTGGGTTCCAGACAATCGTGCAGAGCCTCGGCCTCCTGCAGGATGCCGTCCACTCCGGATGCCTGATCGCCCATGAACTGCTCAAATACCGTCTGATAGGCGCCGGGCAGCCAGCGGGCCGGGGCCTGCCAGTTCAGACAGGCAAGGAAGGCCGCTCCCGCGCAGCACCAGGCCAGAGGCTTTCCTCTGCCCCAATACTGCCAGACCGCCGCCCCCAGCACCAGATAAAGGGCGCCGGTGGGGAGCGGACTGATGTAGCGGCTGAAGGCGGAAAGGGTCAGTGCTTCGCCCTCCTGGAACAGGTACACATAAGAATAGCACACCGACGCCGCATACACAACAAAAATCAATGTAAAAACTGCCAGCACCGGGCGCAGTTCCTGCCGGCGCAGCCGGGGCAGCAGGCAAGCCAGCGCCCACACCACCGCCAGCATCGCCAGGGCGGAAAGTCCCCAGCGCTTGGCCAGCGGCTGAACCGCCAGTGCCCGCAAAAAGGAGGGGATCACCTGCCCCGCCAGACCCTCGCCCTTCAAAAAGGCGGTCAGATTGTCCAGCGTATAGGCCTGGGGCGCATCCTCAGTAAAATAGGAAACATAGCCCTTTGCGGCGCACAGCCAGCGCCAGCTTTGCCACAGGCGCGCAGCAGCCGCCACGGTAACGCCCGCAAAGGCAAGCCTGCGTGCCCGGCCTTTGCTGCAAAACAGCGCCTGCCGCCACAAAATTGCTACTGCCAGCAGGCCCGCCGCCGCATACAAAACGCCGGTGCTCTTGGTCAGCACCAGCAGGCAGGCCAACAGGCTCACGGTCAGTCCATCCAGAAGGTCCGGCCCGGTGCGGCCGCGCCAGGCCGTGTAGGCCATGCAGCCCAGCATCAGGCCCATCAAAGGCTCCACCACCAGGCTCTCGGTGTAATAGTGATTGAACAGTGCCGGAAACAGCAGCAGGAACACCGCGCCGCCCACTGCGGCGGCGGCTTTCCGCAGCCTGCCGCCCTCGCTGGTTTTCTCCAGAAGAGGCAGTGTCAGGCCGGTGTACCACAGCAGCTGCCCCCAGAACAGCATGGGGTGAGAAAAGGGCTGCCCGATCTGCAAAAACACCAGCAGCATCTGAGCGCCGGGCGGATAGTCCGCATAGGCGCTGGCCAGCCGGGCGCCCTCCGGGAAGGCCTCCAGCCCACACATCTGCTTGCTGAAAAGCGCCCAGTGAAGCAGATCATCCAGCATCACAAAGCGTATCTGCCGCATCAGCAGCCAGCCCGCGGCCATGGCCAGCACCAGGGCAAACACGCCCGGGCGGATCAGAAGCGCTACACACTGGCCTGCACCGGCTTTGCGGCAACGAACCACCGCCGTCAGGCAGGCCGCACCGGCGCACACCGCCATCACCGGCAGTGCCGAGCTTTTGTGCCCGGCCAGCGTGGCGCAGTAGGTTACAAGAGCGGTCCCGGCCAGAACAACCTGGACCGTACGTTCCAGTGGCCGTTCCAACGCCAGAGCCAGCGCCGCGGCCAAAACGATCAAAATCAGAATCGTC
Organism: Gemmiger sp. An87; assembly: GCF_002159185.1. Lineage (GTDB taxonomy): Bacteria > Bacillota > Clostridia > Oscillospirales > Ruminococcaceae > Allofournierella. The sequence goes on from NZ_NFHD01000006.1 coordinate 45,567, forward strand.
ACAGGGTTACTCCTTTTCCGGGCTTTCTTTCGGGGCATTCACCGCCCAGTCCGGCGCTTCGCCGCTGCCCCGGTAGATGGGCAGGCGCAGGGTCACAGTGGTGCCCTTGCCCAGCTCAGAGGAAATATCTGCCGAGCCGTCCAGCGCAGTCATGATCTCATCCACCACTGCAAGGCCGATGCCGCTGCCGCGCACCGCGCCCTTGCCCTTGAAGAATTTCAGCTTCACATTTTCCAGATCATCCGGCGCAATGCCCCGGCCCTCATCCTTGATCAGCACGTACACATTCTCGCCGTCCTGCAAAAGGTCCAGAGTGATGGCCCCGCCGGGCGAGGAATACTTCACCGCGTTGTCCATCACGTTGATGAACACCTGGCGCAGCCGGCTGCCATCCGCCCAGATCGGCAGGGGCAACTCCGGCTCCTCATACACCAGCCGCAGCCCCTCGGCGCGGATGCGCGCCTCCATGAACAGGGCCGCGTCGGTGAGCTCGGCCACCAGGTCCAGCGGGTGACATTCCAGCTTCACGCCGCTCTGCAGCCGGGAGAAGCTGAGCAGCTCCTCCACCATATCGTACAGCCGGTCGGTCTCCCGCCCGATGATGGACAGGCCCTTGCGGTAGTTTTCGTCCTCCGGGTCCCGGATATGGGCGATGGTCTCCACCCAGCCCCGGATGCTGGTGAGCGGGGTACGCAGCTCGTGGCTCACCGACGAAATAAACTCGTTCTGCAGCCGCTCGGTTTTGGAAAGCTCCCCCGCCATCTGGTTGATGGTGTTGCACAGCCGCCCGATCTCGTCGCCGTCGCTGCCCTCGGGCAGGCGGGCGCTCAGATCGCCCCGGGCGATGGCGTTGGCCGTCTTGGCCACCTCGTCCAGCGGACGCACGATGGAGCGAATGAAGAACACACCGCTCCAGGCGCTGAACAGCAGAATCACTGCACCGATGCCCAAAGCCAGCAGCACCCGTTCCACCATCATCTGGTCAACCATGGTCAGGCTGGTCACCATACGCAGGGCCGCCACATCCTCCGCCGGGTAGGGTACCATCACGGAAATGGCCATCACCCGCTCGCCGGTCACACTGGTATACACGCTGCGGCCGCTGCTGTTGGGGGATTCCATGGCCATGAGAAAATCCTCCGGGGCCTTTTCATAGCGCAGCGTTCCGCCCGAGGAGGTGGCGATCACCTGACCCTCACTGTCCAGCAGCATGAACTCGAACTTGTCCTTCTCGTCGAACTGCTCCACCATCCGGCGCAGCAGGCTGCCTCGGCTCTGGGAGGTTTGCTCCGCGCTCTGGCCGGTGGTGATCTTCAGCTGACCGCCCATGCTGGAAATTCGGCTGAGCATGGCCTGCTGTACCCCGTTATAGCTGCCTGAGATCAAGGTATAGATATAGATGCTCACCGCGCCTGCCACCAGCAAAAAGGTGATCAGAAGGCTGCTGCGCAGCCATCGTTTGGTGATGCTGTTCATGGCAGCCCCCTTCCTGTATACCTGCCTGTCATCCGTTCCAGCGGTAGCCGTAGCCCCACACAGTGAGGATGTGCTTGGGGCTGGAGGGCTCGTCCTCCACCTTCATGCGAAGGCGGCGGATGTTCACGTCCACGATCTTCACATCGCCGTAGTAATTTTCGCCCCAGACCCCTTCCAGGATCTTTTCCCGCACCAGGGCAGTGCCGGGGTTCTGGAAAAACAGCTCCATGATCTGGAACTCCACCTGGGTCAGATCGATGGGCTTGCCCGCCTTGTACAGCACCCGGCTCTTCTGGTCCAGAATAAACTGGCCGCTCACCATGCGGGTCTCGTCCGGAACGGGAGCCTCTGCCGCGCCCCGGTTGACCCGGCGGCACAGCGCCTCGATGCGGGCCAGCAGCTCGGACACGCTGAAGGGCTTGGTCATATAGTCGTCGGCTCCGATGGACAGGCCGCGGATCTTATCCTGCTCCATGCTCTTGGCGCTCAGAATGATGATACCGATGTTCGGGTCGTCCCGGCGAATGGTCTCGCACAGGGAAAAACCGTTCATGCCGGGCAGCATCACGTCCAGTACAGCAGCGTCGCACTTCTGGCCCTGGCTGAGCAGCGCCAGGCCCTGCTCGGCACTGCCGGCCTCCAGCACCTGATAGCCCGCCATCTGAAGATTCAAGGCGATCAGCTCGCGGATGCTGGTCTCGTCTTCCACAACTAACACTCTACGCATGCAATCAAACCTCCTATAAAAACGGGGCGGGCGGCTTTTGCCGCTCACAGCACCCGGAAGCAGTCGGTCAGTGCCGCCGGCTGCAGGTTTTCGCCGTTTTCTCCCACATGGGAAGCCAGAATTCTGGCCTGTACCTTTTTGCCGCCCACGTTCCCCAGGCGGAAGTAGGACCCGCCCTCGGTGCTGGGCTCCACCACCCGGACCTCCAGGTAGCCGGTACCGTCCTCCAGGCTGCGGATGGCCCAGCTGCCCTCCTGCGAGCCTTCCTTCACCTGGATCTTGCCCTCCCAGCTGGGGGGCAGCTCCAGGTAAAAGCCATTTTCCAGATCCACAATGCCGAAGCTCTTCTCCGGATCGGTGCTGGTGTAGTCCATCCAGGCCACAAAGCTCAGGCGGCCCACCGTGATGTGGCCGTTGGCATCCGGCAGCTCCACCGGAATCTCCACCGTTCCGTCGCCGTCAATGTCGGTGCTGGTGAGCAGGCTGGAATAGCGGATGCTCTCGCTATAAACGTCCACCGGCAGCAGAGGGGTATATTCCTCCAGCTGCTGGGTGGCGGCATTGTAGCTCAGCAGAATGCTGGCCAGCGCCGAGCCGGAGCCCACGTAGCCGTCCAGCACCAGATAATAACTACCGTCCGACCCGCTGCTCAGGTGCAGAGCCTCGCAGCTGGAAAACCGTTCCGGACTCAGCCAGAACTCCTGGGCCATGGTGAACTCGCCCCGGATGGCCGTGAGCAGCTGCACCTTCATTCCATCAACCGTCTGAGGGCCGATCAGGATCAGGTCCTTCAGACCGCTGCCGGTGATATCCTGCAATTCATACTGGGAATAGGCCTGCTCCATTACCTGGGTAAGAGTTCGGTCCTGGTAAGCATATACCGAAAGATATTTTTCCCCACTGGTGCCCACATAGCCCACCAGCAGCTGCATTCCGCCATCGCCGCTCATGGCCGCAGTGCTCACACTGTCCACCTCGGCGGAAAGGCCCTCGAGCTCCTGGGTCACCACCCAGCTTCCGCCGGACTGCTCCAGAATCGCCAGGCAGACGTTCTGCAGCCCGGAGCTCACATACAGCGCCGCCGCGTCCATGGAGCCGTCGCCGTTCCAGTCGCCGAACAAAAACGGGGAAAGGATATCGCCGTTCTGGGGGTATTTCAGCTGAGGCGCCTCGCCCAGATAGGCCGTGAGCGCCTTCTGCACATTGGTCTGGGGTCCGGCCAGCTGGGGGGCGCGCAGAAGCTCCTCCACACCGCCGCTCATGCTGCTGGCGCAGCCGCACAAAAGGCTTGCCGCCAGCACAAGTGCCGCCAGAGCCATTCGTTTCACGGCCGTCACCCCCTTCCCGCCCGCGGCATCTCGTCCCACGGGCCAAAAAAGATAATCTGCTTTATTATATCATGATAACACGCTGATTCCAAGTAGCATCGTCAAAACCCCCGCCGCCAAGCCCGTTGCCGCCTTGTCCGCCGGGCCCAGCCGGTAGGCCATGGGCAGCAGCTCAAAGGCCACTGCCCAGCACATCACCCCGGCCACTCCGGCCAACATTCCATTCAGAAAGCCCGGGGTAAGCAGCGGCCCCAGCAGCCCGAAGGCCAGCACCGCCCCCACCGGCTCGGCCAGACCGCTGGCAAAGGCCGCGCCCGCCGCTTTGGCCCGGCTTTTTGTGGCATAATACAGCGGTGCAGCCACCGCCATGCCCTCGGGCAGGTTGTGCAGTCCCACTGCCAGGCTCAGCCGCAGGCCCGCCGCCGGGTCTGCCACGCCCGCGAACAGGGTAAGCGCCCCCTCCGGCAGATTGTGGGCCAGCAGTGCAAGGCCGGTGACCAGCGCGCCCCGCAAGGCAGCCGCCCGGCCCGCGCCGGTTGCCTCCTGTTTTGCCTCGGGCAGCAGCTGTTCCAGCAGTGCCGCCAGGACCATGCCCAGCAATGCCAGACTGGTCACCGCCAGGCTCGCACCCGCCGGGCCCATGGCTTGTCGCCAGCCCGCCAGCGCATGGGGAAGCAGGTCCAGCAGGCTCATGGCCAGCATCACTCCCGCCGAAAAGCCGCTGCACAGCGCCATCGTCCGCCGCCCGGGGCGAAAGAGGGCGGCAACCAGCCCGCCAATGCCGGTGCTCAGCCCGGCCAGAACTGTCAACGTGAGCGCATGCAGCATACAACAACACCCCATATCCTTTTTATACAAGGATATGGGGTGTGAAAAAGCGCTATGCGTATGGGCACTCAGCTCCGGCCGCTGAGCAGCACCCGGATCTTGGCCTCCAGCGCCAGGGCAAAACGGGCCTGGCTGGCTGCGTCAAAGTGCATCCAGTCCGCCTCGCCCGGCTGCACATAGGGGTTGCAGTCCATGAATTCGCAGCCGGTATCCCGGGCGGTCTGCTCCATCAAAGCGGGCAGCAGGCGGGATTTTTCCACGCAGCCCTCGCCCATCTCCTGGCCCACGCGGGGTACCTGGTGCACCCGGGAATCAATCATGATGGGCGCCACGATCAGCACCTTGGGTTCGCCTGCCCACACCGGCAGCTGCTTTGCCCGTGTCACCAGACGGGCCAGCCCGTCGGCAATGTTCTGGGCGGTGGCGGAATAACGCTGCTTGCAGTCGTTGGTGCCCAGCATCACCACCAAAAGATCCAGCGGACTGTGGGTGTTCAGGGCCGTGGCCAGGTGGGCAAAGCCGCAGAGGCCCTCGTTCAGCGGGTCTTCAAACACGGTGGTGCGGCCACACACCCCTTCCTCTGCCACCAGATACCCCTCGCCCAGCTGCTCCTGCAGCAGGCGGGTCCAGCGCCCGTCGTCCTCATAGCGGCCGCCGGTGGCGGCGCAGTAGCCCCAGGTGTTGGAATCGCCGTAGCATACAATGTGTTTTTTGTTCATGAATGTTCGACCGCCTTTTCGCGTTGTTTTCTGCCCCCTATTGTAGCAGAGCAGAGGGCGCAAAACAATGCCCGCGGGCAAAATTCATCCCTCATCCACCCAGGTAAAGTACCGGTATTCGGGCACGTTGTTCCAGTAGTCGTCCTTCTCGATGAGCGCATAGTCTCCCCAAAAATACCGCTCCTGCTGCGGTTCGCCCGCTAGGCTCATACCAGCTCGAATCCCGGTGTGATGCCGGCACTCCACCACGTAGCAGTCTCCCAGCGGGGCCAGCGCACGCAGCACGTATTCCTCGCCGCTGTTCGCATCCCTTCCCCGCAGTGTTGCCTCGGTGATGCTGCCGTCCGCCAGGTCCAGTGAACAGGCCAGCATGGGCAGGCTGGTGTTCTCCAAAAGGGCGTGCCCGTCCCGGGCGAACTGCACCCAGGCGATCGTCGCCGTTTTTTCCTCCTGCTGCCACACCAGCCGCTGCTTTCCGATGGACAGGTCCACTTCATACAGGCTTGCCGATTCCTGATCCTGAAAATACAGCATGCCGTCCTGAACCAAACTGAGGTACCCGGTCGTATCCGGCAGGGTAAAAAGCTCGCGGGTTTCGCCGGTGGCAAGATCCAGCAGCCAGAAAAAGTACTCCTGGTCCTCTTCCCGCAGCCCACAGAACACCGGCTGCCCGTTCATCTCGCCGGTGAATATGCCGCAGGGAAGCGGGTCTGGGTATTCCACCCGGCGGGCAGAGGCTTCCTTCACGCCGCAGCGGTACACCTCCGGGCTGGAAAAGATATTGTCTCCCCGGTAAAAGAACCAGACTGCATCCTGCTGTGCAAAGGCCACCATGCGGGTAACATCGGTCACCTGGCCGCCCAGGCGCACATTTTCCAGCAGCCCCTCCCCGCCCGTCTCGCTCTTCCAGATCATTTCGGCGCCGCTGCCGTCCGGATTGCAGCGCCACACCTGTTCGCTCAGGTCGGGCGAGTATTGCGTATCCGAGGTGGAGTAGTACAAAAATATGCCGTCGGTGACCGGGTAGCCGGTCAGATGTTCCCATGTCCCCATGGTCAGGGAAAGCGGGCGGGTGGTCATGTCGGCAGTGGCGCACACCTCATTTTGGCCGGTGTAATACCGCTGTCCGTCCCAGGGGAAAAGCCAGCCCTCCAACCGGGTCTCTTCCGCCTGCTCCGGCTCTGCCAGGGCCACGGGAGCCGTGGATTCGGCCGGCTGCCCGCAGGCAGCCAACAGCAGCAACGCCAGCGCCGCTGCAAGCAGATGTTTTGCTTTTCTCATTCCGCCTGCTCCCCTTCCTGTTCAAAAATCCGGTAGTCCGGCCTGCCCGCCCAGTAATCCTCTTTGGCAATGAGGGCCAGCTCCTGCAGGGCAACCCGGGAATACACCGGCTCTCCCACCTCGTTCATCCACACCGTGTCCGTGGTGCATCCTCTCTCCACATCGATCAGGTAGTATTCCCCGAGCTGCGCCCGGATGTGCATTGGTGTGCCACTTTCATCTGCCAGCATGCCTTTTACCTTCTGACCGGTGGCGCAGTCCACATACCACTGGCCCGACTCATAGCCTTCCGAACCCCGAACGCGCAGCATTCCATCCCAGATATCCTGCATGCGGACCAACAGATAGCCGTCATCCGAGCTGGCAAGCTGCCGCACCGCCCCGGTTTTCAAGTCCAGGCAATAAACCCGTTCTTTGCCGTCCGGGTTGTCGGCGGACATGGTGCCCGCGCAGACGAAATTCTCCCGAATCAGCAGCGGCGGCCTCAGAAACAGCCGGGCCGCCTCGGTGTTTTTGCCGCTCAAAAGCACGGTAAGCTCCCCCGTCTCCGCGTCCAGCTGGAGCAGGTCCTCCTCCGTCTCCCACGAATCTCCCAGCACGGCCCGGCCCTGATACTCTCCCCAGAAGCGCAGGTGACTGCCCAACCGCTTCACCGGCTCACAGGAGCCGGATACCGGGTCCCACACATAGAGCCAGGTGGAATTCCCATCCTCCTCGGTCCACCGGTGTACCAGAAAACAGCGCCGTTCACCGCTGCGCAGCAGAATGGGCCGTTTGTCGTAGTCGCCCCCACCGTCGGTATAGGCAACTTCAATCTGCTCGTGCTCGCCGCATTCGTAAAGAATCTGTACCGCTCCGCTCTCCAGCGGCATCCGGACCAGCGCCTCATTGGCAGACTCTCCCTGCCGAGTCAGGACGAAATACAGCGCCTGCCCGTCCGAGACCGGGCCCCCGCCGTTCATCTGGTATCCGTCCGGCAGCTTCAGGTCCCACTGTTTCACCGTCATGGTCTCCAGATCATAGTACGCACTTCTGGTGTAATAACCATGGCTGTCGGTGCTGCGCAGCACCTGGGTCTGCGGCTCCTCGATCTGAATCGCGGGCGTTGGTGTGGGCGCCTCTGCCCCCGGGTCCGGCTCCTTCGCGCCGCAGCCCGCCAGGAGCAGCAGAGGCAGCGCAACTGCCAGCAGCCAATGATTCCGTTTCATCCAGGCCCCTCCTTCCGGGTCATTGTTCCGGCAGGCTCACATCCAGCTGAGCCAGCTCCTCCTGCTCCAGCGGACAGACCCCGAACACCAGTGTACCGTCCACATAATTTGCGTACAGATACAGCTTCGCCCCCGGGGAATACCGGGCCCGCAGCTCGCTCGTGTTTCCCTCTGTCACATAAGGCTGAATCAGCACATCCAGCACCTGCCAGTCATCCAGCACATCCAGCCCGGTAACCGCCAGATATTCGTCCATCAGATGCTCCAGATCCTGCCCGGTGTATTCCCGCGAGTTTCTCATCAGCATGCGCACCAGCTGCCCCTCGGCGCTCATTTCCCATTGCAGAGAGGACCATTGTTCCCAGTCCTGCGTGGTGTTCAGATTCCATGCGGAAAATCCCACGCTGTCCGAGGCGGAGCGCCAGTGGTCTGCATTTGCGATCTGCCGTTCCAGCTCCGCCTGCTCCTCCTCGCTCCAAAAATCCATCCGGCCCAAAAAGTCATACAGCCGGTCGGGCGCGTCGCCCAGGGCTTCCTGATCCGTCATCTGCAAAAGCGCTCCCGCGTAGTTTTTGATTCCCAGCAGCTGATCCCGGTCGTAAAGCTGGCGGGCAAAGTCGATGCTTCGGGCCTCGGCACTTTGCCCGTCGGCCGCCAGCTGGCGGGGCATGACCTGGGTATACAGCACCTCGTCGCTTCGCTCCATCAGGGGCAGCGGGGCGGCCAGCACCAAGGCCAGAAAAGCGAAAACCGCCAGAAAGGCCGCCGCTGTGAAAAGCTTTTGTTTCATACCTTCCCCTCCCGCAAGTTCAATTCCACCACCGTGCCCTGGCCCAGCTTACTGGTAAAGTGCAGCTCACTGCCGTGCAGCCGGGCAATGCGGGCGCAGAGGGCCAGACCCATGCCGCTGCCGTTCTGGGCTCGGGCGCGGGATTTGTCCACCATATAAAAGGGTTCGGTGATGTGGGGCAGGTCCGCCTCCGGAATGCCCCGGCCCCGGTCCGCTACCCGCAGCACGATGCCATTTTCGGTGCGGCCCGCGGTGATGTGCACCCGGTCATCCTTCGGCTGGGCCCTGGCCGCGTTCACCACCAGATTACGCACCAGGTCCGCCAGCAGGTCCCGGTCCGCCAGCACCGTGAGCGCCGGGTTACATTGGATCTCCAGCATGGGCGCAAGCTCGGGCAGGCTGGCCGCCGTATCCCGCAGCACCAGCGCAAGCCGCACCGGCTCCAGCGTGAGCTCCTCCTGCTCCACAAGGCCCATCAGCTGCATCAGCTTACCGCTCAAAGTCTCCAGCCGCAAAGCCTCCCGGTGGATGTACTGCACCGCCTGCCGCTGGTCCTCCGGGTCCATCTCGCCGCTGCGCAGCAGGTCGGAATAGCCCAGGATGCTGGTCATGGGGGTCTTCAGCTCATGGGTAAAGGCGGACACAAACTGCTTTTGCCGCAGGATGGTGTCCTCCATCTGGTCCACCTTATCCCGTACGGTGGCGGTCATGGCGTCAAAGCTGCGGCTGAGCGCGCCCACCTCGTCCCGGCTTTTCGTGGCGGTGGACAGGGTGTAGTCCCCCGCCGCCACCGCCCGGCTGGCCTTTTCCAGCTTTTTCAGCGGGCGGATCATCCAGCTCACCGCCAGAGCCGCCGCCGCGCCCGCCAGGGCCAGCGCCGCCAGCTCCAGCCGGAACAGCTCCCGGAATTTGTCTTCCCGGGCCTGGAACACACCCATCACGTCGTAGGCACTCACCAGCCAGTATTCCTCGCCAGCCACCTGCACCTGGCTTGCCATCATCATATAGCTGCTTTGGCCTGCCTTTTGCAGCAGCAGCGCCTCTTCTCCGGCCTCAATGGCCCGGAGTGCCGCCTGCTGCCCCAGCACTTCGGGCAGACTGGAATACAGCGGTTCCTCGCCCTGATATACCGCGAAGCCGCCTTCCTGCTGCCCCACATACCGGCCCAGGCTTTCGCCGTAATCCACCACGGCCTGTCGGCTTAACATTCCGTCACTGACCTTAACCAGCAGCCCGTTCTGCAGTGAATAGGTATCCCGCCGGTGAGCCAGGGTGTTCCGGGTGCGAGCCTGGTCGAAGTTCCGTTCAAAATCCGTTTTGATCAGCCAGCCGCCGCCCGCCGCCAGCAGAACGCCCAACAACAACAGAATGGTCAGAACCAGTTTCGGCGCGAGTTTCATGGCGTTTCCTCCAATCGGTAGCCTATCCGGGGAATGGTACGGATCATGTGCTGCCAGCCCAGCTTTTTGCGCAGCCGGTGGATGTGGATGTCCAGGGTGCGGGTGTCCAGCTCGGCATCCCGCCCCCAGACCCGCTCGTACAGGGTGTCCCGATAAAGCGCAATGTTCTTGTTGTGCAGCAGCACCAGCAACAGCTGATACTCGGTGGGGGTGAGGGCCACCTCCTGCCCGGCCTTTTTCACCTGCCGGGTGGACACATCCACCGTCACGTCCCCGGCTTTCAGCATTGCCTGTCCCCGGCCGGAAAGCCGCAGCACGTTCTCCACCCGGGCCAGCAGCTCCTCGGGGGCGAAGGGTTTTACAATGTAGTCGCAGGCGCCCAGATGCAGCCCCTTCACCCGGTCGGCCACGGTGGTCTTTGCGCTGATGAAGATCACCGGGATACCGGTGGGCCGGATGAAGTCAATCAGCTCGTAGCCGTCCGCTCCGGGGAGCATGATGTCCAGCAGCACCAGATCGTACTCGTTTTGCTCCAGCAGCTCGGCAGCCTTCAGGCCGTCAAAAGCCATCTGGCAGGTATAGCCCATCCGGGCCAGCGTCATGGCGATCAGCTGCGCGATGGCCACCTCGTCGTCCACGATCAGAATCGGCTTCATTGCTCATGCCCCCTGTTTTCCTTTTCCATCCTGATGATAGCAACGCTATCTTTCGGAGTTGTTACAAAATGTTCTGCTTTTCTCCATGATAGCAAACGGCACCACGAGAAAACAGGCCCCGGACCCGAGGAAAGGGTCCGGGGCCTGTTTTCTCAGTTTTTGCCGCGCTGCGTGCCGGTGTTATTGTTCGTGGGGCTTCCTGTCGTTCAGGGTCTTCTGCACCGCATCCAGCTTTTGCAGCACAGCCAGTGTGCAGCCCACCACCAGGGCCGCCAGCAGCGCAAGCCCGGTCATGACAGGGGCAAAATAGGAATTCACAAAGGCATCGCCTCCGATCAGGCACAGCTGGCCCAACCCGCCCAGCAGATAGCTGTTGCCAAAGAAAAACACCACAAAGGTCAAAAGTCCTGCAACCACAGGCTTCATATCCGTTCCGTCCTTTCCTCTTTTTGGGATTATTCTTTCCGGAATGCTTCAATCACACTGAGCGCGAATCCGGCCAGTGTCACAGCAATACAGACCCCCAACGGAAGCTGTAGACGCATTCCCAGGAGGCAGCCGTACCAGCCGGTAATTCCGTTGTAGCTCCAGGGATTCATGGGGCTCAGTACCATGGCGCCGATTAGCAAAATCCCGCCAAAAAACCCCATACACATGAGGACCAACCCCAAAACCATTTTTCTGCTCATGCGTTCCCCTCCTTCTTGTTTGCCGTTTCCAGGCATTCCATCACCGCGTTTCTGTTTGCCTTGAGTATAGCATCTTATCCGGCTGGTTTTCAACCAAAAGCGGGCCGCCGGTGGAAAGCCCCGGCGGCCCGCTGAAAAATTCAATTCAATTAGTATCCGCTGGACTCCAGGCCCTGCAGAATCTTCACTGCGCGACTGGTACCCAGGCGGTCGGCGCCCAGCTCCAGGAACTTCTCGATGTCCTCGATGGTGGAGATGCCGCCCGCAGCCTTGATCTTGCAGCGGCCGCGGCAGCAGCGGGCAAACAGTTCAATGTCCGCGAAGGTGGCGCCGCCGGTGGAGAAGCCGGTGCTGGTCTTGATGAAGTCCGCGCCAGCCTCGCACACGATGTCGCACATCTTTTCCTTCTCGGCATCGGTGAGCAGGCAGGTCTCGATGATAACCTTCAGTACTTTGTCGCCGATGGCCTTCTTGATGGCGGCGATCTCATCGCGCACAAAGTCGTACTCGCCGTTCTTCAGGCGGCCGATGTTGATGACCATGTCCACTTCCTCGGCGCCGTTCTCAATGGCGGTCTTGGCCTCGAACACCTTGGTGGCGGTGTCGGTGGCACCCAGAGGGAAGCCCACAACGGTGCACACGGGGATCGCGCCCTTCATGTACTCGCAGGCCTGCTTCACATAGCCGGGATTGATGCAGATGGAGGCAGTGTGGTTTTCCATAGCCTCGTCGCAGATCTTCTGAATGTCGGGCCAGGTGGCGTCGGCCTTCAGCAGAGTATGGTCAACCTTTGCCAGGATCTCTTTTTTATCCATTACTTGATCTGACCTCCCAACTTGCATTGCTTGCACTGACGGGCCTTAAACATGCCCACCGCACTGAACACAATCGCCGTTACAGACAGGCTCAGGCCCACGATCCCAAGGATCAGGCCGGTCAAACGAAACGCTTTCATAAATTCAACGATCTCCTTTCCCTGAGGTGCCGGGCAAAAAACAGCCTGCCGGTGGTGGCAGCGCCGCCCGCCCTGCTCTGGAATAGTTCCAGTATAGCATGTTTTCGCCCTGATTCCTAGTGATTTGCATGTAAATACATGCGGCAAACAAAAAAGCCGCCCGGTAGTTGCCGGGCGGCTTTTGAGCCATTTGATTATTCGGCGTCGCTGTTCTCGTCGTCCAGCAGAGCCTTCATGGACAGGCTGATGCGCTTCTTGTCGAAGTCGACATCCAGCAGCTTCACGTTGACCTCATCGCAAACCTTCAGCACGTCGCCAACCTTCTCCACGCGCTCGTTGCTGATCTCGGAGATGTGAACCAGACCGTCCACACCGGGCAGGATGCGAACGAAAGCACCGAACTTGGTGATGCTCACAACGGGAGCGGTGAATACGCTGCCGATGGGATACTCGTTCTTCAGTTTCTCCCAGGGGTTGTCCTCGGCCTTCTTGTAGCCCAGGGAAACCTTGTGGTTCTCGGGGTCCAGAGCCTTCACATACACCTCGATGGTGTCGCCCACGGAAACGACCTCGCTGGGGTGCTTGATGCGGTTCCAGCTCAGCTCGCTGATGTGGCACAGGCCGTCCACGCCGCCGATGTCCACGAAGGCACCGTAAGCGGTCAGGCTCTTCACAACGCCGGTGTAGGTCTTGCCAACCTCAACGTCAGCCCAGAAGGCCTCACGCTTGGCAGCGTTCTCCTCGGCGGTAACCTTGTTGATGGAACCAACGATCTTGCGGCCAGCGCACTCGGTGATGATCAGCTTCACGTTCTGCTTTACCAGAGCGTTGATGTCCTCGTCACGGCGCATGGTAGCCTGGCTGCGGGGTACGAATACCTTAACGCCCTTCACCAGAACGATCACGCCGCCCTTGTTGGTCTCGGTGACAACGCCTTCCATGACGGTGCCTTCCTCAGCGGCCTTGGCCACCTCTTCCAGACCCTTGCGGGCTTCCAGCTTCTTGCGGGACAGGTAGGCAACGCCTTCCTGATCGTTAACTTTTTCAACGACGAGGTCCAGCTTGTCCCCAACCTTGACCAGATCCTCCGCACGGGCTGCGGGGTCGTCGGTAAGCTCACTCAGTTTCACAAAACCGGTGTGTTTGGTGCCGATATCAACCTGCACCTCGTTGGGCGTAATGCTGGTAACAGTGCCCTCCACTACCTTACCTGCGAAAACAGGCTTGAGATTAGCCTCGCTTTCTGCGAACATCTCGGCAAAGCTCATCTCTTCACGGATTTCTTCACTCATACTGTTAAGTACCTCCTCAATTATAGACGATGGCGTGGAAGCCCCGGCTGTGACGGCCACTGTGTCCACACCCTCAAACCATTCCGGCCGGAGCTCCTTTGCGGTCTCCACCGTAACGGCCTTTGTGTGTTTTTCAGCGACTTTTACAAGCTTTTGGGTATTGGAAGAATGATGACCTCCAATGACGACCATCAGGTCGCATTTTCGGCTGAGGTCTTCCGCCTCCTGTTGCCTCGTCCACGTCGCATTACATATTGTATCAAAAATCTCGGCGTTTGTATAGTCTTTTTTTATAAAGTTTGTACATTCTAACCATTTTGTTACCTGAAATGTGGTTTGTGCCACCACGATTATACCATTTTGCCCATTTTTCGGGCCCTGCCAGGCCTTTAATTCATCCAAATCGGCGAACACAAATACCTCGCCTTTGGTGTGGCCGACGATGCCCTGCACCTCCGGATGGGTCTTGTCGCCCGCCACCAGCAGGGTTTTGCCCTCGTCGCTGGCGCGCTTGGCAATGCGATGAATCTTGGCCACAAAGGGGCAGGTGGCGTCGTGAAGCACCAGGCCCTTTTCCGCAATAGCGCTGTACACATCCGCGCCAACGCCATGGCTGCGGATGACCACCTCGTACCCGTCGGGCACATCTTCCAGCCCTGCAGCGGTGACCACGCCCTTGGACTCCAGGTCTGCCACACACTGGGGGTTGTGGATCAGCGGGCCCAGGGTGGCCACCTTGTGCCCCTCTTCGGCCAGCTGATAGGTCAGCTTCACCGCACGGTCCACACCAAAGCAGAACCCGGCGGTCTTGGCTTTCAAAATTTTCATGGGTACTTCTCCCTTTATTTTGCCCCGCCTGCGCGGGGTTTATTCAAACTTATTCTGCTGATACAGTTCTTCCCAGGCGTCGGCCAGCATGGCCTTGCACTCCCGGAGCTTTGCGGCGGATTTGTGCTCGCCCATATCCAGCGCAGCGGCGGGGATGGGCTTGCCGAAGCAGACCTTCACCCCACTGAACAGCTTCATGTGTCCGTGGCGGTAGATGATGCGGCAGGGGATCATATCCACCCCGGCAGCGCTGGCCACCACAAAAGCGCCGCTCTTGATTTTGCCGGGCTCACCGGTCTTGGAACGGGTGCCCTCCGGGAAGATCAGAAGGCCCTGCCCTTTTTTCACCTTTTCCACGGCGGCTTCCACCGCGCCGGTGTCACCCTTGCCCCGCTCTACGCCGAACACGCCCACGTTGCGGAACATCCAGCTCAGCAGCGGATTCACCTCGAACAGCTCCTCCTTGGCCATGATCAGCATCCGTTTGCCCCAGAACCGGGCAATGACCACGAACACCGGGTCGATGGCAGAGATGTGATTGGGCGCCAGCACAAAGCCCTTGCCGTCCCGCGGCAGGTTCTCCTTGCCCACCACCCGAATGCGGAAGACCAGATGCCAGATCAGCCAGGCTCCGGTCACCATAATACCATAAAACATGCTTGTTTCCTTTCTCGATTGGCTTGAAATTGGAACGCTCAGACCCGGCTGAGAATCAGCGACTTCAGGGCCTGGAAGCTCTCTTCCAGATCCATCTCACTGGTGTCCACCAGAACGGCGTCCTCGGCCTGGCGCAGCGGCGCGGTGGCCCGGTGGCTGTCCTGATAATCCCGGCGGCGGATGTCCTCCAGCACGGTCTCGTAATCGGTGTCCACGCCCTTGTCCTGCAGCTCCTTGAAGCGCCGGTCAGCCCTGGCCTCAGCGCTGGCGGTGAGGAAAATCTTCACGGTGGCGCCAGGCAGAATCACGGTGCCGATGTCCCGCCCGTCCATCAGAATGTCGTGGGTGCGGGCCATGCCTCGCTGCAGCTCCAGCAGGAAAGCACGCACCGGCGGATGGGCCGACACCGCACTGGTGGCCATGCCCACATTCTCGGCCCGGATGGCCTCGCTCACATCCTCGCCGCACAACAGTACCCGCTGGGCGCCGTCCACATAGCGCAGCTCAATCTGAATCTGAGGCAGAAGGGCCGTGACCGCAGCCTCATCCTTGGGGTCCACGCCCTGGCGCAGGGCGAACAGGCCGATGGCACGATACATGGCGCCGGTATCCACATACAGGTAGCCCAGCTCCTTGGCAAGGCGTTTTGCAAGGGTCGATTTTCCCGCCCCGGAGGGGCCGTCGATGGCAACAGAGATCATGTTTTCCTTACTTCCTTCTATTATATTCTATGCAAAGCGGCCCCGCCGCCTGTATCACAAATTCGCAGCGAAGGCCTGGGCGGTGCACCAGGCGATCTGCAGGTTGTAGCCGCCGGTGTAGGCGTCCACGTCCAGCACCTCGCCGGCAAAGTAAAGCCCCGGGCAGAGCTTGGACTCCATGGTTTTGGGGTCCACCTGCTTCACGTCCACGCCGCCGGCGGTGATCACCGCGTGGGCCAGGTCGCCCCGCTTGCTGATGGGCACCTCCCAGTGCTTGACCAGCCGCACCAGCTCCCGCTTCTGCTCCTTGGTGATCTGGTTGGCCCGGGTGGCCGGGTCCACGCCCCAGCGTTTGACCATCACCGGCTGCATGCTGGCGGGCAGCAGCTTCACCAGTGCGCCCTGGGCGCTCTTGTTGGCCAGCAGGGCAAAGTCGTTGGTGACCCGTTTATACAGCTGCTCCTCGTCCAGAGCGGGCTTCAGGTCGATGACCGCCTTCCAGGCATGCTTCTGCATATCCTTAATGTAGCTGGAGGCCATCAGGGTCAGCGGGCCGGAAATGCCGAAGTGGGTGAACAGCATCTCGCCCATTTCGGTGAACACGGCCTTTTTGTCCCGGTAGAGGGTGAGGGTTACGTTTTTCAGCGAAAGCCCCATCATGGCCCGGCAGTCCTCGTCCGGGGAGACCAGGCTGCACAGGCTGGGCACGGTGGGCACGATCTTGTGGCCCGCCTGCTTGGCCAGCTGGTAACCGTCGCCGGTGGAGCCGGTCACCGGATAGCTCACGCCGCCGGTGGCCACCAGCACCGCGTCCGCGGTCAGCGTGCGGCCGCTTTTGGTCACGACGCCCACGGCCCGGCCCTCTTCAATCACCAGCTTTTCCGCCCCATCGTACAGGATCTGTGCCCCGTCTGCATAGCGCAAAAGGGCCTGGCGGATGTCCTCCGCCCGGTCGCTCACCGGGAAGACCCGGCGGCCCCGCTCGGTTTTCAAAGGAACGCCCAGCTCCTCAAACAGCTCCATGGTCTTGGCCGGTGGAAAGGCGTAGAGCGACGAATACAGAAAGCGCGGATTGGTGCGCACATTCTGCAAAAAGGTGTTTTCGTCGCAGTTGTTGGTCACATTGCACCGGCCCTTGCCGGTGATGAGCAGCTTCTGGCCGGGCTTTTCGGTGTGCTCCAGCACGGTGACCGAATGGCCCAGCCGCACAGCCGTACCCGCGGCCATCAGACCGGCCGCGCCCGTGCCCACAATCAGGATGTTTGCCACTGATTTTTCCTCCAAAGGGTCAGGATACCGGCCCCGCTGTAAAGCAGCAGCAGCGGGTGCACGGTGGAAAGGTACATGGTGGAGGTGCCGATGTTGAAGGAGGCCACCTCCACAAACGCGATCATAAAGCAGCGCAGCAGCGCCATTCCCAGAAGGCCCAGCAGCAGCACCCACAGCAGGGCCTGCCCGGGCTGGATGGCTTTTTGCTTGCGCAGCTGCAGCAGCTGGATTCCCCGCCGTGCCTGCAGCACCACTGCAGCCACAAACAGCACCGGCAGGCCCACCGCGTATACCAGCCGGATGACCTCCATGCCGGTGTACACCAGCTTTTGCAGCGGGCTGTAATAGGGCAGGTCGCTGCCCGCCTGAGCCGCACTGTTCACCTGCTGGCCCAGATAAGCCTCATAAACCGACTCGTCCTCGGGCAGAATCAGGCTGCGCTGGTCCGCATAATAGGGTGCACAGTCCCGGAAGGTGAGGGTGTGCAGCAGACTGCGTACCCCCTCCGCCAGCACATCCGGCACATACTCCATCCGGATGGGCGGGGTAGTGCTGCTGCGCTCGGGCCCGTTTGCTTCCAGCTGGCCGGAATCACACAGGGCGTTGATGGCATCCGCCACCTGCTGCCAGTATTCCTCCGCCTTCTGGGGGCTGTCATACACACCCTCGTTCCAGGCAGCCTTGCGCAGCGCCCAGTAGAAGCTGCCGGACTGGTAATCGTCCAGCTCCGGGTTGCGGAAGCTGTTCTGAAGATCCTCATCCTCTTCCAGCCAGTATTCCAGCGGCTGCAGCTGAGGCACCGCGTCGTACAGCTTCATGCGAACATCGGTGGGCATGCTGCACAGGGGCTTCCACTCCTCTGCCTTCACCCGGCTCATGGCCCCCACCGCCGCAGCAAAACTGCCGGAAGAGAAATCACTCACGGCAAACAGACCATAGCAGGCGTAGTTCACCGCACTGTAAGCGAGGATTGCCGCTGCCAGCAGGCCGTAGGGCACCGCCAACAGGGCGCAGCGGCCCAGCTTTTTGGGCAAGGCGCCCTTGTTCCGCAGAGCGGTGACAATCAGAATCAGGGTACCCGCCGCCGCGAAGGGCAACAGCCAGATACCATCCTCTCGGGTGAGCCAGGCAAGGCCCAGCCCCACACCGGACAGCACCAGCCAGCCGATGCCCTGCTTTACCGGCCTGCGGCAGCGCAGCGCGTAACCGCACAGCCCGGCAAAGAACAGCATGCACAGTCCGGGGAAGATGTTGTCCCGGTAAACGCGCAGGGTGAAGGAGGCGGTGGCCGCCGGGCTGAAGGCCAGCAGGGCAAACACCGCAAACCGGCTCTTCCACCGGCGCAGCACCGGCGCAAAGGCAAAGGCGCAGGCCAGCGCCGCTCCGCAGGTGAGCAGCTGCCCCGCTGCCAGGTAAGGCAGGTGCAGCAGGCTGCACAGCGCCAGCCACACCGCAAAGAACATGTGTTTGGAAAGGGTAAGCCAATCGTAGGCCCCCAGCCACTGCCCGGCGGTGATGCTCTGGGCCGCCCCGAACATGAGTTCATCGTCCAGCGGGGCACCGCCCACCCAGACATAGACCATCTGGAAGCGGGTCATCACAAGCTTGACGAGCACCACCAGTACCACCAGCACCCAGAAGGTGCGGCGGCTTATATCCTGTTGCAGCGCACTGCGCAGCCGTTTGTTCATGGTGTTTCTCCCTTTGTTGCTGTAAATGTATCGGTTATTTCTGGATCTTCTCGATCCCCTCGATCAGATAGGCCTGCTTGCGGAACACCAGATCCACCAGCAGGCTCAGGTACTTCACCGCGATGGTCAGGATCACGAACATCCCGGCCAGACCGCCGCTGAGCACCAGCATGGTGGTGGTCCAGCCGGTGACCGGCTCGCCCACCAGCCACACCACCACGGTGTAAACCAGTGCAATCAGGGTAAGCAAAGCCATTGCGCAGGAAATTCCGAAGCTGATCTTGTAGCCCGTGTTGGTGTATAGGGCCAGGCTGTCGATGGCCTTGTCCAGCCGGGCCTCCTGCTGGCCGCGAATGCTCCCCTCAAAATGCAGGGTCTTGCAGGCCAGACCGCTGGCCGCATAGGCCGCCTTGCGGTAGGGCAGATTTTCACTGATGGCCTTCACCCGGTTGATAGCCCGGCGGCTCACCAGCCGGAAGGCGTCGCTCTCCAGCTTGTAAATGCTGTTGCTGAAGGCGTTGAACAGAGCGTAAAAAGCCTTGCTGGCCGTCTTCTGGCGGCTGGGACTGACGGTCACCACGTCAAAGCCGGTGAGCGCCGTTTCATAGGCCTGCCAGATCATTTCTGCCGGGTAAGGGGTATCCAGGCTGTCGAACTCGAACACAAAGTCGCCGATGGCCGCATCTAGCCCGGCATTCATGGCCTGCTCCACCCCCTGGTGCAGACTCATGTTCAGGATGGTTAGGGGCTTTTCCATCCTCCCGGCCGCAAATTCCTTCAGCCGGGCCACCGTATCGTCCGTGCAGCCGTCGTTCACGGCCACGATCTCGTAGTAGTCAAAATGCTCCTCCAGCCGGGCCAGCAGCCGGTCGAAGAAGGACTCCACCTGCCCGGCGCAGTCGTGCAGATAGACCACCGCCGAGATAAAATTCTTTTCCTTATTCGTGATCTGCGCCATATTGCAGCACCTCATCCAAATCGTAAACGGTATTGATCTTGCCGGACAGCACGCTCACAAAGGCCGGGTCCGACGCATACTGCCGGATCACCGTGGGGCGGGAATCGTCGATCTCGCTGGCCTTCAGAATGGGCTTCATGCTGAACAGGCTTCCGGCATAAGCAAAGCCGTATTCCGGCTTCAGATACTTGCGGGCCAGCTGGCTCATCATAGGCCAGGCGCTGGCAGGCTTGGCCGGGCACTCGTTGCAGTTGTAAAGATCGCCCGGGCGGCATTTTCCCTCGCTGCGGCTCTGGCACTGGAAGGTGGCCACGCTGTCATAGCTGGTCACATGGGGGGTAAAGGTCACGCTGGTCAGGCTGTGGTAGCCGGTCTGACCGAAGGGCATGATGGAGAAAAACGGCCCGTCCATCACAGTGATACCGGTGTTTTTCAGCTTGTCATCCACGGTACAGAGGATGATCTCGCACAGCTCATACTTGATCTTGAAGGGCTCATAGCCCAGCATGGCGTGCAGCTCGTTCACCCCGGCATAGGTGGCGTTCAGCAAAAAAGGCGCTTCGGCGGTGATGTCTCCCGCCTTTACCCGCCAGACGCTGCCCGCCCGCTCCACCGATTCCGGCTTGCGGCTGTAGGCAATGGTCACATTCGGCAGCTTTGCCAGCTCCTTCAGAAAATACTCCTTGAGCACCTGGGCATCGTAGGTGTATTCGGTGGTCAGGAACGCGCCGTCGCACTGACCGGGGTTGAAGTATTTGGTGGGGGCCACATCGTCGCAGCGGATGTTCGCCGCCGCGCAGAAGTCCCGGAACTCCTGGGCATTGGTCCAGGAGAAATGGGCGCTGGTGGCGTAGACCTGATCGAATTCCTTGAGCAGGCAGAAGTCATAATCCCGGCAGAAGCGCTCAAAGTAATGGGCGCTCTTGATGGCCGTGGAATAGCTGCGGGGGTAGTGGTAGCCCATGTGGACCCGGGCCTGATTAATATAGGTGGCACGCATGAAGGGACCGGGGTCCTTTTCCAGCACCAGTACCCGCTGGCCCACCGCGCCGCACTTCTGCGCCGCGTACAGACCGTAAAGCCCCGCGCCCACAATGATTTTATCAAAAATCATATTCGTATTCTTCCTTTTTATCATTTGAGGAAAGAGGACCGTTCACCAGAGTCAGCAAAAAAATGGCAAAGCTCATCATCTGGATCGGCCAGAAATAGCGCTGATCATCCCAGCCGGTGGAGAGAAGCAGAGAGAAAATATGTCCCACAAGGGGAACAAACACCAGCATCTTCCACCACGGCTGTCGCCGTAACCGCCAAAAAGCCACACACAGAACGGAAAGAAGCGTCCATACACCAACTCTCCAGACAATCACGCCCTTCAGTGTATAAGCGATATTGTCCGACGCATACTTTTCCACCTGCGCAGTAAAGGAATTTTCTACTCGCCGGGGATAATAGTCCTGCCAGGGCTCAACTCCCGTTTCATCCATACAACCACTCAGATTCAATACCCTCGGCGCGCCTTTTGCAGCAGCAATGTTCCACACACCGTCTGTTCTGCATGCAACCTGCTGCACCATCCGAACCGGATTGTGTACAAAAGTATCCAGATAGGCGGTGATCACGCTTCCCACACTACCGCTATAGGCCATTTTATAAGCCCAGAAACGATAGGGCGTGTAACTTCCGGACTGCAATCGTCCCTCTGACACTTCCTCAAGCAAA
This sequence comes from Gemmiger sp. An87, assembly GCF_002159185.1. Lineage (GTDB taxonomy): Bacteria > Bacillota > Clostridia > Oscillospirales > Ruminococcaceae > Allofournierella. Next base: position 66,742 of record NZ_NFHD01000006.1, read on the forward strand.
GCCATCGTATTCTGTGAGATTGTTCCTCCGGAATGATATACCCCAAGTATATCATGAACCAGCCCTATATACGCACCGCCTGAGTTATCTTCCGCCACCGGCTGCACATCAATATAGCGGTAAACCGGGCCGACGATTACTCCGATCAGCAAAACACTCAACGCAACGGCAACAAAACGCATGCGCCCCAGTTTTTTGATCGCCGCAATCGCCGCAATCATCATCACGAACGGTACAATTCCATTGGCACGAATCAGCGCCACACCTGTCAGTGTTACTGCAACTTCCAACAAAAACAGGAGATTTTTTCGCTTTTCGGGCAGCTCTGTGTATTCCATTGCCAACACAGTCAGCAACAGCAGAAGGCACCCATAGGGAACGTCCTTCCAGATTGTGCAAAGCAGAACCGGAGTACTGGGTATTGCCGCGATAAAGATGGTAGCCAGAATAATTCCTGTCGGCCTCATCCCCTTCTTGTACAAAAGCCCGCACAGCCGGCACCAGGGCCAGAGAAAGACCACCGTCTGAGCCAAAACAATCATGTAGGTGGAGTCCCATATTTTAACAAGAACCGCCAGGCAAAGGATGTATATCGGCGGATGCCAGTTTTCCAGCCCATACACCTGATGAGCCCCCTGCGCAAGGCAGGTGGCCGAATCTGTTGTAGAAATCGCCGGGTTTGCCCCAAGCAACACAAAGCATACGGGTAAAACCACAATCACAATCAGCAGTACCGTGAGCGAAACCGGCATATTTTTGTTTCGATGGGGCTGAGGCCTCCGGCATTCCAGGAAGCAGAGCGCACAAAAGATGAACGGCGCTACCCAGAGCCAACAAATCAGAAACTGTAAAACACTTGCGAAATCAATGCTTCGCCCCACCGGATATATAGACAAATAATTACCGCAAAGCGCAAATGCGGCGTAAAAAGAAATTCCCCATCCAACCGCAATTCCCGCCTTACCATATCTGCGTCTGACCTGGTCATAGGCCTTTGGAACAACTGCGGTACAAAGACCGCCTGCTACTGCCACAGTCCAAACAAACGGATCGTCCATCACATTTTCAAGTGTATAATGGAATGTAAAGCAGATCGCTGCCAGCTCCATCAAAAGCGCCAATCCCCACCAGGCGTAAGCTTTTGTAATCCAGTCGACTGCCCTGACATATCGGATATACACTCCGGCTACATATCTGCGGATATCCCCCATAAACCAAATCAACGCTGTTGCCAGTGTGCCATATACAAAGAACAACACAGCGTATGCGCAAACCTCTATTGTGCTCACAGGCTGCAGATAGCGGGCGCGGATCAACGTGTTCTGTGCCGGTTGGCCGTCCAGCAAAACAGTTCCGTCCCAGCCATACTCCTGCATTCCCTGTCCCACGGCAATTTGGGCACCTTCCTGTGTATCGATACAGAATACATACTCTGCGCCTTTTTCCAGCGGGAGATTGGCAGCAAAAGAAACCACGCCGTTCTGATCCTCAGGCGAAAGTTTTTTTGTTGAATGAAATATTATTTTTCCATCTTCATTCTGAACAGAAAGCTCAATCGTTTGATACACAGGCTGTAAAGTTCCCAGCCGAAGTTCCAAACAATTCAGCGTATCCTGCCGCGCCTCGCCGTATGCCTGAATCCGGCTGACAAGAGTCTCGTTTACTTCACTTATCTGCATCAAACCAGACGGTTCTACTGCGGCCTTTTTACGATAACTTCCACCAAAAAAGCAGAACAGAACTATCAGCCAGACCATAAAAATCGCTATTCCACGAATTTGTTCTGTCCGTTTCTTACAGTTTAAGTCCATATGCTAAGCTCCAACTCACGGGTTGTACTTTCCCCGCAGTGCGGCGAACAAGATTTTCAGCAGATTGGTGTTGCCCTGCAAGCCCTTGATCTTGGTGGGGGTGGGCTCGTTCTTGGGATAGGCCCGCTCCACCGGCACCTCGCAGGCCTTCAGACCCAGCTGGGTGGCCCGCACACTCAGGTAGGCCAGCAGCTCGTAGCCCACGAACACGTCCCGCAGCGGTTTCACCAGCGGGTGAGTCAGATAGGCCCGGCTGTAGCCCCGGTAGGCATTGGTGGTATCGGTGAACCAGTGGCGGGCCGCCAGGCTGATCACCGGCGCATGGATCAGGCGCACCGCCCAGTAGCGGCTGAAGGGGGTGTTGACCGCCTTGCCGCCGGGGATGAACCGGCTGCCCTGAATCAGATCGTAGCCCTCCTCCAGCTTTTCAATGAAGAGGGGCACGCTCTCGATGGAGTCCTTGTTGTTGCCGTCGATGGTCAGAATGCCCTCGTAGCCCCGCTCCAGCGCATAGTGGATACCCATGCGCAGCTGGGCCCCCTGCTTGCCGGGGCCCTTTTTGGTGAGCAGGGTATTCACGCCCCGGCGCACCAGGCCCTGGGTCTCCATGCTGCCGTCGGTGGAGCCGCCGTCGCACAGAATGATGTCGCACAGACCGTCCACCGCGCCCTTCTGGGCCCGTTCCAGCTCGGTGAGGATGCGCTTGCCCTCGTTGATGATGGGGATGAGCAGGCAGTAGTCACTGCGCTTTTCCCGGAAGGCGTCCACCGTGTAGTCCGGCACACCGGGCACGTTTTTCACCCATTCGCTCATGCGCCGAACACCTCCGCCACATATTCCAGGCTGCGGCGCACAGTGTCCGTGTCCGCGGTCTTCATCTCCACCGACACATAGCCCTGGTAGTTCAGCGCGCCCAGCAGCAGCGCCAGCTCCCGGTGGATTGCCCGCTTCTCGATGGGGGCAAGGCCCGGCTCGCTGATGTGCACATGGCTCACGTATTTCATATCCGCCGCAAAATCGTTGGGCCGCTCGCCGTTGGCGATCATCGTGCCCACGTCCAGTGTAACGCCAAGGCCGGGGCTGTCCAGCTTTTTGGCCATGGCAAAGGCATCGGCGGTGGTGTTGATGTAGTTGGTGTTATACACCGGCGGATTTGCCTCCAGGCCGATGACCACCTGCCGCTGGGCCGCCATCCAGGCGATACGGCTTAAAAAGTCCTCGCCCTGCTGGGGGTCGGCGCCTTGGGGCATGTTCCGGTTGCGGGGGCAGCCGAACACCAGATTGCGGCAGCGGCAGCTCACCGCAAACTCAATGGCCCGCAGGGTGTATTCCTCCAGCTCCTTCGCCTCATCCGGGTTGAAGATATTGCCAGTCTTGCCAAACCAGATGCTCTGCATGCTGGGGATGGCAAAGCCGTATTTCTGGTGCATCACACCGGCAAACAGGGCTGCGCCCGCCGGGCAGTCGTAGGGGTTTTCCGGGATCACCCGGGTGGGAGCGATCTCGATGCCCTGGTAGCCCAGGTCCTTCAAAAGCTGCCAGACCTGCTCATCGTTGTCCGCGGCCCAGCCGATGTTGGAAGCCGATAATTTCATTCCGTCCATCCTTTCATAAAGGCGCAGATACTCGCCAGCTCTTCTTCCTCGGTGCAGAGGTAGCCATCCCTGCCTCCGAAGGCCTCGGCATGCAGGGTACGCAGATCGTAGTCGAAGGGCTGCGCCGCCAGATGATTTTCAAAATGGCCGCCGGCCACCGCCTTATACACACGGGCGGCGCTCACCGGGGGCGTTGCCAGGTGCAGCACCCGCAGGTCCAGCTCCATGGCCTTCTGAATGTCCGCCCAGAGGCGGCGCAGGTCGTAGAACTGGTAGACCGAGCGGCTGTCGGTAAAGGACAGGGCGTTGAAATCGTTGGCCGCGAACCAGGCCTTCAATTCCGCCGGGTCCTGGGTGCCGTTCAGCTTGTAAAAATTATTGCCCGCGTCGGAATAGGCAGCCTTCACCAGCTGGCTCTTTGCCGCCAGCTCCTCGTATTTCGCCGGGCGCAGCAGCGCCGGGGTGATGGTGTGCAGATCGTACAGAAAGTTCTTTTTCAAGCCCAGGCCATACAAGGCGGGCAGGCGCACGATCAGCGCGTCCGGCCAGTCCTGGCGCACCCAGCGCTCCAGCTGCAGCCGGTTGGCCCCGTAGGCCGCAAGGCCCTCGGGCTGAGGCTCGTCCGCCTCGGTTTTGCCCTTGCTGTCCGCAAAAACGCAGATGGAGGAGATCAGCACCAGCTTCTTGGGAGCCAGCTGACGCAGGTTCTCCCGAGCCGCGCGCATCACCGCCAGGTCGGCCTGTGGGTCCTGGTTGGCCAGGAACATGGCGGCGGGCACACCGGCATACACCACCAGATCGTTTTCCTTGCCGAAGCCCTGTTGCACATTGCTGGAATGATAGGCTGCATCAAAGGGATGGCTCGCCATCAGGTTGCCTCCCACAAAGCCGGTGCTGCCCACCAGAACACTGTTTGCCATGCTGCTGCTCCTTTCGCCGCGTTTTCTCATAGTCATACAGGGTACATTATACACAAAAAGCCCCGAAGTTACAAGGTTCGCACCGGTTTGAAGACCTTTTCTCATTGTAAGAAAACCGTAAGAGAAACCACCCTCCGGCTGTAAGAATCCTTTGCTATAATAAGGATGCGCTCAAAGGGGCCTTGGAAAACGCCCCGGTTTTGGCTACAATCAACAAAAGAGCGGTTTTGGCAAGAGGAGGCGGTTATATGGACCAGCAGGCCTGTATCCTGGTGGTGGACGACGATGCCGACATCGTAAACGCGGTGCGGCTTTATCTGGAAAAAGAGGGGTTTTGCGTATACGGCGCGGCGGACGGCTTTGAAGCACTGGACGTGCTGGAGCAGCGCACGGTGCACCTGATTTTAATGGACGTGATGATGCCCCGGATGGACGGTTTTTCCGCCATTCTGCGCATCCGGCAGAAGCGCAACCTGCCCATTCTGGTGATGAGCGCGAAAACCGAGGACAGCGACAAGGTCCTGGGGCTTTCCATCGGGGCGGACGATTACATCTCCAAGCCCTTCAGCCCCACCGAGCTGGTGGCTCGGGTGAAGAGCCATCTGCGCCGGTATCTGACTTTGGGCGGTGCACAGGCAGGCGGCCCGCTGGTGCGGGTGGGGCGGCTGGAATACGACTTCGAGGGTCATCAGCTCACGGCGGACGGCGAGCCGGTGCGGCTGACGCCCACCGAGACCCGAATCATGGAGCTGTTTTTCCGCAGCCCGGGGCGGGTGTTCTCGGCCGAAGAAATCTATGCCGGCGCCTGGGGCGAAAGCAATGTGTACGCCCCGGAAAACACCGTGATGGTACACATCCGGCGCATCCGGGAAAAAATCGAACTGAATCCGAAAGAACCGGAATATGTAAAGGTGGTGTGGGGTCTTGGATATAAACTTGAAAAGCACTGAGGGAAGGAAATGGCCGCTGGTGGTTCGCATTCTGGCGGGATGGATGGCGGCGGTATGCTTCTTTCTCATTTTTTACTGCATCCCGCTGGACGACCGGCTGGTGCAGGTCTTTCTGCAGGGGCCACGGTCCTATTATGCACTGATGAACCGGCAGATTGAGGCGGTGCCGGAATACCAGCGTTTTTTGAGCACCGTGTATTACCACGCCCGTGTGCTGTGTGCCGACGGGCTGGTCACCCCGGGCGGCGCGGCGCTCACGCCCCAGGGGGTCTCCCAGCAGAAGTTACTGTCCCGTCAGGCGCTGGAGCAGCTGCGGCAGAGCGAGGAATACACCAGCCGGGACGTCCTGCTGTATCTGAGCGCCGAGGGTGAGGAGACCATCTTCTCCTCCCTGCTCCGCTCGCCGGACGAGATCCCCCAGGGTTATGAAATTGCCTTCCAGCTAACCGGTGGCAAAACCGGAGGCAACAGCCTTTTGCTGGATGTTTATGACCGGATGGTGCTCCCGGATAACGGCACCGCCTTCAGCAGCACCCAGGAGGTGCTGCTGGAGGGCATCACCGCCACCCGGGTGGAACCGCAGGACTTTTTGCCGAATGCTGAGATCGTGGTGGCCGTCAAGCAGGTGCCCTCCAGCGACACCGGCACCCTGGGCTTTGCCTACCGCTGGATCAACAATTCCGCTGTGCCCACCTTCGCCTGCATTCTCGTGGGGCTGGGCGTCTGGGGGCTGCTCTGTCTGGCGGTGTGGCTGGCCCTGTGGAAAACGCGGCGGGCAGCCGCCCAGTGGGTGGCCGGGCTTTTGCGCCGGGTCCCTCTGATTGTGAAGCTCATGGTGCTGGGCTTTTTGCTTTTCTCCGGCTACCTGCTGCTGGCGATTTTAAGCTGCGCGGCTCAAAGCTACCTGTACGGCTACTCGGTCACCTTCTTTGCATCTCCTGTTCTGGCGGCATTTCTTCTGGTGGTGGACCTTCCGCTGGTCTGGCTGTTCTGGCTGGAATTCCGCTTCAACCTGCGTCACACCCTGCACACCAGCCTGACCACCCGTCTGATCCGCCGGTACAAACGGCTCGCCGCCGCCCAGCCCTGGAAGCGCCGGGCAGCCCTGAGCCTGCTGTTGCCCATCCTGATCGGGCCTCCCTGCCTGCTGTTGGCGCTGCCTCTGTCCTTCTTCTGCTATTTCAAGGTCTTTTATTTCTTGGATTTTCAGCTGGCTGTGCTTCTGTTTCTTGCCCTGTTCCTGGGCGGCGCCTTCCTCTTTATGACCGGTCTTGTGCGTCTGAGCCGTTTTCTGGAGCAGGCCGAGCAGGTGGCGGATAAGCTGGCCGCCCTGCGCGCCGGGGAGCACACCGCCCCGCTGGCTCTGCCTAGGGATTCCCTCTGCGCCGTGCCCGCGGCGGATCTGAACGCGCTGGAGGAAGGCATCCAGGCCCGGGTGGAGCAGCAGATGCGGGCCGAGCGGCTCAAGCTGGAGCTGATCACCAATGTGTCCCACGATCTGAAAACGCCCCTGACCAGCATCATCAATTATGCGGGTCTTCTCTGCGAGGAACCGCTGGAGCAGCCCGCGGCGGACTACGCTAAGATTTTAAAGCTTAAGGCCGACCGGCTGAAGACCATGGTGCGGGATGTATTCGAGGTGAGCAAGGCCGCCAGCGGCGAGCTGCCCTTGCAGACCCGCCCGCTGGATCTGGCCAAGCTGATCCGCCAGACCCTGGCGGACATGGACGAGGCCATTGAAGCCAGTCCCCTCACCTTTGTGACCCATCTGCCCGAGCAGGCCTGGATCTGCGCGGACGGCGACCGGCTGTACCGGGTGTTCCAGAACCTTTACACCAACGCGTTGGCCTACTCGCTGCCCGGCAGCCGGGTCTACACCCAGATGGAGCGGGGCGAAAGCCGGGTTTCCATCAGCATAAAAAACGTAACCCGGGACCCCATCGCCCCGGAGGATGCCGAGCATCTTCTGGAACGGTTCGTGCGGGGCGATTCCGCCCGCAGCGGCGAGGGCAGCGGCCTTGGCCTTTCCATCGCCAAAAGCTTCGCCGAGGCCTGCGGCGGCCGGTTTTCGGTGCACGCAGTGGCAGACCTGTTCTGCGTGCTGGTGGAGTTTCCTCTCTGCCCGCCGCCCGCGACGGAACCCGCGCCGGAGCTTGTGACACAACCGGAACCGGAGCAGCCTGCCTGACTCTTTTTCTCCCCAGTCTTTGACTGGGGAGTTTTTTCTTTTGGCCTGTGCCTGATTCAAAATCCAAGCTTTGCTCTTTCCTTCGAGTCAAAATTCGTTTATACTGTATAAAAACACAGCCGAAAATTTCACAGCGTTTTCCCTCGCGCCTGCCGCTTCGGAGCCGCTGCCAGGAAGGGGAGCTTTGCCCGTGACAAAACATATCCATCGCCAGATCGTCATTGCCTTTTCACTGATTCTGGCGGTCTGCATCGCGCTCACTGTCTCTTTCTATATCTTCTCCCGCAACGGTGCGCAGGTACAGCACGAGGAGGCCGCCCACTCGCTGGAGGCCACAGCAGAAACCGCCCGAAACATCGTGAACTCTCACATTCAGGGCAATCTGCAAACGCTGGTGACCCTTTCCGCCTTCATCGGCTACGATTCTGACGAAGGTCTCCCCCCCCAACAGCTGCTGCACGACCCGGCCTTTCTGGCCCAGCTGAATGTGGTAAACTCCCAGAACGAATTTCTGCGCATGGGCGTGGTGGACACCACCGGCCAGGGCAGCTTTGTTCTGTTGGACGGCAGCTCCCAGCTGGAGCAGGACCTGAGCCAGGATTCCGCCGTGCAGCGGGCACTGGCCGGTGAAGGCAACATCTCCTTCACCTTCTGGGATGATACCCTGGGCTGCTATGTGAACCGGTACGCGGTGCCCATCTACCAGGGCGGCGTGGACGGTCCGGTGATCGGAGTGCTCACCGGCACCAACAACACCGACGCATTGCGGGAGCTGCTCAGCCCCAGCCTCCTGCTCAACGGCCAGGTCCACGCCCATATCGTAAACTCTGAGGGCAAGTTCGTAGTGCGCAACCAGACCTATTTCATCAGCGAAGACGCCCGCAGCATCTTCGATACCCCCGCCTTCAGCGATGAGCTGCAGCAGACCATCCTGAGCGCCTTCGCCGTGAACGAATCCGCCTTTTTCAGCCTGACCAACGAGGGTACCCTGTATGGGGTGGCGCTGATTCCCATGGACGTCAACGACTGGTACGTCATGTGCGTGGTGCCCCAGCGTATCCTGGTCACCGATCTGAGCCAGTGGTTTAACCTGCAGCGCATCACCTTTTTTGTGATTTTCCTGCTGGTGATCCTGCTTACCCTCTATATCTACCGGATGATGCGCCAGAACAACCGCTCTATGAACAAACTGACTTATTTCGATTCCATCACCGGGGCCTACAACCGGGTTCGCTTTTTGCAGGAGATGCCCACCAAGCTCACCGCCGACCCCAAAGCCCTGATCGTGCTGGACATCGACAACGCCCCCACCATCAAAGACCTGTACGGACTGGAGCGCTTCAACTCCCTGCTGCGCCACATCAAGGAGGCGCTGGACCAGCAGATGGGCCCCACCGAGCTGTTCTGCATGGGCCGCAACGAGCGTTTCCTTCTGCTGCTGGACTGTGCTGAGCCTGAGCAGGTGCGCCAGCGCATGAGCCGCTTTTTCTCCCAGATCCGCCAGTTCCGGGTATCGGAACACCAGAACTATCAGGCGGTTTGCTCAGCAGGTGTGCGCTTTGTCACCAACACTACCCCGGACCTGGAGCGGGCCATCACCGAAGCGGCCATGACCGCCGAAACCACCTCCGGCTCCCGGCAGGACGAGCTGATCTTCTTTGACCCGGCCATCTATGAGCCGGTGATCCTGCGCAATCAGATTGAGGAAAGCATGGATTCTGCACTGATGAGCGGCGAGTTCGTGATGAAGCTGCAGCCCAAGATTGACCTGGTCACCGGCCGCCCCGGCGGTGCCGAGGCACTGGTGCGCTGGATTCGGCCGGATGGACTTTCCTTCTACCCGGACCAGTTCATCCCGGTGTTCGAGAAAAACGGCTTCTGCGTGGAGCTGGATTTCTACATGGTGGAACAGGCCTGCCGTACCCTGCGCCGCTGGATGGACGAGGGCCGTCCGGTCGTGCCCATCTCAGTGAACCAGTGCCGGCTGATGCTGTATGAGGCAGGCTATGTGCAGCGGCTGTGCGGCATTTTGAACCGCTGGAACATCCCGCCCCGGCTCATCGTGCTGGAGGTCACCGAAAGCCTTGCTCTGGAGAGCATCGACCGGGTGCGCGCGGTGCTGATCGGGTTGCGCAGCCAGGGCTTTGCCATCTCGATGGACGATTTCGGCAGCGGCTACTCCTCGCTGAACACCCTGAAGGACCTGCCCATCGACGAGCTGAAGCTGGACCGGGTATTCCTGGCTGCCCGGGACGAGACCGACGAAGAAAAGCGGGATCTGGTGATGAAAAACGTGATTCATCTGGCTCAGGAGCTGCACATCACCACCGTGGTGGAGGGTGTGGAGACCATTGCCCAGCTGGACTTCATCCGCAGCATGCACTGCGATCTGGCCCAGGGCTATTACTTCGACCGGCCCATCAGTGTGGAGGAATTCGAGGCCAAGTATCTGCCTCTTCCCCCTTCTGACTTGGCATAATTCACAAGTTTTTCATTTCTTTCCCGGCAGAACTTCCAAAGTTTTTTCCGTTCCTGTTTTTTTGTTGACAAAGCTTTCTGCTCTGTGCTATCCTGTGAACAGTTCAAAGTCGATACGGCTTGTGACTGGTAATGCAGGCAAGACCAAACTTCTCTCGGTGCGATTTCATCGCCGGGTGTGGTTTGGTCTTTTTTATTTGCCAAAACCGGTCCGCCGGAATGCAGCGCGATGTAAGGAAAGGTGATGAAACGCATGAAGCACGGCATGTTTGCCGGTGCGGTTTGTGGGGGGATGAGCCCATGACCTCCCCCATGGAACAGCACGGCACCTACAAAATTCTGCGGGTGATCGGCAGCAACTTCGTCTGCTCGCAGGATTCCACCGGCCAGGAAATCATTCTGCGGGGTCTGGGCATCGGGTTTAAAAAATCCGCCGGGGACCTGCTGCCTGCCGCCCGGGTGGAAAAGGTTTACGCCCTGCGGGACCCCGGTCAGTGCGACCGGCTGATGCAATTGATGCAGGACGTGCCCAGCGAATACCTGGACATCAGCACCCACATCATCGAGACCGCCGAACGGGTCCTGGGACGGCGGCTCAGCGAGAACGTGTATATCACCCTCACGGACCACATCTCCTTTGCGGTGGAGCGGCTCCGGAACGGGGTGGAATACCCAAACCAGCTGCTCTGGGAAATCAAGAATTTCTATCCCCAGGAATATGCCCTGGGCCAGCAGGCACTGGATGTGATCGAGAGCGTTCTGGGGCTGCGGCTGCCCGAGGATGAGGCCGGCTTCATGGCGCTTCACATCGTGAACGCCGAGCTGGACGGCCGCATGGCGGACATGGTCCCCATCACCAAGCTGATCCGCGAGGTGGTCAACTACGCCCAGGCCTACTACGGGGTGACCTTTGACGAGAGCTCGGTGGATTACGAGCGGTTCGTGGTGCACCTGAAGTTTCTGGCCCAGCGGCTGTTCCAGGGCCGCTACGCACCGGACGGCGACACCGGCTTCCAGAACCTGATCGCCCGCCACTACGCGGCCGATTATGAATGTGCCCAGGCCATCGGCCAGCACATCCGGGAAGTGTTCGATCTGAACTTCCCCAGCAGCGAACAGTTCTTTTTGACCGTCCATCTGCACCGGTTGTCGGTGTCGATGGGCCTGAGTACAGAGGAGGAATGAAACCAATGAAAGACAAGATTTTCGGCGTATTGCAGCGCGTGGGCCGCTCCTTCATGCTGCCCATCGCCATCCTGCCGGTGGCAGGCCTGTTTTTGGGCATCGGCGGCTCGCTGACCAACGAAACCATGCTGGAGGCCTACAACCTGATGGGCCTGCTGGGCCCCGGCACCTTCGCTAACGCCATTCTGCAGGTGCTCAACTCCGCCGGCTCGGTGGTGTTCAACAACCTGCCCATCATCTTCGCCATGGGCGTCGCCATCGGCATGGCCAAGCAGGAAAAGGAAGTGGCGGCCCTGGCTTCCGCCATTGCCTTCTTCATCATGCACGCCACCATCGGCGCCATGATCGGCGCCTTCGGCGCGCCGGATCTGGCGGGCGCCACCGCCGATGTTCTGGGCATGACCAGCCTGCAGATGGGCGTGTTCGGCGGCATCCTGGTGGGCCTCGGCACCGCGGCGCTGCACAACCGGTTCTATAAAATTCAGCTGCCCCAGGTGCTCTCCTTCTTCAGCGGCACCCGCTTCGTGCCCATCATCTCCTCCGCCGTTTACCTGCTGGTGGGCATCGCCATGTACTACATCTGGCCCACCATCCAGATCGGCATCAACGCCCTGGGCGGCTTCGTGCTGGCCTCCGGCTATGCGGGCACCTGGCTGTACGGCTTCATCGAGCGCGCACTGATCCCCTTCGGCCTGCACCACGTGTTCTACATCCCCTTCTGGCAGACCGCCGTGGGCGGCACTGCCGTTGTGGGCGGTCAGCTGGTGGAAGGTGCGCAGAACATCTTCTTTGCTGAGCTGGCCACCCCCGGCATCACCCACTTCTCGGTATCCGCTACCCGCTTCATGACCGGTAAGTTCCCCCTGATGATCTTCGGCCTGCCCGGTGCTGCTTTTGCCATGTACCGCTGTGCAAAGCCGGAAAACCGTAAAGCAGTGGGCGGCCTGCTGCTCAGCGCGGCCCTCACCTCCATGCTCACCGGCATCACCGAGCCCCTGGAGTTCACCTTCCTGTTCGTTGCTCCCGCCATGTACATGGTGCACTGCGTGCTGGCCGGCGCCTCCTACATGATCATGCACATGCTCAACGTGGGCGTGGGCCTGACCTTCTCCGGCGGCCTGATCGACCTGACCCTCTTCGGCATCATGCAGGGCAACGAAAAGACCAGCTGGCTGTGGATTCCCGTGGTGGGCGCTGTCTACTTCGCGGTTTACTACTTCGTGTTCAGCTTCATGATCCGCAAGTTCAACTACATGACCCCCGGCCGCGATGACAACACCGAGGCCAAGCTCTACACCCGCAAGGACCTGGAGGCCCGCAAGAAGGCCGGTGAAGTGACCGAGGCAGAGGCGGCCGACGAGCTGTCCGCTCAGATTACTCAGGGCCTGGGCGGCAAGGACAACATCTCCGATGTGGACTGCTGCATCACCCGCCTGCGCTGCACCGTGAAGGACCCCGCCAAGGTAGACCAGCAGCTGCTGAAGGCCAGCGGGGCTTCCGGCGTACTGTGCAAGGGCCAGGGCGTCCAGGTGGTGTACGGTCCCCGGGTATCCGTGATCAAGTCCGACCTGGAGGCTTACCTGAAATCCTCCGCTTCCGATCATCCCGCTCCGGTGGCCAAGCCCGCTCAGGAGCCCAAGAAGGCGGAAGAAAAACCCGCCGACGCCCCCAAGGCCGGCGGCGAGCGCCTGACCGTGGTGAGCCCTCTGGCCGGTAAGGTCATTCCGGTGGAAGAGGTTGCCGACGGCGTGTTCAGCGAAAAAATGGTGGGCGATGGATTTGCCGTAGAGCCTGAGGCCGATGAGGTTCTGGCTCCGGCAGACGGCGAGATCACTCTGGTGTTCGACACCAAGCACGCCTTCACCATGCGCACCGCCCAGGGTGTGGACCTGCTGGTCCACATGGGCATCGACACCATCCGTCTGAACGGTGAGCCCTTCACCCTGAACATCCAGCAGGGCGACACCGTGAAAGCCGGTCAGCCCATCGGCACCATGGACCGGGCGGCCATTCTGGCTGCGGGCTACCGCACCGTAACCCCCGTTGTGGTGGGCAATCTGGCCGATCTGGGCGGCTTCGAGCTGACCCGCACCGGTGAGGTAAAGGCCGGCGATGCGGTGATGGAAGTCTTCTGATTTTTGCTATCCTCTCAACTCCTAAATACACAGATACACAATGCCCCGGCCTGGTTTCAGGGCCGGGGCATTGTGTTCATTCGGATGACTTGAAAATTCAGCCCTCGCTCAGGTACTGGCGGGGGTTCTCATAGTTGCCGCCCCGCAGCGTTTCCAGATGCAGGTGAGGCTCCAGGCCGCTCTCGGCGGGGGCCTGGTCCAGCGTGGCGATGGCCTGACCGGCCAGCACCTCGTCGCCCGCCTTCACCAATACACTGCCGCTGGCAAGGCCGCAGTAACGCCAGGTGACGGCGCCGTCGTCGATCTCCACGATCTGGCCCCACATGCCGTCCTCATACACGGCGGTGACCCGCCCGGCCACCGCGCTCTTCACCGGGCTTTCGGCCTCACAGAAGATGTCCAGCCCGTTGTGGGTGCGCCAGTCCTTCAGGGTCTCGTTGTACACCAGCTCGTCGCCGCTATATTCCTGCCCGGTCTGCCCATCCACCGGCCACACGAAGGAGGGCGCCGGCGCAACGGCAGGCTCTTCGGGTGCGGCAGTAGGCGCAGGCTGCTCCTGCGAGCCAGAGGAGGAAGCCGGCGAGGGCGATGGCTTGGCCGAGGCGCTGGGCCTGGGCGTAGCGGTTGGGGCGGGAGTAGCTTTGATGGGCACATCCTCCACATCCTGTTCCACCGGTGCCTCGGGCAGCTCCCATATTGCCTCACCTCCCTGCTCTGTCTGCGGTTTGTTTTGTTCCACGATGTTCTTCACGGCAAAAAAGCTGCACGCCGCCGCAATCACGATGCACAGCGAAAGCGCCCAGTACAGCCCCCTGCCCCGAAACAACGAAGCGATCCATTTCATTCCCTTTGCTCCTTATCTTTTGCAGTTTTGCGGCGGCACAGCCGGTTGCCGCGCCAGAGTGTTCTGCTGCCGCTTTGCCTTTAGTTTTGCGCCAAAACCGCCGGTTTATACATGTGCCGGATGTCACTTGAAATCCCCTTTTCTGAATAGTACAATAAGGGTGAAAAACGTCACCGGCCGCAAGAGGGCGGCCAATTCAAGCGAACGGAGGGCTGTTTTTGACCGAACCTTATATCGCCGGTATCGGCGGCGCTAATGTGGACATCCACGGCCAGAGCTTCGCGCCCCTGATCATGCGGGACTCCAACCCCGGGCGGCTGCATCTGTCCATGGGAGGCGTGATGCGCAACATTCTGGACAACCTCACCCGCCTGGGCGAAAGCTGCCAGATTGTGACCGCGGTGGGCGACGACGCCTACGGCCAGATGCTGCGCACCGGCTGCCAGGCCCTGGGCATGGGCACCGAGGGCATGCTCACTCGGCCGGGCCATTCCTCCTCCACCTACATCTCCATCATGGACTCCGCCGGAGATATGCTGGTTGCCATGAGCGACATGCGCATCCTCACCGAGATGGACGAGAGCTTTGTGGCCGGGCAGCTGGAGCTGCTGAACGGGGCGGAGCTGGTGGTCTGCGACGGAAACCTTTCCGCCAGCGCACTGAACTACCTGACCGCCCACTGCACCGCGCCTTTGTGCGTGGACCCGGTGAGCACCACCTGGGCCCGCAAGCTGGTGCCCATTCTGGGCCGGTTCGATACCATCAAGCCCAACCGGCTGGAGCTGGAGATTCTGGCGGACATGCCCATTGCCACCGATGAGGACCTGGAAGAGGCCTGCACCCGCGTGCTGGCAACCGGTGTGCGCCGTGTCTTCGTGAGCCTGGGGGCGGACGGCATCTACTACAAGGGGCCGGGCGGCAGCATCCACCGGCGCAGCCGCCGCTTTGACAAGATGGTCAATGCCACCGGCGCGGGCGACGCCACCATGGCGGGCATTCTGCATGCCACCCGCAAAGGTCTCAGCGAAAGCGAGATTCTGGACTGGGCGCTGGGTGCGGGCCTTGTAGCCATCAGCGGCAAGGACACCATCAACCCGGACATGAGCGAACAAACCATTCAACAAATGATAAAGGAGTATGTGAAATGAATCTGAAGCAGTATCTGGACATCACCCCCGAAATTAAAGCCGCTCTGGAAGAGGGCAAGCCCGTTGTTGCCCTGGAGAGCACCATCCTCTCCCACGGCATGCCCTACCCCCAGAACCTGGAGTTCGCCGCTGAGGTGGAGAAGATCATCCGCGCCGAAGGCGCTGTGCCCGCCACCATGGCCATCATCGACGGCCGCATGAAGGTGGGCCTGTCCGCCGGGGAGCTGGAGCTGATGTGCAAGGGCGAGGGCGTTGTGAAGGTAAGCCGCCGTGATTTGCCCATCATCCTGGCCGAGGGCGGCACCGGCGCCACCACCGTGGCCTCCACCATGATCCTGGCCAGCCTGGCAGGCATCAAGATCTTTGCCACCGGCGGCATCGGCGGCGTACACCGCGGCGCCGAGACCACCATGGACATCAGCGCCGACCTGCAGGAGCTGGCTCACACCTCCGTGGCCGTTGTCTGCGCGGGCGCCAAGATGATTCTGGACATCGGCCTGACTCTGGAGTACCTGGAGACCATGGGCGTTCCCGTTCTGGGCTTCCAGACCAGCGACTTCCCCGCCTTCTACTGCCGTAAGAGCGGCTTCGGCGTGGACTACGCCGCCAAGGACGCTGCCGACGTGGCCAAGATTGCCAAGACCAAGTGGGACCTGGGCCTTGCCGGCGGTATGCTGATCGGCAACCCGGTGCCCGAAGAGTTCGCCATGGACTTCGACGAGATGAGTGCCATCATCGACAAGGCTCTGGCCAGCGCCAACGCTGACGGCGTGCGCGGCAAGAACATCACCCCCTACCTGCTGGCCCACATCGTGGAGTACACCCAGGGCCGCAGCCTGGCCACCAACATCCAGCTGGCCTACAACAACGCCCGTGTGGCTGCCCGCATCGCCCGGGAATACGCCGCTCTGTAAGCGTTTCGCATCAAAGCATTTTGCCCCCTGCCGCACCGGCAGGGGGCTTTTTGCTGCCTTTATTTCCAGCTTTGCCGCCTGCCTGCCAGATGGCTCAGGTAGCCGTGCAGAGAGGCCGTGCTCTGCACCAGCTGGAAGAAAAACAGAAACAGAATAAATCCGAACAGCGTATTTTTGAAGGGAATGTCCAGCCGCTTTTGGTACCTATAAACAGTCCAGAAGCACAGTGCCCCCACCAGCGCAGTGAACACGGTGAGCAGCCCCACCAGATAGCAATAGCCAAACAGCGCCAGAATCACGCCGGGCACAAAACCAAACAGGTAGGCCAGGTCCAGATAGATGATGCTCAGGTTCACGCTGGTGAAATACCGGGTGCAGCCGCTCTGCCGCCAGGGCGGCACCTCCCGCAGGCCCTCCAGCCAGGTGTCCGCATCCACCGTGAGAAAATGACGGGTGCGCACCTTACTGAGGCCCAGATTCAGGGCGTTGGCCTTGCCCGGCTGCCCGCAGTACAGATACCGCACCGGCCGGTTTTCCGGTGCCAGCCGGGCCATGGCCTGAATCTGGCATTTGCTACCGTCGGTGGAGGCATTGTCCACCGCCAGAATGCAGATGCGCCCGGCATACTTCTGACTGAACAGCGCCTGAATGGTTCCGGCGATGTTCCCTTTCTCATTGTGGGCGCACAGGATGACGGTGGTGTCCTCGCAGGTCTGCGGATACTGCCGCACTCTTCGGTGCAGCAGATTGGAAAAGAACATGGCGCTCATCAGATAGCCCGGCAGAAAGGCGATGCCGATGACCACCGCCCACACATAGACCGGCGGCAGCACCTCTACCGTTTCCTCGATCCAGGGGAGCGACAGCCAGACCGAAAACGCCAGCCACAGCATGCCGAACCCCACGGACAGGATGAATTTTCTGTTCACCCGAATCCCTCTTTTTTCGACAGCCTATGTGGAAGGAGGGCGAAGGGTTCCGGAGTCTGACCGGCAGGGCAATCGGTTTTCCCTGTGTTTTCACACAAAAATCCCCCCGCGGCCTGTCTGCCGCGAGGGGATTTTTACAGAAAAAGAATTTTCAGCAATGGGACGAACCGGCACTCAGTTCCGGTCCCGGCGCAGATTGCTGGGCTTAAGCGGGATGGACATAACCACCGCAATGCCCATGGCCAGCGCCACCGCAATCTTCAGTGTCTCGGCACCCTTGGCCGCGCACTGGGCGGTATCGCCGGTGATGAAGGCGTAGGCGGTGTAGTAGATGCCCGCACCGGGCACCAGCGGGAAGATGCCGGGAATCAGGAACAAGGTCACCGGGGCCCGGCGCACGATGGCGAAGGCGCGGGTGGCAATGGTCAGCGGGATCACCGCCACCAGACTTGCCAGCACCGAGCTGGGCTGCACCAGCATCATAGCCCAGTAGACCAGCCAGCCGATGGCGCCCACGATGCCGCAGGCAGCAAAATGCCGGGGCGGCACATGGAACAAAAGGCCGAAGCAAACGGTGCCCAGAAAGGCCAGCGCCAGCTGGCGCAGAAACTCGATCATCAGCAGCATCATACGTTCACCCCCGGGATCATGGTGGCCAGGCCCAGAATCAAGCCCACGCCGCAGGCAATGCAGGCGGCGGTGAGCAGGGCATCCAGCATGCGGATGGTACCGGACAGAAAGTCCGCCATAATCAGATCACGGATGCCCAGGGTCAGCGCCATGCCGGGTACCAGCGGCATCAGCGCACCGATGATGGCCTTATCCATGTTCTGGCCGAAGCCGGTGAGGAACAGCAGCATGGTGGCCAGCGCCACAAAGGCCGCCCCCAGAAACTTGGTGATCAGCTTGTTCAGGCCCCAGCGGCCCATCCACAGCAAAAACACCTGCAAGCCAAGACCCACCGCCAGAGCGATCAGACCGTCCTGCCAGATACCGCCGAACATGAGGGCAAAGCAGGCGCTGCCCGCGCCGCAGGCCAGGATCTGGTCCCGGCTGGGGGCGTAGGGCATGGTTTTGATCCGCTCCAGCTCCTCGTAAGCCTCATCCAGACTGACCTGCCCCTGGGCGATCTTGCGGGAAAGGGCGTTCACCGCCTCCACCCGGCCCAGATGCACCTCGCTGGCGGGCACACTGCGGATCTGTGCAGGCTGGCCGTAGTCCGAGCCCATGCTGGCAAACAGGCCGTTGGTGAGCACATAGCCGTGGAAGCTGTCCACCCCAAGGCTTTTGGCCATGATCTCCATGGTCTGCTGGGTACGGCTTACCTCGGCCCCGTTTTTCAGCAGCACCTCGCCTGCCGCCATCACAAATTCCAGCACACGCTGCTGGTCATTCATATTGCTTCTCCCCTATTCTTCTGCGTTTTGCGCCGCTCGGCCGCATACCAGCCCAGAACGGCGATCAGGCACAGGCCGCTCACCGCCGCGCCTGTTGCCGCGCCCGGATGATGGTAGGTCAGCTGAATCTGGTTTTCGCCTTCCTCCAGCCGCACGCCCATCATACCCTCAAAGACCTGCTCCACCGCCACCGGCTCGCCGTTGCGCTCAGCGGTCCAGTGGGCTTCGTCCTCCCAGGCGAAGGGCAGAATCAGCAGGTCGTTCTCTGCGCTGCCCTGGGCGGTCACCCGGATGCTGCCGCCCTCCCGGATGGTCAGCTCGGTGGGGGCGTTTTCCTTCAGCTGGTCAACCGCCCCGGCCAGCGCCGTCTCATCTAGGCTGTAGATCTGCAGCTTGTCAATATACTGGGCCGGGGCCTCCACGCCCAGCTGCAGGCAGACCGTCTGCCCGGCCTCCAGGCTGCCCAGCGGGAACACACCGCCCAGCGAGTCGCCCTGGAAGTATTCGCCCAGCAGCTCACCGTCCATCTTCACGTCCGCCGGCAGGAAGTTGCCGGTATCCGGCACCGCCAGATAGCAGGGCCCGCTCACCGGCGCAGTAAAATACACGGTGAGTCCCTTTGCCTGGTCGTCCACCGTCACATTCTGCGCAGGCAGCAGTGCATCGGCGCTGCCGGGCACCAGTGCCCGCAGCATCTCGTTCTGTAACTGGAAGGTATTGCTGCTTTCCTCCACGTCCACGTTCAGAGCGTCCGCGCTGCCCACATAGGCCAGCGGCAGGGCGTAGGGATTTTCATACACCTCCAGCTCGGTGCCCAGCTCCAGCTTCTGATAGGGCGCGGGTACCGGGCGGCTACCGTCGGTATACAGATACTTGATGCCCAGCAGGCTGTCCGCCACGGCGGTGGAGCCCCAGCCGTAGGTGGTGTAGTTCACATAGCCCAGCTGCTCCAGCATGGGCTTTGCGGTGCTGGCTTTGGTGGAGGAATAATGGCTGATGCCCCAGTAGCCCAGCAGCATGGGGTCATTCAGGGTGCGCATGAAGTTCTTTTCCAGCCGGTAGTAGTCCTCGTCCTTCTGCTCCAGGGCTTCCACCACCTGGCGGCCCTGGTCATAAAAGGTCTCGAATCCGCTTTTGGAGTAGCTCTCAAATTTGCGCAGGCTGAGCATACTGTTCACGCCCATGTCCGCCGCGGCCAGGCAGCAGAAGCCCGCGGTGCCCAGCAGCGCCGCGCTGCGCTTTGCGCCCAGCAGCCAGATGCAAACTAGCGTGCCGAAGTAAAGCCCGCCGCACATGACCAGCTTGAGGACGGAAAACTCCTCCCCGGCGGTGGCGGTGTAGCCCGCCAGCCAGAGCGCCCCCAGCACCCCGGCCGCCGCGAAGGCCCAGACCCTGGGCCGGGCAGCCAGCAAAGCGCGGGCGGCCAGCAGCAGCAAAAACAGGCTGGCTAGAAAGCTGTAGCGGTAGGGGAACCAGACCGGCTCCTTGAAGCCGTGCCAGACAAGATCAATGCCGCTCACCCAGAAGCTGAGCACCAGCGCCGCCAGCACACCGGCGGCGGCCAGCTTTTCCCGCAGGTGAATCTTCCCATTGAAAAAGAAGAAGAGCCCCAGCACCACACAGAACACGCCGCAGTAGATGTTGGGCAGGCCGCCGGTCACGTCCTCCCAGAAGAAGTTGCCGAAGAACAGCTGCCACACCAGCTGGGGCAGGCTGAAATTGGGCTCCAGCGAGAGCTCCATGGCAAACAGTGCGCCCTTGCTCTCCTCAATTTCCACCAGCGCCGGATAGAGCAGCACCATGCCCAGCCCCGCGCCCAGCACACCGCTGGCCGCAAACCGGCCAAACCGGCGGGCAAACAGACGGCCGGTGCGCTCGCCCAACCGTTCACTGGTGGCCCAGTAGTAGAAGAAGTAGATCACGCTGAACAGGCATACTGCCCAGGCGGTGTAGAAGTTCAGGAGCACACAGGCGAACACCAGCCACAAAAGTGCCCAGTGGCGGCCGGTATCCACCAGCCGCTCCAAAGCCCACAGCACCAGCGGCGCCAGCAGCACCACGTCCATCCAGATCACGTTCTGGCTGTAGACCACGCAGAAGGCACAGAGGCCGTAGCCCTGGCTGAGCGCTGCCAGCAGCGGGCTGGCGCTGTTCAGGTGCTTTTGCAGAAAGAAGCAGCAGGCCGTGGCGGTGAGGGCGGTGCGCAGCCAGAACATGAGCTGCACCGCCACCGGAATCATGCGCAGCGGCAGCGCCAGCAAGATCAGATTGAAGGGACTGGCCATGTAATAGGCGAACAGGCCCAGGGTGCTGCCGCCGCACAGCTTGCCGAAGCTGTAGAACAGGCCGCCCTCGCCCAGGCGGCGTTTCAAGTCCGCCAGGTAGGCCACATACTGGCCGTTCAGATCGCCGGTGAGCATGGTGCCGTCGCCGAAGGGCCAGAAGCCCAGCAGCAGATAAGCACCGCCCACCAGCACCGTGGCCAGGGCAAAGCAGAAGATCAGATTGTTCCGCTGCGCGCGGGCGCAGGGGGTTTGTGTCTTTCCCATGGTATTCCTCGATAACAGATTTCAGCGCGGGAGCCGCAGGCCCCCGCGCCGCGTTTTATTCCCGGATGTTGTCCCGTACCTGGGCAAACTCCGGCAGAGTCTTGAACAGATGCCCGGCGATGACCTCCATCAGCAGGAAGTCCTCCTCGCTGTCGATGTCCAGCACGCCGGTATCCAGCATCTTGCTCACGCCGATCTTGCCGTCCCACAGAATGCCGGTGGTGTTGTTTGCCAAAAAATCCCGGCGGAACACGTAGATGCTGGCGTTCACGTCGTAGAACACCGGGGCCTGCTGGCGGGCGGTGTAGGTGGCGTTGTCAATGCCCTTTTCCACATGGTCGCCGCAGTCCCGCACCATGTTGAAGCAGGGATTCCGGCGGGACTCGGTGACGCTGAACACCAGGTCCAGGTCCGGGCGGGCGGCCTTCATCTCAAAGGCGTTCTGCACGTCCCTGGCGGTGCGCAGCGGGCTGGTGATGTCCAGATCCATCACGTAGTCGTAGGTGCAGCCGTTCTTCTCCTCCATGCGGGCCAGGCTGTCCTGGAAGACGGCCATCTTGGGCACAGTGTCGCCGCCCAGGGCCTCGCCCCGGGGCAGGAAGACCACCTCGGGATATTTGGCGGCCACCAGGTCCGCCAGGGCCTGGCTGTCGGTGTTCAGGCAGATGTCCACCTGCACGTCCGGCCGGGCGGCCTTGAACAGTGAAGCGGCACTCAGGGTATAGTACACCAGCGGCTTTTCACAGAACACTTTCAGGTTCTTGTTTTTAAATCCCTTGCTGCCTGCGCGGCCGCAGATGGTGATGAGCAGTTTTTCCACGTTTCGTTCCTTCTTTCCCTTTTATTCCTCGCCCAGGGTCAGCTTGAGCACATCCAGCGCCATGGCCGGGCTGTTGATGCTCTCGCCCTGGCCGTTGATGGCGTAATCCAGGAAATACTCCATCTCCCGCATATAGCGGTCGTTCACCGGCTCCTCAAAGTGCTGCACCACACCATTGGCCAGAGTCAGCGTGCCTGCGCCGAAGTCGGCGGTGACGGTGCCGTCGGCGCAGAACAGCTCGATGGTGCGCCGGTAGGTGCGGCCGAAGTAGTCCAGATGAATCTCCGCCAGCATATGCGGATAGCGGGCGATGTAGACGGACAGATCGTCCGAGTCGATTTCCAGATCAGAATAGGTGCCCTTGAAGTTGTAGCTTTCCAGAGGCTTGCCGAACAGCTCCACCATGTAGTCCCACTCGTGGATCAGGTCGATGGTCACGCCGCCGCCCATGTCCTTGTGGGCGGAGTAGACCTTGCGGTAATCCACGCCGGGCCGCCAGTCCGGCAGATAGGACGAGCAGATGACCCGGGCGGAGTAGGGCCGCAGGGTGGGCATCAGCTTTTTCAGCGCCAGGAAGGTTCCACACCAGCGCATGGGCGCGGCCACATAGGCCTTCTGGGTCTCCAGGCCCAGCTCGGCCAGATCATAATCGGTGTGGTCGAAGATGGGCTTTTCGATGAACAGGTTCTCCGCCTTGCCCGCCAGATCCGCCAGGGTGGAGGCGTGCAGGCTGGTGGGGTTGGTGATGAAGGCCACGTCGTAATGGCCCAGCTGCTCGAAGTCGATGTACTGGTGCTTGATCACCGCCGCCAGCTCAGGGGGCAGCGGCTTCAGGCTGGAGCGCAGCGCGTCCACCTCCAGGGGAATACCCCGCCGGGAGGCGATGTGGATCAGATTGTTCAGATGCCGCTTGCCGATGGAACCCAGGCCCACAAACAATACTTTCATGGTGCTTCCTCCTTTTATTTTGTTGGCAAAAACAGCCTTATGCCTCCTCGATGGCCTCGATCAGCCGGATGGTCTCCAGATCCTTTTCGAAGCTGTAGCGGGGCTGCTCGGTGCCCTTGAGCACCGCGAAGAAGTTGGCCAGCTCGTCCACGTAGGCGTTTTCCACAATGTTATCGCTGTAGCGGGAATCGTGCTCAAAGCTCTCGTAGGTGTTCACCGGCAGCTTTTCGCCCTTGTCGTGGTCGAAGGTGTAAAGGCTCTTGGGGTTGCCCTCCCAGAACAGGTGCAGCCCTTCGCCGAAGCATTCAAAGTTGCGCACCGCCTTGGGGCTCACCACATCCACCGCCAGCATGCCCTTCACGCCGTTTTCGTGGCGCAGGGTCACAAAGTAGCTGTCCGGGTAGTCCACCTCCAGCTGGCTGATCTTATCCTTTTCCACGTGCAGGCTCTTCACCGGGCCGAAGGTGTCCAGCAGCCAGGGCAGGTCGATGCCGAAAATCTCCCGCACGCCGCCGGTGCGCTTGTCGCCCACAAAGAAATTTTTATAGTTTTCCCAGGGGTGCCAGTCCGGCAGATACTGGCCAATGTGATAGATGTAGTTCACCGGCTTGTCGAAGGCTTCCACCTGGTGCTTGATGTACTGGGTCTCGCCCCGGTAGAGCATGGTGGAGGAAAGGAACAGGGGCAGGCCCTTTTCCCTGGCCTTTTTCATGTTCTCTTCGTAGCCGTCGCTTACCAGGTTCAGCTCGGTGAACACCGGCAGGCCCGCATCCAGCAGCTCGCTGATAATGCCCGCATGGGTGATGGGGGCGGTGCAGACCAGCGCCGCGTCGAATTTTTCTGCCGCCACTGCTTCGCCGATGCTGGCATAGGCGGTGATGCCCAGGCCCTCGGCCTCGACCCGGCGAGACTCGGTGGTATCCACGCCGCTGATCTGGATGGATGCGTCCATTCCCTTGGCCAGGCGGGCACGGCGCTTGCCCATGCTGCCCAGACCCACAATCAAAAGTTTCATTTGTTCACACCTCGCGTTTTTTGTTCCGACGGTTCTTTTGCCGCCCGCCGGGAATTATTCCTGTTGCAGCCATTCCGCCGGGACCCAGCCGGGCCGGTCGCCGGTTTTGACCAGCGCCCAGTCTCCTGCCCGGGCGGCAAGGCCCACCCGCTGGCCGGTTTGCAGCGGCGGGCGGTAGTCGGTGTAGTCGTCCGCCAGCCTCCAGCCGGTCTCCGTCTGCTGCACCAGCTGGGCCGGAACCATAAATTCCCGGCCGGTTTTTTCGTGGCGGCAGCGGCACAGCCCGCCCTGCCATTGCAGGAGCTGCACTTCATAGCTGGGCCAGTTGATGTTCACGGTGGCGGGCTTTTTCGCCTGCGGGCGCAGTACCCGGGCGGCGGGCAGCTCGTCCACCCATTCGCAGCCCAGATACTCCCCGTCCTGCAAGACCGCGCCATTCAGCTGGCCGCCGGTTTTGACCCGGTTGCCCCCGTCGATGCAGAGAATCTTCCGCTCCCTGTCATAATAAGGAGAAAGGCGGCACTCGGTCAGGTCGTAATTGCAGGCCGGATAATGGCCTACAATCAGCAGCCGGTCAAAGCGCCCGGCAGTTTGCAGAAAGCCCCGCCGGGTGATCACCTCCACCGGGTCCTGCTTGTCCGGCGGCAGCGCCGCGTCCATTGCAGCATGGGCGAAATAATATTGCTCACTTTCCAGGATTCGGGGCAGCCCGGCCAGAAAGGCCGCCTGCTTCGGGTAAGCCCGGCAGAGGGTCTGGATGGTGCCGTGGGCATCCGCCAGCGCCGCATCCCTGTCGATCCCCTGGGCAGCGCACTGCTCCCAGAACAGCTGCCTTGGCTGGCGGTCCAGAAAGACCGGCAGCCAGGGGGCTTCAGCCTCGTCATTCATGCCGTCGCAGTTGCCCAGCAGAATATACACGTCGGGCAATAACGACAACTCCATGGCGAAGTCCAGCATGGCCATGTTCTCCTCGCCCTTGGTCAACAGGTCCCCCGCCAGCACCAGTGCGTCGGTGCCGGGGCGGTAGTCCAGCTTGTTCAGAAGGCGTTCCAGCAGAGCCTTGCAGCCGTGAATATCGCTGATGGCAAGCACCCGCTGGCCTGGCTTGAACTCCGCGTTCCGGAGCATGCCCGGGGCCATCGGGTACCGCTTACTCCACGGGTCCATCGTAGAACCCCTTGGGCGCGCCGAAGTCCGGCCGGGCCAGCTGCCGGCGCAGAATCTCCACAATGCGGCCGCTGGTGTCGCCCCCGTTGTAGGGGCTCACGGTCTGCTTTGCCTTTTCGGCAAATTCTTCACTAAATGCGGTTTCCAGGGCCGTGAGGATCTCGCCCTTTTCGGCCTTGCAGCAGAGCACGTTGGGGCAGATGATTCGCCCGGCCTGCCGCTCGCCGATGTTTACTGTGGGCACCCCAAAGGTGGGGGTCTCCACCACGCCGGAGGAGGAATTGCCCACCACCGCTGCCGCGCAGGCCATGGCGGAAAGATACCGCTTGACCCCAAGGCTTGTAAAGGCAATAGCCCTGTCAGGATGTTTTTCCACCCAACGGTCAATCAGCTCGTTGATGGCAAGGCCGCCCGCGTCCGCGTTGGCCTTGGTGATGAGCCAGCGCACCGGGCGGGCTTTTTGCAGCTGCTCCATTGCAGCCAGAAGCTGGGCCACCTGTTCGGTGGGGCTGGCCCCGCCCGCGGTTTCCGGGTGGAAGGTGACCAGCGCGAAGGGGCCGGAAAGATCAAAGCCCAGACTCTCGCTCAATTCTTCCCGGCTCATCTTGGACATGGTGCGGATGTTTTCATCCCCCAGGCCGCCCACATTGAACACAGTGTCCGGCGCTTCGCCCATGCGGATGACCCGCCGGGCGTACTCCGCGCAGCTGGGGAAATGCAGGTGGGCCATTTTGGTGATGCAGTGGCGGTAGTAGTCGTCCGCCGCGCCCAGGGTCACGTCGCCGCCGCTGATGTGGGCAATGGGCACCCCGGTCATGGCCGCCGCCTGAGCCGCCGCGAAGATCTCGTACCGGTCGCCCAGAACCAGCACCGCGTCCGGTTTATGCTCCCAGAACCAGCGGCTGAACTGCTGGATGGTGTAGGCCACGGTGTCCGCCGTGGCCAGCGGGCCGGTACCAAACTTCAGAATGGGGATGCGGGCGGCGATGGGTACCCCGTCCGCCTCGATCTCCTGCACGGTATTGCCGAATTCCGGGGCCAGATGGGCGCC
Organism: Gemmiger sp. An87; assembly: GCF_002159185.1. GTDB lineage: Bacteria > Bacillota > Clostridia > Oscillospirales > Ruminococcaceae > Allofournierella. The sequence goes on from NZ_NFHD01000006.1 coordinate 92,786, forward strand.
GGTTGCTAATACTTTTAGTATAAAATCGTCAGATTTCAACAGTTTTTGGATCACCGGACGCAGCAGACCGTACTCGGCCCGGGTCCCGGTGACGACCGCAAGGGTCTTTGGCTGGGCTGCCATGGGCAGCACCCCCTTTTGTAGTTTCCATCAAGCTGCTTTGCTCACAGCTCGATTTTTTCGTCCTCTTCAAAATCCCGCTTGGCGGTCTTGCCCAGCACCTCGTACCAGCGCATGGGGCTGATGCCGTCGCCGGGGCGCTTGGTGGTCAGGTTCTCGGCGGTGAAGGTCTCCCCCGCCTTGATGTCCCGGGCCGCCACGATGCTCTTGCGGGCGATGGGCTTGTTCTTGGCCTCGCTGGCGCTCACCGCCTTGCGGCCGGTGCCCAGAGCGGCTTCGGTGTGGCGTACCGCATCCACCATGGCCTTCAGCTCGGCAGGCTCCAGGCTGGCCTTGTGGTCCGGGCCCTCCATGGTCTTGTCCAGCGTGAAGTGCTTTTCAATCACCGTTGCTCCCAGGGCCACCGCGGCCACGTCGCACTCCCAGCCGGAGGTGTGGTCGGAAAGGCCATAGGGCAGGCCGAACTGCTCGCCCAGCTCCAGCATGGCCAGCAGGTTCGCGTCCTCATAAGGAGTGGGGTACTCGGTGTTGCAGTGCAGCACGGTCACCTCAGGGCAACCGTTGTCTTCCAGGATGCTCAGGGCGTCCTCAATCTCGGGCAGGGTGCTCATGCCGGTGGACAGAATCACCGGCTTTTTGGTGCGGCCCACCGCCTCCAGATAGGGCAGGTTGGTGATCTCGCCGCTGGGCACCTTGCACATGGGCAGGTCCAGGCTGGCCAGGAACTCCACGCTGGGCAGATCGAAGGGCGCGGACAGATACTGAATGCCGATGGAATCGCAGTACTCCTTCAGCTCTTTATGGGCCTCAAAGCCGAAGTGGATGCGGCGCACCATCTCCAGCTGGCTCTCCTCGGCCCCGGTCTCCCGCTTCTGGTACTCCGCCTTCTGGGCGAATTTGGAGATGACCAGCTCGGGCACGGCGGTCTGGTATTTCACCACATCCGCGCCGCACTCCTTGGCCACCAGGGCCATCTTCTTGGCCAGCTCCAGGCTGCCGTTGTGGTTTACACCGGCTTCCGCAATGATCAAAACGCTCATGGAATCGCTCCATTTCTTATACAAAAGGTAATTTTTATCTGTTTTTCAACCGTTCCCCACCGGTTTTCGACCGCAGGCGCGGCCGTTTTGTGGAAAATTCAGCTGTTGCCCTCCAGGCGGCGGCGCATGTGGTCCAGCTCTTCGATCTGGCCCATGTCCATCCAGCTCTGCTCGCTGATGGGATACACGCCCACCTTTTCGCCCATGGCGCGGTAGTGCTCGATGATGTCGGTGAAGCCCTGCTTCTTGCCGTCCTCCAGCTCCTCCACCACGCGGGGCTCCACCACATACACGCCGGTGTTGGTGAGGAAGTTCATCTCCGGCTTTTCCCGCATGGTCTGGATGGTGCCGTCGTTGTTCAGCTCGATGACGCCGTAGGGCACGGTGAAGTGCTTCACCGCGCAGACCATGGTGATGAGATTGCCCTGGCTCTTATGGTAGTTCAGGATATCGCCGTAGTCGGCATCCAGCAGGATGTCGCAGTTGGACAGAAAGAAGGTGTGGTCCAGCTTGCCCTTCAAAAGGCACAGACCGCCGCCGGTACCCAGCGGCTCGTCCTCATCCGCATAAGAGACATGATAGTTTTTTTCCAGGTCGTTGAAGTAGCTCTTGATCATGTTCTTTTTGTAGTTGACCACCAGGCGGAAATCGGTGCAGCCGAAATCGCAGAACCGGTCGATGATCAATTCCAGAATGGGGCGCTCGCCCACCGGGATCAGGGGCTTAGGCAGAATTTTGGTGTAGGGGTACAGGCGGGTGCCCAGGCCGCCGGCCATGATGACCACCGGCAGCCCGGCGCAGGTGCGGTTGTCCAGGTCCACGCCGCTGGTGAAGATGATGTCCACAATGCGGCCCTGTTTGTCCAGCAGGGGCAACGCGTCGATGCCCTGCTCCTCAATGTAGGCACGGGCACGGGCGCGCTGCTCCAGGGGCAGGCTTTTGGGGTGGTAGTTGGCGGCCTCGCGCAGCGGGCCCTCCAGCGCGCCGCCCCGCAGAATGTACTTGCGGATATCGCCGTCGGTCACCGCCGCGGCCAGCTTGCCCTCCGGGGCAATGAACAGAATGCGCTGGCCGGTCTCGTCCAGCTTTTTCAAGGTATTCAGCACACTGGTGTTTTCGTCGATCAGCAGCTCGTCGATGCGCAGCATGGGCGCTCGCCTCTCTTTCGTGGATGTATTGTTACAGCGCCAGCAGCGCGTCGATGACCCGCTGGCAGTCCTCGCGGGTCAGGTTGGTGGAGCAGGGCAGGTTCACGATCTTGGCCCGGTAATCCTGGGCCTTCTCGACGCTGAATACCTGGTTTTTGCCATAGTCGGCCTGCTCGTGAATCAGCGCCCACACCGGCCGGGTCTGGATCTTCTGCTCCTTCAGCGCCTGAATGATGGCGTCACGCTGGTGGCGGGGGTCCTCCAGATACAGCGAGAAGAACCACTTGTTGGAGCGGGTGCAGTCGTCCCGGAAGGGCAGGATGCGGTAGCCGTTCTTGCCGTCCAGCGCGTCCTTGTACATCTGCCACATCTCGTGCTTGTGGGCAATGAAGCCCTCCACCTGCTCGATCTGAGCCAGGCCCAGCGCCGCCTGCAGGTTGGTCAGGCGGTAGTTATAGCCCACCTCGTCGTGCAGGAACTGCAGCTCGTCGGCCTTGGCCTGGGTGGACAGGTGCTTTGCATGCTCGGCCCAGTCCGGATGGTTGGAGACCACCATGCCGCCGCTGCCGGTGGTGATGAGCTTGTTGCCGTTGAAGCTGTAAACGCCCACGTCACCGATGGTACCGGCGAACTTGCCCGCGAAGGGACCGCTGGTGTAGTAGGTGCCCAGGGCCTCGGTGGCGTCCTCGATCAGAATCAGGTTGTATTCCCTGGCGATGCGGGTGAACTCCACCATATCCGCCATGTTGCCGAACACGTGCACCACCAGCAGGGCCTTCACATGGCGGCCGGAGGTGTTGTTGATCAGCTTGCCGTCTTCCATGTGGCACTCCTCTTTGCAGAAGCGCTCGGCGGCGGCGGGGTCCATGCACAGGCTGTCGTCACAGCCGATGAACACCGGCTCAGCATTGGCATAGCGCACCGGGTTGACCGCAGCAATGAAGGTGAGGGTGGGCACGATCACCTCGTCGCCCATGCCCACGCCGGAGATCAGCATAGCCAGGTGCAGGCCGGAGGAACCGCAATTGCAGGCCACAGCCCGGTCCATGTGCACATAGTCGGCGATGGCCTTTTCAAAGTCGCCCACCTTGCTGCCGCCGGTGGACACCCACTCGCTGACCACCGCGTCGTTCACATATTCTTTTTCCTTGCCGGAAAAATTGGGAACGGACAAAGGAATAAAGTTTGCCATTTTAATAACCTCTTTTCCAAAGATTGGGCTGGCGCCGGGCCGCTTTTGAAAGCGGCACTCAGCGCTTTTTCTTTGCTTGATATGTTTGCCAGGCGCTTTGAGCCAGCGACAGTGCGCAGGCACAAAGCCCCGGGTAAAGCACCAGTTCCATGGCCCCGTACCAGCCGGGGGCAAAGTAGCTGACCAGGCCCGCCGGCTCGTTCATGGAGAAGCCGGAAAAGGTCATGGTCACAGGCTTGCCCTCCTCGGGGCTGCAGGGGTCCAGCCGCAGAGCGGCAATCCTGCCCTGGGGCAGGGTGTACACATAACTGCCGTCATCCTGCTGAGCGGCAAAGACCCGCTTGTTCACGCTGAAGTCCTCGCTCTCGGCATTTGTGTAATACAGGCACATCTCCCGGGGGCTGCGGTCGAAGCTGGCCGTCAGGCGCAGGGTGCGCACCGTCATGCCGTCGGTGTTGTGCCAGATCATCTGGGGGTCGCCGCTGGTGGTGATGTAGCTGCCGTCCTCCAGCAGCTGCATGTCCACCAGTTCGAAATTCTCCAGCGTCAGCTCACACTGGTAAAGGGTTCCGCCCGCCTTGGCGATCATGTCCGTACCAAGGCTCCACACGCTGCTCCCCAGCCAGACGATCAGCGCCGCCGCATAGCACAGAAGAGGCAGAAAGGCCGGGCGGCCCAGCCATTGTTTCAGTTTTGCGATCATCGGGGCACCTCCATCGCCACCGGCTCATAGCCGTCGGGCGTGATGCGGTAGAGCAGCGTCTCGCCATTTTCGGCGGCGGCCAGGCCGTCGGTGAACAGGCTGCCGTATCCGGCCACAAAGCCCGCATCCAGCTTGTCCACAAAGATGTATTCGCAGCCGCTCTCGGCCACTGCCTTCGCAAGGTCCTCGGTGCTGTAGGCGTGGAAGTAGATCGCACCCTCCACATCCTCCGAGGGCATATTCTCGGGCAGGCAGAAGCTGCCGCCGCCCGCGCCGTACAGGCCGGTTTCCTCGTTTTTCTCCCAGCCGCTGTAGTCCAGAATGTTGGGCTGGAAGTAGCAGCTGTAGGTGAACCAGAGCAGGCCGTTGTCACCCTGGCTCACAAAGAAGATGCGGTCGTCCTCGTCGATCTGGGTCTTCACCGCGTCCACCTTTTCCATAATCAGGTACTGGTCCGCAAAGGTGGCGTCGGAGAAGCCCAGCACGCTCATCTGAGGCAGCACCAGCATGTTCACCCGCACCAGCATCAGGCAGGCAAAGGCCAGCGCCCCCGCCTGGGCCAGCAGCCGCCAGCGGCCGGTCTGCACCACCCAGGCCAGCACCGCCGCGGCGATCAGGAACCAGGCGATGTAATAGGTATCCATATAGCGGTTGTAGTCATCCAGCCCCTCTGCCTGGAAGGGCTTGAAGATAAAACCGTAGCTGATGGTGATCACGTAGCTGTAGGCCGCAAAGCCCAGGGTGCTCAAGCCCATCCAGCACAGTACCCGCAGCCGCTGGCGCATGCCTTTTGCGAACACCAGGGCAATCACGAACATGCCAAGAATCAGGCCGGTCACCAGAACGCCCTGCCCGACCATGGACACCAGACGCTCCTTGCTCAGAAAGGCCGCCCACATGCTCTGGATGGCGGCAAAGAACTGCTCCTGCCGGGCGGCGTACTCCTCCGGCACCGACAGGCCCAGCAGCATTTTCGTTCCCTGCAGCGCCGCACCGAAGGGGCTCAGGGAGGTCACACCGGTGCCGCCGCTCTCGGCGTTTTTCTGCACCAGTACCGCGATGTAATTGCTCCATATTTTATACTGGGCCAGCGGCGCTGCCAGACACAGCACCGCAAAGCCGAACCGCCGGGCCAGGCCCTGTTTCCAGCGATCCTTGTAATCGAAAAGGAAGGCATCCGCCGCGATGCAGCCCGCCGCAATCAACGCAATGGGGAAGGTGTTGTCCTTGATGTTGGCCAGCAAAGCCAGCACCGGCAGCACCGCCCAGCGGGGTCCCGCACCCTTTTCGCTGCGCAGAGCGATCCACATGGCCACCGCGCCGCCTGCCAGCATTCCGGCCGGCACATCGCCGTAGGCGCTCATGTAGGTATCTTCCAGGAAGATGGTGCGGGCGTACACCGTGAAGAACCAGGGGGTGCACCAGCCGATCACCGCCATGGGCAGGGCCAGCCGGTAGTGTTTGAAGCCGATGACCCCCACCAGCGCAGCGATGCAGGCGAACAGCAGCAGGTCGTAGGCCAGATACACCTTGAAGGGCGCGAAGGCGCCGAAGAACTGCACAAAGTAGCTCAGCACAATCAGACCGCAGTTCTGGGTGGCCTGCCAGGGGGTACCGTATTCGCAGATGGTATACAGATGATCGGTGGTACTGGTCATCTGCGCTGCCGGGCCCCAGAAGCTGAACTCGTCAAAATCATGGAACATGGGCTGGCGGATGGAAAAATACACCGCGAAGCTGACAGCCAGCCCCCAGAACACCACCGCGCCGGGGCTGAGCAGCCGCCGGGCCTCGCTGCGTTTGGTCACCAGGGCAAAGATGCCCAGGCCCCAGGCTGCCAGATAGAACACCCAGCCGCCCGCCACCAGCAGATCCGCCACGCCCGCCAGGGTAAACCAGATGCTGGTGACGCCCAGCGCGGCAAGCGGAGCCAGCGCACTGTGCAGCCGGGCCTTCAGCGTAAGGAAGGCGCACAGGCCGAACAGAGCCGTAAAACTTAAAACCAGATCAAAATACTGCAAGCTCATTTCTCCTTTTTAAAGGCACTCCCGCCCCGGGGCTTCCGGCGTGCAATGCGCGCCGATTCCCGGAACGGTTCCGGCTCCAGAACTGCCCACAGCTCCCACAGCACCGCCACAATTACCGGCGGCACCAGCAGCCCCAGCACAAGGCCGGTGGCGGTGGGAACAAAGGCGGTGTACCAGCCCTCGGCCGGGTTCAGGGTAACCCCGTCAAAACGGGTGGTCACACCGCCCACACTGTCCGGGTCCAGGCGGATCTCGCTCACCACGCAGCCGCCCAGATCAAAGCGGTACGCACCGTCGGAAGTCTTGTGGGCATACACCATCTGAGCCGCGGAAAAGTCTGCCTGGCCCGGTGCTTTCCAGTAAAGCACCACCGCCTGGCCGGGGGTGAGCTGCTCCACGCGCAGCTCCACCGTTTCCAGATAAACCCCTTCCGGGTTCGGGGCGGTCCAGTGCAGCTGAGGGTCGGTATCGGTGGAGACGTACCACACGCCTTCCTCCTCGCCCTCCAGCTCCTGCACGCCCACGCCGGTCAGGTCCTGCCAGGCAAGCTCGGTCTGCGCCTTCATTCCTTTATGGGCATACCAGGCGCTTTTGCCCAGGCTCACGCCGCCCAGAATCAGCCAGAGGGCCAGCACGGCAAGATAGGCCGCCGCAAGCCAACGAATCGGTCGTTTCATGCCGCGCCTCCTTCCTCGCGCACCCAGCGCACGGTGTCGCCCTCATACTCCACCCGCAGCAGGATCACCGAATCGGTGCGCCGGTCGGGCAGATCGTCGATGCCGAAGGCGGGGCCGATGGTCTCGGCGATGTAATCGTCGCTCTCGTCGATGAGGATATGGGTGTAGCGCTTGTCCAGCAAAAACAGCCGCAGATCGTCCGCCGTGCAGACGGTCTGGTAGGGGTACACCTCCGGCATACCCTCCTGGGCACGGGCCGGGTCCACCAGATTCATATGGGTGGTGTCCCAGTTCCAGTCGCCCTCGTGGCCGTAGCCGAAGCCACCGAAGCCCCGGGCCAGCGTGGCGTTCAGATCATAGCCGAAATAGTTCCAGCGGGTGGCGTCGTCGCCCTGGCTGATGAGCAGAACGGTGTCGTCCCAATCCAGCAGGTCGTTCACCTGTCCGGCCCGCTCCTTCACGTCATCCCGCACCGCGTAGACCACGTGGGGATAGTTCCAGAAGCCCGCGGCGGGCACGCCCCGCCAGCCGATCAGCACACAGAACACCGCCAGCACACCCACGGCGGCCATCCGGGCCAGCTTGGCCCACGCGCCGCCAAAGCCTGCCCGGGCCAGAAGGCCCAGCGCCATCAGGAAAAAGCCCAGATAATAGGGCCCGATGTAGCGGATGTAATCCTTCAGCTGCAGCGCCTCCGGGTCCTTGAAGTTGAACACATACAAAAACAGGTGGAACACCAGAAAGGCCACCAGCGCCAGGGTGCCGAACACCGCCAGCACCACCGGTCGGCGGCGCTCCTCCCCCTCTTTCCGGGCAAGGAACACCACAGCCAGCACAAGGAAGATGGCCACCAGCGCCAGCGCACCGCCGCCCAAAAGGCAAACCGGCACGCTCACCGGGCTTTTCAGCATCAGGGCGCTCACCTGGGTGAACTTTTCGGTGGGCTCCTCCAGCCGAAGCAGCTGCCGCATGCCGGACAGAATGGCCGCGCCCTGGCTCATGGCCGCGTCACCGCTGCCAACGGTGGTTTTGTCCGCGCCGGTCATGGCCGCCACATAGCGGGTCCAGCCCAGGTAAAAGCCCGCCACCGGAACGGCCAGCAGCACACCGCCGCCCACCACCTTGGCCAGACGGCGGCCAAAGCCCGCCAGCGGCCCGGTGAGCAGCGCATCCGCGCAGATCAGGCCCACCGCGATCAGCGCATAAGCAAGGCCCATGTCCTTGATGAGGGTCAGAAAGCTCACCTGCACCAGCAGCACCGGCAGGCAGCAGATCTTGTCTTTTAATGCAAAATACAGGCAGACCGTGGCCCCGAACACAAAGCCCAGGGGCAGATCGCCCAGCACCGAGAGATACACGGTGGACAGTTCCCCCACCGAGGGGGCGCTGAAAAAGTAAGGCAGCAGAAAGCCGCAGCCCGCCAGCACCAGGGTGCCCGACCAGCGTTTACCCGCCAGCGCAGCCATGGCGGCCACCGCTGCGGCCAGCATGGCATCGTAGGCAAAATAGGCGCTCCACTCCGAGAACCCGGCGCTGAAAAACTGGAACAGGTAAACCACCAGCATCATGCCCGGGTTGGAGGCCTTAGCCAGCAGATTGCCCTGAGCCGCCGGGTGCAGTACGTTCTGCAGCTTGGTCAGCTTGGCCGCCGAGCCCCACAGGGTGAATTCGTCGTTCTGGGCAAATTCCGGCCGGGTGATGGCAAAGACCACCAGAAAGAACACGCTGGCCGCCAGAAACACACCGAAGGCCGGTGTGAACAGGGTGTCCAGCGTTTCGGCCAGCTGGCGGCGGGCCAGCAGAACGGCCACAAGCGCCGCCGCGCCCAGATAAAACAGCCAGCCGCCCACCGGCAAAAGGCCCAAAAAGCCCCAGAGGCAGAGCCACACCGCCCCGCCGCCGATCACCGGCAGCGCAAACAGGGCGGCATCCGCCCGGCAGAGCCGGGCCAGGAAGGCGCTGTACAGCCCAATGGCCGCCAGCGCCAGGAATCCGCTGATCGTTACCATCACCATCCCGCGTTTTCCCCCTTTTCAGTCAAATCAAAAATCGGTCAGCCGGGCAAAACGTACACCGGCCCGATGAAGTAATGCTGGAACAGCAGCACCGCGCCCAGCATGCCGAAGGCGGCAAAGGTCCACAGCGCCACCGCCTGGGGCTTTTTCTGCCCCGCGGCAAGGCGCGGCTCCAGCACGTGGCTGAGCACCGCCGCCAGCAGCACCGTGAGCATCAGGAATGCGGGCAGGAAGTACCGCGCCTGCACACCGATGATGCGGATCATGCCCACCGGCGTACTGGTGATATACATGGCCGTGGCCGCGCCGGTGATGTACAGCACGCTCAGCGCGCCCAGGCCCAGCGCGGGCGCGGGCTTCAGGCTGCTCTTCTCATGCACCGACAGCACCGCGCCGAACAACAGCAGCATGGGGCTGACAAGGCTGATGAAGGGCACCTCCAGATCCAGCGCGCCGAACAGGCCCATCTGGCCCACGTAGAATTTGTTCTCGTAGAAGGTACCCAGCAGCACCGCCACATAGCGCAGCGGGTTCGAGAGGATGAACGCCAGCTGGTCCACCTCGCCCGCACCGGCGATCTGCCGCCCCACGTAGGGGTAATTGTAGCGGAAAGCGGTACCGTACCAGTCGAAGAACTTGCCCAGAGCAAAACCGCCCACCAGGCAGGCCACCGCCAGCTGCCACTTCTTCCAGCGGGTTTTCCAGGCGCTCTTGGGCAGCACGATGGGCAGCACCAGCCACAGCAGGTTGATGTAGGGCTTGGCCACGTTCATCATCACAAAGGCGAACAGGAACAGGGCGATGTCCCGGTCGGTAATCTCATCCTTGCAGTAGAAGCTGGCCACCAGGTAGTAAAAGCCCAGCAGGGTGGCGTCGTAGCTCACCGAGGCAGCCATATACAGGCTCAGGGGCAGCAGCATGAAGGCCAGGAACACCGGCTTGTAGCGCTTGCAGTTGCGCAGTGCCAGCCAGCACAGCGCCGCATAGGCGGCCAGGTTTGCCAGCCGGGCGGCGTACATGCAGCCCAGCGCGCCGAAGCCCAGCAGCCGGGCCACCAGAATGCCCAGCGCCTGGGGCGCCATGGAGATGGTCATGAAGAAATAGGGCTCGCTCACCGGATTTTCGGCGGGCTGGCCGTCAAAGTAGGCGGCAAAACCGTCGGCCACGCCGCTCACCGGCCCGCCCTCGCCCTGCTGCTTGAGGGCATAGCCCTCGGTGGTGTACACGCTGGGGTTGCCGTCCTCGTCGGTGGTCACGCCCTGGCTGGTGTGGCTGTTCACCCAGGCCCCGGGGAAGCTTTCCACCAGCTTGGCCACGTCGTCCGGATAGGTGCGGTTGGCATCGAAGTCAAAATGCCCCAGGCTCAGCGAATAGCTGCGCAGAAAGTGGTTGGTCTCGTCCGGCGTTTGCAGGGGCGGATTGGCAAAACAGAACAGCGCCCCGCACAAAAAGATGCAGATTGCGGCCTTTGTGTCCAGCTGCTTGACAAAGCGCACCAGCAAAAATACCGCCAGGGTGGCCACGCTGGCCAGGCCCACCATTGCCGCGGTGAGAGGCAGCGCCCCGATGCGGCCCTCCAGGTAATAAAACACCCGCCAGTAATAGGCAAAGCACACGGCCCCGGCGCAGGCGCACAGCCAGCCCAGCAGCCAGAACACCCCGCCGGGCAGCCGCCGCAGCCGGGCCAAAATGTCTTGTTGCGTCATAGAAATTCCTTTTCGCTTCGTTGATTTTTGCCGTTTCTCAGCGGCGGGAAAACTCCCCTTTTTAAACGGCATAAGCCGGGCAGACCTTTTTGCAAAAGTCCGCCCGGCAATGGCAAGGCAAGCCCGGGGGCTTACCTCGCCCACAGACCTACGGCAATACCACACAATTCACGCCTGGCGGCTCAGGCAGCGTATCGCACCAAAATTTTCCGTGGGATTTTCCAAAAATGCTCGCCAAGCCACCAAGGCTTGTCTGCGCTTTTTGGTTCATCCCGCAAAAAATTTTCCGGCGCGCTCCACCACCTGAAATTATGTGGTATCGCCTTTACAGATTATAAACGTCCGGCTTGTAGCGGTCCAGGTTGTTTTTCAAAAACTCGATGGTCGCCGCCAGGCCCTGCTCGAAGGTGTACTGGGGCTTCCAGTCGGTCATGGAGCGGATCTTGGTGGAATCGCCCAGCAGACGGTTGACCTCACTCTTCTCGGGGCGCAGGCGCTGCTCGTCGCACACGATCTTCGCCTCGGGGTTGATCTGGCGGATCAGCTCGTTGGCCAGATCGCCGATGGAATGCTCCTCGCCGGTGGCGATGTTCACCTCCTGGCCGATGGCTGCCTCACAGCCCGCCAGTGCCATGAAGCCCGCCGCGGTGTCCTTCACGTAGTTGAAGTCACGGGTGGGGGTCAGGCTGCCCAGCTTGATCTCGGTGGCGCCGGTGAGCAGCTGGGTGATGATGGTGGGGATCACGGCCCGGGCGCTCTGGCGGGGGCCGTAGGTGTTGAAGGGCCGCACAATGGTGACCGGCAGATCAAAGCTGCGGTAGAAGCTCTCAGCCAGACGGTCCGCGCCGATCTTGGTGGCGGAATAGGGGCTCTGGCCCTGGTAGGGATGCTTCTCGTCGATGGGTACATACTGAGCGGTGCCGTACACCTCGCTGGTGCTGGTGACCAGCAGGCGCTTGGTGCCCACCTGACGGGCCGCGTTCAGCACGTTCAGGGTGCCCTTGATGTTGGTGTCCACGTAGCTGTCCGGGCTGTGGTAGCTGAAGGGGATGGCGATCAGCGCTGCCAGGTGATACACGATGTCCTGCCCTTCCATGGCGTGGCGCACGCCGTTGGGGTCGCGGATGTCGCCCATGAATACCTCGATCTCGTTTTTGATCTCCTTGGGCAGGGTGTCCAGCCAGCCCCAGGTGCCGAAGGAATTGTAGTAGCAGAAGGCCTTGACCTTCTCGCCCTTTCGCACCAGCTCTTCGGTGAGGTGGCTGCCGATGAAGCCGTCGGCTCCGGTGACCATCACAGTGTTCGCCATATCGCAGAATCTCCTTTGCAACTTCGTTTGTTTTATACCAAATATCCAGCCGCGCCGCCGCCCGCCGCGCTGCGGGTCGGGGCCGGTTCGGTTGTTACCCAGTTGTTACTTAGTATAATATAAACCGCCATTAATTTCAATAAAAAACGCCCCCCTTCCCCCGGTCCCCCACCTGGAAGCCTGTTTTCCTTTACAGTGGCCGGAAAAGCCGGTATAATGAGGGTTTGGGAAGGTTTTCCCGCAATATACCGAAATAAAAAGGATGGGCAACCGTTTTGAGCTTTCAAAATCTTTCTTACCTTGCCTTTGCGCCGCTGGTGGCTTTTGTATACCTGAAGCTTTTGCCCCGGCACTGGCAAAATCATTTTCTGCTTGCGGCAAGCCTTGTTTTCTATTGGTGCAACCGCCCCACGGGCAGCGATTTCCCCGGCCTGTGGCAGGCGCTGCCCATCGCCCTGCTGGCAGCCAGTTGTGTGTTCGTGTGGCGCATGGGCCTGAGCCTGCAGGCCGCGCCGCCCGAAAAGCGCGGACGCAAATTGGCGGCAGCGGTGATCGTGCTGCTGGCAGTGCTGGCGGTGTTCAAGTATTTCAACCTGGCGCTGGCAGTGCTGCCCTTCGCGCCGGGTGTGCTGCATCGTCTGCCCTTCCCGCTGGGCATCAGCTTCTACACCTTTGCCGCCCTCTCCTACCTGATCGACGTGAGCCGGGGCGACATGCCCGCCGAAAAACGATTTGTGAATCTGGCGGCCTTCCTCAGCTTTTTCGGCACCATCACCGCCGGGCCCATCTGCCGGGCCCAGAAGGTGCTGCCGCAGCTGAACGAGGAGCACCGGTTCGACGCGGCCCGCACCGTGCGGGCGCTGCAGCTGTTCGCGCTGGGCTTTTTCAAAAAGGTGGCAGTGGCGGATGTGCTGATGATGTACGTCAGCCAGGTCTTTGCCGACATTCCCGGCCACGGCGGCCCGGCGCTGCTGGCGGCCACGCTTGGCTACACCTTTTATCTTTACTTTGATTTCGTGGGTTATTCCCAGATGGCCCGGGCCAGCGCCCTTTTGCTGGGGCTGGAGATTCCGGAAAACTTCAAGACCCCCTTCTTCGCCACCAACTTCTCCGGCTTCTGGAGCCGGTGGCACATCAGTCTTTCCAGCTGGCTGCAGGACTACCTGTTCACCACGCTGGTCTGGGCGGATGCCTCCAGGCTGCCGCTGCTGGGCAGAAAGATCACCCGGTTTTCGCCGGTGTTCTGTGTGTTCTGCGTGTTCTTTGTCTCCGGCTTCTGGCACGGCAACACCCTGCCCTTTGTAATCTGGGGCCTGCTGCAGGCCGCCTACCGGGTGGGCGAGGAGCTGCTGCATCAGAAGCTGGGCAAGCCCAAAAAGAAGGCCCCCGCCCGCCAGCAGTGGGCCAAACGGCTGGGCGTGTTCCTGCTCTGGAATTTCAGCATGGTGTTCTTCGCCATGGGCAGCGCCATCGGCCAGCCGGAGGGCGAAAGCTACGGCGTGGGCCAGGCCTTCGCCATTCTGAAGGGCTGGTTCGCGGGCTGGTCCCCCGCCCGCTTTGCCTCCGAGAGCTGGCAGGCCATTCTGGGCGGCTTCTACAACAACACCCTCATGGGCGCGGCCTGGCTGGTGATGCTGGCCTGCACCCTGGCGCTGGCCTTCTGGCTGGACTGGCAGCGCAACTTCCAGTTCAAGAACAAGAGCGAGGAGCTGGTGCTCACCGCCCAGAAGCCCGCTGTGCGCTGGGCGCTTTACTACGCGCTGGCGCTGTTCAGCTTCGCCGGTCTTATCATGCAGAACGGCGGCTTTGCCGGGGGCAGCTTTGCCTACGGCGGTTTTTAATTCGGATCGCAGAAAGGAGCCCACGGCCCCATGAAACATATTTTACGCAACCTTGCGCTGCTGCTGGTTCCGGTGCTGGCGTATTTCTGCCTGTTTGCGGCCTTTGAGCCCAACAACTATTTCGGCCTGCACCCGAACACCGACAGCGACGCCCCCATCGGCCGGCTGAAAGATTTCAAACGCCAGCCCGGCAATTCCATCATCATCGGTGATTCCCGCTTTGCCCACTTCGACATGGACCTGGTGGAACAAACCAGCGGCCGCCAATGGCAGAATCTGGCCTTTGGCGGCGCGTCGCTGCGGGAGGGCATCGACCTTCTGAACTGGGCGCTGGACAATAACCCTGATCTGGAGGAAGTGATCTTCGGCTTTTCCTTCTACACCATCAACCAGGGCTACGACACCGACCGGATGAGCAATCTGGAAAAGACGCTGAACAACCCCTTCGCCTACTTCTTCAATCTGGAATACAACGTGAACATGCTCACCAACCTGCAGAACCAGCTCACCGGCCGGGTGGATGCTCCCGAGACCGGCGACTGGGTTTACCCGCAGGACTACACCGCCGCCGACGGCACGGTGTATGAGGTTCACACCCTGCTGGCCGAGTACCCCGCCGCCCTCATCACCAAGTGCGAAAACTGGGCGCTGAACACCAGCCAGCTGGACCGGCTGTACGAGGCCGCCGCCCGCTGCGCCGAGCGGGGCGTGAAGCTGACCGTGGTGCTGGCTCCCATGGCGGACATCGTGAAGACCGAAGTCTGCGATGTGTACGGCGAAGGCGGCACCATCACCGAGCAGATGGAAACCACCGTGCTGCCTCAGTTGGCGGAACAGTCCGCCGAACTGGGCTTCTCGGTGCTGGACTACGAATGGATCGACCGGCCGGACTTTGACGACGACACCCAATTCTACGACGGCTTCCACCTGGACGAACGCTACGGCCTGCCCCAGTGGACCGAGCAGCTGTTCACCGACCTGGGCTAAGGGCAGCCCCCATGAAAAGGAGAGAAAAAAGTGAGTCTTGATTTTCTGATCCTCTACGAGCATACGGTGCGGGAATACGAAAGCGACCTTCTTTTGAAGCTGGAGCTGGAACGGCGGGGCTACACCGCCGAGATCCGCCAGCTGCTGGACCGCAAAAAGCTGAAGTACTTCACCTGGAAAAAGCCGAAGGTTCTGGTGTCCAGCTGCATGTACGACAACGAAGCCATCAACAGCCACGTTTACAACAACGTGGGCAAGCTGAACAAGATCGTGAACCTGCACTGGGAGCAGATGCTCAGCGACACCCAGGAGGAAGGCGACTGGTTCAACATGGGCGGCAACGCCAAAAAGTGCGTGCAGACCTGCTGGGGCCGCCGCACCGCGGACCGGCTGATTGCCCACGGCATGGAGGAGAAAAACTGCCCGGTGACCGGCGCGGTGATGATGGACTTCGTGCGGCCGGAATTTTCCGGCTATTTCAAGAACAAGGCGGACCTGTGCGCCGAGTTCGGGCTGGACGCCTCCAAGGAGCTGCACCTTTACATTTCCAGCTTCGGCTATGCCAGCATGACCGAGCAGGAGGTCAAAGAGCTGAGCGAGATGGCGGGCACCGACTTCAACGGCTTTGCCGCCACCAACCGGGTGAGCATGGCCGAGACCCTGCGCTGGTTCGACGAGTATCTGGGCCAGCACCCGGAGGTGGAGCTGGTCTACCGCCGCCACCCCAGCGAGTGGAACAGCCCCCAGCTGGCTGAGCTGGCCAAAAAGCGGCCCAACTTCCATGTGATCTTCGCCTACGGTGTGAAGGACTGGATCATGGCGGCGGACTCCATCTCCATCTGGATGAGCACCGCCATTGCCGAGGTGTACATGGCGGGCAAGAGCTGCCACATCCTGCGCCCGGCTCCCATCGAGCACGAGTATGACCCGGTGATCTACGCCGGAGCCCACTACGTGACCAGCTACGAGGAATTTCTCGCCGCCATGGCGGACAAAAACCCGCCCTTCCCCATCGCCCGCGAGGTGATCGAGGGCTATTTCGACCCCAGCGAGACCCCCGCCTACCTCCGCATGGCGGACCTGCTGGAGACCGTATATAAGGAGCCGCCCCGGGACGAGCCCATGGGCGAGGGCTTCACGCCCCATTTCAACCTGCTCAAGTTCTTCGCGCTGTGGGGAGTTCACATCCTGTTCGCCCTTCGTCTGCCCCCGAAAAAGGTGTTCTTCTTCCACAAGGGGCTGGCGGATTTTGCACAGCGCATCTACGGTTATGTGGAAAAAGCCTATGTGCCCAAGGCGCAGATCAAAGCCATGGAGGACAAGATCCGCCCCTTTGTGATGAAAGGGGGCAAGTAACCTGCCATGGAACGCCAGATGCGCCGCAACGTGCTGTTCAATACCGCGGGCAGCCTTTTGTTCTACATCTGCCAGGCAGCCATCACCCTGCTGGTCACCGCTCTGGCCGGGGCCGAGGCCAACGGCCTGCTGGCCACCGGCATGACCATCGCCAACGTGTGTCTTTCTGCCGCCAGCTACGGCATGCGTACCTTCCAGGTGTCGGACCTGTCGGGCAAATACACCGACCGCAGCTACCTGTTCAGCCGCTACATCACCCTGACGGCGGCGGGGCTGGGCTGCCTTGTGTTCTCGTTTATCAACAGCTATTCCGCCGAGCAGCGGTGGGTGATCTTCCTCTACACCGGCTACCGGCTGATCGAGAGCTGGTCCGACGTGTGGCACGGCTACCTGCAAAAGGCCGAGCGAATCGACATCGTGGGCATCAGCTTCGGGGTGCGCGGCATCGTGACCGCCCTGAGCGTGACCCTGGGTCTTCTGCTCACCAAGGACCTGGTGCTCACCCTGGCCATTCTGTTCGTGCTGAACGCCGCCTATGTGCTGGTGGTGGATATTCCCCTGGCCCGCCGCCGGGCGGATCTGAAGCGAACCGGCGGCGCAGGCGTGAAGGCTTTGCTGCTGGAATGCCTGCCGCTGGCGGTGTACGCCTTTCTGAACACCACCATCGCCTCAGTGCCCCGCTACTACTGCGAGCGGATTCTGGGCAGCGTGAAGCTGGGCTACTTCAACAACGTATTTTTGCCGGTGATGATCTTGCAGGTGGCGGTGATCTACCTGTTCGTGCCCTTCATCACCACCTTTGCCCACCTGTGGACCGACCGGAACGGCAAGGGCTTTTACAAGGGGCTGCGCCTGTTGGGCGCGGCGCTGGTGGCCCTGTGGATTGCCGGTACCATCGGCGTGGCCCTGCTGGGCCGCTGGGGGCTTTCGATTCTGTATCCCACCACCCCCGAGGTGCTGGACCATGCTCCCCTGCTCGGGCCGCTGGTGCTGGCCACCGTGTGCACAGTGGCGGCCACGGTGCTGTGCCATCTGCTCACCATCGCCCGGGAGATGCGGGGCCTGATTCTGGGCAATCTGGCGGGCCTTGCCGCCGCATTGCTGGCCAGTCAGCCCCTGCTGCGCGCCTTCGATGTGTACGGCGCAGCTTGGGCCACCATCCTGGGCATCGGCGTACAGGCCATCGCTCTGCTGGCCTTTCTTCTCGTTCGCTGCAAAAAGCAGTTCGCGGCTAAACAATAAGCGCAAAAAAACGATAGCCCCTTCCCTTAGCCGTTGTGACATAAGGGAAGGGGCTTTTGTTGTGCTTATCATTCGGTTGGTTGTTTCGTATGGGTCAGCTTTTCTGCATCCGGCGGCCCATCCAGTGGGAATAGATGCCCGGCACAATCATGGGCACCAGCCACAGCAGCATCCGGCCCGCATTCAGCGGCGAAAGCCAGCTGCCCAGCATCACTGCCGCACCGCAAAGGCCCCAGATGCCGCCGGTGACCATGTGGATATGGGTCCAGTTCTCTTCACTGGCCATGGAAAAATGATCCTGCACGCCCCATCGGGAGCCGAAGGGGAGCTCGGCCACATGAGCCGCTACAATCAGCACCGCCAGACCCACCAGGCCGGTCAGCAGCACCAGAATCTGGATTCTGCCGGTAAGATTCGCCCCGTAGATCACACTGTACATGGCCACGCTCAGCAGCGGGATCAGCCAGCCAAGGCCCTCCCGCAGCGCGCCCATCAGCCGGGGGCCAAGCACCATGCTGTGCACCGTGGCATACACCACCCAGTGCATCACCATGAGCACGATGGGAATGGCGATCACTGCCCAGGGCTTGCTCATCAGGCTGGTCACCTCACCGGTTTCGCCGCTCCACTGCACCGCCATCTGCCCGGGCAGGCGGCCATAGGCCAAAAGCCCGGCCACCAGCGGCAGAGCGCAGGCCGCAAGGCCCGCCCAGAACGGGGTTTGTATCTGCTTTTTCATCCCACAGCACTTCCTTTCCTGCTCGGGCATCCCCGGACCGGTACCACTCAACGGAACGCACCGCCCATGGGATGCGGATATTTTTCTACTGTTATCATACCGCCCGCTGCCAGAGGCGGTCAACCCCGGCGGCAGGCGGTTTTGCGCCGTTTGCCCGGACTTTTGGGCACGGCGCTTTTTCGGGCGGGGCGGGGCGCTGTTTTGCAAAAAATTCATGAATTTTGCACCGGTGGCCCGGTGGGAATTTGTAATATGGGCCGGGGCATGCTATAATGAAGCGACGGCACAGGAACCCCCTGTGCACAAGCCTTAACTTCAAGGGAGGGGATCGACCCATGAAATACTGTAAAAAATGTACCATGCCCGACACCCGGCCCGGCATCACCTTCGATGCCGAGGGCGTTTGCAGCGCCTGCCGCCACTACGAGAGCCGCTCGAAGGTGGACTGGGATGCCCGCTGGAAGGAATTTGAAGCCCTATGCGACAAGTACCGCGGCTGCAACGGCCCCGGCGGCTACGACTGCGCTGTTGCCGTGTCCGGCGGCAAGGACAGCCACTTCCAGGTGTACATCCTGAAAGAGGTCATGAAGATGAACCCCATCCTGTTCAGCGTGGAGGATAACTTCCCCATGACCGAGGCAGGCAAGCACAACCTGAAGAACATCAGCGAGGAGTTCGGCTGCACCATCATCAGCTGCAAGCCCAACATCAAGGCCCAGAAGACCCTGATGCGCGCCTTCTTCGAGAAGTACGGCAAGCCCACCTGGTACGTGGACCGGCTGATCTACACCTTCCCTCTGCATATGGCGCTGAAGTTCAACACTCCCCTACTGTGCTACGGCGAGAACGTGAGCTTTGAGTACGGCGGCAACGCCGACGAGGAGACCTACTCCGCCCGCGGCCAGATCGAGAACGGCGTGGCCGTCGGCTTCCCCGAGGAGGAGCTGCTCAGCTACGGCGTTTCGGCCAACGACCTGGCCCTGACCAAGGCCCCCACCGCCGAGGAGCTGGCAAAGCTGGACCCCTTCTACATGAGCTACTTCCTGCCCTGGAACAGCTACAAGAACTATCAGCTGGCCAAGAGCCGCGGTTTCCACGACCTGACCCACGAGTGGGACCGCCGCCATCATGTGGAGAACTTCGACCAGATCGACTCCCGCGCCTATCTGGTGCACTCCTGGCTGAAGTACCCCAAGTTCGGCCATGCTGCCGCCACCGACTACACCGCCCGCTACATCCGCTACGGCCTGATGACCCGCGAGGAGGCCATTCCCCTGATCAAGGAGCGGGACGGCGCACTGGACCCCCTGTGCGTGCGTGACTTCTGCGAGTTCTGCGGCTACACCGAGAGCGAGTTCTGGGCCATTCTGGACAAGTTCTACAACACCGACATCTTCCACAAGGACGAGTACGGCCGCTGGGTGCTGAACCACCCCATCTGGGAAGAGAATAAATAATCACAATTTATGATTATCTGCCCCGCTTTTTCGCCAAAAAGCGGGGCATTTTTTGTTTTTCTGGTAATATCGCGCAAAAAAGTGCTTGACAAACCGTAAATTCGACGGTATCATAAACGCATACTATCATCCAAAAGCGAAGAAGAGAAGAGTAGGCTTTCGGCATCGACCCTTACTAGAGAGCCCCGACGGTGGAAACGGGCAGGGAACAGGAAGCTGAACATGGTCTCGGAGCTGCGTGTGCGAAGAGCATGAGTTCTAAGTGCCCGCCGGGAACGCCCGTTAAAGCGTCAGGCTGTAATCAGTTCATTTCTGCCGCAGCCGGAAAGGCCGTTGTCCCCGCAAGGGGCCGGTGAATCAAGGTGGTACCACGAAGTCTGTTACAGGCTGTCGTCCTTGTTTTGTTGCAAGGACGGCAGCCTTTTTGTTTTGCCGTTTTACCGCCGGACCGAAAAAAGGAGAGAAAGAAAGCAATCATGTTTGAGATCAAACATCTGTCCAAGATCTTTACGGGAAGCGCCAGCAAGGTGGAAGCCCTGCGGGATGTTTCCACCACCATTCAGGATGGCGACATCTTCGGCATCATCGGCATGAGCGGCGCGGGCAAAAGCACCCTGCTGCGCTGCCTGTGCCTTTTGGAAAAGCCCACCGAGGGCCAGATCCTGCTGAACGGCAAGGACCTTGCCCACCTGAAGGGCAAGGAGCTGCTGGAGGCCCGCCGCCAGATGGGCGTGGTGTTCCAGGGCTACAATCTGCTGATGCAGAAGACCGTGGCCGAGAACGTGGCCTTTCCCTTAAAGCTCACCCCCTACAAAAAGGACGAAGTGGAAAAGCGGGTGGCTGAGCTGCTGGAGCTGGTTGGCCTTGCGGATAAGGCCCAGAGCTACCCCAGCCAGCTTTCCGGCGGCCAGAAGCAGCGTGTAGCCCTGGCCCGGGCGCTGGCATCCAATCCTCAGGTGCTGCTGTGCGACGAGCCCACCAGCGCCCTGGACCCCCTCACCACCAAGAGCGTACTGGAGCTTTTGCAGGCCATCAACAAAAAGCTGGGCGTGACGGTGATCATCATCACCCACGAGCTGGCGGTGGTCAAGGCCATCTGCAACCGGATGGTGGTCATCGACGGCGGCCGCTTTGTGGAGCAGGGCGACGCAGCTCAGATTTTTGAACATCCCCAAAGCGACGTGGCCCGCCTTTTGCTGGGCAAGGAGGAATAAACCCATGGCAGAATTTTTCGCGGAGTACGGCAGCCTTTTGTGGGAGGGCACGCTGGAAACCCTTTACATGACCTTTGTTCCCACCCTGGTGGCCTATCTGATCGGCCTGCCCCTGGGCGTGCTGCTCACCACCACCAAGTCCGGCGGCATCATGGCCGCCCCCCGCTTCAACGCGGTGTTCGGCTGGTTCGTGAACCTGTTCCGCAGCATCCCCTTCATGATTCTGATCTTCTTCGTTCTCCCCTTCACCCGACTGATTGCGGGAACCTCCATCGGCGCAACCGCCGCCAACGTTCCCCTGTCCATCGCGGCGGCGCCCTTCGTGGCCCGCATGGTGGAGCAGAGCCTGGAGGAGATCGACGCCGGTGTTGTGGAGGCCGCCCGCTGCATGGGCGCCACCAACTGGCAGATCATCACCCGGGTGCTGCTGGTGGAAAGCGTGCCCAGCCTGCTGCGGGGCCTGTCCATCACCATCATCACCATCTTCGGCTACACCGCCGTGACCGGCGCGGTGGGCGCGGGCGGCCTGGGCAACATCGCCTTCCGCTTCGGCTACCAGCGTTACCAAAGCGACGTGATGTACGCCACCATCGTTCTGGTGGTCATTTTGGTGTGCATCATCCAGAGCGTGTGCAACCTGCTGGCCCGCAAGGCCGACAAGCGCAACCGCTGATCCCCTTTTGAAAAAACAGCGCCCCGCTTCGGGCGGCGCGCGAGCCTTGAGCCGGGTGCTGTTTTCGTTTTATAACGCTTATTTCAATCCATCAACATAGAGGAGTGTGTATCATGAAAAAACTGATTTCTCTGGCTCTGTGCGCCGTACTGGCCGTGAGCCTGGCCGCCTGCGGCGGCAAATCCGGCGGCTACAAGATCGGCATTCCGGCAGACGCCACCAACGGCGGCCGCGCCCTGCAGCTGCTGCAGGACCAGGGCATTCTGACCCTGACCGAGGGCGTGGGTCTGGAAGCCACCGAGCGGGACATCGCCGAAAACCCCTACAACGTGGAGATCGTTCCCATGGAGGCCGCGGCCCTGCCCAGCAGCCTGCCTGATCTGGACTTCGCCGTGATCAACGGCAACTATGCCTCCGGTGCCGGCATCGGCGACACCGTTCTGGTGAGCGAGGATGCCGAGAGCGTTGCTGCCCAGACCTACGGCAACGTACTGGCCGTGAAGGAGGGCCGGGAAACCGAGCCCGCCATCCAGGCGCTGGCCGCCGTGCTCATGAGCCAGGACGTGCAGGACTGGATCGCCGCCAATTACAACGGCGTGGTGATGCCCATGGGTGCTGAGGAGCTGACCATCCCTGAAATCACCGAGCCGGTCACCCTGAAGGTGGGCGCTTCCCCCAGCCCCCACGCCGAGATTCTGGAGTACGCCGCTCCCATCCTGGCCGAGCACAACGTGACCCTGGAGATTGTGGAATTCGACGACTACGTGATGCCCAACACCGCCGTGGAGGACGGCAGTCTGGACGCTAACTACTTCCAGCATCAGCCCTATCTGGATGACTTCAACGCCGAGCAGGGCACCCACATCGTGAGCGTGGTCACCCCCCACTACGAGCCCATGGGCATCTACCCGGGCAAGACCGCCGATCTGAGCGTGTTCTCTAAGTAACCCCCCATCCCCAAAACGCAAGCAAGTAAAAAAGAGGAAGCCCGCATGGGCTTCCTCTCAGCCTGTAGAAAAACCTGCTTTGGCAATCAGGCCAGAGCAGGTTTTCTGTTTGAAAACAAGAAGACAGGTGGAAAAAGCAATGAAATGTGGCGCATTTTCGCGCAATCTGGACCGTTTGCCACCATCCGGTGCCGGATGGCGGCCATTCCATTTCCAGGTGGCCAGCTTTTTCAGATTCATGGCAGCAAATTTAAGCTTCACCCAGTTTGTCACCTGGGCCAAGCCTCTGTACTGGGTGTAACGCATGCCGTGCTTTTCTTTCGCATCGGCAAATACACGCTCGATCTTCTCTTTTCGCAGCCGGTACAGTTCTTTGTACACCGGCATATACCGGACATGCTCCGCCATCTCCACATAGTCCTGCCAGATATGGCGCCTCACCGTTTTCTCGCACCTGGAGCTTTCGGTACATATCCCTCTGGTAGGACATCTTTTGCAAAGATAAGCCCGGCTTTTGTATTCCCGGTAGCCCTCCCGGTTTGTGGTGGAATAATGCAGCGCACGGTACTCCGGGCAGATCACATCATCAAAGTACTCGTCATACACATACATCCACCAGGGATGGCCGTTCTCTTTGGTCTTGGGACGGGTATAGCAAGTGGAAAGAACGCGGCCGCTCCCGAAGATCCTTTTGCAGATCCAAGGCGTTTTGTAGGCGCTGTCCGCCACCACTGTTTTGTGTTCGGGATGGTACTTGCATAGTTCGTCATAGAGGGAATCAAAAGCTACGCTGTCGTGGACATTGCCGGGAGTGACGTAAACACCAAGAACAAAATTGTGCTTGTCGCAGGCCGTGTGCGCCTCGTAGGCAAAGCACTTTTTGTGTTCCCCCTTGTGGAACACGCCGCTTTCCGGGTCGGTGGTGGATACCACCGTTTCCTTCGTCTGCTTCTCCTGGGGCGGATTTTTGTCGCTGTCATCGGAAAAGGGCTTCTTGCCGTGTTCTTCCCGGTCTCTGTTTACCTCAGCAAACAACTCTTTTGCGTACCGCTTCGCCTGTTTGGGAACCGCCTTTTTGGCCTGCTTTTTCAGATTGGCACTTGCCTTAATATGGGTTCCATCCACAAAAATAGCTTCTGTGTCCAGATACCCTTCCTCTGCCGCCGCTTTCAGCACCCAGCGGAATACATACTCCACCGTGCCATGGTTGAACCGGTGCTTGAAGTTGTAGCTCACCGTTGAAAAATGCGGCACTGCCTCATTCAGCGGATATCCAATGAACCACCGGTATGCCAGGTTCATGCTCACTTCTTCCAGAGTTCGGCGGAGCGAAGGAATCCCATAGATATGCTGGATCAGAACAATTTTGAACAGTACCACCGGGTCTACGCTTGGACGGCCGTTGTCCTCGCAGTACAGATCCTCTACAAATTCGTAGATCTTCTTGAAATCAATGGCTGCGTCGATCTTCCGCAGCAAGTGATCCTGCGGCACCATGTTTTCCAAACTTACAAATTCCAGTTGTCCTCTGTTTTCCGCGTTCTTTACCAGCATTTTTATCACCCCACACCATTATACCGCATTCCCTTTCCTTATACGAGAAAAAAACCACCGATAGGTGGCCTTTTTCGACAGGCTGAAACACCCTGATCCCGTGAAAACGGGTTCAGGGTGTTTTTTCTTACAGACTTGCCTGGTAGGCAGCCACGTCAAAGGGGTCCAGAGCGGAGTCCTTTTTCAGATACAGCGGATGATGGGGATGCCCCTTTACCGAGGGCTTGCCCGCCTGATACCACACCGCACCAAACTGCTGGCCCAGCTCCATCATGTCCGCCAGGCACTGCTTCAGGTAGGGACGCTTTTCGATGATGGTGCCCCAGGCCGCCCACAGAGCCGGGTGTTCGCCGCTGCGCTCCAGCACCCAGCGGAAGGCGTTCATGTTCTCCCGGTGTAAAGGCTCGTTGAACTCCTTGTCCATCTGGTCCGGGTTGGTGGCTCGCTGGGCGTACACATTGAACATGATGAAGGAGTCAAAACCGTTACCCAGAGCGATGCGCTGCACGGATTTCAGGGTGTTGTCCAGCGCGTCGGGAGCGGCGGTGGAAGGGTTGATGCCAATGGTGATCAGCGGGCGCTTGCCAACCGTGCCTAAAATGTACCGGTATTCCGAGTAAAAGTCCGGAATATACAGCCACCGGCTCCGGTCGTATTCGGCACTCTGGTCCCGGTGCTCCATGGCTTGCTGAAAGGTAAGAATCTCAAGCTGCCGCGTTTCGCAGGCGGGAATGTGCATGGGGAAATACCTCCTTGGGGATATGAGAAATGCCCCGGGCAGGCGGGAAAATCACCCGGCTTGCCACGGGGCATTCGGTTCAGAATAAGGCGGTGGACCAGAAAACGGCTCCGGCGATGAAGATCACCGCAACGATCACAAGAAAGCCGAGCAGATAACCAGCGGTCAGATGCTCGCGGAACATCCGGGTCCACTCCTTCGGTGGTTTGGCGCCTCCCATAAGTTCGGATGGCTTACTTCAGCAGTGTCTGCACCGCGTCAGCTGCGGCATTCAGGTACTGGCCGCCATACACCTCGATCAGGCCCTGGTCGGCACACTCTGCCAGCTTGGGGTCGATGGGGCACTTGGCCAGAACGGGAATGTTGTACTTGGCAGCAACCTCGTCCACGTGGCTTTCGCCGAATACCTTGATCTGCTTGCCGCAGTCCGGGCATTCCACGTAGCTCATGTTCTCCACCACGCCCAGAATGGGAATGTTCATCATCTGAGCCATCTTCACGGCCTTGCCCACGATCATGCTCACCAGCTCCTGCGGGCTGGCAACCACGATGATGCCGTCCACGGGCAGGGTCTGGAACACGGTCAGGGGAACGTCACCGGTGCCCGGAGGCATGTCCACAAACAGGAAGTCCACGTCCTTCCAGATCACGTCCTGCCAGAACTGCTTCACCGCGCCGGCGATCACGGGGCCGCGCCATACAACGGGGTCCTCCTCGTGCTCCAGCAGCAGGTTGATGCTCATCACATCAATGCCCATGCGGCTCTCGATGGGCCAGATGCCGTTCTCATCGCCCATGGCACGGCCATGGATGCCGAACAGCTTGGGGATGGAGGGGCCGGTGATGTCGGCGTCCAGGATGCCCACGCCGTAACCACGGCGGCGCATCTCCACAGCCATCAGGGCGCTGGTCATGCTCTTGCCGACGCCGCCCTTGCCGCTTACCACACCGATAACCTTCTTAATGCTGCTCAGCTTGTGGGGGGCCTCATGGAAATCCTGAGGGTTCTGACGGCTGGAGCAGTTTTGACTGCAGCTGCTGCAATCATGCGAACATTCGCTCATGATTTGTTTCTCTCCTTTTTTCTATTACAGCTCGGCAATGATGCCGCTCACCAGATTCTGCAGCACCTGTGCGCGCTGGTTGGCAATTTCAATGACCTCATCACCGGAAAGCTTCTTCTTTTCAATGCCCGCGGCCATGTTGGTAATCAGGCTCATGGCCAGAACCTTCAGTCCGCAGTGGCTGGCGGCGATCACCTCGGGTACGGTGCTCATGCCCACTGCATCCGCTCCCAGGGTACGGAAGGCCCGGATTTCAGCGGGGGTCTCGTAGCTGGGGCCCATGTAGCCCAGATACACACCCTTCTGCAATGCAACGCCCTGCTTCTCGGCCACCTGCAGCGCCAGCTCACGCAGCGCCGGGGTGTAGGCGAAGGTCA
The DNA here is from genome assembly GCF_002159185.1 of Gemmiger sp. An87. Lineage (GTDB taxonomy): Bacteria > Bacillota > Clostridia > Oscillospirales > Ruminococcaceae > Allofournierella. The sequence goes on from NZ_NFHD01000006.1 coordinate 118,913, forward strand.
TGTCGCAGAAACGGGGGCCGACAGCCTCATCGTTGGGGCCGGTCAGAGGGTTGGCGCCCATAAAGTTGATGTGATCCTCCAGCAGCATCAGATCGCCCACCGAAAAGCTGGTGTTCACACCGCCCGCGGCGTTGGTCAGGATCAGGGTTTCCACACCCAGAGCCTTCATCACCCGGATGGGGAACACGATGTCCTGCATGGAGTGGCCTTCGTAGTAATGCAGCCGACCCTGCATGCACAGCACCTGCTTGCCTGCCAGCTGCCCGGCCACAAAGCGGCCCGCATGACCCGGCGCGGTGGAGACCGCAAAGCCCGGGATCTCGCTGTAAGGCACATACACCGGTGCTTCGATGCGGTCGGCAAGGCCGCCCAGACCACTGCCCAGAACGATGCCCACGGTGGGCGTTTCGGGCAGACGGCTGCGCAGCAGGTCGGCCGCCTGCTGAATGGTTTCCATCATCATTGTAAATCCTCCTGCGGCCCGTCGCCGAAAGTGCGCGGGCAAAGTGAAAATATCCGGTTATGATTTTACCACACCTGTCAACAAAAGAAAAGAAGTAGCCAACAAACAAAAAGCAAACGTCATACGCATATCCCGCCCGGCATATCCATGAAACAGGCAGTTCAAGCCGAAAGAAAGGGTGGGCCCATGGGCAGACTGAAAACCTATTTGAAGAATGTGGCGATCCTCACGGTCACTGGCCTGGGGCTGCGGGCGGCGGGTATGTTTTTCCGGGTGTACATCGCCGCGCGCATCGGGGCCGAGGGTATGGGCCTGTATCAGCTGATCTTCACGCTTTACAGCCTGTGCATCACGGTGGCCACTGCGGGTGTTTCGGTAGCTGCCACCCGATTGGCAGCAGAGGAATTGGCCCGCCCGCAGCCCGGCCGGGCAAAAGGAGTTCTGGGCCGGGTGATGGCGCTTGCCTTAGCCTTTGGTTTCGCTGCAGGGGTGGTGCAGCTGGTACTGGCCTGGCCCGCCGCCCGCTATTGGTTGGGGGATATACGGGCAGCGCCCTCGCTGGCACTGCTGGCGCCCAGTCTGCCCTTCATGGCAGTGGGCTCGGCGGCACGGGGTTATTTCTTCGCCCGACGCAAGGTAGGTCCCAATGTGGTCAGTCAGATTTTTGAACAGATCATCCGTATTGTCCTGGTGCTGCTGATTCTTCCCGGTGCGGTGCAGCGGGGTGTGCAGTATGCCTGTGCCGCGGTGCTGGTGGGCAGTATGGTCAGCGAGGTGGTATCCACCCTGCTGGTGATGTGGTACTACCGGCGGGATCTGAACCGGACCTTCGGCGACGCCCCGGCCCAAGTGCCCAAGGGCACCTCAGGGCGAATCTGGCGTATCCTGGCCCCGGTGGAAGGAGGCCGCTGCCTGGACAGTGCCCTCCATACCGTGGAAAACACGCTGGTGCCCGCCTGTCTGCTGGCCTTTCTGGGCAGCCGGGAGGAATCGCTGGCCCAGTTCGGCGCGCTTAAGGGGATGGCCATGCCGATACTGCTGTTTCCGTTTTCCTTCCTCACTCCGCTGGCCACCCTGCTGATGCCGGAGGTCACCGAAGCCCACATTCTGGGCCGGCAGAAAACATTGGAAACGCTGGTGGGGCGCATCATGCTGTTCACCACCACCTTTTCGGTGCTGGCCGGGGGATTGATTGCCCTGTACGCTTATCCGCTGGGCCGGATTCTCTACCACGACGAGACCATCGGCTTTTATCTGGCAGTTCTGGCTCCGGTGCTGCCGGGCATGTATCTGGATGCCATGGGCGATTCCATTCTGAAGGGCCTGGGCGAGGAGGTGGCCACCTTCCGCTACAGCATCTGGGATTCCCTCATCCGCATCGGTCTGGTGATTTTGCTCATGCCGCGCATGGGCATGAAGGGCTTTCTGTTTGTGATGATTTGCTCCAATGTGCTGTCCGCGCTGCTGAACATCTTCCGCATTGAAAAGGTGGCCCGCATCCACACCCGCTGGTATCGGTGGTTTGTGCAGCCCGCGTTGATTTTCCTGATTTCGGCGGTTCTGGGGCAGGGGGCCCTGCGCCTGGTGGGAGTGAGTGGTGATTGGCCGCAGCTGCTGCTGGGCTGCGTGGTCACCGGGGGACTCTATTGCCTTCTGATGCTCCGCTTCGGCCTGTGGGACGCAGTGCAGGCCATTCTGACCAGGCGAAAGCCCGCAGGCAGCGCCGCCTGAATTTATGACCGCTTTGCCTATACAAACATCCGGTTTTGTGGTATAGTATATAGGTTAAATCGCCGCCGGGTGCCCGGAGCCGCAAAAGGCTGGCCGGGAGAATAGGGAAATGGGTGCAATGCCCATGCGGGACCGCCGCCGTAAAGGCTGAGCATTGGCAGGAAAAGCCACTGGGGAGTTTTCCCGGGAAGGCGCTGCCGGTGCGCGCAAGGCCTGAGCCGGAAGACCTGCCCGACGGATGAATCACTGCCAAAGGCAGGAACCCTCGCGCCGGACGGACCAAACGTGCGCAGGGCAAAGCACCGGCTGCTGGGCCGGTGTGTGTTGTACGTTTCCGGGCCTTTCTCTGCTTTGCCGTCCGGCAAGGCGGGAGAGGCCTTTTTCTTTGCGAGGCGGCAAAAGACCGCCGTTTTGTTGAGGAGGACCAATGCTCGAAGTGATGATCGCCGCCCCGGCTTCCGGCAGCGGCAAAACTTCTGTCACCTGCGGCCTGCTGCAGGCGCTGAAAGACCGGGGCCTGGCCCCTGCGGCCTTCAAGTGCGGGCCGGATTATATCGACCCTATGTTCCACCGCTCGGTGCTGCAGGTGCCCAGCCGTAACCTGGATGTATTTCTCGCCGGGGAAGAGCGGGCGCGCAGGCTTTACCGCCACCACACAGCGGGCTGCGATGCCGCGGTGTGCGAGGGCGTGATGGGCTTTTACGACGGTATGACCTTCGGCGGCGATAAGGCCAGTGCCTGGGATGTGGCCCGCCTGCTGGAGCTCCCGGTGCTGCTGGTGCTGCACCCCTACGGCTCCAGTCTGACACTGGCGGCCCAGGTGAAGGGAATGCTCTCCTTCCGCAAGGACAGCCGCATCAAGGGACTGTTTCTGAACCGGTGCAGTGCCGGTTTGTATGCCGCGCTCAAGCCCATGCTGGAAGAGGAGACCGGTGTGCCGGTGCTGGGCTATCTGCCCGAGCTGGAGCAGGCGTCTCTCTCCAGCCGTCATCTGGGTTTGGTCACCGCCGGCGAGGTGGAGGATCTGGCCCAGCGGGTGCGGGCCATTGCAGCCTGCCTGGAAACCACAATGGACTGGCCCCGCTTTCTGGCAGTCTACCAGACCGGGCGGCAGTCGGAGCCCGCAATTGCGGAGCAACCTTGCAAGAACGGCCCCGTGATTGCCGTGGCACGGGACGAGGCCTTCCAGTTTTATTATGAAGAGAGTCTGGACGCGTTGCGCCGGGCCGGAGCGCGGCTGCACTTTTTCAGCCCGCTGCATGATGAGAGCCTTCCAGCCGGTGCGGCGGGCCTGTATCTGGGCGGCGGCTATCCTGAACTGCACGCCAAGGCTCTCAGCGAGAACCGTCCCATGCGGCACGCCATCCGGGCGGCAGTTGAGCGAGGGGTGCCTACCGTGGCGGAATGCGGCGGCTTTTTGTATCTGGGCCAGAGTCTGGAGGACGCAAACGGCGACGCCTGGCCCATGGCCGGGGTGCTGCCCGGCGCGGGCCATAAAACCGGCGGACTGGTGCGGTTCGGCTACAACCGACTGACCGCCCGCAGCGACAGTATGCTGCTGCGCACCGGCGAGATCACCAATGCCCACGAGTTCCATTGCTGGGACAGCACCGAGAATGGCGCGGCCCTGCAGGCGGAAAAAACCTCCGGCGGCAGGCAGTGGAGCTGCTGCTTTGCCACTCAGAGCTTGTACGCGGGCTTTCCGCACCTGTATCTTGCCGGAGACCTGCCGCTGGCCGAGCGCTTTGCGGCAGCGGCAAAGGAATATGCAAAGCGAGAGGAGAAGCAAGCGTGACACTGGCACAGCTTTTAAAACAGATCAAGCCGAAAAACGAAAGGGCAGAGCAGGAAACCCGCCGCCGCTGGAACGCCTGTGCAAAGCCGCTGGGCAGCCTGGGCCTTCTGGAGGACGCATTGTGCCAGATCGCATCGGTCACCGGCTCGGCGGACATTGATCTGGAACAGAAAGCCTTACTCGTTTTCTGTGCGGACAACGGCGTGGTGGCCCAGGGGGTAACCCAGACCGGCAGCGAGGTGACGGCAATGGTGGCCCGCGGGTTTGCGCAGGGCACCACCCCCGCCTGCCGGATGGCCCGGCGGGCAGGCTGTAAGCTGATTCCGGTGGATATGGGCATCAAGGATTTTACCCCGCAGCCCGGTGTGCTGGATCGGCGGGTGGCCAACGGCACCGGCGATATTTCCCAGGGCCCGGCCATGACTCGCGAGCAAGCCGAGCAGGCCATTCTGGCCGGCGCGCTTTTGGTACAGGACTGCAAGCAGCAGGGCGTGGGCCTTCTGGCCACCGGCGAAATGGGCATCGGCAATACCACCACCGCCAGCGCAGTGGCCAGCGTGCTGCTGGGCTGTGAGCCGGAGGCCATCACCGGCCGGGGCGCGGGCCTTTCCGATGAAGGACTTGCCCGCAAAAAAGCGGCCATCCGCAAGGCCATCCAGACCAACCAGCCGGACCCAACGGACCCGCTGGATGTGCTGGCCAAGCTGGGTGGTTTTGATATTGCTGGTATGTGTGGTTCATTCCTGGGCGGTGCGGCCTTCGGGGTTCCAGTGCTCATGGATGGCGTCATCAGCGCGGCGGCGGCTCTGCTGGCGGTGCGCCTTTGCCCGGATGCGGGCAAAGCGATTCTGGCCAGTCATGTATCGGCAGAGCCTGCAGGCGCGCTGCTGCTGAACGCGCTGGACAAGCACCCCTTGATTACCGCCGGGCTTCGTCTGGGCGAGGGCACCGGCGCACTGGCGGCCATGCCGCTGCTGGATATGGCCCAAGTAGTGTATGAGGAATCCAACACCTTTGAAAATTACGGCATGGAGGCCTATCAGCCCCAGGGAGGCGAGCCATGTTTACCCTGATCGTGGGCGGCGGGGCCAGCGGCAAAAGCGAATACGCCGAGCGATTGGCGGTGGCCGCTCCGGCGGCCCGCCGGTTTTACATTGCCACCATGCAGCCCTGGGGTGAGGAGACCCGCCAGCGAATTGCCCGGCACCGAGCCATGCGGGCGGGCAAAGGCTTTGAGACGGTGGAGTGTCCGCTGAATCTGGCAGGCCTGCAGCTGCCGGAAAAAGGCACCGTGCTGCTGGAATGCCTGAGCAATCTGGCGGCCAACGAACGATATGATCCCGCGGGTGCGGGTGAGGATGCCTTCTGCTCCATTTTGGACGGGGTGGACAAGCTCCTCAGCCAGTGCAGCGATTTGATTCTGGTGAGCAACGAGGTGTTCAGCGGCGGCATCGAATACGAGGGCGATACGCTGAAATATCTGCGGCTGCTGGCCCGGCTCAACCGGGAGCTGGCCGCCCGGGCGGACAATGTGTGCGAAGTACAATGCGGCATTGCCCGGTATTACAAAGGAAAGGAGCCCTATCTGCATGATCGTGCTTGAGACCATCGCGGTGGCTTTTGCCATGTTTTCCGCTATCCCGGTGCCTCAGCCGGTGTGGGGGCCGCGCAACATGCGGTATGCGCTGTGCGCGCTGCCTCTGATTGGGGTGGTGATCGGGCTGGCCCAGGCACTGTGGCAGATTGCCTCCAATTGGCTGTGCATGCCGGAAATGCTGCGGGGTGCGGGGCTGTGCCTGATTCCCATTCTGCTCACCGGGGGCATCCACCTGGACGGCTACGCCGACACCAGCGACGCGCTGGCCAGCTGTGCGCCGCCGGAGAAAAAACAGGAGATTTTAAAGGACCCCCGCTGCGGCGCCTTCGCGGTGATCCGGCTGGGCGTCTGGTTTGTGGCCAGCTTTGCGCTGTGCACTGCGGTGCGGCTGGATGACCCGGCCCTTGCCTGCTTTGGGATGAGCTTTGTGCTCAGCCGGGCGTTGTCCGGCTGGGCGGTGGCCACCTTCCCGCTGGCAAAAAACACCGGCCTTGCCCATACCTTCGCCACTTCGGCGGATCGGACGGCGGTGCGCCGGGTGCTGTTGGTGCTGGCAATTTTGCTGGCGGTCTGCATGTGTGCAGTGGGCCGGATAGAAGGTGCAGCCATGGCAGCGGCAGCGTTTCTGGTGCTGCTCTACTACCGCCGCATGAGTGACAAACAGTTCAGCGGTCTGTCTGGCGATTTGGCAGGCTGGTTTTTGCAGACTGCGGAACTTTGGATGCTGGCCGCCCTTGTGGTGGTGCAGCTGTTGGAGGCAGCGTTATGATTTTTATCACAGGCCCGCTGTTTGCGGGCAAACGGGACTTTGCCTGCCGCATTCTAAACTGTAAAGCGGAAGAACTTGCCAGATATGCAGCGTGGGATGTGCAGGAGCTGGTGGGGCAGAAATCCCCGGAAGAGCTGGCGGAGCAGCTGGAAACCTGGCCGGTGGTCATCGCCACCGAGGTGGGCGGCGGCGTGGTGCCGGTGGATACAAAGCAGCGGGCCGACCGGGAAGCGGCGGGCCGTCTGGCCTGCCTGCTGGCCCAGCGGGCAGACACTGTGGTGCGGGTCTTTTGCGGCCTGCCCATCTTATTAAAAGGAGAATTGCCGGAATGAATATCTATCTGCTTCGCCACGGCGAAACGGAATACAACAAACAAAAGCGCTATCAGGGCACGCTGGATATCCCCCTGAGTGCAGAGGGCCTTGCCCGGCTGCAAAAGGCGCCGATTTCACCCAAAGTGGTGTATATTTCCCCTCTGATCCGCGCCCGCCGCACTGCCGAGATTCTCTTCCCGGAGGCCCGGCTGGTGGAGGTGGATGACTTGAAGGAAATGTGCTTCGGCGTGTTTCAGGGCCGCAACTACATTGAGATGGAAAAGGACCCGGACTACATTGCCTGGGTGGGGGAGGATTGCACCGGCCGCTGCCCCGGCGGCGAGACCAAGGCGGAGTTCACTCAGCGCACCTGTGAGGCCTTCTGCCGCCTGCTGAAGGATGCTTTAGCAGCTGGCGAGGAGGAGCTGGTGATTCTGGCTCATGGCGGTACTCAGATGGCCCTGATGGAGCAGTACGGCCTGCCCAAAAAGGATTATTACAGCTGGTGCGGCCCCAACGACGGCGGCTATCTGGTGACCACCGACGACAACCGCTGGCACAAGGAGCACACGCTGGAATACCAGCGCACGGTGTGTTATGAAAGGGGCGGGCAGGAATGACAATTTTATTGGCGGTTCTGTTGGGCTTCTGTGTCGATCTGATTCTGGGCGACCCCCGCTGGATGCCCCACCCGGTGGTATACATGGGGAAGGCCATCACCCGGCTGGAGCGGCTGCTGCGCCGCCTTCTGCCGGATACGCCTTGCGCTCTGTTCTGGGGCGGCGTGGTGCTGGCGGCGGTTCTGCCGCTGGGAACGCTTGCTTTCAGCGCAGGTGTCATCTGGCTGGCAGGCCGGATTCATCCCGCACTGGGCTTTGCGGTGCAGGTGCTGTGGTGCTGGCAGGCGCTGGCGGTGAAGGATCTGCGGGTGGAGACCATGCATGTGTACGAACCGCTCTGTAAAGGTGATCTGCTTGCCGCCCGAAAAGCGGTCAGCTGTGTGGTGGGACGGGACACCCAGTTCCTCACCAGCGAAGGTGTGACCAAGGCCGCGGTGGAAACCATCGCGGAAAACTTCTCGGACGGCGTCATCGCCCCCATGCTCTATCTGCTTATCGGCGGCGCGCCTTTGGGTTTGGCTTACAAGGCCATCAATACCATGGACAGCATGGTGGGCTACAAAAACGACAAATACCTGTACTTCGGCCGGGCCGCCGCAAAACTGGACGACGCGGCCGGATACATCCCCGCCCGGCTGTCTGCTTTGTTCTGGATTGCCGCGGCCTTCTTCACCGGAAACAATGCGGCGAACGCCTGGCGTATCTGGCGGCGGGACCGGCGCAAGCATGCCAGCCCCAACGCTGCCCAGCCGGAATCCGCCTGCGCGGGTGCGCTGGGGGTCCAGCTGGCAGGTCCGGCCTGGTATTTCGGCAAGCTGCATGAAAAGCCCACCCTGGGCGATGCGCTGCGCCCGGTGGAGGTGGAGGATATCCCCCGCACCAACCGGATGATGCTGACCGCCAGCCTGTTGGGGCTGGTGGTGCTGGCGGCGGTGCGCTGGGCGGTGCTGCTGGCTTTATAAGAAAAAGGAGAATCAACTGCAATGCAGCAAAAACTGACCCATGGCGGCGACTGGGCGGGCTTTGAGGCCGAGTATGGCCGCCCGCCGCTGGATTTTTCCGCCAATGTGAGCCCGCTGGGCGTGCCCTGGGCGGTACGCCGGGCGGTGGCAAAGGCGGCCCGGCAGGCGGCCCGTTACCCGGACCCCCTCTGCCGCCGGCTCACCGAAGCCCTGGCCTTGCACGAGAATGTGAAACAGGAGCAGATTCTGTGCGGCAACGGCGCAGCGGATCTGATCTTCCGGGTGGTGCTGGCGAAGAAGCCCCGTACAGCCCTTGTCACTGCGCCCACCTTTGCGGAATACAGGCAGGCGCTGGAAACGGTGGACTGCCGGGTGAAGCAGCACATGCTCACCGAAGAAAACGGCTTTGCCGTCACCCCTGCCATTCTGGAGGAAATCACTCCGGAGCTGGACATGCTCTTTTTGTGTGAGCCAAACAACCCAACCGGAGCGCTCACCAAGCCGGACCTGCTTCGAAAGATTCTGGAGCGATGTGCGGCCTGCGGTACTCTGCTGGTGGTGGACGAGTGCTTCAACGACTGGCTGGATGACCCCGCCGCCCACACCCTGAAGGGGGAGCTGGGCCGCTTTCCCAATCTGCTGATTTTAAAGGCTTTCACCAAGCTGTATGCCATGGCGGGCCTGCGCTTGGGGTACTGCCTGTGCGGCGACGAAGCCCTGCTGAAGGCCATGGCTCGCTGCGGCCAGCCCTGGGCGGTGTCCGGCCCGGCGCAGGAGGCGGGGCTTGCGGCCCTGGGCCAGCACAGGTATGTGGCCCGGCTGCGGGCGGTCATTCAAGCAGAGCGTCCCTGGCTGACGGGTCAGTTGGCCGATCTGGGCCTGCGGGTGCTGCCGGGCAGTGCCAATTATCTGCTTTTGTACAGCGAAACGGAGCTGGCGGCCCCGCTGCGAAAGCTGGGCGTGCTGATTCGGGACTGCTCCAATTATCCCGGCCTCGACAAGGGTTGGTACCGGGTGGCGGTGCGCACCCGGCGGGAAAACCGGCAGCTGATCGCTGCCCTCAGAAAGGTGTGTGGCTGCGAGAATGGCTAAGGCAAAATGTATCATGATCCAGGGGACCATGAGCGGGGCGGGCAAGAGCCTGCTCTGCACCGCGCTGTGCCGTATTTTTGCGCAGGACGGCTGGCGGGTAGCCCCCTTCAAAAGCCAGAACATGGCACTGAACAGCTGCATCACCGCCGACGGCCTGGAAATGGGCCGCGCCCAGGCGGTGCAGGCCCAGGCGGCCGGGTGCGAGCCGGACGTGCGGATGAATCCCATCCTGCTCAAGCCCAGAAGTGACACCGGCAGTCAGGTGATTGTGAACGGTGAGGTCTGGGGCGATTACTCGGCGGCGGATTACTTCAAAAACAAAACCCGGCTGATTCCCCATGTGCTGGAGGCCTACAACAGTCTGGCAGAGGAAAACGACATTCTGGTCATCGAGGGTGCGGGCAGCCCGGCGGAAATCAATCTGCGGGAAAACGACATCGTGAACATGGGTCTGGCCGAGCTGGTGGATGCGCCGGTGCTGCTGGCAGGCGATATCGACCGGGGCGGCGTGTTTGCCCAGCTGTATGGCACGGTGGCGCTGCTGAACGAAGAGGAGCGCGAGCGGGTCAAGGGCCTGATCATCAACAAATTCCGGGGCGATGTGGGCATTCTGCGTCCCGGCCTTACCCAATTGGAGGAGCTTACCGGCCTGCCGGTGGTGGGCGTGATTCCCTATACCCGGGTGGACATCGACGATGAGGACAGTCTCGCCCCACGGCTGAACGCCCACGAGGCTCATCGGCCGGTGGATGTGGCGGTGATCCGGCTGCCGCACATCTCCAATTTCACCGATTTCTCCCCGCTGGAAAGTCACCCCGCGCTAGGGGTGCGCTATGTGGAGCAGGCCTCCGGGCTGGGTGCGCCGGATCTGATCGTACTGCCCGGAACCAAAAGCACCATGGCGGATCTTGGCTGGATGCGCCAGAACGGGCTGGAGGCAGCGGTGCGAAAGCTGGCGGCAGCCGGAACCCCGGTGCTGGGGGTCTGCGGCGGCTATCAGATGCTGGGCCAGACCCTGCGGGACCCGGAGGGCGTGGAGCAGGCGGGCGAGATGCGCGGTATGGGCCTGTTGCCCTGCGAGACGGAATTCACCTCCAGCAAGGCTCGTACCCGCACGACGGCAAAGGTGATAGCCGGTCCCTTTGCCGGGGCGTCGATTCAGGGCTATGAGATCCACATGGGCCGCACGAAACGGTTGGCGGGCCAGCCTCTGTGCCTGCTGGAAAACGGTCAGGAGGAAGGTGCAGCACAGGGCAATATGTTTGGCACCTATCTGCATGGCCTGTTCGACGAGGGCTCGCTCACCGAGACTCTGGCTGCCTGGCTGCTGGCCCGCAAGGGCATTGCCCGGGAAAACTTCCGGCCCCAGAGCCACTGGGATTACCAGCAAAGCCAGTATGATCTGTTGGCGGATGCGGTGCGCGCCAGCTTGGATCTGGACGCAGTTTACCGTGCTATGGGGCTTGCAAATCCCAATCAAAAAAAATAACGCAAAACACACAGAGCGCGCGGCATTGCCAAAACCGGCAAGCCGCGCGCTCTGTGTGTTTTATAGGGGAGAAAACGAAAAAGTATGGCGGCACCGCACAATTCCAGATGGTGGAGCATGCCGGAAAATTTTTTGTGAGATGAAGCAAAAAGCGCAGGCAAGCCTTGGTGACTTGGCGAGCATTTTTGGAAAATATCGCGAAAAATTTCGGCATGATACGCCGTCTGAGTCTTTAGACGTGAATTGTGTGGTGTTGCCATGGGAGTAATCAAACGTAGAACAGCATGTCGCTGTAGGTGGGCAGCGGCCAGACGGAACGGTCCACCAGCTGCTCCAGACGGTCGGCCGGGGTACGTACTGCGTCCATGGCCGGGATCAACGTCTGGGCGCACCAGCTTGCGGCAACCGAGGCATCCTCGGCCACCGGGTCGGCCAGACGGCCTTCCAGCTGGTCGGCAGCCTGGATGAGCTGACCGGTGAGGGAGGAAATGTGGCGGGCCAGTGTCTCCTCCTGGGGAACCTCAATGCCCAGTTGCTTTTTGGTGCTTACGCCCTGGGCCAGGCCGGTAGCATAGTTGACACAGGCGGGCGAGATGCGGCAGCGCACCAGATCCAGCAGGGTCAGCGCCTCAATGCGGATGGCCTTGGCGTATTCATCCAGCAGGATGTCCTGACGGGACTGGATCTCATCCTGGGTGTAAACACCATGCCGGGCAAACAGCTCCACGTTCTTCGGGTCGGTGTAGTGAACCAGCGCCTCAGGGGTGGTGCGGAAGTTGGAAAGGCCACGGCGCGCGGCCTCGACCTCCCAGTCGTGACTGTAGCCATTGCCGTTGAACAGAATGCGCTGGTGAGCGGTGAGCTCACTGCGAATCAGCTCCAGCAGAGCACGGGGCAGATTGTCGGCCTGCTCCAGCACATCGGCAAACTGCCGCAGCGATTCTGCCACAGCGGTGTTCAGCATCACGTTGGTGCAGGCGATGTTGAAGGAGGAGCCGGGCATGCGGAACTCGAATTTGTTGCCGGTGAAGGCAAAGGGACTGGTGCGGTTGCGGTCCGAGGTATCCTTGGGCAGATTGGGCAGCACCACAGCGCCGGTGTCCAGCACGGTGGGAGCGTTGGGCTGGCAGGGCTTGCCCGCCACCAGGCAGTCAATTACGGCCTGCAGCTCGTCGCCCACATACATGGAAACGATGGCCGGGGGTGCTTCGTTGGCGCCCAGACGGTGGTCGTTGCCCGCGCTGGCCACGCTGATGCGCAGCAGGTCCTGATAATCGTCCACCGCTTTGATCACAGCGGTCAGGAACAGCAGGAACTGGGTGTTCTCGGCGGGTGTGGTGCCGGGGTCCAGCAGATTTTCGCCCCCGTCGGTGGAAAGCGACCAGTTGTTGTGCTTGCCGCTGCCGTTCACACCCTCAAAGGGCTTTTCGTGCAGCAGGCAGGCAAAGCCGTGACGGTCGGCAACCTTCTTCATCACCTCCATGGTCAGCTGGTTGGCGTCGGTGGAGATGTTGGCGGTGGCGAAGATGGGAGCCATCTCATGCTGGCAGGGGGCCACCTCGTTGTGTTCGGTCTTGGCCAGGATACCCAGTTTCCACAGCTCCTCATCCAGGTCGGCCATGAAGGCCTTGACCCGGGGCCGCAGGGAACCGAAGTAGTGATCCTCCAGCTCCTGGCCCTTGGGGGCGGGAGCGCCAACCAGGGTGCGGCCGGTCAGAATCAGATCGGGGCGTCGGGCGTAATCTTCCTTGTTGATCAGGAAATACTCCTGCTCAGGTCCGATGGTGGCGTTTACCCGCTGCACGTCCTTGCCGAACAGAGCCAGCACACGAACCGCCTGCTTGCTGATGGCATCCATGCTGCGCAGCAGGGGAGTCTTCTTGTCCAGCACCTGGCCGTTGTAGCTGCAGAAGGCAGTGGGGATGCACAGGGTGTCATCCTTGATAAAGGCGTAGCTGGTGGGGTCCCAGGCAGTGTAACCACGGGCCTCAAAGGTGGCGCGCAGGCCGCCGGAGGGGAAGCTGGAAGCATCCGGCTCGCCCTTGACCAGCTCCTTGCCGGAGAAATCCATAATGACGCTGCCGTCACCGCAGGGATTGATGAAGCTGTCGTGCTTTTCGGCAGTGATGCCGGTCATGGGCTGGAACCAGTGGGTGAAATGGGTCGCACCCTTGCTTACGGCCCAGTCCTTCATGCAGGCGGCCACCACATCGGCCACACTGGGGTCCAGGGGAGCGCCCCGCTGGATGGTATTTTTCAAAGAACGGTAAACTTCCTTGGGCAGGCGGGCCTTCATGACCTTGTCATTGAATACCATACTGCCAAACAATTCCGGTACATGATTCATATGTCACAGCTCCTTTTCATACTTCAAAGCAAAAATGTGCGGATGCGCTCACAGCAGGGGAATACCAGCGGCCTCGCACTGCTCCCGGATGGCCTTGGGCCACAGGCTTGCCTGTACCTCGCCGATGTGAGCCTTGCCCAGCAGCAGCATGCACAGGCGGCTCTGGCCGATACCGCCGCCCAGGGTCAGGGGCAGGGTGCCGTCCAGCACAGCCTTGTGGAAGGGCAGCTCCAGCCGGTGGGGGCAGCCAGCCGCCTTGCACTGGCGTTCCATGGCTTCGGCGTCCACCCGGATGCCCATGCTGGAAACCTCCAGCGCGCAGCCCAGAACGTCGTCCCAGAACAGCAGATCACCGTTCAGGCTCCAGTCGTCGTAGTCGGGGGCGCGGCCGTCGTGGGGCTTTCCACTGGCCAAAGGTGCGCCGATCTGCATGATAAAGGCGGTGGGGTGCTGCTCCAGATAGGCGTTCTCCCGCTGACGGGGCGTCAGGTCCGGCCAAAGGTCCTCCAGCTGCTGGGTGGTCACGAAGCTCACATGCTCGGAAAGGTTTACACACAGCTGAGGATATGCCTTCTTGACCTCCTCCAGCGTGGCGCAGATGGCGCTCACGATGGACCGCACGGTGTCCTTCAGGTATTCCTCAGTGCGGGTTTCGTGGGTGATGACCTTTTCCCAGTCCCACTGATCCACATACACCGAGTGCAGCTCGTCCAGCTCCTCGTCCCGGCGGATGGCGTTCATGTCCGCATACAGGCCGGTGTCCGGTGCGAAACCGAAGCGGCCCAGTGCCTGGCGCTTCCACTTGGCCAGGCTGTGTACCACCTGTGCGCCTTTTTCCAGTTCGGGAATGGCGGGAATGTCAAAGGAGACCGGACGTTCCACGCCGTTCAGATCGTCGTTCAGTCCGGTGGTGGGGTCCACGAACAGGGGAGCGGTGGCTCGGGTCAGCCGCAGCTGACGGGTCAGGTGTGCGGGGAAGCACTGCTTGATCATGCCAATGGCACTTTGGGTCTCGTAAAGGCTCAGTGCAGGTCGGTAGGTCTGTTTCATAAAAATTCCCTCCTTAAAAATTACCCTCTATCTTCACGCCGGGCAGCTGCCCAGGAACGTGCGCAGAATGGCGAGTCCCACCTCGCCGCTTTTTTCCGGGTGAAACTGTACCCCGGTAATATTGCCGCGCTGAACGGCGGCGCAGATGCGGTGCCCGCCATACAGAGTGTCCGCCAGCCGGTCGGCCTGGTGCGCAGGCATTGCCCGGTAGCCGTGTACAAAGTACACCTGACTTTTCACCGGAATGGCTTCCAGTGTGCTGCCGGAAAAGCCTTCCCGCTGCTGGGCGGGATACAATGGCGCCCAGCCAATGTGCGGTACCCGCAGCGGCTGGCCCTGGGTGGTATGGCCGGGAATGGCCTCCACGGTGCCCGGCAAAAGGCCGAGGCCGGGAGTAATTCCGCCTTCGCTGCTGGAGTCGAACAGAAACTGCATTCCCAGGCAGATGCCCAGCAGAGGAACACCCTGCCTTGCCCTGGTACAGACCGCCCGGGCAAGGCCGCTTTCCCGCAGCAGGTTCATGCCGTCGGCAAAGGCACCCACACCGGGCAGAACCAGCGCACCGGCCGCAGCCACCTGCTCAGGGGTGGAGGCGTATTCCACTGTCGCGCCGCAGTATTCCAGGGCGCGCTGCACGCTCAAAAGATTGCTGCGCCCGTAATCCACAATGGTTACTGTTGGATGCATGGTCTCACCTCCACACCGTTTTCCGCCAGCTCTTTTTTCAGCTGGGGGATTGTGGCCTGCTTGTAATGTAGCAGGCTGCCCATTGCCACGGCTCCTGCGCCCAGGCGGGCGGCCTGCATCAGATCGCCGGAATTGCTTGCGCCGCCTGCCGCGATTACCGGGATGGTCACTTCACTGCACACCGCCTGGATCAGTTCCTGGTCCAGACCGCGGCGTACGCCTTCCCGGTCCACACCAGTGAGAAGAATTTCACCCGCGCCCAGCTGCTGGGCCTCGCGAGCCCATTCCAGAACGTCCCGTCCGGAGTGCTCCCGGCCGTTGTCGTAGTAGGCCTCCCACCCGGCGGCGGGGTTCAGCGGGTCCCGGCGCTTGGCCTGGATGCTCAGCACCATGCACTGGCTGCCGAAAGCCCGGGCCACCTCGCTGATCAGCTGGGGGCGGAGCAGGGCAGCGGTGTTGATGGCCGCCTTGTCCGCGCCAGCCTTCAGCACGGTGCCCACATCCTCCACGCTGCGCAGGCCGCCCCCGGCGGTAATGGGGATGAACACATCCCGGGTGACCCGCTCCAGAATACCGCTCAGGTTGTTGCGGCCGTACAGGCTGGCCACCGTGTCCAGATAAAGCAGCTCGTCGATGCCCTGCCGGTAATAGTCCAGCGCAAAGTCGTGGGGGTCGCCCAGCTTGCGCAGGCCCTCATACTGGATGCCCTTTACCAGATACCGGTCTTTTACGTCCAGCCGGGCAATGAGCCGAAGTGCCGCGCTCATTTGGCACCGCCTTTTTCCGGCGCGCCGAAGCCGCACAGGCTCGGCCCCTCAAAGGGAGTGTGCCGCAGGCTCCAGACACCGTTCTCGTACTGCCACAGGTGGGGCGAACGGAACCGGTCTGCCAGATGCATGAAGTAATCCAGATCCATTGTGGGCTGCTCGAAGCAGTCGGCCGCTTTGCCGAAGTGCTCCTTGTCGATGGAGATGTAACGGAAGAATTCGTCGGCAAACCGGCTGGGGAATTCGCCGTCATACTTCTTGCACAGTAGAACCGCCTCGTCCCGGTCGATCTCGCCGTTGCGGATTTCCTGCGCCGCGTCGTAGGTGCAGCGGCCGATGCCGTATTTGATGTAGGTGGTGTAGTAGAAGAAGTCATCCACCTTATCGTCGATGGAGTTGTATTTGGAGTAGGTGCCGGCGGTGCGCTCCGGGCTGGGCATGAAACCACCATGCTCCACGCTGTAGTAGTATGCACCCTGCGGATGCCATTTTTCGTAGTAGCCCATGTAGTGCACCTGGATGTGGTTCTTCTCCAGGTCACTGGTCTCGCAGGGCAGATAGATGGCCAGGTCCGCCTTGTCCACACCAAAGTCCTCCTCCAGCTGGCGCAGCGAAACGCCGCCCAGATAGATATGATCGAAGTCGTTGGTGGCAAAGAAGTGTTCGTCTCGCAGGGCGCTGTCATTGTCCGCGATGGGGTTGCCGAACTCGGCCTCATTTTCGCCGTAGAACACCAGCGGAATACCGAACTTCGCGGCCATCTTGGGTGCCAGCTGCTTCTGGCCCAGAATGAAGGGCTGGAAGGGATGGAACAGGTTCTCAGTGGCCAGGCGGGTGAGCAGCCGGTGGGTCAGGCCATTGGGGGTGCACAGATAGTTGTCGAATCCGGCGTGAATCCAGGCCTCGAAGTTTTTCCAGCCCCAGTCAGTGTAGATGTGGGGCGCCCAGGTTACGGTAAGCGGATGCATGCCGTACTTGTACTTCAAAAGGTGAGCGGCGTAAAAGCTGTCCTTGCCGCCGCTGCCCGGTACCAGGCAGTCGTAGCTGCCGTCGGTCTTGCGGTACTGGTCGCACAGCTCCCGCAGCTGGCGTTCCCGGTCGGCCCAGTCGATCTTGCCTTCCTTGTTGTGGCAGGCATGGCAGGCGTCGCATACGCCGTCCTCCTGAATAACCATGGTCTTCTTTGCGGAATGAATGGTGTGCTCAAACTCATAGCAGCTGTTGGGTTTCTGGTTGCTCATTACACACTCACGGCAGAACTGCACGTTCTTGGGCAGGCCATAAAAGGCTTTGCGCTCCTGCGGTGCAAGGTCGGGTGCGTAATCTTCGTAATGAATCGGCAGATGCCGGGGAAGTTTCTGCATAAAATGTCCCTCTCTTTTTATGGTTTAAAAGCAAAGGCGCCTGCACAAAGCCCGGGGAGAAATCTCCTCAAGCATTCATGCAGGCGCCTTTGCCTGTTTGGCGTATTTATTATCAATTGTGAAATGGAAAAAGCAGTTATAAAAGGCCTTCGTCTTCCAGTCTTCGCATGATCTCCAGTGCGGCCTCCCGGCTGGAGATGCGGCCGTCCATGGCCTCTTTTTCGATTAAACGGTGGGCCTGTTCTTCACTCAGCCCCCGGCAAAGCGCCAGCGCACATTTGGCCTGGCTGATGATCCGGGCTTCGTCCAGCCGCTTGGTCAGGCGGCGGTTTTGCGCGGTGAGCTTCTGCAGCCGCTGGCGGCCGGTTCGGATCAGCCGCAGCGCAAAAGCGGTTTGCTGGCGGGAAAGGGGTTTGGCGAGTACGAAGACTCCGTATTTTTCCAGCCCGGCGGCCAGCTTGTCGGCCTGGGGCCCGGGGCAGAGGAGAATGGCATCCATGCCGGCATCCGCCGCCTGTACGGCCAACTCCCGGCCGAATTCATCGGGGAGCGGCGCGTTGATCACCAGGGTTTCGAAGGAGCCGCCGCACATGGCTCGACGGGCTTCTCCGGCATTGGCGCAGCATTGCGCAGGCTGACCGGCGGCAAAAAATGCCCGCAGCGTTTCGTGGTATTGCTTGTCGCTTGCGATCAGAACACCCGGCATCCCCGTTCACCTCACTTTTCGAAACCAATGGTCAGATCCGTTCAAAGTACTGGCGGATCTCATATTCATAGGGTTTGCTTTCTGCGGCGTAAGCATCCGCCTCCCGCTGCTTGTGGCCCAGATAATCCACCAGCAGTTTTTCCGGCAGAACCTGCTTTAAGAACTCGCTTTCCCGGGCCAGAGCCAGCGCTTCGTCCAGGCTGGCGGGCAGCGGGGTAAGTTCGGCAGGCCGGGCAAATGCGTCATAGTCCGCAGCGGCGGGCAGGCTCAACCCTTCCTGTACACCCTCAAACCCGGCAGCCAGCAGCAGTGCGGTTACATAATAGGGATTACAGGAGGGGTCCGGACTGCGCAGTTCCATGCGGCAGTCGGGTCCGCTGGCAGCAGGCACACGCACCAGAGAAGAACGGTTCTGGCAGGACCAGCTTACCACACCCGGCGCTTCGCAGCGGCCCAGCCGTTCATAGGAGCCGGGCAGCGGGTCAGCAAAAACGGTGATCTCGGGAATGCGCCGCAGAATACCTGCCAGGAAAGCGGCAGCAGTGGGGTGCGGGTCAGTGCGGAAATTCTCAAACAGATTCACGCCGTTCTGGAAGATGGAAAGATTGATGTGCAGCCCGCTGCCGCTCTCGTCCTGCAACGGTTTTGGCAGGAAGGAGGCGAACAACCCGTTTTGGGCGGCAATGGCTTTTACTGCGGCCCGCATGGTCATCAGGTCGTCTGCCGCGTGCAGGGGAGAAGCGCACCGGAAATCGATCTCGTTCTGGCCGGGGCCCTGTTCGTGATGGCTTCGCTCGGGCTGGATGCCCATCTCCTCCAGCGTCAGGCAGATTTCCCGCCGCACGTTTTCGCCCCGGTCCATGGGGGCAATGTCGAAGTAGCCTGCCCGGTCGAAGGGCTCCAGGGTGGGGCGGCCCTTCTCGTCGGTTTCAAACAGATAAAACTCGCATTCCGGTCCCAGCAAAAACCGGTATCCGGCCTGCGCGGCCTTTTGCTCCATGGTCTGCAGCAAATGCCGCCCGTCGCCCTCGAAGGGGCGGCCGTCCGGATATTTGATGTTGCAGAAGAACCGGCCCACGCAGCCCTCGCTGGGCCGCCAGGGAAGAATGGCGAAGGTGTCCAGATCCGGTGCAAGGAACAGGTCCGATTCCGCAACGTTGGCAAAGCCTGCAATGGCGGAAGCATCAAAGGAGATACCGCTTTCCACCGCGTGAGGCAGCTGGCTGGCCATGATTGCAATGTTCTTCTGTACGCCGAACATATCGCAGAAGGCCAGGCGAATGAACTTGATGTCGTTTTCTTCTATGAACTGCATAAGCTGCGAAAGGGTGTGGCTCATGGACAATTCCTCCTTGAATGCCGGGAATAAAAAAGGACAAAGGCGCCGCAAATCCGTGGGGGATCGCAGCGCCTTTGCTGTGCCAATAGCTGCATTATAGCCCCCAAACGGCGCCGCGTCAAGGGGGCAAGCGACTGCAAAAAGCAATTTTTTGTCTTTGCACAAAAGTTGCACGCATTTGCCCAGAGTGCTTTGTCGGAACTGCGGGAAAGTGTTAAAAGAGTAAAAAAACACTTGACTTTTGCTTTAATGCGGTGCTATGATAACGCATACGAACAAAGGCGTTCGCATCGATGCAAAGGCATCGGTGCGGGTGCCTTTTTGTTTTCCGCGCGGTGCGCGGTGAAAAAGGAGGAGGACCATGTTAAAGGAAGGCCAGGTGCGCATCCCGTCCGGATGTGCCATCAGCGGAGTATTTGCCAGGGACGGTCAGCCCATCAGCGGTGAGGTGATCCGCCGGTCCATCGCGGTGATGCACGAGCGCAGCAACGGGTTGGGCGGCGGTTTTGCCGGTTGCGGCATCTACCCGCAATACAAAAATCATTATGCACTGCATGTGTTTTATGATGATATGACCGCTCGGGAGGAGTGCGAACGGTTTCTGGATCGCCATTTCGATGTGATCAACCTTTCTAAAATTCCCACCCCGCCCACCCCCAAGATCAAGGATGCGCCGCTGATCTGGCGGTATTTTGTGCAGCCGCTGCCCCACAAGCTGGCGGACAGCCATCTGGACGAAAAGGAATATGTCGCCCGCTGTGTGATTCGCATCAACGACCAGCTCAAGGGCTGCTATGTGTTTTCCTGCGGCAAGAATATGGGCGTGTTCAAGGCAGTGGGCTACCCGGAGGATGTGGCGGATTTCTACCGCCTGGAGGAATACGAGGGCTATTCCTGGACCGCTCATGGCCGGTATCCCACCAATACACCGGGCTGGTGGGGCGGTGCGCACCCCTTTGCACTGCTGGATCTGTCGGTGGTCCACAATGGTGAGATTTCTTCCTACGATGCAAACCGTCGTGCGGTGGAGATGTACGGCTATCGCTGCAATTTGCTCACCGACACCGAGGTCATTACCTATACATTAGATTATCTGCTGCGCCATCAGGGCCTCACATTGGAGGAGGTTGCACAGGTGGTGGCTGCCCCCTTCTGGAGTGAGCTGGCCGCCATGCCCCAGCCGGAGCAGAAGCAGCGCCGTTTCCTGCGCCAGATGTACAGTGATCTGCTGATCACCGGCCCGTTCTCCATTCTGGTGGGCTTCGAGGGCGGCATGATGGCCCTGAATGACCGGCTCAAGCTGCGCAGTCTGGTGGTGGCCGAGCGGGGCGACCGGGTATACTTTGCCAGTGAAGAGGCCGCCATCCGGGCGGTTGAACCGGAGCTGGACCGTATCTGGGCGCCAAATGGCGGCGAACCGGTGATCGTGCGGCTGAAGGAGGAGGAACGGAAATAATGAAGATACAATGGGATACACCCCGCTTTGCGGTCCTTCGGGATCGGGAGCTGTGCGTGAACTGCCGCATCTGTGAGCAGCAATGCGCCTTTGGTGTGCATAAAAAGGATGAAAAAACCGGGAAGATGCGGGCAAACGCTGCCCTGTGCGTGGATTGCCAGCGCTGCGTGGCCTGCTGCCCCACCGGGGCGCTGCAGATCCGCCCGGCGGAAAATACCTTCCGGCCCCATGCGGGCTGGACCCAGGATGCCCGGCAGGAGATCTACCGGCAGGCAGCCACCGGCGGTGTGCTTCTGTCCAGTATGGGCAGTTCGCAGAAAGAGGTGCCCTGCTATTGGGACAAGCTGCTGCTGAACGCTTCGCAGGTGACCAACCCGCCCATCGACCCCCTGCGGGAGCCCATGGAAACCGAGGTCTATCTGGGTCGTCGCCCAGATAAGGTCCACCGTGGGCCGGACGGCAAGCTGGACACCACGCTGCCGCCGCATCTGGAATTGAAGACACCTATCCTGTTTGCGGCCATGAGCTACGGCGCCATCAGCTACAATGTGCATGCGGCCCTCAGCCGGGCGGCCCAAGCGCTGGGCACCTATTACAATACCGGTGAGGGCGGCCTGCATCGGGATCTGTATCCATATGGAGCCAATACCATCGTGCAGGTTGCCTCCGGCCGGTTCGGCGTGCACCGGGAATACCTGATGGCAGGCGCAGCCATTGAGATCAAGATCGGCCAGGGCGCAAAGCCCGGCATCGGCGGACATCTGACCGGCGCCAAAATTGTGGGCGATGTGGCCCGCACCCGCATGGTGCCGGAGGGCATGGATGCCATCAGCCCCGCACCCCATCACGATATCTATTCCATTGAGGACCTGCGCCAGCTGGTGGCCTCGCTGAAGGAAGCCACCGGCTACACCAAGCCGGTGATCGTGAAGGTGGCGGCGGTGCATAATATCGCGGCCATCGCCTCGGGCATTGCCCGCAGCGGCGCGGATGCCATCGCCATCGACGGTTTTCGGGGCGGCACCGGCGCAGCCCCCGCCCGTATCCGGGATAATGTGGGCATTCCCATCGAACTGGCCCTGGCCGCTGTGGATGAGCGGCTGCGCCAGGAGCAGATCCGCCGCCGCATCTCGGTGATTGCCTCCGGCTCCATCCGTAACTCGGCAGATGTGGTCAAGGCCATTGCTCTTGGCGCGGACGCGGTGTCCATCGGCACAGCGGCGCTGTGTGCGCTGGGCTGTCATCTGTGTGCCTCCTGTCATACCGGCCTGTGCAATTGGGGCATTGCCACCCAGCGCCCGGACCTGGCTGCTCGTCTGGACCCAGATGAGGGAGCGCAGCGTCTGGTGAACCTGGTGAACGCCTGGACTCGTGAGATTCGCGAGATGATGGGCGGTATGGGAATCAATTCCATCGAGGCGCTGTGCGGCAACCGGCTGGCGCTGCGGGGCATTGGACTCACCCAGAAGGAGCTGGATATCCTGGGCGTGAAGCACGCTGGGGAATGAGAGAGGGGAGAAACATAAATGAAAATCGACGCCACGGGAATGGAATACGAGGAGCTGGGCCGCTGCCTGCGCTCCTGTACCGATTCCCATGTTCAGATTCATAATTGCTGCGGCCAGCGGTATATTGCCAGCGGCATGCAGGGCCGTGAGCTGGAGATCTGGGGAACGCCCGGCAATGCGTTGGGCGCCTATCTGGACGGCGGCAGCATCCGGGTCCACGGCAATGCTCAGGACGCGGTGGGCGATACCATGAATGCGGGTACCATCTGGGTGGAGGGCCGCGCAGGCGACGCCGCGGGCTATGCCATGCGTGGTGGCACACTGATGATCCGGGGCGATGTGGGTTACCGGGCAGGCGTTCATATGAAGGCCTTCGGCGACTCCTGCGCCAGCATCGTGATCGGCGGCACGGCAGGCAGCTTTCTGGGCGAGTACCAGGCGGGCGGAGTGATTGTGGTGCTGGGCCTGGGCGCACCGGAGGGCCAGCCGGTGGTGGGCGGCTTCTGCGGCCGGGGCATGTACGGCGGCCGGATTTATCTGAGAAGCACGATACCGCCCCGGGATCTGACTGAAAAAATCCTCTGCCGCCGGGCACAGCAGGCGGATAAAGAGGCCATCCGTCCTTTGCTGGAGCAGTTCTGCACCGCTTTTGGAGAAGAGTTGGAACCTTTGCTGGCCAGCCCCTTTTGGGTGCTGGAGCCCAACCCGGAAAATCAGTACAAAGCCCTGTACGCGCCCATGTAGCCATGGAATGAAACAAAAACACCCTGTTTGCGGGAATCGCAGAAAATACGATTCAGCAAACGGGGTGTTTTTCGTCAAACATCGGTAGGTTATGTGTGGTTGACAGATTGCCAACAACGGTTGCTTGCGGTGTTCCGGCTTCCGGCCTATACTTGGACTATGCCCAAAATAGTCCAATGGTATTAAGTCAAGAGGGGGTGACGCAAAAAAATTGAACAAAAAGGAGCAAGAAGTGGAATGCAGGTAGCAAAAAGGCAACACCAACCTA
>NZ_NFHD01000060.1 GCF_002159185.1 Gemmiger sp. An87
TCAGGCCAAGACACTCTCATTCTAACAGCTTAGGCAACGATACGGAAAAGACACGGCTGGCTGCCGTGCCTTAAACCGTAAATATATTGTAATAGGAGGCTTCAGAATGTATAAGACGATTGTTGTAAAATACTCTCCTAAAGCAAAGGAAATGGCTGCAAGAATCGAAGATGTAGCCAATCAAATGGAACAGGAAGGATTTGAACTGGTTTCTTGTTCTATTACACCTTCTTCCAAGGGGATTCTGGTTTTTAGACAGATAAAGGCTCCCCAACCGACCGAAGTTTGTGAGCACGAAAAAGGATAAAATAAAAATTCCACCCAATTTACGCTGCTTACCTGTGAATAAGCTTATGCCGACCGTGCGTATGAGCTTCGAAAACTCCTTGCTGACGAACAGGCGGATGTGGAACGGCTGGAGGGGCGCAGTCTGGCTGCTTTCTTTTATCAGATGATCGGCAAGATGAATGAAAAACTGACCAAAGAGCAGCAGGAAGCCTATGCGGCTCAGGTAAAATACGATGCCGCCGCCCGGGAGCTGGAAGGCATTGAACGGGATTTGAATCGATGCGAAGACGAGCGGAACTCGCTCTGGGGCTGTGAGGCTCGCTACGATGCCGTTCTGCAGGAAAAAACACTTGCCGTAAAAGCTGCGGGCGGGCTCACTGCGGAAAAGATCCTGCAGCTGGAAGATCGAAACGGCTACCTGGACAGCCAAAAGCGGGAATTGCAGGAAGCGATGAGTGCCGGGAATGCCGCACTGTCCTGCGCGGATCAAATTCTGTTCGAACTGAACAGCGCAGAAAGCTGGGGAACTTGGGATCTGGTCGGCGGCGGACTGCTCACAGATCTGGCAAAGCACAATCATCTGGACCAGGCACAGGCTTCTGTGGAAACCCTGCAGTCACAGCTGCGTCGCTTCAAAACCGAGCTGGCCGACGTGACGATTGATGCGGACATTCAGGTCAGCATTGATGGTTTTCTGCGTGTGGCCGATTACTTCTTTGATGGGATCTTTGCCGACTGGGCTGTACTGGATCAGATTCACCAGTCCCAACAGCAGGTACAGCGCGTGCGAAATCAGATTGAAAGTGTTCTGAATCATTTACACACATTGATGAATCAGACGGACGCAGAGCTGTCCCGTATTTCTCGGGAAATAGAGCAACTGGTCGCGGGTATCTCCATGTAAGATTCGTGAATCACACCTTTGCCGAGTGAAACTTTCTTCACCGCTCCACTTTGGGTTCCGTTCGGGATAAATCCAAAACGGCCTGCACACCAGTGCTCCATGGGCTTTCCGGTACAGCTCTTCCCTGTTCCGCGCCGAAAAAGCTCCCACCAGGCTTATCCGGTTCCAGAATCACAGGAAGGTCGGTTTTCAGTTCTTCCACATAAATAAGAGGGATCTGCTGACAAACAGCAGATCCCTCTTGTTCAATTAACGCATGATTACCTCAATGCCTCCCGAAATTCCGAAATGTTTCAAGGCCGCCTTGTGCAAAAGCGGTTCGGTCACCCTCCAAACCTTCTGCCGATACCGGCTGCGGTTTTTCTCCGCATTTTCTTCCAGACTCAAATTATCGTCAAAATCGGTCAGAAGATGACGTACGGCGTCCGCCAAAAAATCATTTTGGGCCGGCTTGTGCGTCATTGCATAAATCACCTTATAGTGCTTTGCTGCCTCGTAATATGCCAAACGGGTATGGCCAAACACGATTTCACTGCTAAGCGCCCCCGATTTTTCCAACAAATC
>NZ_NFHD01000061.1 GCF_002159185.1 Gemmiger sp. An87
TAGTCCAATGGTATTAAGTCAAGAGGGGGTGACGCAAAAAAATTGAACAAAAAGGAGCAAGAAGTGGAATGCAGGTAGCAAAAAGGCAACACCAACCTAAGCCCTGTCCCCTGAGTTTTTGAAACAGAGCGATTTCGTCAGAGCGGCAAGCGGTTCGCTCAGCCCTCCGGCGGGATATACAGGCGGTTGTCTTTCAGCAGCCTAAAGACCAACCGAACCAGTTTTCTGGCAGTTAGTGCGAGTGCACGTTTGTGCTGGTACTTGTTGACCTCATGGTACTTGAGGTCATAGTAGCGCCGGAACTCGGAGTCGCATCTTCTCACAGAGTTGGCGGCTTCCAGCAGGTAGTAACGGAGATAGCGGTTGCCGGATTTAATCATCCGGGAGTGCTCCGCTTCAAATTCACCGGACTGGTGCTGGGTCCAGACAAGGCCGGCAAACTTGGCGACAGAGGCTTGGGAATCGAAACGGTGGATATTGCCAATTTCAGCGATGATACCGGCGGAGTAGACCTTGCCAATGCCGGGAATGGAGGTTAGGGTATTGGGGATGATCTCAAACTGGTGTTCAATAGCCTTGTCCAAGACCTTGACCTGCCTCTCTAAAGCCCGCATAGAGGCAATGGAGACGGCCATGGCCTGATTCACAGAGTTGTTCACAGTGATTGGTAAGCGGTAAGAATCTCTGGCAGCGGTTTGAATCGCCCTGGCTTTTGCAGCCGGGTCAGCAAAGTTCCTGCCTTTCTCATCAATGAAAGAAGTCAGTTCTTCCAGATCAGCGTTTGCCAGATCATCCACAGTTTCAAACCGCTCCATGAGCGCGATGGTGGTAGCGCTGGTATTCTGGATGTCCTTGTCCTGCGCAATGCCGGAGCATTTCAGGAATAGGTAGTTGGCAAACCGCTGCTTTTCCCGAGTCAGATTTTGAATCACGTCGAATCTGGCTCTGGTAAGGGTTCTGAGCGCCTGATAGCGATAGTCGTCCATATAGACCTCCTTGGCGATCCTGCCAAAACGGAGATGGTCGGCAATCACAAAGGCATCCACAAAGTCATTCTTGGGCAGGTCAGGATAGGCTTCCTTAAACTTTTTGACCTGCTTAGGATTGAGAACATGAATTTTCCGCTGGAACCGTCCAAGACTGCCATCCTCCCGGAGAGCATAGACAAGGCTGTCCCCATAGATAGAGGTGGCTTCCAGGCCGATCACCACATCACTGAGTTGCATGGAGCCAAGCGCCGACACGATTCTTTCTGACAATATTTTAGCACCGCCAAGGTTGTTCTGCACAGAAAAACTGGAATGCTTACTGCCGTCTGGTTTCATCAGGTAAGCCACATTGTTTTTGCTGCTCACATCAATGCCAACGAATAATGGATTCACAATTTTCACCTCCCCACATGGAGATTTCAGGCCAGCAGGCTTTGAGATACCCATGATAACCGGAGCATCCGCAACCTCGCGTATCAGAATCATTCCGGAACAGGCCAATGCGATAGCCCTCACTGCTAAAAGGGCGGACTTATCTCCGGCAAACAGCCAATGAGTTTGCAGCTAACTTCCGGCTCAGGGGAACAGACTAAGAATGAAGCAGCCTTGTGGCTCAACCAGGAGGTGGAGAACTTAACCCTGCTGTCCTACAGCTATTGTATCACGGGCACCTCAAAGCCTGCTGATACCTGAATTTATTAACTTTGAAACTTATTATACGAGGAGGT
>NZ_NFHD01000062.1 GCF_002159185.1 Gemmiger sp. An87
AATAAAAAGTCAACAGGGAATTGAGGAAAGTTTGCAACCTTAGTAGGAGGCGAAAGAGAGCAAAACAAAAAGACCGCCGCGCAAGCGCCGGTCAAATTGAAAGAGTATGGAA
Organism: Gemmiger sp. An87; assembly: GCF_002159185.1. GTDB lineage: Bacteria > Bacillota > Clostridia > Oscillospirales > Ruminococcaceae > Allofournierella. The sequence goes on from NZ_NFHD01000062.1 coordinate 113, forward strand.
GTGGTTAATCAGCATTTTCCCGTAAAGCCAGATACTCCTTTACACGGCCATAGTAGATGCGTAGGAACTTGTTGGCGCCGGCTGTCATGTAAACCAGATAAGGTTTGCCCTCGGCTCGCTTCTTGTCCATAAAGCAGTACACCGGGTCGTCCGCAGGCATAGTTTTTAACAAGCAGTCCATGACCAGGAAGAGTGCTTTGCGCAGTTCTGGCGGACCGCTTTTGGAGGCTCTTGTACTCTTTGCCTCATGGGTGCCGGACTGGTCAGCTCCAGGGTCAACCCCCGCAAAAGCCGTAATGGCGTTTCTGTGGGTGAACCGAGTTACATCACCAAGTTCCGCCATAAGCTGCGGGCCAAGAGAATCTCCAACACCATGCATAGCCATGACTACGGGATATTCTGGGAGCTGGGCTGCCAAGGTACGCATTTCGGCCTTGAGCCGTTCCAGAGACGCAGAGACGGCGTTCAGCGCATCAATAGCCTGCCGGATCATCGTTTTGGTCAGGGCATCTTTGGGGAGCATGGCAATCAGATCTTGTGCTCCAGCATGGATCTCAACGGCTCGGCTCTGGCTGAAGTTGTAACCATGGCGCTTGCACCACTTGCGGTAGCGCTCGGTAAAGGCAGTAAGGCTCATATTCCGAACGCAGTCCACATGCCAAAAGGCCGTGGCAAAGTCCACCCATTTCTGACTGCCGTCCTCTCGGACGGGACTGTCAAACAGGGCATTGACACCGGGATAGGTCTGGTCCAGGAGCGCAATGAGATTGTTTTTCATCATCGTCTTGGTCTTGGAGTACAGCCCCTGCTGCCGGTTCAGCGTTTTCAGTTGCATTCGAATCGTGTCCATAGGAGTATGTTGGCGCAATTCCACCCAGTTGTCAAGCCCATAGCGGGCAATCTTCCTGGCATCCGCCTTGTCTGTTTTCACTTTGCGCAGGGTGTTGTTCCCGTAGTCCTTGATGAGCTTTGGATTGACCGCGCTGACAAAGATGCCCTGATCGTGGAGAAAGCGGGCCACCGGCTCATAGTACCGCCCGGTGTGCTCCATGACCACCCGTGTCTCACCATCCAAGCTTTTCAAGTAGTCTGCCAGCTCTTTGAGTTCACTGCCGGTGTGACCAACAGAAAACGGCTTTGCCACCACTTCCCCAAAGGGACGGAGAACAGACACCGTGCTCTTTCCCTTGGAAATATCAATCCCTGCCACATTGCTCATGTACAACGCTCCTCATCATGGATTTGTCTTTGGCGACCAACCATTTCATCATTGCCGATCCAATCTATTTGATGACACGGGCGCACCGGTGTGGCGGCTCAACCTGCATAAATCGAACGCTGCGAACGAGAGGCTGGCTGACGGACTTCGTTACGGACGCGATGATCCTTGGAGGATTGCATCAGGCCAAGACACTCTCATTCTAACAGCTTAGGCAACGATACGGAAAAGACACGGCTGGCTGCCGTGCCTTAAACCGTAAATATATTGTAATAGGAG
>NZ_NFHD01000063.1 GCF_002159185.1 Gemmiger sp. An87
TTGCCCTGGCGATCATCCTATGGACACTTGCAGACAAAACAAAGAAAAGGGAGCGTTCCAAGTGAAGAAAAGAGTTTTGCTGATGGGTCTGGCAGCAGTTATGGTCATGGGCGCAGTCGTGGGCGGCTCCCTGGCGGCAGGCCAGGCGAGTGCGGAGAACCCGGTCACGGCGCCTCTGGCGGCAGCCACCCTGAACATTGAATGGAACGGCGGCAAAAGCGATCTGGTTGCCCTTACAATAACCGATAAAGTGTTGATGCCAGCAGATAATGTTGAAGTAAAGAATGGCTATCAAGTAGACAATACCGGCAACGTGGATGCTTACATTCGCGTTACTGTTACAAAATATTGGGCGGATGAAAATGGTAAAACCACCGCACTCGCCGCCGGAAACATTCAGCTGGACCTGAACAGCAAGGACTGGCTCACCGCGGAAAAGTTGTTCGAGGGTAACTCCGGTGAGACCGAGGTGTACTACTACAGGTATCCGGTAGCGGCTGGCCAGAGCACCAGTGAGCTGCTGGAGACCATCGGCATCCCAGCCAGCCTGACCAACGATTATGCGGGCATGACCGTACACCTGGAGGCCGTGGCGGACGGCGTGCAGTTCGCGGGCGCGGATGCAAACGAATTGAATGCCAGCGGCATTCTGGCCAGCTGGGGCGTTTCTGCTCAGCTGGATGAAAACGGCAATCTGGTCAGCGTGACCGAATAAGCGGGAGGAGGCAGTGAAGATGAAGAAAAAACTGATCGCGAGCCTTTTCTCGCTGGCTCTGAGCGCGGTATTCGCGCTGGGCTGCTTTGCCGCTGCCGCCGACAAGGTGGTCTACGACGGCACTAACCTGACCTACACCGGCGGCACCGAGATGAGCGGCTTTAGCCAGATGATTCCGGGCAAGACCTACACTGGCACCATCACGCTGGAGAACACCGGCGACAAGGCTGCCTACTTCTACATGGATACCAGCGTTGTGAGCACCCTGATCGGCGCTTCCAATGCAAAGGATACCGGCTACACTGTGAGCCTGACCTGCGGCGGCAATACCCTGTACGGCTATGACCCCGCCACCGGCAAGGCCACCGGCACCCTGGTGGGCGGCGACACCACCACCGGTCTGGAAGAGCTGAACAAGCAGTTGGAGGAATATCCGCTGGTGGCCACGCTGGACCCGGGCCAGACCGCGGATGTGGTGCTGAGCATCACCCCGGATGCCACCGCCACCAATGTGAGCTACATGGGCGCGGAAGGCATGATTGAGTTCCGCTTCCAGGCGGCGGATGTGCCCGACGTGAAGACCGTTGTGACCACCGAGACGGTGCAGGGAGAACCCAACGTGGTGACCCAGGTTCGCACCATCGTGGTGTCGGCCAAGACCGGCGATTTCAACACCATTGCGGTATGC
>NZ_NFHD01000064.1 GCF_002159185.1 Gemmiger sp. An87
GCATACCGCAATGGTGTTGAAATCGCCGGTCTTGGCCGACACCACGATGGTGCGAACCTGGGTCACCACGTTGGGTTCTCCCTGCACCGTCTCGGTGGTTACAACGGTCTTCACGTCGGGCACATCCGCCGCCTGGAAGCGGAACTCAATCATGCCTTCCGCGCCCATGTAGCTCACATTGGTGGCGGTGGCGTCCGGGGTGATGCTCAGCACCACGTCCGCAGTCTGGCCCGGGTCCAGAGTGGCCACCAGCGGGTATTCCTCCAGCTGGCTGTTCAGCTCCTCCAGACCGGCGGTGGTGTCGCCGCCCACCAGGGTGCCGGTGGCCTTGCCGGTGGCGGGATCATAGCCGTACAGGGTGTTGCCGCCGCAGGTCAGGCTCACGGTGTAGCCGGTGTCCTTGGCGTTGGAAGCGCCGATCAGGGTGCTCACCACGTCGGTGTCCATGTAAAAGTAAGCAGCCTTGTCGCCGGTGTTCTCCAGCGTGATGGTGCCGGTGTAGGTCTTGCCCGGAATCATCTGGGTAAAGCCGCTCATCTGAGTGCTGCCCGAATAGGTCAGGTTGGTGCCGTCGTAGACCACCTTGTCGGCATCAGCGGCGAAGCAGCCCAGCGCGAATACCGCGCTCAACGCCAGCGAGAAAAGGCTCGCGATCAGTTTTTTCTTCATCTTCACTGCCTCCTCCCGCTTATTCGGTCACGCTGACCAGGTTGCCGTTTTCGTCCAGCTCGGCCACAACGCCCCAGCTGGCCAGAATGCCGCTGGCGTTCAGGTCGGCCGCATCCGCGCCCGCAAACTGTACGCCATCCGCCACAGCCTCCAGGTGTACGTTCATACCTGCATACTCGTTGGTCAGGTCAGCCGGGATACCGATGGTCTTGAGCAGCTCGCTGGTGCTCTGACCTGCCGGCACCGGGTACTTGTAGTAGTACACCTCGGTCTCATCCGAGTTTCCCTCGAACAGCTTTTCGGCCTTGATCCAGTCGGCACTGTTCAGGCCCAGCTCGATGTTTCCGGCGGCGAGCTTGGTGGTTTTGTCTTCGCCCTCCGCCCAGTATTTGGTTACGGTAACGCGGATGTAGGCATCCACGCTGCCGGTATTGTCTACTTTATAGCCGTCTTTTACTTCGATCTCGTCTGCCGGCATCAGCGCCTTGTCCGTCACCGTGAGGGCAACCGGTGCGCTTTCGCCGCCAGTCCATTCAATATTCAGGGTGGCCGCCGCCAGAGGCGCCGTGACCGGGTTCTCCGCACTCGCCTGGCCTGCCGCCAGGGAGCCGCCCACGACTGCGCCCATGACCATGACTGCTGCCAGACCCATCAGCAAAACTCTTTTCTTCACTTGGAACGCTCCCTTTTCTTTGTTTTGTCTGCAAGTGTCCATAGGATGATCGCCAGGGCAA
>NZ_NFHD01000065.1 GCF_002159185.1 Gemmiger sp. An87
GCATGGAGAGAGGCGAGAAAAGCCATGTGTATTTGTAAGGTGCCCGTACCGCAAACCGACACAGGTAGGTAGGAAGAGGATTCTAAGGCCAACGGGAGAAGGGTTGTTAAGGAACTCGGCAAGTTGACCCCGTAACTTCGGGAGAAGGGGTGCTCACGAGAGTGAGCCGCAGAGAATAGGCCCAAGCAACTGTTTAGCAAAAACACAGGTCTGTGCTAAATCGAAAGATGACGTATACGGGCTGACACCTGCCCGGTGCTGGAAGGTTAAGGGGAGTTGTGCAAGCAGCGAACTGAAGCCCCAGTAAACGGCGGCCGTAACTATAACGGTCCTAAGGTAGCGAAATTCCTTGTCAGGTAAGTTCTGACCCGCACGAATGGTGTAATGATTTGGGCACTGTCTCAACAGCCCGCCCGGCGAAATTGTAGTACCGGTGAAGATGCCGGTTACCCGCGACAAGACGGAAAGACCCCATGGAGCTTTACTGTAGCCTAATATTGGGTCTTGGTATTACATGTACAGGATAGGTGGGAGACTAGGAAACCCGGGCGTCAGCTCGGGCGGAGTCACCCTTGGGATACCACCCTTGTGATACTAGGATTCTAACCTGCGGCCCTGAATCGGGTCGGGGGACATTGTTAGGTGGGCAGTTTGACTGGGGCGGTCGCCTCCTAAAGCGTAGCGGAGGCGTTCAAAGGTTGGCTCAGCATGGACGGAAACCATGCTATTGAGTGCAAACGCATAAGCCAGCCTAACTGCGAGACCGACGGGTCGAGCAGTAACGAAAGTTGGAGTTAGTGATCCGGTGGTATGTGAGTGGAAATGCCATCGCTCAACGGATAAAAGTTACCCTGGGGATAACAGGCTGATCTCCCCCAAGAGTCCACATCGACGGGGAGGTTTGGCACCTCGATGTCGGCTCATCGCATCCTGGGGCTGTATTCGGTCCCAAGGGTTTGGCTGTTCGCCAATTAAAGCGGTACGCGAGCTGGGTTCAGAACGTCGTGAGACAGTTCGGTCCCTATCTGTCGTGGGCGCAGGATATTTGATGGGATCTGTCCCTAGTACGAGAGGACCGGGATGGACGCACCTCTGGTGCACCAGTTGTCACGCCAGTGGCACAGCTGGGCAGCTATGTGCGGATCGGATAAACGCTGAAAGCATCTAAGCGTGAAGCCGGCCCAAAGATAAGATATCCCACTGAGTTAATCAGGTAAGACCCCTTGAAGACTACAAGGTTGATAGGCACAAAGTGTAAGCATGGTGACATGTTGAGCTAGCGTGTACTAATAGGTCGAGGGCTTGACCACAAGTCTTTATGGTACTTCTAATTTG
>NZ_NFHD01000066.1 GCF_002159185.1 Gemmiger sp. An87
ATTGGTACCAATATGCTATAATATAAGCACAGGGAACACACTCCCTGACACCAATCAGATAGGAGGTATCTATATGAAAGGCAACGCCCACTTCATCTACGAAGTGGACAACATCCCGGATCACCGAAGCAGGCAGTTCGGTCATTGTCCCTGCCTGCTGGCCGTGATAAAGATTGCTTTCCACACACGAAAAAAGCCGCATCTGAGCTGCAACTCAGACACGGCAAACGCAAAATGAACCATCCGTCAAAACAATCCAATCTGCCCTCTCATCATAGCATGCCGGCCGGAACAAAACAAGCCGGAAAAGGGCAGTGGATCAACCACATTCCTTATAAATAAGAAAGAGAGGATTCAATATGAACAACCAGAACATGAACAACATCACCGCTTGCACCAACGAGAGCCACGAAATCGCCATCAACATCACCCGCAAGGCTTTTGTCGGGCTGGCCCGTCAGGGAATGCTCTTCCATCAGGGTATCCTCGAGGGGTGCGATGATGCTCTTGCCGCCGCACTGGCGGGCGAAAAGGCTCGGATCTGCGTGGCGCTGGCACCTGATGCAGACAAGAACTATATTCACCTGGCAGTGGCCGACTGGGGCTGTGGCATGGATCTTGCCGCACTCACCAATGCGCTTCAGCTGGGCAGTGCTCCGCTGACCAACAGCCGCCTGAATGAGCACGGATATGGTCTCAACAATGCGCTGGCCTGCCTGTCCGGCGGCACCGGTGACTGGTGCATCTACACCCGCAGCCAGCCCGGCCCTTATTACAAAGTGAGTGGCCCCTTTGACCTGAAGATGACCGTGACCGAGGAAGACGCTCTTCAGCTGCCCGAGGGCCTGAATCTTCAGTGGCCTGATCCTTCCACGGTTATCTATGTACGGGTGCCGATGGCCATTGCCCGCACTCTGCAGCGGCAGGGCAACCGAAAGCTCAGTGATCTGGCCACTCTCCGGCTGTGGCTGATCGAGCATCTGGGCGTTGCCTACCGGGGCTACCTGGAACTGGATCCGGTCACGCTGGAGCCCAGCGCCAAGATCGCGGTAACGGTAGGCCAGAGCAGTATGCTGGTTCCGCCCATCCAG
>NZ_NFHD01000067.1 GCF_002159185.1 Gemmiger sp. An87
CCGCCACCCCAGTGCCCGCCACCCCGGTTCCGCAGGGCGGCGACTCGGGCTACGATGCGCCCCAGCAGGGCGATTCCGGCTATGACCAGCCGGAGCAGGATTCCGGCTACGACAGGGACGACTGAAAAAGTTTTAAAATTTTTTTGTTTCCGACCCCGGTTTTGCCCCCGTGGGCTGCGTAATCTGTGTCAGAAGCCAGGAGAAAGGCTGAAGAAATCATAAAACAACAAATCACAGGAAAAAAGGAGACGATGGTATGACCAGAAAGAAACTGACCGCACTGCTCGGCGCCGGGTTGGCGCTTTCCATGGCCGTGTGCCTGCTGGCCGGCTGCTCCAAGCCCGCCCAGAGCACCGCCACCGCCGCCGCGCCCACGGCCCTGAGCCAGGGGGGCGTGATCTATCTGAAGGTGAACCCGGAGATCGCCGTGCGCTACGATGACAAGGGCATGGTCACCAGCCTGGAGGGCCGCAACCCGGACGGCAAGGAGATCCTGACCGGCTACACCGGCTACGAGGGCAAGGAGTGCAAGGCCGTGATCGGCGAGCTGGTGGCCCGCATCAACGAGGCCGGCTACTTCGTGGAAGAGGTGGAGGGCGAGAACCGCCAGATCACCCTGGAGGTGGCCCGGGGCTCCAGCCTGCCCGCCGATGATTTCCTCAGCGACATCGTGGAGCAGGTGCAGACCTACACCACCGCCCAGCAGCTGTCCAGCCCGGTGGAGGTGGACGGCGAGAGCAACTACGGCTGGACCGACTACGCCGACACCGATTACGGCCCGGACAACGACGGTGTGACTGATTACGGCGCCACCGACTACGGCCCGGACAATGACGGCATCACCGATTATGCCGAGACCCAGCGCTCCGGCGGCGCGGCCACCCCGACCCCGGCAACTCCCGCCCCCGGCACCACCGATTATGGCGACACCGACTACGGCCCGAACAACGATGGCGTGACCGACTACAACGACACCGACTACGGCCCGAACAATGACGGCGTGACCGACTACAACGACACCGACTACGGCCCCAACAACGATGGCGTGACCGAGTACAACGACACCGACTACGGCCCC
>NZ_NFHD01000068.1 GCF_002159185.1 Gemmiger sp. An87
CTGGAGTAAACCTCCAGTACCGTATACTGAATCAAATAGGTATACGGAGGGAACCGCCTGAACTGAAACATCTAAGTAGGGCGAGGAAGAGACATCAACTGAGATTCCGTAAGTAGTGGCGAGCGAACGCGGAAGAGGCCAAACCGAGGGTAGAAATACCTTCGGGGTTCGGACTGCTTTAAGGACTGCGATTGTTAACCGAAGGGCATGGGAAGGCCCACCGAAGAGTGTGAGAGTCACGTAGGTGAAAACGAAAGCAGCTGCGCAGTATCCAGAGTACGGCCAGACACGTGAAACCTGGTCGGAACACGGGGGGACCACCCTCCAAGCCTAAATACTACCCAGTGACCGATAGCGTATAGTACTGTGAAGGAAAGGTGAAAAGAACCCCGGGAGGGGAGTGAAATAGAACCTGAAACCCTGTGCCTACAAGCACATAGAGCACGTCAAAGTGTGATATGGTACTTTTTGTAGAACGGTCCGGCGAGCGACTGTATGCAGCGAGGTTAAGTTGTTAAGCAATGGAGCCGAAGCGAGAGCGAGTCTGAATAGGGCGTTTAGTTGCATGCAGTGGGCCCGAAACCGGGTGACCTATCCATGGTCAGGTTGAAGTGGAGGTAAAACTCCATGGAGGACCGAACCGACCTCCGTTGAAAAGGCGGCGGATGAACTGTGGATAGCGGAGAAATTCCAATCGAACCCGGAGATAGCTGGTTCTCCCCGAAATAGTTTTAGGACTAGCCTCATGTTAGATTTCCGGAGGTAAAGCACTGAATAGCCTAGGGCCCGAGAGGGTACCGAAGCTTATCAAACTAAGAATGCCGGAAAATTGATGCATGGGAGTCAGACTGTGTGAGATAAGTCTCACAGTCAAAAGGGAAACAGCCCAGATCTACAGCTAAGGTCCCAAAGCAGGTTTAAGTGGAAAAGGATGTGAAGTTGCTAAGACAACCAGGATGTTGGCTTAGAAGCAGCCACTCATTCAAAGAGTGCGTAATAGCTCACTGGTCGAGTGACTTTGCGCCGAAAATTCAACGGGGCTAAAACCTGCACCGAAGCTTAGGCAA
>NZ_NFHD01000007.1 GCF_002159185.1 Gemmiger sp. An87
CGCAGCGCCCGCCCCAGGCTCCCCGCCCCGGCCGCAGGCGCCGCTCTTCCCTGCTGCCCTGGGCCCTGGCCGCCCTGGTCAGCTGCCTGATTCTGGGCTTTACTTATGTCTGGTCCGCCCGCACAGCCCTTCCCGCCGGGGTGGATGCTTCCGGCGCAGCCAGCCAGGCCGAGCCCGCGCCTGCTTCATCGGTGGGCGAATGCGTATTCCGTTCCGGCGGCGACGAGCTGCCCCAGGCAGTGCAGGACACCCTGACCGAATGGTTCGTGCGCTGCTACAACGCCTCCGCCCGGCTGGAGGCCCCGAAGCTTGACGACCTTTACGGCCCGGGCGCTGCCGCGCAGGAGGCCTGCCTGCTGGATGAGGCCAGCGTGGACTTTATCAGCCAGGTACGGGCCATGCAGCCGGTGGACCTGACCATGACCGGCTTCACCATCGGCCTGACGGTGGAGGAGACCAGCTGGGAGGACGAAACCATCACCGTGAGCCTGCAGGAGGACGACCAGATCCAGTTTGCCTTTCTGAATGGCCGTACCAGCTCCAGCTGCGGCATCGAGAACACCTTCACCTTCTCCGCCGACGGCAAAATCCTGGCCCACGAAAAGACCGAGGACGGCTTCAATCTGGTGCGGGATGTGTACAGCCGTCAGTCCTCCAGCGGCGAGGCCGGAATCAAGAGCACCCTGAGCCAGCTGGTGAGCGCCGCCAAGGCGGATGTGGACAAGCTTGCCAGCCAGCGTCAGCAATATCTGGCCGACCCGGAGGGCCAGAGCAATCTCCAACCCTGCGACATGGCCTACGACCGGCAGGCGGCGGTGGATTACGCCCGCCAGTGGGTTGGGCTGACCGCCATGACCCGCAACCCCCAGTGGGGCATCTACGACGACTACGGCGGCAACTGCAACAACTTCACCTCCCAGTGCCTGTATGCCGGGGGCATCCCCATGGACATCTACGGCTACGATACCCAGCAGTGGAAATGGTACAGCGATGTGCCCAACTCCTACTCCGAGGCCCGGGGCCGCTCCTCCAGCTGGAGCGGCGTGGATGAATTTTACACCTACGTGAACGAGAACAGCGGCTATGGTCTGGTGGCTGAGGCGGACGGCAACCTGTATGCCGCCCAGCCCGGCGACGTGCTCCAATACGGAGCGGACGGCGAGTGGAAGCACTCGGTGCTGGTGACCGAGGTGGTCAACGATGCCAGCGGTCAGCCGGTGGAATTTCTCATCGCCTCCAACACCACCGACCGAATCGACTGGCCCATGAGCGCCTACGCCTACGCGGACGTGCGGCTGATTCATGTTCTGGGCTACAACAACTGAAAAGCGAGCCTGCCCGGGAATGCTTCCGCGGCAGGCTCGCTTTTTCGTTCCATCTGTCTGGTTCAGGCTTCGGCCACCGCAACCAGATATTTGTAAATCTGCAGCTTGTTTTCCTCGTAAAGACCCAGCTCCTCATAGAGCTTTTTGTAATAGGCAAACAGGCTGGCCTTGGTGGAGAGCATCTTCACCGTATTGCGCAGCCCCAGCTGGGTGGCGGTGATGCTCTGGGGGTTCTGCACGTAGTAATACACCGGCTGCTCCAGCGCATAAAAACGGGAGGCGTAACGGATGTATTCCAGGTTGAACAGCAGATCCTCGCTCCAGCCCAGCTCCACGTTGCACTGGATGTTATGGTTATGTACAATATCCCGCCGGTAGAGCTTGTTCCACATTACGCCGTAATAGAAGCTGGCAGGCTCCTTCATCAGCCCCTTGGCAAAGGCGGTCTTGTCGTAATAGCCCGCATCCAGAAAGCCGTACTGCTCGATGGTCTGGTAGCTGTCCTCCTCGGTTTTGGCGAAGAGGGGCTTGTGATTCTCCACCCGGTAGTAGGGCGCGATCACCAGGTCGGCGGTGTTCTGCTCCGCCTTTTCCACCAGCTGGCGGGTAGCGTCCGGGGCGAGGTAGTCGTCACTGTCGGCAAATTGCAGGTATTTGCCGGTGGCCATGGAAATAGCCAGGTTCCGGGTGGCCGATACCCCGCTGTTGTCCTTGTCGATGAGCAGGATGCGTTTGTCCACCCGGGCGTACATATCCGCCACCTGCAGGCTCACATCGCTGCTGCCGTCGTTCACCAGAATGATTTCCAGGTTCTGATAGCTCTGCTTGCGGATGCTCTCCACACAGCGGGCGATGTGAAGCTTCGCGTTGTAGACCGGCACGATCACACTGACCAGCGGCTGCTCCATCCTTGATTCCCCCTTCGATACAAATCCTTTCCTGATTCTCAGTGTAGTGCATCCGGCGGCGAAAATCAACCGGGAGCATCCGGCTTTTCGCGAAAGGTTTGTATTTTGGACCGCCAGCCGGTATAATAGCAGAAAAAGCCCCTGCGTTCCGGCGCGGCCGCAAGCCGGGCCGGGCGCGGGCGATTTTTGCCCACAAAGGAGTGACCATTTTTATGATGACCGAGACCATGCAGGCCCTGCGGGACCTGCAAAAGAAGCTGTACGCCTTTCAGTTTGCGCTGAATGTGATCGACTTCGACGCCCAGACCGTGGCCCCCAGCGAGAGCTATTCCGGCCGGGGCGAGGCGCTGGAGGTGCTGAGCAGCATCAAATACAGCCTGATCGCCGACCCGGCTCTGCCCGCTCTGCTGGAGAAGGCCCGCGGCGAGGAGCGCACCGAGCAGGAGGCCGCCGAGGTGGCCGAGCTGCAGCGGATGTACGACGAGACCAGCAAGATTCCCGCCCAGGAATACGCCGCCTTCGTGAAGCTGACCACCGCCGCGGTGAACGCCTGGGAGAAGGCCAAGGCCGCCAGCGACTTCTCGCTGTTTGCCCCCTATCTGGAGCAGATCGTGGCCTACCGCCGCCGCACCGCTGCCTACTTCGATGCCAATAAGGCCCCCTACGACGTGTGGCTGGACCAGTACGAGAAGGGCCTGTCCATGGCCCAGTGCGACGCCTTCTTCGACCAGCTGAAGGCAGTGATTCAGCCGCTGGTGAAGGAGATCGGCCAGCGGGGCGCGACGATTCCCTGCGATTTCCTCAAGGGCACCTGGCCCATCGAGGCCCAGAAGATGCTCTCGGCCGCTGTGATGAAGCTGATGAGCATCGACGAGGGGCACTGCGTGCTGAGCGAGAGCGAGCACCCCTTCACCACCGAGTTCTACAAGGGTGACGTGCGCATTACCACCCACTACCACGAGGACGACATGGCCAGCAACCTGTACTCGGTGATTCACGAGGGCGGCCACGCGTTGTATGAGCTGCACATGGCCGACCGGCTGCAGTACACCTGCCTGTCCGGCGGCGCGTCCATGGGTCTGCACGAGAGCCAGAGCCGCCTGTGCGAGAACTACCTGGGCCGCAGTCTGGGCTTTATCAAGAGCCTGTGGCCCACCCTCACCGAGCTGTTCCCCACCCAGCTGGCGGGCGTGACCCCCGAGGCCTTCTACAAGGCCGTGAACCAGTGCCAGCCCAGCCTGATCCGCACCGAGGCGGACGAGGTGACCTACTGCCTGCACGTAATGGTGCGCTACGAGCTGGAAAAGCGTCTGATGGACGGCTCGCTGGCCGTGAAGGACCTGCCCGCCGCCTGGAACGCCCAGATGAAGGAGCTGCTGGGTGTGGACGTGCCGGACGATGCCCACGGCGTGCTGCAGGACATCCACTGGGCCTGCGGCGATCTGGGCTATTTCCCCAGCTACGCGCTGGGCACCGCCTACGGCGCCCAGATGATGGCCTCCATGCGCAAGGATCTGGACGTGGACGCTCTGCTGGAGGCAGGCAACTGGGCCCCCATCACCGGCTGGCTGGAGGAGCGCATCTGGCAGTACGGCAAGGAGAAGACCCCCGCCCAGCTGCTGAAGAATGCCTGCGGCGGCGAATTCGACCCCAAGTTCTACACCGATTATCTGGTGGAGAAATATTCCGCCATTTACGAACTGTAAGGGCAGCAAAGCCTTGCCTTTTGGGCCGGGCTTTGCTATACTAAGTAGCGGAATTCAAGGCGATACCGCACAATTCCAGGTGGTGGAGCGCGCCGGAAAATTTTTTGTGATATGAACCAAAAAGCACAGCCAAGCCTTGGGTGGCTTGGCGAGCATTTTTGGAAAATAGCGCGGAAAATTTTGGCGTGATACGCCGCCTGAGCCGTGAGGCGTGAATTATGCGGTGTTGCCTCAATACAAAAGCATGACGGGCGGCCACCGGGTCGCCCGTCAGGTGCCTGAACCTCTCCCGGTAGGTCGCAAGCAGGGAGGGGGGCAGGCACCTTTTTTGCTGTGAGGGAGGAAGTAAAAGCCTGTGAACGTATTGCCCAAATTCTGCCGTTATGTGAGCGCCAACGTGCTGGGAATGATCGCCCTTTCCTGCTACATTCTGGCGGACACCTTTTTTATTGCCAACGCCATCGGAGCAGACGGCCTGACCGCGCTGAACATCGCCATCCCGATGTACAACCTGATCAATGCGGCGGGTCTGATGACCGGTGTGGGCGGCGGCACCCGGTATGCCATCTTGAGGGCCCAGGGGGAAAACGAGGCCGCCAACCGGCTATTCAGCGGCATGGCACTGCTGGCCGCGGGGGCGGGCTGCGCTCTGTTGGCTCTGGGCGCGCTGGCCGCCCGGCCGCTGGCCGCTCTGCTGGGGGCGGACGCGGTGACCCTGTCGCTGTGCAGCGTCTACCTGCGCACCATTCTCTGCTTTGCCCCCTTCTTTTTATTGAACAGCACCCTGCAGGCCTTTGTGCGCAACGACGGCGCGCCCCGGCTGGCCATGGCGGGCATGCTCACCAGCAGCCTTTCCAACGTGGTGCTGGACTGGGTATTCATGTATCCCATGGGAATGGGCATGTTCGGCGCGGCCATCGCCACCTGCATCGCCCCCATCCTGAGCCTGTGCGTGCTGTCCACCCACTTCGCCCGGCCCGCCAGCCAATTGCGCTTTTCGGTGCGGGGCGCGGCACTGCGGCCCGCTGCCCGTGCGCTGAGTCTGGGTGCTTCCTCCTTTGTGTGTGAGCTGTCCTCCGGCGTGGTGCTGCTGGTATTCAACCTGCTGATTCTGCACTTCACCGGCAACGTGGGCGTAGCAGCCTACGGCATCATTGCCAATCTGGCGCTGGTGGGGCTGGCCATCTTCACCGGCGTAGCCCAGGGCGTTCAGCCCCTGACCAGTCATGCCTACGGCACCGGCAACACTGCCGAGCTGCGTCAGCTGCTGCGGCTGGCGGTTAGCCTGGTGCTGGTGCTGGCAGCGGTCTGCTACCTGGCCGTGAACCTGTGGCCGGACCCGCTGATTGCCGCCTTCAACCGGGATGCCGACCCTCAGCTGGCGGACATCGCCCGCACCGGCATGCGCATCTATTTTGTGGGCTTCTTCTTTGCCGGTCCGAACCTGGTGCTGGCCGCCTATTTCAGCGCGGTGGACCGGCCGGGCCAGGGCTTCGGGGTTGCCATGATCCGGGGGCTGATCGCCCTGATCCCGCTGGCACTGGTGCTGGCGGCGGCGCTGGGCATGACCGGCGTCTGGCTGGCCTATGTGCTGGCAGAGCTGTGCGGCCTGGGTGCGGCTCTGTTCTTTCTGACCCGGCGCATAAAGACCAAGTGAGCATACACACAACAAAAGCCGTGAGGAGATTTTCCTCACGGCTTTTGTTATACGGTTAGTCTTTCCGGCCAATGCGCCGCTGCCGGGCCAGCCGCCACAGGGTAGCCGTGGCCAACAAAATCAGCAGCGGGGTGAAGTTGAAGGAATAGCGGGCCTTGGTTTCCCAGAAGCTCAAGAAGAGCATCAGCCCGAACACGCTCACCCGGGCCAGGGTCAGGGTGCCGGGGCGGGCCCGCCGCACCGCGCCCACCGCGCCTGTCAGCACCAGCCCCATGAGCAGGAACTGATAGGCCTGGCAGTAGTAGACCATGGGCATGTAGCCGGGCTGGCCCTCCAGAATAAACCGGTGGGTCCAGTTGGCTTTGAGCGGAGTGGCCAGGAACTCCTGGGCGTCATACATCCCATCGCCCCAGGTGATCACCGCCTTGCGGGTCATGAAATCCAGCTGCTCCAGCGGACCGCGGGAGGAATACTCCTGGATAATAAATTCCCGAAGCATCTGCCGCCGGTCGGCCATGGTGGGCAGCTCCTTGGCTGCCTGGCAGAGCGGGTCGTTGTAATCGCCGTCGCCGGTGCTGCCGTAGGCAAACCACAGCTCGATGGGAAAGCCGATTTCATCCTCCACCGAGAAGTCCAACAGGCCGCCATGCTGCCAGGCCTTGTAGCCCGCATTCAGCCCGGCGAAGACCAGCACCAGCACCAAAGCCCCGGCCAGTGCCTGGCGGGGCTTTTTTTCCAGAAAGAGCTGGATCACCAGCGCCACCACCATCACCGCCACGCTGCCCTTCACCGCGTAGCCCACAAAGGCCGCGGCCCCCATAGCCGCCAGCAGGGCGATGCGCACCGGGCGGCGTTTTTCGCTGCGGTAGCTGCGGTAGTAGTTCCAGCACAGCAGCACCAGCAGCCCGAAGGGCAGGGACAGAGTATCCGAATAAAAACAGGGAGCCCAGAGCACAAAGGGCAGAAAGCCCGCGCACAGCACAAAGGCCAGGGCCACGCCGCTGTTGTGGTGCAGAATGCGCCGGGCCAGCAGGCAGACCAGCAGCACCGCCAGCCAGATGGCCAGCACATTGAGCACGATGCCCGCGTAGATGCCGGCCTCGGTGTCCGGCGTGATGCCGAACAGCCCCACCAGCTTATACCAGCCGGTGAGCAGCAGCGCCAGGCCCAGGTTGTTGTTGCAGATCACATAGTAGGCGCCCCACACCTGGGGCACGCCGTCGTCCAGAAAATCCGGCAGGCTTTGCAGCACGGTGCTCATGTCCATGATGGGCACCTCGGCCAGCAGAAAGCCCAACCAGCCCAATACCAGACCGTAGACCGCCAGCACCGCCCCCAGCAGCAGCCGGAACCGGCGGCGGGGCAGCTGATCCAGCAACGGCAGAGCAAAGCGGGCCAGGGCGAACAGCACCGCCCCCAGCACCGCGCCCGCCGCCAGCGCGGCCAGCCCGTTGTGCTGCCAGCGCAGCACGCTATTCAAAAAGACCCAGCCCCAAACCAGGGCAAATCCCGCTGAAAAAATGCGGGTGAGCTGTTTTTGCATTCCCATTCTCCCCTGCCGTATCTGCCCGTTGCCGGGGCAGGAGCAAACCTGCCGCACCGGCTTTTGAACGCAGTTTTTTCCTTATTGTATCACATCACACCACCAAAACAAAGAAAAAACCGGGAGTGTCCTCCATTGGAAGACACTCCCGGCAATTCCGTCTCATAATAAGGCGGGTTCAAAAGCCGCCCCCGGGCCGCTTGCTAAGCCCTGGTGCGAACGTTTTGCATGGTTTCAGGAAACCGCGCGCAGCTGGCCTTCGCCCTCGGCTTCAAACAGCTGCTGGCGGGGCACAAAGTACACGAATTCGCCGCCCCGGTAGGTGAGCACGCCCCGCTCGCCGGGCTGCAGCTGGCGGGCAATATGAGCAGGAATGGCGAATTCCACTTCCTGGCCGCGGGCGATGAAAACGCCCTTATACTGACCCTCACCGTTGGTCAGAATCCGCTTCACAGTGGCCATCAGGCTCACTTCACCCTTATTCGACTTCCCCTTGCCGGCCCATGCACGCAGCAGCGCGAATGCAGCACACGCCGCCAACAGGCCCGATACGATCAGCATCCACTTCATGGAATTCCCTCCTCAATTTCAATTTTGTTCCATCCGCCGGGCCGCTGGCTTTTGAGGGCCCCGTGCCGGTCGGTTTGAATGTCCGCTTGTACTTGTAAGACGATTGAGGACCGGGTTTTATTTCAACTCTTTCCAAAAATTTTTGAAAAATCAGAAAAATTTTGAAAAAAGTCATTTTGTCCTTATATCACAAACACTTTTCCCCGGCAGCAGGGCAAATTCTTCCTCAAAACACCCATTGCACCAGCAGCATATAGCAAACCGTGCCTCCGGCGATGGAGAGCAGCATCTGCTTTTTCCAGTGATGCAGGCCGATGGTGACCAGAATTGCCAGAAGCTCCGGCAGGCCATAGGTCCCGGCAGTCCACTGCACCCCTTTCAGGCAGTAGACCACCAGCATGCCGAAGATGGCCCCCGGCAGCGCCCGGCCCAGATACCGCACATAGGCCGGAACCTGACCGCCCCGGAATACCCAGAAGGGCAGAAACCGGGTGAGCATGGTGCCCAGCACGCACAGGCCGATGGTGATGATCTGTTGGGTCAGGGTCATTGCGCATCCCCTCCTTCCGCCTGCATCCGGTCGATGGGTGTTTTGAAGACCGTGAGCAGCGCCAGAATGCAGCCCATGGCGGGCAGCAGGAAGGAATCCGCCCCGAACAGTGCCAGGCACACCGCACTGGCTCCCAGGCCGATGAGCGAGGGCAGATGGGTCTTCTCCTTGCCCCACTGCTCCAGGAAGATCACCACGAACATGGCGGTCATCACAAAGTCCAGACCGGTGGTATCGAAGGAGAGCAGCGACCCCGCAAGGCCGCCCAGCGCCGCCCCCGCCACCCAGTAGCTGTGGTTGAGCAGGGTGACCCAGAAATAAAACCAGCCCCGGTCCACCCCTTCGGGAATTTCGGCGCTGCAGTTGATGGAAAAACTCTCGTCGCACATGCCGAAGATCAGGTAATAGCGCTTGAGGCCCAACCCCCGATATTTCTCCAGCATAGCAATGCCGTAGAACAGGTGGCGGGCCTGGAGCATCAGCGCTACCAGAAAGGTCTGCAGCGGCGCAAAGGGCGCCAGCAGCATGGACACTGCCACAAACTCCAGTGAACCGCCGAAGATGGTAAGCCCCATGAGCATGGGATACCAGAAGGAAAAACCGGATACATTCATATAGATGCCGTAAGCCATGCCCAAAAACAAAAAGCCCGCCAGAATGGGCACTGTGTGGGGAAAGGCCGTAGCCAGCGCCCTGCGGCGCATTCCCTGCTGCATTGTATGTCAACTCCTTTTATGTGTTACCAGTTTAGCATTTAAAAGCCAAAAAGGCAAGCATGCCCGAAGGCACAGAAAAAGGCCCCCGCGTGGAGGAACCACGCGGGGGCCTTCGTCATACCCTAAGCAGAGGAGAATTACAGCTCAGCGAAGTACTTGATGGTGCGAACCATCTGGCTGGTGTAGCTGTTCTCGTTGTCGTACCAGGACACAACCTGAACCTGATAGGTGTCGTCGTCGATCTTGGTAACCATGGTCTGGGTGGCATCGAACAGGCTGCCGTAACGGATGCCGATGATGTCGGAAGACACGATGGGATCGGTGTTGTAGCCGAAGCTCTCGGAAGAAGCGGCCTTCATGGCAGCGTTGATGCTGTCAACGGTAACGTCCTTGCCCTTCACAACGGCAACCAGGATGGTGGTAGAACCGGTGGGAACGGGAACGCGCTGAGCAGAACCGATCAGCTTGCCGTTCAGCTCGGGGATAACCAGGCCGATAGCCTTGGCAGCGCCGGTGCTGTTGGGAACGATGTTGGCAGCGCCAGCACGAGCGCGACGCAGGTCGCCCTTACGATGGGGGCCGTCCAGGATCATCTGGTCACCGGTGTAAGCATGCACGGTGGTCATAATGCCGCTCTGAACGGGGTAAGCGTCGTTCAGGGCCTTGGCCATGGGAGCCAGGCAGTTGGTGGTGCAGGAAGCAGCGCTGATGATCTGGTCGTCCTTGGTCAGGGTGTTCTCGTTAACGCTGAACACGATGGTCTTCAGGTCGTTGCCAGCGGGAGCGGAGATAACAACCTTCTTGGCGCCGGCGTTGATGTGAGCCATGGCCTTGTCCTTCTTGGTGAAGAAGCCGGTGCACTCCAGAACAACGTCTACACCCAGCTCGCCCCAGGGCAGCTCAGCGGGGTTGGGGTTAGCGTAGATGGTGATCTTCTTGCCGTCAACGGTGATGGAACCCTCGCCAGCCTCAACGGTGTGACCGTCGTAACGACCCTGAGCGGTGTCGTACTTCAGCAGGTGAGCCAGCATCTCGGGGCTGGTCAGGTCGTTGATGGCAACGATCTCGTAACCCTCAGCGCCGAACATCTGACGGAAAGCCAGACGGCCAATGCGGCCAAAACCATTAATTGCAACTTTAACAGCCATTGTAATATCCTCCTTAAGGTAAATAAATTACTTAGGTGTCTTTATTGTATACCAAAAATCCGAAAACTACAAGGGCTTGTCAATAAATTAACACAAAAGTACAAAGATTATTACGCAGGTGCCCGTCCTTAGGCATTATCACGGGATATTGGTGCATCATTTGTGCAAACTAACAGATACAGGAGGGACTCTCATGCGTTTTGCAAGCGATCCGCTGGAACTGGCAGCTCTGCTGCGCCGTCAGGCTGCTCTGCGTCTGGGCCCGGACGCACCCGCCGGGGCCGCCGGGCTGCGGGCCGGTTACCTGCTGCTGCGCCGCGCCCGCGCGCTGGAGCTGGAGGCGGCCTTTTCCCTGCCCGCCATCTCCTGCCTGGAGCTGAACGGCTGGTGCGGCGCACTGCTGGAGGCAGCGGCCGAGGTCTGCCCCCTGCCCCCGGCTTCGGTGCGTTTTTGCGGCTGGGGCGAGCCGCTGCCGGTGGCGGGCCGCAGCGGCCTGCTGGAGGCGCTGGTGCTGCAGCTGGTGTGCAACAGCCTTTTGTATGCCGGGCCCCGCCTCAACCTGGAGCTGCGGCTGCGGGCTGCAGGCGGGTGCGCCCATCTTATTTATACAGACAGCGGCCCCGGCCTTGCCCCCGATGCCCGACCGGGCTTCGGCTTCGGTGCGGCCCGTGCCTTTGCCCGCCAGGCGGGAGGAAGCTTTGCGGTGCGCGCGGGCGGGCCGGGCTTTGTGTGCGGGGCTTCGCTGCCGCTCTACCCTGCCCTTCCCCTGCTGGCGCCGCCCCGGCCATCGGAACTGCTGGCAGACCGGTTCAGCCCGGTTTATATCCACCTGGCCCCCCGGTGCATCCTGCCGGAGTGAAGTTGCCCCCGCCCGACTTTTGTGGTATGCTGATAAGCAGCAAAATCCGCCGCAGCGCCGCAAAAGCCGACGCCGGCCAGGGGGGCTTTTTTATGAAAAAACGCATCTGCATCTTATATACCGGCGGCACCATCGGCATGATGCCCGGCGAGCAGGGCTACGCGCCCAAGCCGGGCTGCTTTGCGGGCGGACTGGCCGCCATTCCCGAGCTGACCAGCCCGGACATGCCGGACTGGGAGCTGGTGGAGATGGACCCGCTGCTGGACTCCTCCAACATCACGGTGCACGAGTGGTGCGCCATCGGCCAGGCCATCGCGGACCGGTACCATCAGTTCGACGGCTTCGTGGTGCTGCACGGCACCGACACCATGGCCTACACCGCATCGGCGCTGAGCTTCATGCTGGAAAACCTGGACAAGCCGGTGGTGCTCACCGGCAGCCAGATTCCGCTGTGCCAGCTGCGCAGCGACGGGCGGGACAACCTGATCACCAGCCTGCTCATCGCCGCCGAGGGCGTGGTGAACGAGGTAAGCCTTTATTTCGGCGGCCAGCTGCTGCGGGGCAACCGGGCGATGAAGAGCTCGGCGGACGGCCTGCAGGCCTTCTCCTCCCCCAACTATCCCCCGCTGGCCACCGCCGGGGTGGACATCCGCTACAACAAAAGCGCCATCGGCGCGCCCCGGGTGAACGGCCCCCTGCAGCTGGCAAAGCTGGAGAACGTGCCCATCGGTGTATTGAAGGTATTCCCGGGCATCCAGTTCGAGCTGTTCGACTCGATCCTGACCGAGAAGCTGCAGGGCATCGTGCTGGAGACCTTCGGCGCGGGCAACATCCCGGATTACGACGGCGCGCTGCTGCCGCTGATTCAGAAGGCCTTCGCCCACGGCACCATCCTCACGGTGTGCAGCCAGTGCCCCCAGGGCGCGGTGCACATCGGCACCTACGCCACCAGCAGCGGCCTGAAGGCCGCCGGTGCGGTGAGCGGCCTGGATATGACCACCGAGGCCGCCGTGGCAAAGCTGTACTACCTGTTCAGCAAGGGCTATGACCGGGACACCATCAAGCACTGGATGGAGCAGGACCTGCGGGGCGAGCTGACCAGCGCCCGCTGAACCCCCATACATACAAAAAGTACCTCTTCGGCTTTTTACGCCGGAGAGGTACTTTTTTGTTATGACCGGGCTTTGGGGGCGGTGTAGCGCCAGCGCCCGGAGCAGGCCGCCGGGGCACATCCGCGGCGAAAGCGCCAGGACCCGCCCGCCTGCGGGGGCTGCTCCCGTTTTTGCTCCTGCTGCTCCCGCTCCGCCCAGCGGGCCTTGATGAGCTGATTGACCAGAAAAATGACCAGCTGCTCACCCAGCAGCACCAGGCCCCAGGGGCTTTGCAGGAACAGCATCACCTTGCCCAGATGCGGCAGGTGGAACACATACACGCCCAGAATATCCTGCCGGGTGGTCTTGTAGAAATCCAGATCGGTGGTGCCCTCCGGGTGGGTGCGGTAGATGGTCTGGCCCAGCTCCTCGTCCCATTCGGTATGGGAAAAGCGGTGGGTCTGGATGATCTGCTGGCCGAACCGGTCGGCCCGGAAGGTGACGATCTGCTCCGGCGCCAGCTCCAGCGGCGCATCCGCCGGAAGCTGCCGCACCAGCACCAGCGACATGGGCGGCATGTAGGGAGCCATACTGTCGGTAAGAACGGTGTAAAACCGGTAGGGCAGGTACCGCTCAACCGTCTGTGGCCAGAGGGAATAGGCCGCCAGATACAGCCCCACCGCGCCCAGCAGCAGGCAGAACAGAATATTCTTGATAAGCCGCAAGCGCTTCACACCGGTTCTCTCCTTTCCGTGCTCCTCAAAAAAAGCCCTGTAGAAAGCCGGGGTGACATAAGAAAACGACACCGGCTAACGGCTACAGGGCTTTTTGTTTTTGATTTTTGGTCTGATCAGCTCAGGGTGCCGGTCACGGTGATCTTCACATCACCCGCCGCAGAGTTGAGCTTGCTGGCCGACTCCGCCTTCAGGGTGGCGGTCACCGTATACTGGTTGGTGCCGGTCAGGTCGCTGTCGGTCCAGCTGGTGCCGCCGCCGGTGCAGCCGGAATTTGCGCCGTCGCTGGAATCGGTCACGTTAAAATCAAAGTCGCTGGCGGACAGGCCGGTGGCGCCGTTATCCGCAACGGCGATTTCCAGGCCCAGGCTGCTGGCCAGGGACTCCTCATCGGTCACGGTAAAGGTCACGGTGCCGGTGGCGGAGGGCGCGGTGCCCAGCGAATCTTCCTCCGGGTTCATGGTCAGACCGGCCGCCTGGATGGTAACCGGCTTACGGAAGCTCACGCTGCCGGCGGTGGCCTCAGCGGTTACGGTATCGTAAGCAGCGAAGGTGCCCACAGAGGTGGTGATCACCGCCGCGGCGGTGGCGATGGAAAGCAGGGTGGTCTTTTTCAACATGATGGGTTCTCCTTTTCCTGATTTCAAGGGGGACGGCATCGCATATTGTTGCGTCAGGCTCATCCACAGATTTTGTCCGGGATTTATGATACCACATCCTGTTTTTGCCCACAAATACCGGTTCTGCCATGACCGGGTATAACAGTTTCGTTATATCTGAGGCAAGTTCTGATCCCGCAGAAACTCCTCCAGAAACCGGCTGGCACAGCCGGAAAGCTCCTGCCGCTGGCGGCGGACCAGCATCAGATTCAGCCGCACCGGCGCATCGGTGAGATGCAGGCTGCAGATGCCGCAGGCCGTCAGCTCCTCCTGCTGCCAGCAGTTGCCGATCATATAGCCGTTGGTGTTGCGCAGCATGCGCAATATGGTATGGTAGCTGTTGGCCACGATGGTGCGCCGGGGCAGATGCGCGGGCCGCTTCATATCCTCATACACCGCCTGGTTCAGATTGGTGAAAAAGTCGGCGGGGGCCATCAGCCGGGGATATTCAAACAGCTGGCGGCAGCAAAGCTGCTGCTGCCGGGTCAGCGGATGGGCGCTGTGCACCTGCACAAAGGGCGGGCGGGGCTCGTCCAGCGGAGTGAGCTCCAGCTCGCGGGCCTGGCTCATACGGGTGAACAGGGGCAGCTGGTGATCGTTCACCACCGCCAGCCCCAGCTCGGACCGGCCCTCGGCCACCTGCTCCAGCAGCGGCTCCAGCGTGGTCTCGTAAAAGCAGATTTCCGCATCCGGGGTGTTCATCTGGCGGTAGACGGTCTCCAGCAGGCTGTCCTTCAAAAAGAGCAGCGCCACCGACACGTGCAGCCGGCTCACCAGCTGCTCCTCGCCCCCGTGGTACAGCCGGTCCAGCATCTGGAACTTATCCAGAATGGAACGACCGTAATAGTACAGCTGCCGCCCCGCCGCGGTGGGCACCACGCCCCGGCCGGTGCGCTCCAGCAGACGGCAGTCCATCTGGCGTTCCATGGCGTTGATGACCCGGCTCAGGCTGGGCTGGGCCACAAACAGCTTCTGGGCCGCCGCGCTGATGCTTCCGCAGTCCACCACCGTCACAAAATATTCCAGGTTTCTCCGCTTCATTCGCTGCCGCCTTTCCCGCCGGGTGTTTCCGGCGCATTTATTTCGCCAGTATCATAACACATTTTTTCAAATCCGCTCAAGTGCTGCCACACCGCAAAAAGCCCCCTTCCCGAAGGACGGGAAGGGGGCTGTATCGGCGGGCTTCAGTCGCCCAGCGCCTTTTCCAGAGTATCCACAATGATCTCCAGGGCTTTGACGCGGGCATATTTTTTGTCGTTGGAGGGCAGGATGTGCCAGGGGGCCTTCTGGGTACTGGTCTTCTGCAGCATCTCATCCACCGCCTGCTCGTAGGCGGGCCATTTTTCCCGGTTGCGCCAGTCCTCGTCGGTGATCTTCCACTGCTTCTCCGGGGTGTTCTGGCGGCTCTTGAACCGCTCCAGCTGGGTGGCCGGGTCGATGTGGACCCAGAATTTCAGAATCACCGCGCCCCAATCGGCCAGCTCGGCCTCGAACTCGTTGATCTCGTTGTAGGCCCGCTGCCAGTCGTTCTCGGTGCAGAAGCCCTCGATCCGTTCCACCATCACCCGGCCGTACCAGCTGCGGTCGAAAATGGCAATGTGGCCGGTTTTGGGCAGGCGGGTCCAGAATCGCCACAGATAATGCCGGGCCTTTTCGTGGGGCTCGGGGCTGGCGATGGGGTTCACCTGATAGCCACGGGGGTCCAGCGCGGCGGTGACCCGCCGGATGTTTCCGCCCTTGCCCGCGGCGTCCCAGCCCTCGTACACAATAATCACCGGCACCTTCTTGCGGTAGGTGCGGTTGTGCAGCACGCTCAGCCGCTTTTGCAGGGCCTCACGGCGGGCGTCGTACTCCTCATCGGTCAGGCTCTGGGAAAGATCCACCTGCGCCAGCTTGGGCATGGAAACCAGCGGGAAGGTGTTCTGCAAAAGGGGCACCGCCAGCGCCGCATTCCTGCGGGCGGTATCAATGGCGCTGCACAGGGTCTCCAGCATCTGCACCTCGCACCACTTTTTCTCCTTGGCATCAATGATGTACCAGGGCGCGCCGGGCAGATTGGTGGCCCGCAGGTAATCGTCGAACACATCCTCACATTCCTCATAGTGCTTGTTCTGCCAGCGGTCGTTGTCGCTCACCCGCCAGGCAGTGTCCGGGTCGGCGGCCAGGGCCTCCAGCCGCTTTTTCTGCTCCTTGCGGCTGATCTGCAAAAACAGCTTGAGCACCAGATAGCCATTGTCGGTGAGCTGGCGCTCAAAGCGCAGCACGCTCTGCAGCCGCCGGACGTAGGCCTGGCCCTCCAGCTCGCCCCGCAGCCGCTCCTTCACCACCTGGTCCATCCAGCCGGAATCCAGAAAGGCGAACTTGCCCGCCTCGGGAATGGCCTTCACATACCGGTGCAAAAAGGGGTAGCGCCCCTCCTCCGGCGTGGGGGCGGACATGCTGGTCACCGTGAAAAACCGGGGATCGATGTTCTGGATAATCCGCCCCAGCATGCTGCCCTTGCCCGCGGCGCCCCAGCCCTCCACCAGCACCAGCACCGGCAGGCCGGCGGCCTTCACCTCCAGCTGCAAAGCTTCCAGCCGGTCACGGGCGGCATCCAGCCGCTGCTTGCATTCGCTTTCCTCCGGCCGCGCGGGCCGTACCCAGGTCTTCAACATGTTGCACACCTCTCATTTCCCTGCCCGGACACTTTACCGGGCGCTGCGGGCGGCACGGGAGATTGCCCGTGGTCCGCCGTTTTCTTTCATTATACCACCGGGCGGCAGGTTCATACCGGCTCATTTTTCGGCACATCCCACAAGCTTTCCGCCCATTTTTTGCCAACCATACAAAAATACCCCGGACGGCAGCCGCCATCCGGGGTATTTTGTTGCGGTTTTTTCGTCGGGTCAGACCAGATAGTCCGCCGCCAGGGCGCGCAGCTCGTCCTCATGGGCAGGCAGCCATTCCTCGAAGGAAAGGCCGGTATCGGCCACCTTGCGGCCCAGCGCCACCAGGAATTCCGGGATGCGCTCCTCAAAGATCACGCCCCAGCTCTCGCCGAAGCGCTCCTCGCCCATCCGGGCGCTGCCGTTCACATGCAGGGTGAAGGCGGGGTGGGGCTTTTTGTCCACCAGCTTCACGCCGCCGTGGAAGCCCAGGGTGCCCACCTGATGGGTACCGCAGGAGGAGGGACAGCCGGAAATGTGAATCACCGGCAGCGCGCCGTCCGGCAGGTTTGCCTCGCGGGCAGCCTTCACGCAGGCGTGGTACAGCGCCTGGGAATCCCGCACGCCCTGCTGGCAGACCGAAGCGCCGATGCAGGCCACCGAATGCTCAAAGCGGGTGCGTGCACCGTCTTCGGTGGCAGCCAGCACCTTTTCCGCCTCAGCAGCGGTGCAGTTGATCACATACATGGTGCCGTCCGCACCCAGACGCACCTCCACCTGCTCCATGGGCCGAATGGCATCCAGCAGCGCCCGCAGGGTCTGGCGGCTGGGCGTGCCGCCCAGGGGATGGTAGCTCACCGCGAACAGGCCCGCCTGCTTCTGGGCGATGATCCGCTTGCCGCTGATGCTGCCCTCGCCCTGCTTGGTCACCGGGCGCGCTTCCACCTGACGGTCCAGTCCACCGGCGGCCTTCGCAGCCTCCAGAGCCTGGTTGTAGGCCTGGCGCAGGCCCTCCTCGCCCAGGGCCTCCTGCATGTAGCGGGTGCGGGCCTTGGCCCGCTGCTCGTAGTTGCCGTGAGCCAGGAAGGTATCCACCATGGCCTTCACATAATACAAAAGCTCACCGCCGGGCACATGTTCGGCCACCTTCAGGCCCATGCGGGGATTGGGGCCCATGCCGCCGGCGATGTACACCGAGAAGCAGCCGTCCGCTTCGGCCACGAAGCCCAGGTCCCGCATGGTGACGTGAGCCACATTGGAGGTATGGTTGGCAAAGCCCACCTTCAGCTTGCGGGGCATATGGATGTCGTACAGCAGGCTCAGCAGGTAATCCGCCACCAGCTCCGCATAGGGGATCACATCGAAGCTCTCTCCGGGCAGCACGCCGGACAGAGGCGGCGCCATCACGTTGCGGGGGTGGTCACCGCCGCCGCCCCGGCAGACGATGCCTGCATCCAGGGCCTTGGCCGCCACGTCCAGAATCTGGCGGCCGGTCAGATGATGCAGCTGCACCGTTTCGCAGGTGGTCAGCTTGATCAGCTCGATGTTCAGCCGCTCGGCGGTCTCCACCACAAAGGCCAGCTTGTCCTTGGTCACGCGGCCCGCGGTCATCCGCAGGCGGATCATACCCTTCTGGCCGCCCTTTTCGGAATAGCTGCCAAAGCCGCCGGAGATGCCCTTGTACTCCTGCTTGCTCATATTGCCGGTGTAAAAATCACGGGTGGCTTCGTCAAAGCCCTTCAAATCCGCCCGGAAGGCGGCCATCATATCGTTCATATGCCTCTCCTTTGTTCAGCTCACCGCCCCGGTGCGGAGCGGTTTAAAACGTTATTATACCATAGGTTTGGCAGGATTTACACAAAAAAGACCCGCCGGATTGGAAAATTCCGAATCCGGCGGGGTCTTTTTCACATGTTACTTCTCTTCGCTGGACACAGTGAGCGCGTAGACCGCGCCCATCAGGCCCACCAGAGCCAGGCAGACGCCCTCCACCATGCTGCGCAGCTCGCTCTGGCCCTGCAGCCAGGTCCACATGGCGCTGGGCAGTGACAGGCAGGTGCAGAGCAGGAAGGCCGCCATACCGCACAGCCAGATCCACCGGGCGCTCTTGCCGCCGGGGATGTAGGCGCTTTTCAGCTGAGCAGTGCAGAACAAAAGCGCTGCCAGCGCCGCCAGTGCCTCCAGGGTGTTGTTCACCCGCACGATGCCGGTGGGGGCCAGGCCAAACCGCTTGATGGTGAGCAGGTAGAGCGCCAGGGTGCCCGCAATGCCGAACAGCGCGCTGCCGGTGGGGGCCTCAAATTCCGGCGTGAAGCGGCTGCGGCCCAGCAGCAGCATCCACACGCCGCTCACCAGATACAGCACCGCCAGCGCCAGCTCAAACCGGCCCAGCTGACCGAAGGCCGCCAGATACACCCCGCCCAGCGCGGCAAAGCCCACGCCGCACAGCACCGCCAGCAGGCCCTGAGCTGTGCTCTGGCCCTTCAGCGCGGCGCTGGTTTTGGGAATCATCCATCCCGCCAGCCACAGCAGCACCAGCACGCCGCCCGCCAGCGCATAGCGCCACAGGTAGCTGCCCCAGGTCACAAAGCCGGTGGACAGGTCGGTGTAGTACATCACATCCAGCCAGCGCACGGCACCCGCCGCCGCGCAGACCAGAAGCAATAAAATCGTTGCAATTCGTTTCATCCGCGTTCCTCTAATGTTTTGTATTTCTGCCGCACGCCCAGGTACTTGTAGGCCGGGCGGATGATCCGGTTGGCGAACACCACCTCTTCAATGCGGTGGGCGCACCAGCCCGGAATACGGCTGATGGCGAACAGGGGGGTGTACAGATCCTGGCTGATGCCCAGCATCTTGTAGATCAGGCCGCTGTACAGGTCCACATTGGCGCACACGGTCTTGTTGCCCTTTTCCTCGGCGAACACCTGGGGGCCCAGCTTCTCCACCAGGCACAGCAGGCGGAACTCCTCCTCGAAGCCCTTTTCCACCGCCAGCTTCTCCGCCTTCTGGCGCAGCACCACGGCACGGGGGTCGCTGATGGTGTAGATGGCATGGCCCATACCGTAGATCAGGCCGCTGCCGTCGCCCGCCTGCTTGCGGATGATGCGGCGCAGAAATTCCCGCACCTCGTCCTCGTCCCGGTAGTCCTCCACGCCGGCCTTCAGATATTCCAGCTGCTCCATCACCTTCAGGTTGGCGCCGCCGTGCTTGGGGCCCTTCAGGCTGCCGATGGCCGCCGCAATGGCCGAGTAGGTATCGGTGCCGGAGCTGGAAAGCACCCGGCAGGTGAAGGCGGAGTTGTTGCCGCCGCCGTGGTCCGCGTGGACCAGCAGGCACAGATCCAGCAGCTTTGCCTCCTCGTGGGTGAACTTCTGGTCCGCCCGGTAGGTGGAAAGAATGTGCTCGGCGGTGCTCTGCCCCGGCGTGGGCGGATGGAAGAACATGCTCTGCTTGTCGTACACCCGGCGCTTGAGCTGGTAGGCGTTCACCATGATGGTGGGCAGCCCGGCGATCAGGTCGATGGACTGCTCCATCAGGTTTTCCAGGCTCAGGTCCTCGGGGCGCTCGTCGTAGCTGTAGAGCGAGAGCACGCTGCGGGCCATCTTATTCATAATGTTGGGACTGGGCGAGCGCAGCAGCACGTCCTCGATGAAATGCTCGGGCAGATTGTGGTGCTCGGCGATGATCTGCTGGAATTTTTCCAGCTCGCTTTTTTTGGGCAGGCTGCCGAACAAAAGCAGCCAGCTGACCTCCTCGAAGATGAAGCGGTCGTGCTCGTAGGCCTCCCGCACCAGCTCATTTAGGTCCACGCCCCGGTAGATCAGGCGGCCCGGGGTGGGGATGACCTCACCCGCCGGGCCCTTTTCGTAGCCCACAACATCACAGATGTTGGTCAGGCCCGCCAGCACGCCGGTGCCGTCCGGGTTGCGCAGGCCCCGCTTGACTCCCAGCCGTTCACTGGTCTCGGGATCAATGTAGTTATTTTTCAAATATTCCCGGCATAAAAATTCCATACCGGAAGACTGCTGGGCCATGGCTCCCTTCCCCCTCTGATCCGAATTTGTCAAACGGCCTGCTTCGGCGCGCTTTGCGCCCCGGAGCCGTTATTCTGAAAACCACCCGTTCCCACCGGTGGTTTATGTTTAATCTTACACACTTTACAACGAAAAAGCAAGTGCGGAAACTGCCGCCCCGCCGCCAAGGAGGTCCAATGCCATGAAACGAAGTATCCTGCCCATCCTGCTGTTCTGCCTGCTCACCTTCTGCCTGCCGCTGGTGAGCCTTCTGCCCCAGGCTGCCGGGCAGGCGGCCGTATCGTCCTCTTCCGGGCAGAGCACCGCCGGGGCCCAGCCCACACCCGCTGTTTCCATACCCGAAAGCGAGGCCGCATCCCAGACCGATTCCGCCACCCCGCCCGCCGCAACGCCCGCTCCCGCGGAGGATGTGATCCGGGTGCAGAACGCCTCCACCGGCGAGGTGCTGGAGGTGCCGGTGCTGGATTACATGATCGGCGCGGTGGCCAGCGAGATGCCCATCACCTGGCCGGACGAGGCGCTGAAGGCCCAGGGCATTGCCGCCCACAGCTACGCTTTGTATCAACGGGACCACGCGGACACCGAGGCGCTGGGCGGGGCCTGGTTCTCGGTGGACCCGGCCCGCCGCCAGGGCTACATGACCGCTGAGGTGCTGAAAAGCTACTGGGGCGAGGAATACGAGGCCAACTACCAGCGGCTGAAGGCGCTGCTGGAGCCGCTGGTGCACACGGTGCTTTTGTACAAGGGCGCGCCTGCCGCCGCCTGCTACCACGCCATCAGCAACGGGCGCACCGAGGCAAGCCAGCTGGTGTGGAACGAGGCCCTGCCCTACCTGCAGGGGGTGGACTCCCCGCTGGACAAGCTGGCCGAGGGCTATGAGGAAACGGTGAGCTACACCACCCAGCAGATGTACGATATGCTGGCCACCCAGTTTTCCGGCCTGGACCTGAGCGGCAGCGCGGACGGCTGGTTCGGTGAGACAAGCCTGACCGAGGCCGGATACGTGGACACCATCCAGGTGGGCGGAGCCTTTGTGAAGGGCACCCAGCTGCGCACCGCCCTTTCGCTGCGCAGCAGCTGCTTCACCGTCCAGCGCACCGAAACGGGCTTCGACGTGACCACCCTGGGCTACGGCCACGGGGTGGGGCTGAGCCAGTGCGGGGCCCAGGCCATGGCCGCCCAGGGCCAGAGCTGCGCCGAGATTTTGAGCTGGTATTTTCCCGGCACCAGTCTTGCGGAATATCCCGGCTGATTTTTCAAGCGGAACGCCCCTTTTTCAAGTGGCAAAATGCCCGCCCACCTTGCCTGTGGGCGGGCATTTTTGTGCCCTTTTCTAATTTTAAAATCCGGTGGAAAATCTTCAAAAAGTTGCATTGACTTTTGCCGCCGCTGCGGTATGATAGGTGGCGTTACACTTTTGCGCAATGCCCTACTTTCAATCCTGCAACGCACCCGAACGGAGAGATTCTTATGACCAAATCCATGACCGCCGGTTCCCCGGCAAAACTGATTTTGCTGTTCGCCCTGCCGCTGTTCATCGGCAACCTGTTCCAGCAGGTCTACAACATGGCCGACACCTTCATTGTGGGCCGGATGCTTGGCGTAAATGCTCTGGCCGCGGTGGGCTGCACCGGCAGCCTGAGCTTTTTGATCATCGGCTTTGCCCAGGGCATGTCCGCCGGATTCTCCATCCTCACGGCCCAGCGCTTCGGTGCGGGGGATGAGGACGGGGTACGCCAGAGCTACGCGGCCAGCCTGGTGCTGGGCGGCGTGATCAGCGTGGTGCTCACGGTGATCAGCGTGGCGGGCACCCGCCAGCTTCTGGTTCTGCTGCAGACCCCGCCGGAAATTCTGGAGGACGCCACCCGCTACCTGATGGTGATTTTCGCGGGCATTCTGGCCACCATGCTGTTCAACGTGGTCTCCAACGTGCTGCGCGCTTTGGGCGACAGCAAGACCCCGCTGTACTTTCTGGTGGCGGGCTGCGTGATCAATATCGTGCTGGACGTGCTGCTCATCCTCTACACCCCGCTGGGGGTGATGGGCGCGGGCGTGGCCACCGTGATTGCCCAGCTGCTGGCCGGAGCCGCCTGCGTGGTCTACATTCACAAGGCCTTCCCGGCTCTGCGGCTGCACCGGTCCGACTGGCGGCTCAGCCGCCGGGAGATTCTGCGCCACCTGCACATGGGTCTGCCCATGGGCTTTCAGAGCAGCATCATTGCCATCGGCTCGCTGATGCTGCAGTACGCCCTGAACAGCCTGGGCAGCACCGCGGTGGCCGCCTTCACTGCCGCCAACAAGCTGGAATCCCTGGGCACCCTGCCCCTGGGCAGCTTCGGCCTTGCCATGGGCACCTTTGTGGCCCAGAACTACGGCGCGGGCAAGCTGCACCGCATCCGCACCGGCGTGGTGCAGTGCAGCCTCATGGCCCTGGCCTGGTCCGCCTTCATGGGCGTGGTGTTCCTGGCCTTCGGCCGCCAGCTGGCCACCCTCTTCGTGGGCCACGACACCCAGGTAACCGGCCTTTCCTATATTTATCTGTGCATTGTGGCCGTGTCCATGTGGGTGCTGGCGCTGCTGTTCATCTTCCGCTACTCCCTGCAGGGCCTGGGCCAGAGCTTTGTGCCCACCTTTGCCGGGATCATGGAGCTGGTGATGCGCGGCGTCTGCTCGGTCTGCCTGGCGGGGCCTTTCGGCTTCACCGGCGCCTGCCTGGCCAACCCCATGGCCTGGACCGGCAGCGCGGTGCCGCTGGTCATTGCCTTCTTCATCACCATGCGGCGGCTCACCCTCTATATGCCGGAGCACGAGGAAGCCGCCTGACCCGGTCCACTTATTCCCGGTGGCCCGCCCGGGCCTGGATAAATTCCAGTACCCGGCGGCGCTCCGCCTCATCGGCGAAGGCCTGGGGCGGCAGCAGGGTGATGACTCCGCCATCCTTTTTCAGCACCAGCGTGCCCTGCTGGTCCTTCACCTTGTCGATTCGCTCCCAGGTCCAGAAGCTGCCCTCCTCGCCCCGGGCAAGCTGAATGCCGTCCTCATACAGCTCAAAGCGGGCGGGCATGCTGGTCAGTCCGGAGGGTCCGCCCTGCTGGATGGTGGCTTTTTCCCGCCGCCGGGGATTGGTCTGAGCGGCCACAAGCCCCAGCACCACCGCCGCGGTAATTCCCTTGACCAAAGGCCCGCCGGGCATCAGCAGCAGGACGATGAACATTGCCGCTGCGCCGCCCAGCGCCAGGCGCCACCGCATCCGGCGGTTCCAGGCATCGGCAATGGAATAGCTGACTCCCCAGACCAGATTCGGCCGGGGTGTGATGAGCGACCGCCAGAGGGTCTCGTCCAGCGGCTGGGCATCGCGCACCCGCTCGTTCACGGTGCGCTGCAGCTGCGCCAGACCTCCCTGCGCCTCCAGCTCCCGGGCGGAAATGGCCGCCACACAGCTGCGCCCGGCGCACAGCAGCACCAGATCGCGGCCCGGCACCACCCGGATGCCCTTGTTCCAGTGAACAGCCAGCAGCTGCAAACCGTCGGACCGGTAGATGCGCAGGATATGCTGGCTGAACACCAAACGCCGAACGTCCTCCGGCTGGTCCAGAAACCGCCGGTACGCCCTGCGGTTGCCTTTCACCATGCGCCAGATCATCCAGCCTGCGGTGCCCAGAAACAGCAGCATATAGGCCAGCGTCTGCCAGCC
Source organism: Gemmiger sp. An87 (assembly GCF_002159185.1). GTDB lineage: Bacteria > Bacillota > Clostridia > Oscillospirales > Ruminococcaceae > Allofournierella. The sequence continues at coordinate 23,846 of NZ_NFHD01000007.1, forward strand.
GTACCAGGAAAAATCCATGCCCATGTAGTAAAAGCCCCAGTAGGCCAGCCACAGTTCATGGATGCCCAGCACCGTCAGAAACAGCGGTCCCAGAACGGCCGCAACCCCCAGCGGGCTGAGCAGGGTGCGCCGCAGCAGCAGCTTCCAGGCCTGACGGCGCAGCGGGAGGCTGTTGGTGTATTCGATCTGATCCATGGCGATATCCTCGCTTTCTGCTTTATTTCCCACGATTATACCATGAAATACAAAACGGAGGGAAGCCCCAGCGGCTTCCCTCCGTTTTTTTGTGCTGTAAAACCGGGTCAGGTGCGGGCCAGACCGTCCACGCTGAGTACCACGCCGGTGATGTAGCTGGCCATCTCGCTGGCCAGGAACACGAAAGCATTGGCCACCTCTTCCGGCTTGCCGATGCGGCCCAGCGGAATCTGGGTGCACAGGGCCTTGATGATGTGTTCCGGCACCGCGCGCATCATGTCGGTATCGGTAATGCCGGGAGCCACCGCATTCACCCGGATGCCGTACTTGCCCAGCTCCCGGGCCAGCGACAGGGTGAAGCCGTTCACCGCGAACTTGCTGGTGGGATAGGCAATGCCGCTGGGCTGGCCGTAGCGGGAAACCATGGAGCTGGTGTTCAGAATCACACCGCTGCTCTGGGCCTGCATGATGGGGGTCACGGCCCGGGCGCAGGTGAACACGCCCTTCACGTTCAGGTCCATCACCTTTTCAAAGGTGGCCTCGTCGTATTTGTCAAAGGGAGTGGAATCGGACATGCCCGCGTTGTTCACCAGGATGTCGATGCGGCCGTACTCCTGCGCCACCTTCTGGAAGGCCTCTTCCACGCTGGTCAGGTCCGACAGGTTGGGAGCGATGCCCGCCACCTTGGCATTCGGGTCCTTCTCCTTCAGCGCAGCCACCGCCTTGTCCGCGGTCTCCTGCCGGGAGCCGGTGAGAATCACGGTAGCGCCCTCCCGCAGAAAAGCCTCCACGGTGGCCAGACCGATACCACGGGTGCCGCCGGTGACGATGGCAATCTTATTTTCCAACAACATACAAAACAGCCTCCTTCATTTTGCTTTGTTTGTTCAATCTTCCTTGTCCAGAGCCAGAGCCGCGTCAAAGGCCTCCCGGGTGGCGTTCAGCGCCCGGCGTGCCTTGAATGCGTCGCCCAGAACCCGATACTGTGCCCCCACCCGGGCGCTGGCCTGTTCCAGCTCCTGTCCGTTGCGGGAGCGGGCGCCGATGGCGATCACCGCCCAGTCACAGGCAAACTCCACCGGCTTGCCCTCGCTTTCGCCCAGCACCCGGCCGGGCTCGATGGCTGTGACCCGCACCTTGGTGACCGGGTTGATGCCGCTGGCGTGGATGCTCTCGGTCACGCAGATCTTGCGGGGGATGCCCATATCCGCGCAGTATTCCGGGCCCATCTCCAGGTCGGTGACCTTGCAGCCCCGCTGGGCCAGATACTCGGCGGTCTCCATGCCCACCAGGCCGCCGCCCACGACCACCACATTGCCGGCGGGCTGAACCCGGCCGCCCAGCACGTCGTGGGAATCCGCCACGCAGGGCAGATCGCTGCCGGGAATATCCGGCACCAGAGGTTCGGCACCGATGCAGTTGAAGACCGCGTCGGGCTTGATTGCCTCGATCAGCTCGGGGGTGACCGGCGTGTTCAGCCGGATCTCCACGCCCAGACGGCGGGCCTTTTCGCCCATGGCCCGGGCCGCGGTCTCCATCTCCTGTTTGCGGGGCGCCTTTCCGGCCAGCAGGAACTGACCGCCCAGCTCGCCGGTGGCCTCGCACAGAATGGGATGATGGCCCAGCTGCTTCAGGGTAATGGCCGCCTCCATACCGGCCACGCCGCCGCCCGCGATCAGCACGGTACGGGGATGGGCGGTGGGGTGCAGGGCACATTCCCGCTCCCGGCCCAGGGCCGGGTTGCGCAGGCAGGTGATGTGGGGCACCGACGGGTCGGCAAAGCCATCGTAACAGCCCTGGTTGCAGCCCACGCAGTAGTCAATGTCCTCCAGGCGGCCCTCCCGGCACTTGTTGCAGAACTCCGGGTCCGCCAGCTGGGCGCGGCCGATGACCACCAGGTCCACCTTGCCCTCTTCCAGAATCTTCTCCGCTATTTCCGGCTCGTTGATCCGGCCTACGCCGATGGTGGGCAGGCCGGTCTCCTTGCGGATGCGGGCGGCGTTGTCGATGTTGAAGCCCCGGGGCAGGTCGATGGGGGGCACCTCAAATTTCAGTCCCGCGGTGAGGATGTTGCCGCGGGATACATCCAGCACATCCACGCCCTCCTGAGCGGCCAGACGGCAGAACTCCACCACCTCTTCCAGGGTCAGACCGCCGGGCAGGTAGTCGTCGTGGGCATCGATGCGCATCAGCAGGGGCATCTCCTCCGGCAGGTTCGCCCGGATGGCCCGGATGCATTCCAGCGGGAAGCGGGCCCGGTTCTCAAAGCTGCCGCCGTACTCGTCGGTGCGGTGATTGATGCCGCCGGACAAAAAGGAGTGGGGCAGGTAGTTATGGGCACAGTGGAACTCCACACAATCGAACCCGGCCTTCACCGCCCGGGCCGCCGCCTTGCCAAAGCACTCCACCACCTGGGCCATCTGCTCCCGGGTGATGCCGGGGATGGGACCCATATCACTGGGAATCAGCACCTGCACCGTCTTGTCCATACCGGCGGCGGCCAGGCCGCCCTGCCACAGCTGGATGCCCGCCTTGCCGCCTGCCGCATGAATGGCATCGGTGAGGCGCTTCAGACCGGGAATGTAACAGTCCTCGCTGATGGACAGGAACCGTTTGGGCGCGCTGGGGGTGTGCACGCTGGACACCTCCACGATGCTCAGCCCCGTGCCGCCCTTCACCCGGGCCACATGGTAGTCGATCAGCTGATCGTTCACCATCTTGTCGTCCCCCGCAAACTTGGTGCCCATGGCGGGCAGCACAATGCGGTTTTTCAGCTCCATGCCCCGCACGCGGAAGGGCGAAAACAAGGTATCGTACATACAATATGCTCCTTTTTGCTCTGCTGGATTCTCTTCGCTCCGGCCCGGCTTTTTGGGCCCGACCCTCTCTTTGTGAAAAGGATAACGCATCCGGCCCCGGCACGGTCAAGAGGACCATTTTCACAAAAAGGAGCCGCTTGTTTCCGGCGTTTTTTCCTGTTATACTGAACAAAAAGGAACACACTGGCCCCAAGGGGCCGATTTTTCAGCAAAAAAGTGTTCCCCAGGGGAACACTTTGCAGGGAGAGAAGGATATGCTGATCCATGAGGCGGCCCGCCAGGCGGGCCTGAGCAAAAAGGCGGTGCAGCTTTATCTTTCCGCCGGGCTGCTTCAGCCCCAGGTGGATGCCCGCAACGGCTACCACCAGTTCACCGGCGAGGATGTGCAGCGGCTGCAGCAGATCCGCTGGCTGCGGCAGCTGGGCTTTTCGGTGCAGGAAATCCGCGCCATGCTGGAGGACCCCTCCGCCGCTCAATACTACATCTTAAAGCGGATGACCGCCCTGCGGGAGGAAAAGCGCCGGCTGGACTGGCGCATGGCCCAGCTGGAACAGATTCTGGATCAGGACTGCCTTTCCCCCAACAGCACCGCCCTGACGCCGGGGCCGGAGCCGTGGCACGCCCCTCTGCCGCTGGACGAAACCGACGCCTATCTGATCGTCTCCTGCTTTCTGGGCAGCCTGGTGCAGAACGTGGAGCTGAACGAATACCGCCGCTTTTTGTGGCAGCGGCTTCTGAAGGTGGTGGTCACCCACCAGACCCCCGAGCTGGCCGGGCTGCGGGACTACATCTACAGCCTGACGCCGGAGCATGCCGGGCAGCTGTTTGCCCTCTGCCGACGGGTGGTCAGCGAGATCGCCGCCCTGCCGCCCCGGAAGATGGAGGAATTCTGCAGCCGGGTGCTGGAAGATCTGGGCCGGAACCTGAACAGCTCCGCCGGGCGGCTCAAGCGCCGGTACGAATGCTTTCTGCGGCCCTCCATCCGGCTGTTTGACGCGGAGGCCTGCGACATTCTGCGGGAATTCACCCCGCTGTTTTCGGAATATCAGGACCGGCTGCAGGCCTACTGCGACGCCATGCTGCACCGGCTGCAGCAGCCGGAGAACGCGGCGCTGTGTGCCCGCCTGACGGCTGCCTTCGGCCCGGAATTCAGCCCGGAGCAGATCGGCAGCGGCCAGCTCACCGCCCTTTACTCGCTGTCGCTGGAGAGCGGCGAGGTCAACTAACCACGGCAATACCGCACAATTTCAGGCAATGTTACTCAAATAAAAAACGCAAAAGCGCCGCTGGTTTTCCAGCGGCGCTTCTGCGTATAACATGATTCCAAGGGGAAGGATCAGTTCAGGATGGTCAGTTCGGTCTCGGGATCGAACAGATGGATCTTGTGAGGATCGAAGGCAACGGTAACGTTGCTGCCGTTCTTGGCCTTGGAGGTGGGAGCCACGCGGGCGGTCATCTTGTTTCCCTTGTATACCAGGTACAGGTAGATCTCGGAGCCCATCAGCTCGGAAACCTCAACAGTGGCCTCCAGCTTGCACTCGCCCTGCTTGTTCACGAACTCGGGATCGTCCTTGATGTCCTCGGGACGAACGCCAGCCTTGACCTTCTTGCCAACGTAGGCATCCAGCTTGCCGTCGGTGGTCTTCTCCTTGGGCAGGTCGATGCGGTCGCCGGACAGGTCCAGGTAGTAGCCATTGGCATCCTTGTTCAGGGTAGCATCCAGGAAGTTCATCTGGGGGCTGCCGATGAAGCCGGCTACGAACATGTTGATGGGGAAGTCGTACAGGTTCTGCGGGGTGTCGACCTGCTGCACGATGCCGTCCTTCATAACCACGATGCGGTCGCCCATGGTCATGGCCTCGGTCTGGTCATGGGTAACGTAGATGAAGGTGGTAGCCAGCTTCTGGTGCAGCTTGATGATCTCGGTGCGCATGCTGGTACGCAGCTTGGCATCCAGGTTGGACAGGGGCTCGTCCAGCAGGAACACGGCCGGGTTACGAACCATGGCGCGGCCCAGGGCAACACGCTGACGCTGACCACCGGACAGAGCCTTGGGCTTGCGGTCCAGCAGGTGCTCGATGTCCAGCACGCGGGCGGCCTCACGAACACGCTTGTCGATCTCAGCCTTGTCTACCTTACGCAGCTCCAGGCCGAAAGCCATGTTCTTGTAAACGGTCATGTGGGGGTACAGAGCGTAGTTCTGGAACACCATGGCGATGTCGCGGTCCTTGGGGGCCACATCGTTCACCAGGCGGTCGCCGATGTACAGCTCGCCCTTGCTGATCTCTTCCAGACCAGCGATCATGCGCAGGGTGGTGGACTTACCACAGCCAGAGGGGCCAACCAGAATGATGAACTCCTTGTCGGCGATCTCCAGGTTGAAGTCCTTAACGGCGGTAACGTCGCCGGGGTAGATTTTGTAGATATGACGCAGGCTGATGCTTGCCATGGGAATCGACACTCCTTTTTTATTGTTACTGATTTCGATTGTCTTTTGTTGATACGCTTGACCGCGTATCTCGTTGCTAATATAATAATACCAGACTTTTTCGGGATTTAAATAGCACTTTATTGATATGAGGTGACGTAAAATTGATTTTTGACCCCCTTGCCTTCTGTGCCCTGAACGAGACAAAGGACCTGCAGTTCTCCACCCCCACCACCCTGGAGGGGGAAGGACTTTGGATCGGGGTGCTTTCCAGCGGTCAGTGTGCCCTGGCGGACGAGGAAGCCCCCCAGCTGGCGGGCGCGGGCAGCCTGCTGCTGGGCGCGCCCCCGCTGCGGCTGGTGCCCGCCGAGCCCTGCCACCTGGCGGCGGTGCTGCTGAGCGGTCAGGCGGCCGCGGCCTTTGCCGAGGGTCTTGCCGGGCCCATGTTCGCGGCAGGCGCCTCCTGCCCCGGTGCGGCCGAGCTGGTGGCCCAGCTGGTGGCCTCCCCCTCCTCCCGCCGGGCCTCGGCGCTGGGCTACCAGCTGCTGTGCGAGAGTGCCCGGGCGGACGCCGCCGCCCCCAGCTACCCGCCTCTGGTGACCATGGCCATCGCCGCCATGCGGGAGCACTACGCCGGGCTTTACGGCGTGGAGGAGCTGAGCGAGAGCCTGGGGGTGAGCAAGAGCCATCTGGTGCGGGTGTTCAAGGCGGCGGTGGGTGTGCCCCCGGGCCAGTACCTGACCGGGGTGCGCATTGAGGCCGCCAAGCAGCTGTTGTGCCACCGGGAATACCCGCTGGAGGTGGTGGCCAGTCTGTGCGGCTTTTCCGGGGCCAACTACCTGTGCCGGGTGTTCAAAAAGGCCACCGGCCAAAGCCCCACCGCCTGGCGGGCGGCCGCCGCCGGGGTACCGGAGCTGCCGGAGCTGCCCCAGGAACGGGAGCTGTATGTGTAAGGCTTCTCCTTATATAGTAAGAGAAAGGCCTATTTTTCAACAAATCCAGCCCCCATTTCGGAAAAGATTTTGTTTTTTGTGCAAAATTTCTGCATATTTTGGGCTATAATTTTTCCCCGGAAGGCTGTATGATAAAGATAAGACCGCGATTTGCAGGCAGGGCGCGTTCCCCGCTTTGCGAGTTTCACCGAAAAATAGTAAAGAACGGAGTGTATCACAATGAAAGTTGTTGTTACCAAGAGCTACGACGAGAGCTGCGCCTATGTGGCCGACATGATCTGCAAGCTGGTGAATGAGAAGCCCAACTGCAAGCTGGGCCTGGCCACCGGCGGCACCCCCGTGCCCATGTACAAGAAGCTGATCGAGGCCAACAAGGCCGGCAAGGTGGACTTCTCTCAGGTACATACCGTAAACCTGGACGAGTACTGCGGCATCCCCGAGACCCACGACCAGAGCTACCGCTACTTCATGAACACCAACCTGTTCGATCACATCAACATCGACAAGGCCAACACCTATGTGGCCAAGGGCATGGGCGACGCTGAGGCCAACGCCGCCGAGCTGGAAGCCAAGGTACGCGAGGGCGGCGTTGCCGACCTGCAGCTGCTGGGCATCGGCAACAACGGCCACATCGCCTTCAACGAGGCCAGCGATCACCTGATCAGCGTGGCTCACATTGAGAAGCTGACCGAGAGCACCATCAATGCCAACGCCCGCTTCTTCGAGAAGAAGGAAGACGTTCCCACCACCGCCATCACCATGGGCATGGGCGACATCATGGCCGCCAAGTGTGTTGTGCTGATCGCCACCGGCCTGGCCAAGACCGACGCCATCAAGGGCCTGGTTATGGACAACGTGATCACCACCCAGAACCCCAGCAGCATGCTGAAGATGCACGAGAACGTGGTTGTCGTGATCGATCAGGAGCTGGCCGACGCCGTTGGCTACAAGGGCTAAGCGCTCCGTTTTCCACAAAACAATTGCTCCCCGGTGAAAATCCCGGGGAGCTTTTTATTGCCGCACTTATAAAAAAGCAGCGGGCGGAATTTTCCGCTCGCTGCTTTTTGTTCTGTTAAAAGCTGCGCCAGGTGTCCAGCCCGTCGGGCAGATGACCAGCCCAGAAGCCCGCCAGTATGGCCGCGGCCTGGGGGCGGCTCACACCGCCCAGCTCACGGGTGATGGCCGGCCCGTCGGGCTGCTCCATCACCGCCTGCACCGCCAGACCGCCGTCCGGGTCGGTGGTGCAGTGCATGGACCGGCAGCCCTCCAGAGGTGCGGGCGGGGTAAGCACCAGATAGCCTGCGCTCACGCCCACAGCCTCCACCGCCCGGGTGAGGGCGGCGGCGTCCGGCTGGCAGGGCGACTGGCCCTCCACCGTCAGCTGCCACAGGCCGGTGTCGTTCTTTCGGCCGGGGCGCTGCTCCTCGGGCAGGCCCGGGTTCAGCCTCCGGCGGCGCTGCTCCTCCCTGCGCCGTTCCACGGCCTGACGATCCCGCCGCCGGGAACGCACGGTGGAATAGATGGCAAGGCCCATCATGACCAGCACCAGCACACCCATCAGCACCGGCAGCAGCACCTGAAAGAAAAATGCACTCATGGTTTGCTCTTCTCTCCTTTTGGCTTATTCCTCGCCGCGGCCGCGCCGGGCCAGCACCTTCACGCTGCTGGCGTACTCCGAGGGGGTCATGCCGGTGACCTTTTTGAAATGACGGGAAAAATAATGGATGGAATTGTACCCCAGCAGGGCCGCGATCTCGGTGAAGTTGTGGCTGCCCTCCCGGATCATCTCCTTGGCCTTCTGGATTTTCAGATTGCCGAAGTATTCCATGGCGCCGCCGCCGGTCTTCTCCCGGAAGACCTTCTGCAGATAGCTGCGGCCCACCAGATTGTCGCGGCAGATGTCGCTCAGGGTAAGGCGGCGCTGGATGTTGTTCTCCAGATACTGCTGCACCCGGCTCAAAAACTCGTTCTGGCTGCGCTCCCGGATCAGGCTGGTGGGCTTGGCCACCACCGGGCTGTCGCCCCGGCGCACCATATCCAGCAGCATGGTCTCCAGCGACAGGCCGATCACCTGCTCGGCGCCAAAGGCCGCATCCTCCCTGCGGGTCAGATGCTGGGCCAGAGGATCGTCCAGCGGAGTGGAAAAAGCCGCCCCGGCCATCTCCACAATGCGGGCCATAAGTACCCGGTCACTGTCGCTTGCCATGAGCACCCGGCCTCTGAAAAAGTCCATGGCGGGGCTGTCGCAGTCGAAGGAAACAATCACGATGTTGGGCGCATCCTTGCCGGTGGCGCGGATGTTGTGGTACTCGCCGGGGGCGTGGAAGATCATCTGACCCTTTTTCAGCAGCTTCTCCTCTTCGCCCGCGGTCACGTAGACCTCGCCCTTGTCCGCATAGACAAATTCCCAGAAATCATGACTCTCGCCGATGAAGGCGTAGTCCGGGCCATATTCAAAATAATGTACCGAATAGATGCGGTCGATGCGCAGCACCTTTTCCAGTTCCAGCGCCTGATAGCCCATCTGCTTGCAGCTCCTCTCCTTTGGAAGAGGGGCGGTTCGCCCCTGCTTGTTTGCCCGTGGTTCACTTTCTCATGTTTGTAGTATATCCCAAAACGACCGATTGTGCAAATGTTTTCTTTTTTTTCACCCAAAACGCCGCTCTCTGGCAGCTTTTGCCCGGATATGCTATACTGAAACCGATGATGCAAACGGCGGCAAAGCCCCGCCCCAAACCAAAACAGAGAGAGGACGGACCAATGCAGCGATTCAAAGAACATTTTTATACCGACTGGTCGTTTTACAAGCGGATGCTGGCCATCACCATTCCCATCGCTTTGCAGAATGTGATCAGCCTGGGCGTGAACATGATGGACACCATCATGCTGGGTCAGCTGGGCGATGTGGCCATCGCCTCGGCCAACCTGGGCGGCCAGCTGTTCACCATTCTGGACGTGATGGGCTTCGGCCTGGCCAGCGGCGCGGCGGTGCTGATTGCCCAGTACTGGGGCAAGCGGGACATGCTGCGCATCCGCCAGATCTTCGCGCTCACGCTGCGGGTGGTGCTGGTGGTAAGCAGCCTGTTCGCTTTGGTGGGCCATTTCCTGCCCGAAAAGGTGCTGGCCATCTACACCACCGACCCGGCGGTGATCGAATCCGGCGCAGCGTACCTGAAGCTTTTATCCATCAGCTTCGTGCTGTTCAGCTTTTCCAACTGCTACATCATGTGCCTGCGGGCGGTGGAGCAGGTGCGCATCAGCATGGTGGTGTACGGCTGCAGCTTTTTCATCAACGTGTTTTTCAACTACTGCTTCATCTTCGGCAAGCTGGGCGCCCCGGCCTGGGGCGTGCGGGGCGCGGCCTTCGGCACCGTGATGGCCCGCCTGTTTGAGCTGTGCGCCACCCTGGTGTACATGCGCTTCATTGAAAAGCGGGTGCGCTTCACCCCCCGCTGGCTGCTGCAGCTGAAGAGCGGCCTGGGCCGGGACTATGTGCGCAACAGCGTGCCGGTGGTGAGCAACGAGCTGCTGTGGGGTGTGGGCCTCTCGGTGGTGAACCTGACCATCGGCCATATGGGCGCCAGCTACACCAGCGCCATGAGCATCGTGAACGTATTCAACCAGCTGGTGAGCGTATTCACCTTCGGCATGTCTGCCGCCAGCGCGGTGGTGGTGGGCAAGACCATCGGCGAGGGGCGCATTCAGGACGCCAAGCGGGCCGCCAACAGCTCGGTGCTGGTGGGCCTGGGACTGAGCTTTATCTGCATGACCCTGCTGCTGGTGGGCCGGCCCTACATCCTAAGCCTTTATAATGTGAGCCAGCTGGCCCACGACACCGCCTTCTCCATGATGACCATCCTGGCCCTGATGCAGCCCTTCCAGGCGGTGGGCTGCGTGATGATCGTGGGCGTGCTGCGGGGCGGCGGCGACGTGCGCACCAACCTGATGCTGGACAGCGGCCTGCAGTGGTGCCTGGCCATTCCGCTGGGCCTGCTCACCGGCTTTGTGCTCCACTGGAGCGCCCCGGTGGTATTCTTCTTCCTGCGGTGTGACAACATCGTGAAGAGCATTGCCGGTTTCATCCGGCTGCGCAGCGGCAAATGGATTCGGGTGGTCACCCGGGAATCCACCTGAGCATTGTTTTTTCCACCCCGGCCAAAACCGGGGTGGTATTTCATAAGAAATGGGGAGATGTATTGTTATGAGCAAGATCGCATGGATCGGCACCGGCGTGATGGGCCGCCAGCAGGCAGGCCACCTGGTAAAGGCCGGGCATACCGTAAAGGCCTACAGCCGCCGTTACGAGGCGGTATGCCAGCAGGCGAAGGAATTCGGCTTTGCGCCCTGCGCCACCATCCGGGAAGCAGTGGCTGATGCGGAATTCGTCTTCGTGATGGTGGGTTACCCGGCAGACGTGGAGCAGGTGTTCTGCGGTCCCGAGGGCATTCTGGAAAACGCCCCCGCCGGGGCCGTGGTGGTGGACATGACCACCTCCAGCCCCACGCTGGCTCAGAAGCTGTACGCTCTGGGCAAGGAAAAGGGCATTGCTGTGATGGACGCACCGGTCTCCGGCGGTGACAAGGGCGCCCGGGAGGCCACCCTGTCCATCATGGTGGGCGGTGATGAGGAGGCCTTTGAGAAGACTCTGCCTCTGTTTGAGTGCATGGGCAAGAGCGTGCTGCTCATGGGCCCCGCAGGCTACGGCCAGCACACCAAGGCGGCCAACCAGATCGCGGTGGCGGGTGCGACCGCGGCCTACACCGAGGCCATTCTCTACGCCGAGAAGGCCGGGCTGGACCCCCACAAGATGCTGGCAGCCATCGGCGGCGGCGCGGCGGGCAGCTGGCAGATTGCCAACATGGCTCCCCGAGCCCTGGCGGGGGATTTCGCTCCCGGCTTCTTCGTGAAGCACTTCATCAAGGACATGAAAATCATTCGGGAGGAGGCCGCCCAGCGGGGCGTGGAGCTGGAAATGCTGGACAGCGTGCTTTATCTCTACGAGGAGTTCGCCGCGGCGGGCGGCGAGAACGAGGGCACCCAGGCCCTGATCGACTTCTACCGCAAAAAGTAACCCCCAGATACCCACATACAAAAAGGGAGCAGCACGCGCTGCTCCCTTTTTCTGTTTGCTTCAGCTGTGAATCAAATCCAGCGGCTTTGCGCCCGCGCCCCGCTGCTGGGCCCGCCAGGCGATGAGCTGGCCCGCCACGCTCACCGCGATCTCCGCCGGGGTCTCGGCCCCGATGGAAAGGCCGATGGGAGTGCTCACCCGGGCGAACTGCTCCGGGCCAAAGCCCTCTTCCTCCAGCTTCTGGCGGGTCATGGCGATCTTGCGGCGGCTGCCCATCAGGCCGATGTAGCCCGCCGGGGTGGCAAGGGCTTTGCGCAGCACCTCGTAGTCGTGCTCGTGGCCCCGGGTCATGATGACGATCAGATCCTCTTCAGTAGGCTCCAGCCGGTCCACCGAGGCGGCCATGTCTTCGCAGAGAATGCCCGCCGCTCCGGGAAAGGCCTCCTCCACCGCGAACTCCGGCCGGTCATCCACCACCCAGTACTCAAACTCCAGTGCGGGCAGCAGCGCCGCCAGCGCCCGGGCCACATGGCCCGCGCCGAACAGCAGCACTCGACCGGCTCCGGTCTGGGCGGCTCGCCGCTCCAGCTCCCGGACCGATTCCCTGCCCGCAGGCAGATACAGAAATTCCACCCGTACCTGACCGCCGCAGGCCATACCTACCTGGTTGGGCCCCTTGTCGCTCAGGTCATATTCCTCCACAGCGCTCTGCTGTTTCTCCAGCACCCGGGCAGCCCGCTGCTGGCACACTGCCTCCACCTTGCCGCCGCCAACGGTGCCGGTACACTCGCCGCCGCCCAGCACCGCCATAAAGGCCCCCGCGTGCCGGGGAGCCGAACCCCTGCTTTCCAGAATGGTCACCAGCACCGCCGGTTCCGTTTCCAGCCGCCGGGCCAGCTGCTTCATCCCCTGGTTCATCGTTCTTTCTCCTTTGTGCGCCGGGCATATCGCACCGGCCCCGATTCATATTACTACTAAGACCATGCCGCACAATTCGCGTGCGTTATTGTCCTTAGCATATCACGCCTATTGGCGAATGGCAAGCCGGTTGACAAAGTCCCCCTGTTCGCGGTACGCTGGAACAACAAGAGCTGGTATTTTTTGAAAGAGTTTTCCCCGCCGGTTCGTTTTATTGGCAGCTGCCTTTTCCGGCAGTGCATACCGCAGAGCTTTCCCGTAACCGCCGCCCCAAACGCGGCAAAGGAGGACCCATGTCGTTTTCGCTTCCCGTTTACCGCGCGCCGGACTTTTCCGCGCCCGCCTTCGCCCGCTGCCCGAACGCCCGCTTTGTGCCCGCGCCCTGCGACGGGGCCGCGCCGGACGGCTACCACAGCACCAGCATGTACCCGGAATACTTCCGGATTGACGGACGCTGGACCCTGGCCGAGGAAAGCCGGATGGACAGCTGTGTGGTACTGCGGGAGAGCGGACGGCTGGATGTGGTGGAGCTGCGTAACCTGAAGCAGGGCGACCTGGTGGCCCTGGGCCGCACTGACGACGGAGCGGACGGCATCTACCTGCACACCGGTGGCTTTGCGGACCCGGAGGCCCAGGCGGAGGCGGATGCCTTCACCTTCCGCCAGGGACGCAGCCGGGAGACCTCTTACACAAAAGACTATGACCGGCTGATTCAGCTGCTGCGCCACGAAAAGGAGCACGGCAATATCCTCTGGGTGATGGGGCCTGCCTTTTCCTTCGACGCAGGCGCCCGGGCCGCCATGCAGGCGCTGGTGGAGGCGGGCTATGCCCACGGCCTGCTGGCGGGCAACGCGCTCGCCACCCACGATCTGGAGGGCGCGCATCTGCACACCGCCCTGGGGCAGGACATCTACACCCAGCAGAGCATGCCCGGCGGCCATTACAATCATCTGGACGTGATCAACCGGGTGCGCCGCTGCGGCAGCACTCCCCGGTTCATTCAGGAATACAACATTCAGGACGGCATCATGTACAGCATCGTGAAGCAGGGCGTGCCCTTTGTGCTCACCGGCTCCATCCGGGACGACGGTCCCCTGCCGGAGGTAATCGGCGACGCCTACCAGGGCCAGGCGGCCATGCGCAGCCTGGTGAAACAGGCCACCACCGTGATCTGCCTGGCCACCATGCTGCACACCATCGCCGCCGGAAACATGACCCCCAGCTTCCGGGTGCTGCCGGACGGCACCATCCGCCCGGTGTATCTGTACACCGTGGACGCGGACGAGTTCGTGGTGAACAAGCTGCTGGACCGGGGCAGCCTGTGCGCCACCACCATGGTGACCAACGTGCAGGACTTCATCACCAAGCTGGCCCACGGGCTGGGGGTTCTGTAAGAGCTTTATTTTGCATAAAACGGAAAGGAAGTGCCATCCATGCGACGGATCGCGTGTGCTTTGATGATTCTTGCGGTTCTGACCGGCTGCGCCCGGCCCTCCGCTTCAGAGCAGGCCGGGCAAGCTGCGTCTGCCAGCCAGTCCTCTGCCAGCATACCGCCTGCCAGCACTGCAGCACCTGCACAGGGCGCAGTGAACGAAGCCCAGCTGCGCTGGAAGGCAAACGCCTCCACCGGCCTGCGCCAGTCGCTGGTGCTGGCCACCGACCTGCCGGTGATGGACTACCTGCTGCCCGCTTTGAACGAGCAGGACGCGGTGGTGCTGGTGGGCAAGCCGGAGCAAAGCGTGCCCCAGGCCGCCTTTTACGTGACCGAGGAGGAGGCCCTGCCCCTGGACACCGGTCCCTGCGGGCCCCAGACGCTCCGAAGGCTTACGCTGGAGGATGGCCAGACCTGGGTGATGATCACCGAGCAGCAGCTGGGTGTTTCGCCCCCGGCCAGCTACTTTTTCTATCTGGACGATAGCGGCGCATTGACCAGCTTTTCCCTCCGGGACCCGGAAAGCGGCCAGCCGCTGGCGGTGTCCGCTCAGACGATCGAGGGCCGCACCCGGTTTTCGCTGGAGGTCACCCGGCTGGACGGCGGCTACACCCGCATAGAATCCGCAGACGTGGTGGGCGATCCCCAGCTCTGGGTCACCGAAGCGGGGAGTTTTCTGCCCTCCGGCCGCAGCGTGCATCACTACCCGCTGGTGCTGGAAAACGGCAGCTTTTATGAGCTGGGGGCTGTCCCGCTGGAGGAGGAGCAGTTTCTGCAGCTGTTCCCCGAAGGGCAGGACTGGCTGGACCGGATGCTGGAACACCAGACCCGTCTGGTACGGGAGGATACGCTGGACAGCGAATACACGTTTCTGTACCGAGGCGACGGCACGGTGGATGTGAACCTGCGCTACGGGGATTTTGACTGGGGCTGGCAGTGCTGCCATCTCACCCTGACCCCCGGCCAGCCGCTTTCCGAGCCGGGCACCCCCGAGGGCACCTTCCAGCCGGGCCGCCGCCAGGAGGCCGCCTGCCCGGCCATTGCCCGGCAGCCCGAACTGCCCGACGCTCTCGCCGAACCCGGCGAGGGCTGATAAATCAATCCAATCACAGGAGGAACCCAACCTTGACCAAACGCATTGCATCCATTCTGTTTGCCGCCCTGATGCTGGGCGGCCTGCTGGCGGGCTGCGGCAGCAAAGACGCTTCCGAAACGCCTGCCGCCTCTGTTTCCACGCCTCAGAGTTCCCCCGCGCCCACCGCCGAACCCACCCCCACGCCGGACCCGGAGGCGGTGTGGGCCCAGGCCGGCAAGGACACCATGGCCTGGCTTCAGAGCCAGCCCGGCTTTGAGGGGCTGGACCTGACCGTACAGGAGGGCTTTCCCTATTTCCTGGCGGTGAACCGGGATGCCAACACCGTGACCGTTTACACCGCCGATGAGAACGGCCAGTACACCAAGCCCTACATGGCCATGGTGTGCAGCGGCGGCACCGACACCCCCACCGGCTACTGGAACACCCCGGTGAACTACGACTGGCGGCTGCTCTCCGGCCCCTGCTACGGCCAGTACGCCACCCGCATCGATGGGCCCTACCTGTTCCACTCGGTGCCCTACTACACCCAGCACAAGGACGATCTGGAATACGACGAGTTCAACAAGCTGGGAACCACGGCGTCGCTGGGGTGCATCCGTCTGACGGTGGTGGACGTGCGCTGGATCTACGAAAACTGCCCCATCGGCACCCCGGTGGCCATTTATGACGACGCGGCCAACCCCGGCCCCATGGGCAAGCCGGATACCCTGACCATTGACCCGACAGACGAAACCCTGCGTGGCTGGGACCCCACCGACCCGGACCCGGCCAACCCCTGGAGCGACGAGTATCTGGACGGCACCGCCATCCGCAGCGCCGCCGCGCAAAGCGACTGGGATGCCTTCAAGGCCAGCGAGGCCTTCACCCAGAATCTGACCCCCACCGACCTGCAGGGCTGGAGCCACGACAGCGCCATCGTGGGCACCCGGGGCTGATGCCGCTCTCTCTTTTCACAAACAAAAAGACCCGTGCGGGCCTGCCGGTTTGGCGGCCCCATGGGTCTTTTTCTGTTTCGTTGCTTTCGCGGACGCTTTACCAGTCCCAATGGAAACCGGCGGCCTGCAGATCGGCGCGCACCGCGTAATACTCCTGCTCGAAGGTCACGTATTCCCTGGCAGTCAGCGCGTCCAGCTGGCGCTCGCAGGCGCGGGCAGCACGGGCCAGGGCAGGCGCTGCACCGGCGGGGCAGCCCTCATGGCTGCAGGCCAGCAGATACTGCATTACATTGGGCAGGTACTGCACCGCAAAGTCCGCCGCCTGGGCCGGGTCGGCCCCCTCCGCCTCCAGCATCGCCAGCAGGGCGGCGCAGCCGGTCTGCAGCCGCTCGAACTGCCAGGCCAGCATGGGCGGCCGGGCAAAGGTTTCGGTCATGCCGCCCATGGCGCGCATCGCGCCCCGCAGGCTGCCCAGCACCCGCTGGTCCACGGGCAGGTCCTGGGGCAGGCTGGGCGCAGGAGGCACCGGTCGGGCGGCGTGCTCCGACTCATCCAGCCCCAGCACCGGCAGCGCGCCCGCAGGCAGCAAAGCATTCACCACCAGCAGCATGGCGCCCACCAGCAGAGGCACCGAAAGAATGGCAAGCGTAACCCGCAGCCAGGCCCAGGGCGCGGGCAGAAGAATACAAACGGCAGCCAGCACAAAGCAGGCGGCAGCCGCCATCCAGAAACGTTTTTTCACAGGGCAAAGCCCCCTTTCCCATCAATCACCCCACCCTGCCCGCAGGCAAACCGGGAATCGATTTCTATTATAACACAAAAAGCGCCCGCCTCCAAAGAGGCGGGCGCAAATGCTCTGCAACTTTTACAAAAAGTTTTCCGGCAGCACCGCACAATTCACGGTGAAGCCCTCAGGCGGCGTATCACGCCAAAATTTTCCGTGCTATTTTCCAAAAATGCTCGCCAAGCCACCAAGGCTTGTCTGTGCTTTTTGGTTCATATCACAAAAAATTTTCCGGCGTGCTCCACCACCTGGAATGATGCGGCGTTGCCGCTTACTTAACCTCGGGCAGGCTGGCAGCAGCGGAGCTCTGGCCAACGCGGCGGGTCATCTCGTCCGGAGCTTCGGGACGGAACTTCACTTCGGGGTACTCCTCGTCCATCACGCGGGCAGCGGTCTCCAGGATGATATCGCCGCCGCGGCCGCTCATCACGCGGCCCATCATCTGTACGTGGTGGATGTCGTAGAACTGAGCGTACAGGCCCATGGTGTGGCCCAGGTACACGCCGATGCTCTCGTACACCTTGATGGCGCGCTCGTCGTTCTCAGCCATCAGGCCCTGAACAACCTTCAGGCGCTTTGCCGGGGGCTCGGTCTCGTCCAGCTCAATGCCGGCACGGGGAGCCAGCTTGTTCACGCCGTCCTGGCTGAAGTACTTCACGCCGCAGCCGATGTCGCCGCTCCACTCGTCTTCCATGGCGTCGGGCTGGCCGTCCACGGGAGCGAAAGCCAGCTCGTTCAGCCAGCCGCAGATGTTGCCCTCGCCGTCCACGTAGCCAACAGCCTCGCTGGTGCCCATGGCGATGCCCATGATGCCGTTCTCACCCAGGCCCATAGCACCGGCCAGAGCGGAAACGTCGCCGTCGTTGGCAACCACAACGGGGATCTCGTAGCCCAGGATGCGGCTCAGATCCTCGGCAGCGCGGGTGTAGATGTTCTTCACTTTGGCGTCGAAGTCTTCCTTGCCCACTTTCAGGAACAGGCTGGCAACCATGCACTTGTTGTCGATGTAAACACCGGCGGAGGAAACGCCGATGCCGTCCACCTTGCGGCCCTTCTCCAGGATCTTGGCGGCAGCGGTCTCCATGGCGGCCAGAATGCCCAGGTAGTGGTAATCGGGATTGCTGTTGACCTTCGGGTACCACACAACCTCTTCGCTGTAGATGGTCTCGCCGTCGATCACGGCGCTCACCTTGCGGTCAGATCCGCCGGCGTCGAAACCGATGCGGGCGCCGTTGGTGTGACGGCCCACGCTCTCGGTCTTCTGGAAGGGAGCGGGCTTCTGGTCGTAGGGCAGAGCCACAACCTCGAACTCGTGCTCGTAAACGCCCTCCATGAAGTTCTTGTCGAACTCACGGCTGCCGCCCACGGAGTAGGCCTTTTTGATGCCCTCGGCCAGCTTGTCGTTGCCGCAGATGTATACCTTGAAGCCGCCCCAGCTCCACAGCAGGAACTTCACCAGGCGGTCCACATAGTAGGCGTCGGCCTCAGCCATCTCGGGGGTATCGTAAACCTTGCACTCCCAGGTGCCGATCTGGCCGCCGCTGCGCTCTACAGCGATGCACAGGGGCTTGGTGGCGCCCATGGCGTAATGCTTGAAGAACAGGCCCAGGGGCACAAAGCCCTGGTCCAGTTCAGGCAGGTTCTTTACGGGGATCTCAACATTCAAGAATTTCATGTTTTTCCGTCCTTTCGTGTCATCACCGGCGCTTTGGCCTGTGGCCCGCAGCGCACTGCGCCGGGCTGCGGGCCCGGCCGCTTCTCTTGCTTTCATTGTAGTACATCCCGCGGCGCAGCGTCTAGTGCAAAGCGGCTTTACTATTTGTACTTTCGTGTATTTTTGGGCGCTGTGGCCAAAATCACCGCCCCATGTTCACAGCTTTTGCACTATATTGGACGGAAGCGAACGGCCCGCCCGGTTTGTATAACGCCCCCAAAACCGGGGCAGACTAAGGCCAGAAAAGGAGGAAAAAACATGTCTGTTTTTTATAAGATCTGCATTCTGCTTCTGATCGTGGGCGGCTTGAACTGGGGCCTTGTGGGCCTGTTCCGCTTCGATCTTGTGGCCTGGCTGTTCGGCGGTTCCGCCAGTGTGCTCAGCCGCATCGTCTACTCGCTGGTGGGTATCTCCGCCCTGGGCGCTATTCCCAGTCTGTTCATGTCGTCCGACGGCGAGCACTGACCCCCGCAGCACAAAAAGCGCGCTTTCCCGTTTTGGGGAAAAGCGCGCTTTTTGTTATGAGAAAGTTATGAGAAAAAGGAGCTTTTTATTCCTCCAGGCAGACCGCCGCATCCTGCTGCTCGGTCACATAGCCGATGCGCGCCGCCTCCACGCCCGCGGCCAGCAACTGCTGCAGGCATTCTTCGGCGCACTCCTCCGGCACTGCCGCCAGCAGGCCGCCGCTGGTCTGGGGGTCGTAGAACAGATCCTCCAGCGCCTGCTCCACCTTTCCGCTCACCTGCACGCCCGCCTGGGCGTATTCCCGGTTGCGGTAGGCACCGGCGGGGATGAAGCCCATCCGTGCCAGCTCCAGCGCCTCCGGGTGGAAGGGCACCGCATGGGCCCGGATGTGCAGGGTGCAGCCGCTGCCCTGGGCCATCTCGAAGCTGTGACCCAGCAGGGCAAAGCCGGTCACGTCGGTGCAGCTGTGCACCGGGTAGTTCACCAGCACATCCCGGGCAGCCTTGTTCAGGGTGGCCATCTGCCGGTAAATCCGCTCCAGCACTGGCGCTTCCACCAGGTCCGCCTTGGCGGCGGTGGTGATGACCCCCACGCCCAGCGGCTTTGTGAGCAGCAGCACGTCGCCGGGTCTGGCGCCGCTGTTGGTGAGCACCTTATCCGGGTGGACAAAGCCCGCCACCGCCAGGCCGTAGATGGGCTCGGCCCCGTGGATGGTATGCCCGCCGGTGATGATGGCTCCCGCCTCGTAGGCTTTCGCATAGCCGCCCCGCAGAATCTCGTGCACCGTGTGCTTGTCCATGGATTCGGGCAGGCACATGATGTTCAGCGCGGTGCGGGGCTCGCCGCCCATGGCGTACACGTCGCTCAGGGCATTGGCCGCCGCGATCTGGCCGAAGAGATAGGGGTCATCCACGATGGGCGGGAAAAAGTCGGTGGTCTGCACCAGGGCCACCTCGTCGGTGATTACATAGACGCTGGCATCGTCGCTTTTGTCGTAGCCCACGATGAGCCGGGGGTCGTAGTGGGTCTCGAAGCCGTCCAGCATGCGGGCCAGCGTGCCCGCGCCCACCTTGGCCCCGCAGCCCGCGCAGCTGGCCAGCTTTGTAAGCTTTACCTCGGTTTCCATCAATGACTCCTCCTTCAGCTGCCTTCCGCCCGGTAGACCGGGCGGTATCCCTCACCGGTCACCTCCACCACCTGCTCCACCTCGGCGGGATATTCCCCGCCGGGGCATGGGTCACTGCCCCCGTATTCCGCACAGGTGCCGCAGCTGCTGCTCAGCGCCCGGGGCACCGGCATCACCTTCACCGGAATCCCCTCTTGCTGGCACAGCTTTTTGAAGCGGATGGCTCCGAAATGGGAGTAAAAGGTTGCAATGTAGCTCATGCCTTGGTCAGGGTCAGGGTATATTCGCCGCCCGTTTCCTCCACCTGGACCGCATAGCCCTGATGCTGGGCATAACGGGTCACGTTTTCCTTGCTGGCCAGATTGTCCACCAGCACCTGATACTTGGCCTGCTTGTCCATCATGGCCTTGCGGGTCATGACCACCGGCTCCGGGCAGGAAAGCCCTCTTGCGTCCACGATAACCATAGTTGTTTTCCTCCTTATGCGTTCTTGCGGAAGGTGTTCACGCAGGCGATGACCGCCACCACCGCGATGCCGATGATCACAGCCACCCGGCCGGCAAAGGTGGTGCCGGTACCGCTGGAGGCCAGACCGAAGTTGTGGGCAAAGGCAGCGCCCGCGATGAGGCCCAGAACGGCCACGGCACTGTCGGAATTGCCCTCGCCCGCCAGCACCAGCTGACGCAGGGGGCAGCCGCCCAGCAGCACGCAGCCGAAGCCCGCCAGCAGCATGCCCAGGAAGTTCCACAGGCCATCGGTGTGGGCCACGGGCTGGCCCTCAAAGCCCAGGGTGAAGTAGGCCTGGCCGGTGACCGCGCTCAGAATCAGGTTGCAGACCAGAGCGCTGGCGAAGATGGCCACAAAGCCCAGCAGCAGCTTGCTCTCCCGGAAGAGAGCCATGTCACGGATGCCGCCCACCATGCACAGGCGGGTGCGCTGGGCCAGAGCGCCCACCACAAGACCGGCGATCAGGCTGATCAGGATGGGCGCATGCAGCGCGCCCGGGCCTGCGCCCGCCTCGGAGAAGAAGATGAAGGCGGGAGCCGCCACCAGCAGCACCAGCATGGCCACCTGCACCGCCGGGAAGGCCGCGCCCTCCAGCACCGGCTGTTTAAAGGTCCGGCCCAGCGAGTAGCCACGGTTCAGGAACACAACGCCCACCAGGATGCCCGCCACAAAACCGGCCAGACCCAGCAGCGCGTTCAGATCGCCGCCCGCCAGACGCAGAATCATGCGGAAGGGGCAGCCCAGGAACATCAGGCAGCCGATCATCACAAAGAAGCCCAGCACGAAGCGGGTCAGCGGGGCGCTGCCGCCCCGGGCGGAAAATTCCTTCTTGGCCAGCGCCATAGCAAAGCTGCCCAGCACCAGGCCGATGATCTCGGGCCGGATGTACTGCACCGCGCCCGCCCGATGCAGGCCCAGCGCGCCCGCGGTGTCACGCAGGAAACAGGCAATGCAGAAGCCCATGTTCACCGGGTTGCCGAAGAACACCAGCGCCGCCGCAATGACGCCAATGATCAGTCCCGCGATCACAATTGTGATCTTTTCCTTTTTCAAGTCCATACCAAACGATCCCTCACTTTTTTGTTTTTGGCAGCACCGCATCAGGCGGCGTATCACGCCGGAATGATGCGGTGCTGCCTTGGGGTTCTCCTTCTTCCAATTATAAATAGTATTACTTTTGTTTTCCAATAGAATCTATTGATATAATTAATAAATTTATCCGCTTTTTAAATAAATTGATTGTACCCCCGCCCTCGGCTGTGGTATGCTGAAAGCAAACCACAGATCGAATGGAGGATGCGACCATGCCGCGCATTTATCTGGACAATGCCGCCACCAGCTTTCCCAAGCCGCCCCAGGTGGCCGGGGCGGTGTTCGACTTCATGACCCAGGGGGGCTGCAACATCAACCGGGGCGGCTACCAGACCGCCTACGACACCGAGGAGCAGGTGTTCGACACCCGCCAGCTGCTGTGCGATTTATTCGACGGGCCGGACTGCAAAAACGTAATCTTCACCAAAAACGTGACCGAGAGCCTGAACCTGCTCATCAAGGGCTTTCTGCACCCGGGGGACCATGTGCTGGTCTCGGCCATGGAGCACAACGCGGTGATGCGCCCGCTGGTGCAGATGACCGGCCACGGAGTGGAATTTTCCCGCATTCCCTGCCGCGCGGACGGCTCGTTCTGCATCGAGCAGATGGAGGAGCTGATCCGCCCCAACACCCGGGCGGTGATCCTGACCCACGCCAGCAATGTGTGCGGCACCGTGATGCCGATCCGGCAGGTGGGCGAAATCTGCCGCCGCCGGGGCCTGCGCTTTTTCGTGGACGCCGCCCAGACCGCCGGGGTGCTGCCCATCTCCATGATCGGGGACCTCATCGACGCGGTGGCCTTCACCGGCCACAAGGGTCTGCTGGGCCCCCAGGGCACCGGCGGCCTGGTGCTGGCCGAGGGCCTGGAAAAGGAGCTGGACCCGCTGCTCAGCGGCGGCACCGGCAGCCTAAGCCACACCGAGGAGATTCCGGCTTTTCTGCCGGACCGGTTCGAGCCGGGCACCCTGAATCTGCCGGGCATTCTGGGCCTGCGGCAGGGGCTTTTGTGGCTGGGTGAGCAGCCGGAAGGCGCAGTGCTGGCCCACGAGCTGGCCCTCACCGGCCGGTTTCTGCAGGGACTCGCCCCGCTGGAGGCCGCAGGCCTTGTGCGGCTGGCGGGCAAGCGGGACCTGGAGGGCCGCACCGGCGTGGTGGCTCTCCAGACGCCGGGCCGGGAGATGGCCCAGGTGGCCTACCGGCTGGACAGCGAGTTCGGCATCCAGACCCGGGTTGGGCTGCACTGCGCCCCTTCCGCCCACAAGAGTCTGGGCACCTGGCCGGAGGGGGCCATCCGCTTTTCCTTCGGGGCCTTCAGCACCGAGGAGGACGTGGACGCGGCCCTGGCCGCACTGGAGGTGATTCTGCATGGAGCTTAAGCAGCTGCGCTCCTTCGCGGCGGTGGTGCGCTACGGCAGCTTCACCCGGGCGGCAGAGAACACCTATCTTTCCCAGCCCACCATCAGCACCCACATCCGGGCGCTGGAGGAGGAGCTGAACACCCAGCTTCTTTTACGGGACACCAAAAATCTGCAGGTCACGCCCCGGGGGCAGGAGCTGTATGAATGTGCATGCCGGAT
Source organism: Gemmiger sp. An87 (assembly GCF_002159185.1). Taxonomy (GTDB): domain Bacteria; phylum Bacillota; class Clostridia; order Oscillospirales; family Ruminococcaceae; genus Allofournierella. The sequence continues at coordinate 46,958 of NZ_NFHD01000007.1, forward strand.
GCTGGAGTTGCAGGACAACCTGTTGCAGCGCTGGCGGCAGAGCGACCAGCATATCATCCAGCTGGGGGCCTCCACCATTCCCTCGGCCTACATCCTGCCGGAGGTGCTGCCCCTCTACGGCAAGCAGAACCCTGGCAGCTACTTCGTGGTGCATCAAAGCGACAGCCGCCAGGTGATTGAGGGGGTGGCGGGCGGTTTGTTCGACGTGGGCATGAGCGGCATGCCCTGTCAGGACGAGGCCATCCGCTGCGAGCCCTTTTTCCGGGACCGGATGGTGCTCATCACCCCGGTGAGCCGCCGCTTTCTGGCCATGCAGAGCCAGGGCGAGCAGGCGCTGCCCGAGCTGCTGCGCGAGCCCATCATCCTGCGGGAAACGGGCAGCGGCAGCCAGAAAAGCGCTGACCGGTTTCTGGCCCAGATGGGCCTGCGGGAAACCGAGCTGCGGGTCACCGCACGGGTGAACGACCAGGAATCCATCAAGAATCTGGTATCCGGCGGACTGGGGGTATCCATCGTGTCGGAAAAGGCGGTGCGGGATTTTGTGGCAGAAAAACGGCTGCTGGCCTTTCCGCTGCCGCCGGGCAGCGCCGAGCGGGACCTGTATCTGCTGCTGCCACGCCACGCCAGCGCCGACAGCCTGCGTTTTTGCAGCTTTGTGCGGGAGTTCTATCGCACTCCGCAGCCTTTGGAGGAATCCAACTAATCAAAAACCGCCCGCCGTGTGCTTTGGCTGCACACAGCGGGCGGTTTCGTTTTTTTCAATTGGCTCTGCTCAGTCGCTGAACAGGCGCTTTTTGTTGTGCATGTAAACGCTGGTAACCAGGCCCACACACAGATACATCATCAGCGCGCTGCTGCCGCCCGCCGAGAAGAAGGGCAGCGTAACGCCGATCACCGGCAGCAGCATGGTGTTCATGCCCAGATTGATGATGATCTGCCAGGCCATGGTGGCAAACACGCCCACGCAGATGTAGGTGCCGATGTGGTCCTCGCTGCGCAGGCCGGTGGCGAGGGTACGGATGGCGATGCCGAACAGCAGCGCCAGCACCACCATGCAGCCCACAAAGCCCACGCACTGGGCCAGGTAGCTGAAGATGAAGTCGTCCTGGGCGTTGATCACGTAGGCGTGGTCATTGTGGAAGAAGCCGTTGCCGAAGATCTGGCCCGAGCCGATGGACACCCGGCCACCCTTCTGCTGCTGCATGATGTCCCGGTACTGGGGATCGTCCGGATAAAACCACAGGGCCATAATCCGGTCCACCTGGTAGCCCTTGAGCTGATCCGGGAAGAAGGTCAGAATCGCCGCCAGGCCCGCCGTGCCCAGCGCAATGGCGCTGAGGATGTATTTCCAGGAAAGGCCCGCCGCGAACAGCATCATGCAGCCGATGGTGGCGAACACGATGCCGGTGCCGTCGTCGCCCTGGATGTGGATGATGCCCACCGGCACCAGAATGTGCAGAAGCAGCTTGGCCAGCACCTTGGGCTCGTTGATGTGCTCCCGCACATTGTCCAGATGCATGGCGAAGGTGAGGATAAAGCTGATCTTGGCCAGCTCGGTGGGCTGCAGGCTCAGCGGCCCCAGCACAATCCAGCTGTAGTTATCTGTGCCGCCCGGGTTTTTACCCAGGGTGACCGGTCCTATGGTCAGATGGGTCAGGGTGAGCAGCACCAGACCCCAGGTGATGGACACATGCACCGGCCAGATCTTGGCCAGCCCCCGGTAGTCGATGCAGGAAAGCACCACCGCACAGCACAGTCCCAGCAGGCTGGCCACCGCCTGGATCAGCACATCCCGGTAGTTGCCCAGGCCGGTGATGGCCCCGGTGAAGGAATCCACGGCAAAGCCGCCGTTGTCCATGCCGATGCTGATGAGGGTGATCACGCTGAGGGTAGAACAGCACACGCACATCAGCAGATAGAACCAGTCGGTGGCTTTTACATATTGACGAATGATCTTGAACATTCCACGGCTCCTTTTGTATTTGCCTTACCGCCCGCAATATCGGGGCGGGCCCGCAGCCCTTGGCGGCCGGGGCAGGGTGTCGCCTTTTATTATAGCCCAGTTGGAGGCGGCTGACAATCATTTCCCCGCTGCTTTGTGTTGAACTTTGGGGGGCAATTGAGTATACTTATTATAAGTATGCATGTTTCTTGTGTTTCTTTTATGAAAACGAGGCTGCATCCCGTTTTATTTCACGGCCGGGGCCTTCTTTTTTGCCGCGGCCGGCATCCCATCGTTTAAGGAGCATTTGTTTCATGGCCATTTTCAATACCGCCAGCCGCGCCGAGACCGTGGCTCTGGGCGAGCGGCTGGCCGGCCGCCTTGCCCCCGGCAGCCTGGTGTGCTTCACCGGCGGGCTGGGCGCGGGCAAGACCGCCTTCACCGAGGGGCTTGCCAAAGGTCTTGGCTGCACCGACCCGGTGAGCAGCCCCACCTTTGCCATCGTGAACTACTACCGGGGTCCCCGGCCGCTGGCCCATTTCGATCTGTACCGCATCTCCACCGAGGAGGACCTGAACGCCGCCGGGTTCTATGATTATCTGGACCAGGGCGCGGTGGTGGCCGCCGAGTGGAGCGAGAACTTCGCCGCGCTGCTGGCGCTGGAGCACCCGGTCACGGTGGACATCCAGGTCACCGGGCCGGAGAGCCGCTGCATTACCATCGAGGGGGTGAGCCTGTGATCACCTTTGGTATGGACACCGCGGGCCGCACCGTGAGCGTGGCCCTGATGCGGGACGATCAGCTGCTGTACGAGTGCTACCAGGACGCGGGCCTCACCCACAGCGAGACCCTGATGCCTCTGGTGGACCAGGCCTTCCAGGCCACCGGCCTGACCCCGCAGGATGTGAATCTGTGGGGCGTGTGCGCCGGTCCGGGCAGCTTCACCGGGCTTCGCATCGGTCTTGCTGCGGTGAAGGGGCTGGCCTTCTGCACCGGCGCGGCCTGTGCGCCGGTCTCCACCTTGGAGGCACTGGCCCACAGCTTTGTGGGCGAGGGCACCGTGGTCAGCGCGCTGGATGCCCGCCGCGGCCAGGTGTACTGGGCGGCCTTTGATCTGGGCCCCGGCCATGCCCGCCTTGTGCCGGACACCGCCGCCGGACTGGAGACAATGTCCGAATTGTTGCAAAATTGCAAAAAGCCGGTGTTTTTTGTTGGTGACGGGGCTGCCCTGTGCTATAATAGGTACGGCTCTTTGCCGGGGGTTCTGCCCTGCCCGCCCGCGCTGCAGCGGCCCCGGGCAAGCGCGGTCTGCCTCGCGGCAATGGAAATGAATCAAAAGGGCCTTTGCGTGCCCCCTGCCCGGCTGCTGCCCAGCTATCTGCGGCTGAGCCAGGCCGAACGGGAACGCCAGGCCCGCATCAAAGGAGAATCGACCCAATGAGCAAACCCGTTGCCCTTGCCGCCGACCACGGCGGCTACGAACTGAAGGAAGCCATCCGCAAGCATCTGGATGAGATCGGCGTTGCCTACAAGGATTTTGGCAGCTACACCGGCGAGGCCTGCGATTACCCGGACATGGCCGAAGCCGCCTGCCGGGCCGTGGTGGCCGGTGAATGCGACAAGGCGCTGCTGTTCTGCGGCACCGGCGTGGGCATCAGCATGAGCGCCAACAAGATCCGCGGTATCCGCGCCTGCTGCTGCAGCGACGCCTTCAGCGCGGAATACACCCGCCGCCACAACGACGCCAACGCCCTGTGCATGGGCGGCCGCGTGGTGGGCCCCGGCCTGGGCGTGTATCTGGTGGACCTGTTCCTGAACACCCCCTTCGAGGGCGGCCGGCATCAGCGCCGCATCGACAAGATGATGGCTCTGGAAGCCAAGTAACTGCGTTTTAAGGAAGTTTTTCATACACAACTCACAACATAAGGAGCGGTTAATTATGAGTAAGAATCCCATGATCCTGGACCATCCCCTGGTACAGCACAAGGTAAGCCACCTGCGTGACCGGAACACCGGCACCAAGGAGTTCAAGGAGCTGGTAAGCGAGATCGCCATGCTGCTGTGCTACGAGGCTACCCGTGACCTGCCCACCGAAGAGGTGGAGATCGAGACCCCCGTGGCCATTGCCAAGACCCGCGTGCTGAGCGGCCGCAAGCTGGCTCTGGTGCCCATCCTGCGCGCCGGCCTGGGCATGGTGGACGGCATGCTGACCCTGCTGCCCGCTGCCAAGGTTGGTCACATCGGCCTGTACCGCAACGAGGAGACCCTGGAGCCGGTGGAATACTACTGCAAGCTGCCCAGCGACATCGCTGAGCGCGACGTAATGGTTCTGGACCCCATGCTGGCCACCGGCGGCAGCGCTGTGGACGCCATCACCCAGATCAAGAAGCGCGGCGCCAAGAGCATCAAGTTCCTGGCCATCATCGCCGCTCCCGAAGGTCTGGAGCGCCTGCACACCGCTCATCCCGACGTGGACATCTACGTGGCCGCTCTGGATGAGAAGCTGAACGAGAACGGTTACATCATCCCCGGTCTGGGCGATGCCGGCGACCGCATCTTCGGCACCAAGTAATTTTTCTGCACAAAACCAAACGGAAACGAGGTGTGCCTTGTGAAACAATTTTTTCGTTCGCTTCTGCTCAGCCTGCTGCTTACCGGAGCGATCGGCGCTGCCTTCTGGGTGTTCCATCAGGGCACATTCTTTGACGCGGCAGTAAACCGGATTACCATGTCCTGTCTGGCACTGCTGCTGGCGGCGGTGTGGTACCTGTTCTTCTCGAACCTGTGGTTCCATCACATGCAGCGCAAGCAGCGGGTGCTGGACGCACTGCCCCAGCCCCAGCCGCCCCGGGAGGAGCCGGAAGCGCAAAAACCGGAAGCGGAACCTGAGGCAGAAACAAAGGCAGAGGCAGAGTCCGAACCGGAAGCCGTGCCCGAACCGGAATCTGTGCCGGAGCCTGAGCCCGCCAACGGGCCGGAGGCCACGGTGTTCATTCCGCCCCAGCCCGAAGAAGCCCCGCAGCCCGAGGAACCGGCAAAGCCCCAGGCCAAACAGCCTGCGGAGCAGTGGACCGCCGCACCGGAAAGCGCCCAGCGCCCGGCTGCAAAATCCAGCCGCTCCGCTTCCTCCCGAAGCCGGGCCAAGACCGCGGAGGAAAAGGCCGCGGAGAAGGCCCGCAAGCTGCAGGAGGCCGCCCAGGAAAAGCAGGCCCGCCGGGCCCGCCGTCTGGACGAGGACGCCGCCCGCCAGCAGCAGAAGCTGGAGGAGCTGCGCGCCGCAGCCGCCCGCAAAAAAGCTGCCGGGACCAAAAAACGGATGGACTGGAAAAACAGCGATTCCCAAAACAGCGAGCAATAACAAGAAAAAAGTTCCGTGTGCGGCGCACACGGAACTTTTTTGCTTTCATTTGACTTGCGGTCACACCGGGCCGCTGGTTTCCCATTCGCTGGAAAACAGCATGCCCAGCACCACGGCCAGCACCAGGCAGGCCAGCCAGATGGCCCCGGTGCCCAGCGGCTCGCAGACCAGCGCGCTGATGCCCGCGCCCACCACAAAGGCCAGAATGACCCCATAGTAGTTGAACATGTGAGCCAGCAGAGTCTTGTCGCCGGTGCGGCGGTACTGCACCAGCAGCTCGGTGCCGCTGCGCAGGTTGCCGGTACACATGGTGGTGGCGTAGGCCCGTCCATGCACCCGCCGGAAGGATTCCACCTGCAGCGAACACACAAAGGACACACACACGTTGGCCAGGTCGTTCCAGCCCTCGGCCGCGGGCAGAAAGCCCACCACCGCCAGCACCGCCAGCTCGATCAGAAGCACCCACTGCCGCCAGTGGAGCCGTCCGCCGGGGCGAGCCTTGCCCCGCGCCCTGATCCATTCCGCCAGCAGCACGCCCGCCACAAAGGCCAGAATGGGCAGCAGATAATGTCCCGCTCCGGCCCAGTCGCCCCGGGCCGCATCCACGCCCAGCATCACGATATTGCCCGTCTGGGCGTTGGCAAACACATGCCCCCGTCCCAGATAGGTGTATGCATCCAGAAAGCCGCCTGCCATTGCCAGCAGAAGGCCCACACGCAGCGCCTCACTGCTCTGCACCACAGCCTGCTGTTTGTTGTTCACCACATCTTCCCTCCCGCTTGTGATTCTTCGCACCTCATTATAGTGCGTTGACGCGCAAAATGCAACTTGTCCAAAAAAGCCAGGGAGCATTTGTGGGTTCTGCCAAAGCAGGAGATTTGGTCATTCTTCGGTGCGCAGCAGCGGCTTCTGGGTATAGCTGCCGCCCATGGGACCGGGCGTGCGGCGGCACAGCGCCGCCAGATCCGCCCCCGCCGCGTGGGCGCGGGCCATGATGCGGGCCGCATCGCTTTTCTTCTCCAGCGCGGCCAGGGAGGTATCCGCCGGAAGAGCCGCCCCCTTCAGCAGGGCAAGGCCCGCCCGGTTGGCCGCCAGCACATGCAGGTAGGGCGGTGTCTGGGGAAGCTCCGGCCCGTAGCCCAGCGCCGCGCACAGGGCATAGCGGCGCAGCCGGGCATGGGCATAGCGCTTGGTCTTCATGGCGGTGTACAGACCCTCCAGGTCCGGCGCGCAGCGTGCCGCTGCCGCCAGCCGGTGCTCCAGGCCCTCGGCGGTGCCCCGGGTGCCCGCCAGCTGCTCGGGACTCATGGCCCGCAGACGGCTGAGCACCGCGATGGAAAAGGCCCGGCCGTCCAGATCCTGGCCCTCGGCCGCGGCGGCCTTGTAGCGCTCCAGCGCCGGGGCGGGCACATAGGGGGCCAGCGCCTCCACACCCTGCTGCCGCCACAGTCCCCGCAGAAAGCTGGCGCTGGCAAAGCCGCCCTCGCCGGGGGTCTGCTGGCCGTGCTGGGCCCCGGTGCGCTGCACCGGCACCGGTACAAGGCGGCTGCCCTGGCGCAGAATGGCCTTGCAGTATTCCACCCCCAGGTTGTTGTTGGGGGCCGCCAGAATCTCCCCGGCCCGGGGATGCAGCGCCCCGGCCGCCCGGGCTCGGGCGGCGGCAAAGGGCATGCCCTGCCCGGCCAGCTGCCGTACCATCTGATCGAATTCCGGGCTGCACAGCACCCGGGCGGTTTCCAGCAGGGCATCGGTATCCGGCGTTTCCGCCCCGAAGACCAGGCTGTCCAGCCCGGGAAGAGCACTGAGCGCGGCCACGCCAGCGGCGGCAAAGCCCTCGGCGCTCTGCACCGCGCAGGGGTTGGGCAGGCCGATCACCAGATCGGCCCCGGCGTCCAGTGCGGCAGCGGCCCGCACCGCCACAGGCAGCAGCGCCGCCGAGCCCCGCTGGGTCAGATCCTCGCTCATACACACCGCAATTGCCCCGGCTCCCAGCTCCCGCGCCCGGCGCAGCTGCCAGGCGTGACCCGCGTGAAAGGGGTCGTATTCTGTGATAATGCCCGCCAAACGCATGTTTTCGCCGCCTTTCTCTGGCTTATTGCCGGAAAACCGGCCTGCTTCTTGCAAACAAACTGGTTCCATTATATAATAAAATAAGCAAAATGTAAAAACCCGGCTCGGTCAAAGGTCTTCTTTTTCCTGGGCGCGGGTTTTTGCGCCGATTTTTTGATTTTACATGATTGCAGGAGGAAACTAACACATGAAGATTCTGGTTATCAACTGTGGTTCTTCTTCTCTGAAGTACCAGCTGATCGACATGGACAACGAGAACGTGCTGTGCAAGGGCCTGTGCGAGCGCATCGGCATCGAGGGCAGCAAGATCACCCATAAGGCCAACGGCGGCTCCTGGAGCGAAGAGGTTCCCTTCCCCACTCACACCGAGGCCTTCTCCAAGGTCGTTGAGATGATGACCACCGGCGAGGGCGCCGTTGTGAAGGATAAGAGCGAGATCGGCGCCATCGGCCACCGCGTGGTGCAGGGTGCTGAGTTCTTCACCAAGAGCGAGATCGTGACCGACGCCATCATCGACAAGATCGAGGAGATCGCTCCTCTGGCCCCCGTACACAACATGGCTCACGTGCAGGGCCTGCGCAGCGCCAAGGCTGTGTTCGGCGCCGAGACTCCCAACGTGGTTGTGTTCGACACCACCTTCCATCAGACCATGCCTCCCAAGGCTTACATCTACGGCGTTCCCTACGAGATGTACGAGAAGTACGCCATCCGCCGCTACGGCGCTCACGGCACCAGCCACCGCTATGTGAGCATGGCTGCCGCCAAGTTCCTGGGCAAGGACCCCAGCGAGCTGAAGATGGTTACCTGCCACCTGGGCAACGGCTCCTCCATCACCGCTGTGGACGGCGGCAAGTGCGTGGACACCAGCATGGGCCTGACCCCGCTGGCCGGCGTGCTGATGGGCACCCGCTGCGGCGACGTGGACCCCAGCGTTGTGACCTACATGGAGCAGAAGCTGGGCATCCATGGTCAGGAGATGGCCGACTACCTGAACAAGAACAGCGGCCTGCTGGGCATTTCCGGCGTTTCCAGCGACAAGCGTGACGTTGAGGCTGCCGCTCAGTCCGGCAACAAGCGCGCCCGCCTGGCCGAGGAGATGCTGAACTACCAGATCAAGAAGTACATCGGCAGCTACACCGCTGCCATGGGCGGTCTGGACTGCGTGGTCTTCACCGGCGGCATCGGCGAGAACGACGCCCCCCTGCGCAAAGAGGTTTGCGAGAACATGGAGTTCTTCGGCATCAAGCTGGACGAGGAGAAGAACAAGCAGCGCGGCGCCGACATCATCGACCTGTCCGCTGAGGACAGCCGCGTGAAGATCCTGATGGTCTGCACCAACGAGGAGCTGATGATCGCCCGCGACACCCTGGCTCTGGTGAACGGCTGATTCATCCCCCAAAACAGGACATAACAAAAGCCGCCCGGTTTTCCAAACGGAAAGCCGGGCGGCTTTTTGTTTGCTTTTGATTGCACCTGCCGGAAAAGGCGCAGCTCAGAACCGGGCTTCGCCGTCGTGGGAGAGCAGGCTCACACTCTCGACCCCGGGCACTGCAGCGCAGGCGCTCACCAGCTGGGCCTCCTTACTGGTGCGCAGCTCCACAATCAGGTCCACGCCCTGGGCGGTCAGGTTGCGGCTCTTCACACGGCAGCTCTTGGCGTACTTGCGCACCACCGGGTCCAGCGCATGCTCCAGGTTGGCATCGCTGCCGTTAACCACCAGCAGGAAGGGCGCCTTGCCCGCCGGAACCAGGTCCAGCAGGAAGACCAGCACGGTGACCACCAGGCTGGCAATAATGGCAATGGAATACAGCCGCGCGCCGCACACAATACCGATGCTGATGCTCCAGAACAGGAACACCAGGTCCATGGGGTCCTTCACCGCGTTGCGGAAACGGACGATGGACAGCGCGCCCACCATGCCCAGGCTGATCACGATGCTGCTCTGCATGGCCAGCACGATGGCCGCGGTGATCACCGGCATCAGGGCCAGGGCCTTATTGAAGTCCCGGCTGTAGAAGGAGTTGCGGCTGGCCAGCCGGTACACCACATACAGGTAAACGCCCAGCAGGGTGGTGATGCCCAGCACCACCGCCAGGGAAGCGGGGGTGATATCGGTGGAGGCGAAGCCCTCCAGCACACTGTTTTTGATCACGTCATTGAAGCTCATATTGCATTGCCCTTTCCGCCAGAGGCTCGCTCAGAACCAACCGGCTGAGATAATATTTCGAGAATGCGGTGCGGCGCAGATGCCCCAATTCCAGCACCTGAGCCACCGGGTCCGGGAGAAATTCGTCGTATTTGACCTCCAGCACATGCTGCCCTGCGGGCAGGATGGGCGTAAGCGGCACCCGCTCGTCCAGAAAGCGGCCCACCGCCGCGCTGGCGGCGATGTTCCGGTCAAAGGTGATGCGTACATTGCCCAGACGGCTTATGTAGGCGGTTCGCTCGTATTCCACGATCACCTTGGGCGCCATGCCCCGGGTGCGCATGGCCGCCGCCAGCAGGTTCATGGGCGGCGGGCTGTCCGGCCCGATGGGCGGAGGCGTGCCCTGCAGGATGGCCCGGCACTGCTCCGGTGTGATGGTGCAGCCGGTCTTGTGGGTCATGCCGTGCAGCTTTTCCTTGATCTCCAGCTTGATGAGGCCCGTATCCCCATTGTAGATGCGCAGTCGGTATTTGCGCCGGTCGTCCACACCGGCCTCGTTTTCCCGCAGGCAGCTGTTGTCGAAGTCGTCAAAATACAGGCTGCGGATGGCATAGCCGCCGGGCCGGTGATGGCCGTCCGGCCGGAGCAGAGGGGTGAGCCGGGCGGCAAGCACCGCCAGCTGGGCTCCGCTCACCTGGTACTTCCATTCATTCCGGTAATCCAAACTCTTCCACCCTTTCCGGCCGGTAATCCGCCATGTATTCGTCCAGATAATCCAACCGCTTTTGCATCAGCTCGTCGGTTTCCTCCAGATCCAGCGTCCGGTGGGCGGAAAGACCGCTGGCGTAGGCGTCATCCTCACCCCAAAGCGACCAGTCCCGGCCCATGGCTCCGCTTTCCACCAGATACGCGGTTTCGGCCTCCATGGCCTCATAGATCGCATCCCAGTCGAACAGGGTCTCGCGCAGCTCAGCCCAGCGCCGGGCCACCCGGTCCACGGTCCCCTCCGGGTCCGTTTCGTACAGCCGGTTCAGCTCCATGTCCGGAATGATCAGAGTGGTGAAGTCCAGCTCGAACATCCCCTCGTGGGTGTCGCCCCAGACGTAGTTCAGGTCCCAGGGGATGCGGTAGAACTGGCCCCCATCCGCCCGGTACATGTAGTACATATTGTGGTAGGAGTTGTCGATGGCGCAGATAAACTGCTTGAACAGGGCCACATCGATCAGGTTGTCGATGTTGGCGGTCTGCTCCAGATGTTCGGTATCGGTCTTGGTATCCGGCCAGAAGAAGGCCTCTGCGTAACTGCGCATGGGCTCCCACACGCCCTCGGTCCAGCGCTGAGGCCAGACCACCTCCAGCTTGTTCAGCCACTGCAGGCTCTGGTCCTCTTCCAGCTGGTCGTATTCCTCATCGTAGGCCATCACGCCCTGCCGGTATTTATACAGCCGGTCGCCGCCCTCCAGGTCCAGCAGCTCCCGGTCCACAGTGGTGCACAGCAGATACACGCCCATGTATTCGCCGTTCAGATACAGCTCCACATACTCGCAGGTGGCTCCCGCAGGATCGAAGTCATAGGCGGCGCTCATCTGGCCCCACAGGTCGTTGACCACCTTGTCCCGCACGCGGGTCACGTCGGTGGCCAGGTTCAAAAGAATCCAGTCCGCGTCCGAGCCCAGGCCCAGCAGGTCCTGCGCGTCGGACGCGCCGCTTTCGTCCATCAGGTTCAGCCGGTAGGATTTTTTGTCCGCAAAATAGCTGGCGTTGCCCCGCCAGTGCCATTCCAGGCCGGTGCTCACCGCCTGCTGGCGCACATTGCCCTCGGGCCAGAACACCCGGATGCTGCCGTAGTTATTTTCCACCGGCAGGCGGCCCATGGTACCGCCCACCACCGCCGGGTCGCGGGGCGTGCTCACCCGCACCTGGCTGTCGATGGCAATGGCCGGTATGCCGCTGCGGTACACATACAGCTTTTTCCACTGCTTACCGTCGCTCACATACACCGCCTGCGGCTGGCCGCTGGCAATCTGTTCGCTGCCGTCGGCCTGCCACAGCCAGTCCGGCAGATAAACCTGCCCCCACTGGGCACTGAGTGTGCCGGTGGCCTGGCCGTTTCGCGGCTGCGGCAGGCAGTAGGCCCCCAGCTCCTGGTTGTAGGGCAGCTCCACCCCGTTCCAGTACAGCGCACATTCCTCCGCGCTCAGCGCCGCCGTACTGGTCAGCTGTTCAATTTTTCCCCGATCTGCCAGACGGACGCCGAACAGCATGCGGGACTGCTGCAAGGCGCTGAACGCCAAAAACCCGGCCAGGGCGCAAAGGCAGCCGATGACCAGGACCAGTTTGACTGTTTTCTTCAAGAAATTGCCCCATTTCCCCTAAAGTCGCGTCACAGTTGATTTCATTTTACCATGCCGCCCGGGGACTGTAAAGGCTGCTCCACCATCTGCCAGGCAAAAAAAGGCCGGCCGGTGCATTGCACCGGCCGACCTTTTTCCCTTATTGTTACTGAACGACCGCGTTGTAGACGTGCTCTACTTCCTCGGCATTCTCACCCATCAGCTTGACGGGGTGCTTGTAATCCAGATTCATCAGGCCCAAAATGCTCTTGGCATCGGCGATGACGCCTTTCAGATCCTGCACGTTCAGCTCGCACTCGCAGGAAGCTGCGGCGCTTACAATGTCCTTAACCTGTTTGAAGCTGGAAACCTTGATCTCTTTCATCATTGTCTCATGCCTCCCAAAAAATCTTTTCAATGTTTTTCCGGTAGCGCGCCTTTCCCCTGCGCGCAGCATTCCGGTTTTTCCTCGGAGCACCTGCCGGTATGCTTTAGTATGGCTCAATGAGCCGCCCCTCAAACACACCCTTGCTCCTTGCTAGGCATTATAGCACGGAATAATCCATTTGTCGCCACTTTTCAAAAGTTTCTCCCCGATGTACCAAAAGCGCAGTTTTCCTCGGTTACTTTTTGTTACTTTTGTCTTTAACATTGAGATTGGTTCACACTTATGAAATATTTATCCATATTCTTTTGTCCGCATAACACAAACACATTGTTTCACTGCAACAACCTTCGCCACATTTTTGTTGCATTGACGGCCATGTTCTGTTATATATAATAAGGTAACCCCTGCCCCGGTGCAGAGGCTGCATCCCGAAAAATACATTTGACATTTAGAAAGGTTCGTGATTGTTTTTGGATACTCCTGGCCCTAGTATGTACCTGTTTATTCTTCTTCTGGTCGCCGGTTCGGCTTTCTTCTCCGGCAGTGAGACCGCGCTTTCCTCTTTCAACCGCATCCGCATGCGCAACCGCGCGGAAAGCGGCGACAAGGGCGCGGCCCTGGCGCTGAAAATTGCCGACGATTACGACAAGACCATCTCCACCATCCTCATCGGCAACAACATCGTGAACATGGCCTGCTCCTCGCTGGGCACCGTGATGGCCGTGGCCCTTGTGGGCCAGCAGTGGGGCCCCACGGTTTCCACCGTGTTGATGACCCTGCTGGTGCTGATCTTCGGCGAGATTCTGCCCAAGAGCCTGGCCAAGGAGCACGCGGAGTCCATCGCCATCCGGGCGGCAGGCATCATCGACCTGCTGCGCAAGCTGTTCACCCCTCTGGTGCTGTTCTTCGTGCTGCTGAAGAAGCTGGCCTTCGGCCGCAAGGCGGCGGACGACCAGCCCAGCGTGACTGAGGACGAATTGAAGACCATCATCGACACGGTGGAGGAAGAAGGCGTGCTGGACAGTCAGGAGACCGACATCATCCAATCGGTCATCGACTTCGACGATATCACCGTGCAGGAGATCCTGATCCCCCGTGTGGATATGCTGGCCGTGGACGTGAACGAGCCGGTGGATCAGGTGATTTCCACCGTGCTGGCCAACAGCTACACCCGCATCCCGGTGTATGAAAACGACATCGATCACATCATCGGCATGCTTCACACCCGGGATCTGTTCAGCTGCCTGGCCCAGAACAAGCCCGTGAACGTGCGCGAGCTCTGCCGCGACATCTCCTTCGTATACCGCACCAAGCACATCAACGACCTGCTGGCCGAGCTGCGGCGCAAAAAGCAGCACATGGCCATTGTGACCGACGACTACGGCGGAACCCTGGGCCTTGTGACCATGGAGGACGTGCTGGAGGAGCTGGTGGGCGAAATCTTCGACGAGACCGACGAGGTGGAGGAGATGCCCATCCAGAAGCTGGAGGAGAACCTGTACCGGGTGGCCGGCGAGGTGAACATCGACGATCTGTTCGACGAGCTGGACCTGAAGATCAAGGACTTCGAAAGCGATTATTCCAGCGTGGCCGGCTGGGCCCTGGAGTGCCTGGAGCACATTCCCGAGCCCGGCGAGAGCTTCGAGTTCCAGAACCTGCACGTTACCGTGGAAAAGGTGGAGGACAAGCGCATTCTGAGCCTGCTGGTGCGCATTGAATCCAAGCCCGAGGAGGAAACACACCAATGAACAAAACCCTGCTGCCCGGCGGCTACACCCCCTGCCTGGGCCTTTACGATACCCAGAAGGCCATCGGCCTGATCAAGCAGATCTTCGAGGTGAAGCTCTGCGCCGCACTGCACCTGAAGCGGGTCACCGCGCCCCTGTTCGTGGACCCGGCCACCGGCCTGAACGACGATCTGAACGGCGTGGAGCGCCCGGTCAGCTTTGACGTGCCCGCCACCGGCTCCAGCGCCCAGGTGGTGCACAGCCTGGCCAAGTGGAAGCGCCTGGCCCTGCACCAGTACGGCTTCCGGGTGGGCAACGGCCTGGTGACCGACATGAACGCCATCCGCCGGGACGAGGAGATGGATAACCTGCATTCCATCTACGTGGACCAGTGGGACTGGGAAAAGGTGATCACCGCCCAGGACCGCACCCCGGAATTCCTCATGCACACCGTGCAGAACATCGTGTACGCCATCAGCTCCACCCTGGACGAGCTGAAGTGGCAGTTTGCAGACCTGAACACCAGCCTGTGCCGCGAGGTCACCTTTGTGACCAGCCAGGAGCTGGAGGACCTGTACCCCGGCCTGTCGCCCAAGGAGCGGGAGAACGCCTTTGCCAAGGAGCACCGCACCATCTTCATCATGCAGATCGGCGGCAAGCTGAAGAGCGGCAAGCCCCACGACGGCCGCGCCCCCGACTACGACGACTGGACCCTGAACGGCGACCTGCTGTTCTGGCACGAGCCGCTGGAGCAGGCCATCGAGATCAGCAGCATGGGCATCCGCGTGGACCCCGCTGCCCTGGACCGTCAGCTCACCGAGGCGGGCTGCGACGACCGCCGCACCCTGCCCTTCCACAAGATGCTGCTGGCGGGCGAGCTGCCCCTGACCATTGGCGGCGGCATCGGCCAGAGCCGCCTGTGCATGCTGCTGCTGGGCAAGGTACACGTGGGCGAGGTGCAGGTGAGCCTGTGGGACGACGAGACCCGCGCCGCCTGCCGCGCCGCCGGTGTTCCCCTGCTGTGATATTTCCCTGATGTTACAGGTTCCCGGCCTTCCGGAATGGAAGGCCGGGCCTTTTTTCGGACTGTTCACAGAATTTTCGCCTTTTTGCGCTATTCTTCTCTTTGACATTTTTGAAATTGGAAAAGTGAGGCAACAGTAAGATGCTTTTGACCCTGATCGTATGCTTTTTTGCGGGGATGGGCGCGGGCCTGGGCACCGGATTCGCCGGCATGAGCGCCGCCGCGGTGATCAGCCCCATGCTCATCACCTTTCTGCACATGGACCCCTACCTGGCGGTGGGCATCGCCCTGGCCAGCGACGTGCTTGCCAGCGCCGCCTCCGCCTACACCTACGGCAAAAACAAAAATCTGGACATCCGGGGCGGACTGGTGATGATGGCTGCGGTGCTGGTCTTCACCATGGTGGGCAGCTGGGCCGCCAGCCTGATGCCCAGCCAGACCATGGGCGGCTTCTCGCTGTTCATGACCCTGTTCCTGGGCCTGAAATTCATCGTTCTGCCGGTGACCACCACCAAGGAAAAACGGGCCGGACTTTCGCCGCTGGTGAGCACCCTGCAATCGCTGGGCTGCGGCGTGGTGATCGGCTTTATCTGCGGATTTGTGGGCGCGGGCGGCGGCCTGATGATGCTGCTCATCCTCACCAGCGTGCTGGGCTACGAGCTGAAGACCGCGGTGGGCACCAGCGTGTTCATCATGACCTTCACCGCCCTCACCGGCGCGGTTTCCCACTTTGCCATCGGCGGTGCGCCGGATGCTCTGGTGCTGGCGCTTTGCATGCTGTTCACCCTGGTGTGGGCGCTCATCGCCGCCCGCTTTGCCAACCGGGCCAGCCCGGTGGTGCTCAACCGGGCCACCGGCGCGGTGCTCACTGTGCTGGGCGTGATCATGATCGTGGTGCATTATCTGTAATCGAAAAAAGCCGCGGGGCATTCTTTTTGGAATGCTCCGCGGCCTTTTTTATTGCTCCGGTGAAAGGTCCTTTTCCGGATGGAACGAGGAAAAATAGGTGTTATACAGATCCTGGGCACTCTGGGCGCAGGCGGTGCGGTAGGCCTGGTAGCGCATGAGCAGCTCCTTGGCCTGGGGCGTGATGGTGCTTCCGCCGCCGCCCTTACCGCCGATGGTTCGCTGGGTCATGGCGAAGCCAAACTCCTTTTCCGCCCGTTTGATCATGGAAAAGGCCTTGGTATAGGCCATTCCCAGATGCTGGGCCGCGGCCCGCAGGCTGCCCAGCCGCTCCACCTCCAGCAGCAGCTCACAGGGCCCCGCGCCGAAAAAGCGCTCGCCCGCATCGCTGCAAAAGTACACGCTGAATTTCACCTGCATGGCCGTTTCCTCCCTTTTCCGGTTTGCATTACTGCTTGTTCAGCCCCTTCATGGTCAGGCTGATGCGTTTTTTCTTCTGGTCCACATCCAGGATCTTCACCTTGACCACGTCGCCCACCTTCACCGCCTGGCTGGGATGCTTGATGAACTTGTCGCTCAGCTGGCTGATGTGCACCAGGCCGTCCTGGTGCACGCCGATGTCCACAAACGCGCCGAAGTCGATCACGTTGCGCACGGTGCCCATCAGCTCCATGCCGGGCTTCAAGTCCTCCAGGCTCATCACATCGCTGCGCAGCATGGGCGCGGGCAGCTCGTCGCGCATGTCCCGCCCGGGGCGCAGCAGCTCGGCGATGATGTCTTTCAGGGTGGGCTCGCCCGCGCCGGTCTCGGCGCAGAGGGCGGCAAAGCCGATCTCCCTGGCCTTTTTGGGCAGAGCCTGGATGGCCTCGGTGCCGATGTCCTTATCCGCAAAGCCGCACAGGCTCAGCAGCTTTTCCGCCGCCGGGTAGCTTTCCGGGTGGACGGCGGTGCCGTCCAGCGCCTTCTTGGCCCCGGGAATACGCAGGAAGCCCGCGCACTGCTCAAAGGCCTTGGGGCCCAGGCCCTTCACCTTTTTCAGCTGGGCACGGCTGGCGAAGGCGCCGTTCTCCTCCCGCCAGGCCACCACGTTTTTGGCGGTGGAGGCGCTCAGGCCCGCCACCCGGGCCAGCAGGGGGGCGCTGGCAGTGTTCAGATCCACGCCAACGCTGTTTACGCAGTCCTCCACCACGCCGTCCAGCGTCTCGTTCAGCCGCTTCTGGGGCATGTCGTGCTGGTACTGGCCCACGCCCACGGCCTTGGGGTCGATCTTCACCAGCTCGGCCAGGGGGTCCTGCAGCCGGCGGGCGATACTCACCGCGCTGCGCAGGTTCACGTCGAACTGGGGGAACTCCTCGGCGGCCAGCTTGCTGGCGGAATAGACGCTGGCTCCCGCCTCGCTGACCACCATGTACTGCACGCCGCCGCCCAGCTCCCGGATGACCTCCGCGGCAAAGATCTCGGTCTCCTTGCCGGCGGTGCCGTTGCCGATGGCGATGATCTGCACATGATGCTTGCGGATCAAGTCCTTCACCTTGGCCTTGGCCTGGTCCACCTTCTTGAACTCGGGCACCGGGTAGACCACCGCGGTGTCCAGCACCTTGCCGGTCTCATCCACCACAGCCAGCTTGCAGCCCATGCGGTAGCCCGGGTCCATGCCCAGGGCTACCTTGCCCTTGATGGGCGGCTGCAGCAGCAGCTGGCGCAGGTTCTCGCCGAACACCTGAATGGCGCCCTCGGCGGCCTCGTCGGACAGATTGGAGCGCACCTCACGCTCCAGACTGGGGTGGATCAGCCGGGTGTAGGCATCCTCCACCGCGGCGCTTACCTGGGCCGCGCTGGGGCCGCCGCCCGCCTTCACGAACATGCGGCGGATACCGCCCACGGCCTTTTCCGCGTCCACCTCCACGGTAACCTTCAAAAAGCCTTCCCGCTCGCCCCGGTCCAGAGCCAGCACCCGGTGACCGGCGATCTTGTTCACCGCCTGGCTGAAATCGTAGTACCCGGCGTAGACGCTGTCCTCCTCCTTGGCGGCCTTGCTCTTCACCAGGCCGAAGGTCTGGTAAAAGCGGCGCAGCTGGGCGCGCAGGGTGGCGTCGTCGCTCACCTGCTCGGCGATGATGTCCCGCGCACCGGCCAGGGCGGCTTCGGCGTCCGGCACCTCATCATTGATGTACTTCTCCGCCTCGGCGTTCACATCCAGGCCCGGCTTCTGGGCAAAGATGGCCTGGGCCAGCGGCTCCAGCCCCCGGGCCTTAGCCACGCTGGCGCGGGTCTTGCGCTTGGGCTTGTAGGGCCGGTAGATGTCCTCCACCTCGGCCAGGGTCTTGGCGGCGTCCAGCGCCTTCTGCAGCTCCGGGGTCATGGCGCCCAGCTCCTCGATGGTGGCCGCCACCTCGCCCTTGCGCTTTTCCAGACCGCGCAGGTACTCCAGCCGGTCGGCCAGCTGGCGCAGCACCTGGTCGTCCATTGCGTTGGTGGCCTCCTTGCGGTAACGGGCAATGAAGGGAATGGTGTTGCCCTCGTCGATCAGGCGGATGGCCGCCGAAACATACTGCTCGGGGACGTTCAGCTCCCCGGCAAGAATCTTTGCAAAATCCATTGGGTTCTTTCTCCTTTGTGTTCCGGTCTTACTGCCGGGGCTGCGGCGGGTCCAGATGATATTTTTCCGCAAGAGCCGCCCGGTGCTTTTTGCGGGCACGGGCGCACAGCACCAGATAGCCCGCAAAGACCACGGCGCTCACTGCCGCCAGGGTCAGGCTCACATTCAATCCCTGGGTATGGTATTCCAGCCGGATGGTATTGTCGCCCGCGGAGGCAGGCACTGCCATCAGGCCGCCGGAGACCTTGAGCACCGGGGCCTCCTCGCCGTTCACGGTGGCGGTGAAGCCTGCGTCATAGGGCACCGGGAAGAAGACCAGGGTGCTGTTTTCCAGCTGAATGTTGGCGGTCAGGCCCCAGTTGTCCAGCTCAACGCTGCTGGCGGCCATGGCCTGGCGGTCGTCCAGGTCCTCCTCGTAGCTGGCCCGGTCGAAGTCGGTCTGCTCGGCCTCGGTCAGATGGCGCAGCCCGCCGCCCCAGGTGTTCACCTGCTCCTCACTGAGCACGATGGCCCGGACCAGCAGATTGTCCCGGTATTCCTCCGGAATCTCCTCGTACTCCTCCTCGGTGATGTAGGCATCGTAGGAGTAGGCCATGGGCAGCCAGTCGGTGTTCTCGTACACCGCCAGCTGGCCCTGGGTGGTCCAGTAGCGCCAGTTGTCGCCGGCCTTTTCCTCAAACTCCTCCTGCTTGTCCACCGGGCAGATGGTGTATTTCACGCTGAGCAGGCCACGCAGGGCGTATTCGTCCACCTCCGGGGCACTGCGCACATCCCGCTTCACCCCCACCTGGGGGTAGAACTCCAGAATGGAGGGGGCCACGGTGGAGTTGAAGGTCTGCAGGTCGCTCCGGTTCACCCACAGGCCCAGGTTATCGTAACATTCGTAGTCGTCGATGCGGTAGGCGCCCTCCGGCAGAATCTCCGCCAGGGCCCGGCCGTCCACATACTGCTGCTGGTAAAAGTCCTTGTCGTTGTCCCACTGGGCAAATTTGCCGATGGCGATGTGCATCGCACCGTACAGACAGCCGAAGACAAGCACCGCCGCGGTGAGCCGCCGGGGCAGCTGGGGGGTGCGCTTGTACATGAGCCACAGCACCCAGAACAGCAGCACACCGATCAGGGCGATGCCGAAGTTCAAGAAGAACTTTTCCGGGTAGTCCATCACGCCGATCTTCCAGCCGCCGTCATCGGTTTCGGTGGGGACCAGGGCGAAGGCACAGTAGGCCACCAGCACCGCCAGTGTGGGGCGCAGACCCTTTTTCAGGTCCACCTCGTCCTCGTGCTCCAGCCCGTAGATGGTCACCGCGCACATGATGAGCACCGGCATGTAGTACCAGCGGGCGTAGTAGCTGGAGTTCATGGCGTAGAACATGGAGTTCAGCCCCGGCACCAGCGCCATCACCAGGCAGGTACTGAGAATCCATTTGAAGGCAGTGCCCTTTTTGCACCGGCAATAGGCGAGCACGCCCATCATGCTCACCAGGGGCAGGTAGGCGGTCATGCTGGTCCACTTAATGACGCCGGAATCGAAGATCACCGGCATATAAGGGCAGTCCGGCGGGAAGAAGAAGCTGTAAAGAATGGCGGCGTACTGCTGCACACTGCTGTAAAGCAGCAGGCCGAAGCCGTCGGAAAAGCTGGACACCCGGGGGTTGTTCTGCAGGCTGAGCATGGTGGGAATGGCCAGAATGGCGCCCATACCCACGCCTGCCAGGCTTTCGAAGGCCAGCGCACCGAAGGTGCGGCCATTGATTTTGTACCGCCCGGCCAGCACCATGCACACAAAATAGATGGCCAGGAACACCACCTGACCGGCGAAGAAGAAGTAGTTGTTGAGCAGGTTCAGCGCCACCAGCACCGCGAAGGGGCCCCGGCGCTTTTCGTACACCGCCGCGTCCAGCGCCCAGAGCAGATAGGGGAACAGCGCCACCACATCCACAAAGTGGTTGAAGAACACGTTGTACACCGTGAAGCCGGAAAAGGCATACATGCAGGCGCCCAGCACCGCCATGTTCGCCTTGCGGGTGTAGCGGCGCATCCACAGGTAAGCGCCCCCGCCCGCCACGGCAAATTTCAAACAGAGCATGGGCACCATCAGGTAGGGCATCCATGCCGCCGGGAACAGCAGGCTCAGCCACCAGAAGGGGCTGCCCGCCAGATAAAAGGCGTAACTGTTCAAAAAGCCGCTGCCCAGGTCGGTGGCCCAGCTGAAGGAGCCGCCGCCGGATTTTACGAACTGATTTGCGGAATAATAAAAGGCGATCTGCTGGCTGTTAAAATCCCCCGCGTATAAAAAGAAACCCTTGTCCAGAATGTAGAACGGCAGGAACATCAGTGCGGCAGCCAGGCCGCACAACGCAAAGGTAAGCCAGTATTTGTTCTGTGGTTTTTCCAGCGGGCGTATCATAGAACGCACCTCACATCCTTTTTCTTTCGGCGCGCCGGGGCTGCCCCCGGGCGGGAAAATATGATATAGTGTTTTCAGAAAGCGCCCGGCGGGCGCAGACAGAGTTAAGTATAACACCCAGGAGTGTGAAAGAAATGAAAATCTATTCCTTCAACGCACTGGTGAGCCGGATGAAGTACATCCGCCGGTGGAGCCTGATGCACGCCTCCCGCACCGAGAGCCTGAGCGAGCACGCGGCGGACACCGCCATTCTGGCCCACACCCTGTGCCTGATCGCCCAGCACATCACCGGCACGCCGGTGCGGCCGGAGACAGTGGCGGTGGCGGCGCTGTATCACGACGCACAGGAGATCCTCACCGGCGACATGCCCACCCCGGTGAAATACAAAAACGAGCGGCTGCGCAAGGCCTACAAGGCATTGGAGGACGAAAGCGCCGCCGCCCTTCTGGGGTATCTGCCGCCCCAGCTGCGGGGCGAGATGGCCGGTTACGTGACCGGCAGCCTGCTCACCGAGGAGGAGGCCAGGCTGCTCAAGGCGGCGGACCGGCTGAGCGCCCTGATCAAATGCACCGAGGAGGTGCAGGCGGGCAACCGGGAGTTCGCCGCCGCGCTGACCCAGCAGCGGGCCGCATTAAAGGAAATGAACTGCCCGGAGGCAGACTATTTCATCGTGCATATGCTGCCCTGTTACGCCCAGCCTTTGGATGAGCTGACCGGCCTGAGCGCGGACTGAGCCGCTCAGCGGTTGCCCGCGTCGTACACCTTTTGAAAAAGCTCGTCCAGGTCTTCGTAGTGGCTCAGCTGGCAGCAGGCCCGGCGCAGCCCCGCCGCGCCCTTGAGTCCCTTCATGTAGTAAAGGGCCTGGCTGCGGGCCTGGGGCATGGCCACCCACTCGCCCTTTTCCTCGCACATCTCATACACCTGGGTGCGCAAAGCCTCCAGACGCTGGCGGAGGGTGGGCTTTTCCGGGGCGGGCTCGCCGTTTAAGGCAGCCTTGATCTCGGCAAAAATCCAGGGGTCGCCCAGCGCGGCACGGCCCACCATCACACCATCGCAGCCGGTGGCGTTCACCATGGCAACCGCATCGGCGGCGGATTCAATGTCGCCGTTGCCCAGAACCGGAATCTTCACCGCCTTTTTCACCGCTTCGATGATCTTCCAGTCCACGGTTCCGGGCTGGTACATCTGCTCCCGGGTGCGGCCGTGCACCGCCACCAGCGCCGCGCCCGCGGCCTCGCAGGCCTTGGCCACCTCCACGGCGGTGATGTGGTCGGCATCCCAGCCGGCGCGCATCTTCACGGTGACCGGCTTGCCCTGGCTCTCCTTCACCACCGCGGCCACGATGTCGCCGCAGTTTTTGGGGTCCAGCATCAGCTTGCTGCCCGCTCCGCTGGAGTTGATCTTGGGGGCCGGGCAGCCCATGTTGATGTCGATGAAATCAAACTTGTACTTCTGGATCAGCGCGGTGGCCTGGCCCATGGTCTCGGGCTCCGCACCGAACAGCTGCACCCCATAGGGGGCCGGGTTGTTTTCATTATAAATCAGCTGGGCGCTTTTTTTGTCGCCAAAGGTCAGGGCCTTCGCGCTGACCATCTCGCTGATGGTGTAAAGCGCCCCGTGGTTGGCCGCCAGGCGGCGGCAGGCGGCGTCGGTAAAGCCGGCCATGGGGGCCAGCACCGCGCCGGGGGCAAAGGTCATATTGCCAAGCTGCATTACAGTTTCTCCTTTGAAAAAGCCGGAGCGCTGCCCCGGCAGAAATCCAGGGTTTATTGTACCACAAAACTTAGCGTTGTGGTATACTTATTAAATATAGCATTCGCCGCCTGTCCCCTTCGGGCGAGCGGTCAACACACGTTTTTTCGGAGGTCTGCCCATGAAATTGCTGGTTTTGGACGGCAACAGCATTGTGAACCGCGCCTTCTACGGCATCAAGCTGCTCACCACCAAGGATGGCCGTTACACCAACGCCATCTACGGCTTTATGAATATTCTGCTGAACCTGTTGAAAGAGGTCCAGCCGGACGAGGTGGCCATCGCCTTTGACCTGAAGGCTCCCACCTTCCGCCACAAGATGTACGACGGCTACAAGGCCACCCGCAAGGGCATGCCCGAGGAGCTGGCCCAGCAGATGCCTGTGCTGAAGGAGCTGCTGGCCGACCTGGGCTTCGTAATGGTCTCCAAGGAGGGCTACGAGGCGGACGACATTCTGGGCACCCTGAGCGCGGCCGCTGCCGCCCGGGGCGACGAATGCTACCTGGCCACCGGTGACCGGGACAGCCTGCAGCTGGTGAACGACCACGTGACCGTTCTGCTGGCCGCCACCCGGATGGGCCGCAGCGAGACCGTGGTGATGGACAAGGCCGCTGTGGAGGAAAAATACGGCGTGAGCCCCAAGCAGCTCATCGAGGTAAAGAGCCTGATGGGCGACACCTCGGACAACATCCCCGGTGTGGCGGGCGTGGGCGAAAAGACCGCCCTGGCCCTGATTCAGAAATTCGGCAGTCTGGCGGGCGTGTACGAGAACATCGACGACAGCGCCATCAAGCCCGGCGTGCGCACCAAGCTGACCACCCACAAGGAGGACGCGGAGCTCTCCCGCAAGCTGGCGGAGATCGACTGCGCCATTCCGGTGGACACCGCCCCCGGCACCTACAAGCGGGGCGAAGGCGACGCGGCCGCGGCCGCCGGGCTGCTGGCCGAGCTGGAAATCCACAGCCTGGCCCCCCGGCTGGGCCTGGACGGCGTAACTCCCAAGGCCGCCGCCCCCGCGCCGGAGCTTGCCGCCGTGGAGCCGGACGTGCTGCCCATGATCCCCGAGGGCCGGTATGACCTGGCCCAGGAGGGTGAGGGCTGGTACGCGGTGCAGGAAAATGCCGTTTACCCGCTGGACGAGGCCGCACTGGTCCGCCTGCTGGACAGCGGCGCCACCCTGCGGGTGTTCGACGCAAAGCCGCTCTATCATCTGGCGCTGGCCGGCGGCGGCGAGGGCAAGAGCATCGTGTTTGACGCGAAGCTGGCCGCTTATCTGCTGAACCCCGCCGCCAGCAGCTACACGGTGGAAAATCTGACCGCGGAGTACGGCATCCAGCCTGCCTTCCGCTGCGAGGCCGCACCGCTGGCCGGTGTGCTGGCCGGGCTGTATGACGCGCTGGACGCCAAGGTGACCGAGGAGGGCATGGACCGGCTGCTGGCCGAGGTGGAGCTGCCCCTGGCCCTGGTACTGGCGGACATGGAGCGCACCGGCATGCTGGTGGACCGGGAAGGTCTTGTGGCCTTCGGCGAAAAGATGAAGCAGGAGCTGGAGGGCTGCCTTGCCCGCATTTACGAGCAGGTGGGCTATGAGTTCAACGTGAACAGCCCCAAGCAGCTGGGCGAGGCCCTGTTCGTGAAGCTGGGCCTGCCGCCCCGCAAAAAGACCAAGAGCGGCTACTCCACCAATGCGGAGACGCTGGAAAGCCTGCGCAGCGAGCACCCGGTGATCGACGACATTCTGCAGTACCGCACCTACCAGAAGCTGAACTCCACCTATGTGGAGGGTCTTTTGAAGGTGATCGGGCCGGACGGGCGGATGCACTCCACCTTCAACCAGACCGAAGCCCGCACCGGGCGGCTTTCCTCCAGCGAGCCCAACATGCAGAACATTCCCATCCGCACCCCGCTGGGCAGCCAGCTGCGCCAGTTCTTTGTGGCAAAGCCCGGCTGCACCCTGGTGGACGCGGACTACAGCCAGATCGAGCTGCGGCTGCTGGCCCACATTTCCGGGGATGAATCCATGCGTCAGGCCTTTCTGACCGGGCAGGACATCCACCGCAGCACCGCCGCGAAGATCTATAACCTGCCGCCGGAGATGATCACCCCCGCCCTGCGCTCCTCTGCCAAGGCGGTGAACTTCGGCATCGTGTACGGCATCGGCGCGTTCAGCCTTTCCCGTGATATCAATGTGTCGGTGAAGGAGGCGGACCAGTTCATCAAGAATTATCTGGCCACCTTCCCCGGCGTGAAAAACTATATGGACGAGACCATCGCCCACGGCACCGAGAAGGGCTATGTGACCACCCTGTTCGGCCGCCGCCGGGCCCTGCCCGAGCTGGCCAGCAAGAACCACAACCTGCGGGCGCTGGGCGAGCGGATGGCCATGAACACCCCCATCCAGGGCACCGCGGCGGATGTGATCAAGCTGGCCATGGTAAAAGTATGGCGGCGGCTGCGGGCCGAGGGTCTGGCCGCAAAGCTGATCTTGCAGGTGCACGACGAACTGATCGTGGAGGCCCCGGAGGCCGAGGCCGAGACCGTGGCCCGCATCCTGAAGGAAGAGATGGAGGGCGCGGTGAGCTACTCCGTACCCCTGATCGCCGACGTGGGCCAGGGCAAGACCTGGCTGGAATCCCACTAAGGTGGGTTTTCCACAAAGGAGGCATTGTTTCGTGGAATATTTGATCCGGCCCATGGAACGGGCCGATTTGGACGTCTGCGCAGTGATCGAGCAGAGCGCGGGCGACCCCTGGAGTCTGGCCCAGCTTGCCGAGGAGCTGGAAAACCAGTTGGCGGGCGGCGCGTCCCGGCTGTTTGTGGCACAGGCACCCGGCCGGCCGGTGGCGGGCCTTGCCGCCTGGCAGCTGGCCGCCGGGGAGGCCAGTCTTTACACCCTGACCGTGGCCCCCGAGGCCCGGCGCACCGGCGCGGGCAGCGCTTTGCTGCGGCATAGCCTGGAGGCGCTACGCGGCGAGGGTGCGGAGGTGGCCTTTTTGGAGGTGCGTGCCTCCAACGCCGGGGCCATTGCCCTGTATGAGCAGGCTGGCTTTTCGGCGGACGGCCGCCGTCCCCGCTTCTACCAGAACCCCACCGAGGACGCGGTCCTCATGCACCGGGCGCTGTGACCCGAAAATCCCCGATATTTGTTGAAAAGCATGGTGATATTACAAAATGTATATTTTAGGAATCGAGAGCACCTGCGATGAGACCGCCGCCGCCGTGGTGAAGGACGGCCGCGAGCTGGTGAGCAATGTGATCTCCACCAGTGTGGCGGAGCAGGCCCTCTATGGCGGCGTGGTGCCGGAGATCGCCAGCCGCCGCCACGCGGAGTACATCAGCGCCACGGTGGAAAAGGCCCTGGCGGATGCACAGCTGACCCCCGCCGACCTGGACGGCATCGCCGTCTCCTTTGCGCCGGGTCTGATCGGCGCGGTGCTGGTGGGCGTGAACTTCGCCAAGGGCCTGGCCTATGCGGCAAACAAGCCTTTGGTGCCGGTGCATCATCTGCGGGGGCACATTGCCGCCCTCTACCTGACCCACCCGGATTTAAAACCGCCCTTCCTGTGCCTGGTGGCCAGCGGCGGCCACAGCCACATTGTGCAGGTAACCGACTACACCCGCTTCACGGTGCTGGGCCGCACGGTGGACGACGCGGCGGGCGAAGCCTTCGACAAGGTGGCCCGCACCCTGGGTCTTGGTTACCCGGGCGGACCGGCCATCAGCAAAGCGGCCAGGAACGGCAACCCCAAGGCCTACAAGCTGCCGGTGCCCCATGTGGAGGGCAAGTACAACGTGAGCTTCTCCGGCCTGAAGACCGCAGTGCTGAACGCGGTGAACCAGGCGGAAATGCGGGGCGAGACGGTGAACGCGGCAGACATGGCCGCCAGCTTCGAGCATCGGATTGATGAGATTCTGGCGGGCAAGCTGCTGGATGCCGCAAAGGACACCGGCGCGTCCACCATCTGCCTGGCGGGCGGCGTGGCCGCCAACAGCCTTTTGCGCTGCCTGGTGAACGAGGGCGCCCAGAAGCTGGGGGCAAAGCTCTGCCTGCCCGCGGTGGAATTCTGCGGCGACAACGGCGCCATGATCGCCGCCCAGGGCTTTTACGAGCTGCAGAGCGGCAACCTGGCGGACCTGAGCCTGAACGGCCTGCCCACCCTGCCCATCGATTACAACTGCGCTTCGACTGTTTCGCCTTGACGAACAGGGGCAAAGGCTCTATAATAGATAATAATCTAGTATTAAAAACTATGTGGTTTTGCGCGGCTCCGCGCCGCCCAAAGGGAGTGTATTTACTATGTCTTGGATGATCGTTGCCGACTCCTCCTGCGAACTGCGCAGCCTGCCCGACGCCGCCCCGCAGACCGGTTTTGCCACCGTACCGCTGAAAATTCGGGTGGGCGACCGGGAATTCGTGGATAACGCCGCCCTGGATGTGGCCGTGATGATGGCCGAGATGCGCAACTACAACGGCGCGTCCACCACCGCCTGCCCCAGCCCCGAGGAATGGGCGGAAAAGTTTTTGCTGGGGGATCACATCATTGCCGTGACCATCAGCAGCAATCTTTCCGGCAGCTACAACAGCGCCATGATTGCAAAGGAAATGGTGCTGGAAAGCCACCCGGAGAAAAAAATCTACGTGCTGGACAGCCTGTCCACCGGCGGCGAGATGGCCCTGGCCATCCGCAAGGCCAACGAGCTGATCGGCCAGGGGCTGGAGTTCGAGGACGTGGTGAAGGAGCTGGAGGTGTATTACGCGCCCCGCCAGGTGCTGTTTGCCCTTTCCTGCTTTGACAACCTGGTGAAGAACGGCCGCCTGAACCGCATGGTCGGTTTTGTGGCCGGTAAGATGGGCATGCGCATCGTGGGCCGCGGCAGCGACGACGGCAAGCTGGAAATGCTGCACAAGACCCGCGGCGAGACCCGCACCCTGGCCTTCATCCTGGAAGAGATGGACCGTCGGGGCTATCAGGGCACGCCGGTGGTCATCAGCCACTGCTTCAACGAGAACGCCGCGCACCTGCTGCGCCACGGCATCGAGGCCAAGTGGCCCGGCGCGGACGTGACCGTTCTGCCCTGCAGCGGTCTGACCAGCTTCTACGCCCAGGACGGCGGCATCATCGTGGGCTACTGATTTTTCACTGTTTCTTCGCACCTCGTTTTCTTTCAAACGAGGTGCGTTTTTGTTATAATAATGGTATCGAAACAATTCCCACAGGAGGTCAGACCCTATGGATCAAAACCGTGCCGATCGGGCCGCCCGTCTGTTTCTGGGCGCAGCCGCCGGAGCCGCCGTCACCGGGGCCGCGGTGGGCTGGTATGCCGCCAAGGTGGAGCCCCGGCAGCTCACCGTGAGCCGACCGGAGCTGTGCCGCCGCCCGCCGGTGAAGACCCTCTTTTTCTCGGACGTACACTTCGGGCCCATGTACTCCCCCGAATTTCTGGAGCCGCTGGTGGATGCCATCAATGCCGAGGAGCCCGAGCTGGTGCTGTTCGGCGGCGATTTCTTCGCCAAGTTCGCCCGGGATGCCCACATGCTGGACTTCTCCTGGCTGGCAGGCCAGCTGCAGCGCATCAAAGCGCCGCTGGGCAAGTACGCGGTATGGGGCAACCATGATGTTCGCCAGGGCGCCGCGCCCTTCTACCGGATGCTGATGGAGCACGGCGGCTTTGTTCCCCTGTGGGATAAGATTGTACAGCCCGCGCCGGGTGTTACGGTCTGCGGCCTGGCCCCCTATTCCGACGGCAAGGTGCTGCGCGCCATGCCCGCTGATGGCTGGCGGGTCTGCCTGTGCCACATGCCGGACAAGGCCCGCTACCTGAATCTTTCCCGGGTGGATGTGATGCTCAGCGGCCACAGCCACGCGGGCCAGCTGCAGGTGCCGGTGCTCACCAAAATGATTCTGCCGCCCGGGGGCAAGATGTTCCCCCAGGGGCTTTACCGGCCTCAAGCAGACCGCCCCGCCCAGCTGTTCGTGAGCCGGGGCATCGGCATGAGCGGTGTGCCCTTCCGGCTGCTCACTCCGCCCGAGCTGGTGGTGCTGGGCTGACCCACACTTCCCTTTTTGTTTTTCGCTGGCCGTGCTCACGCGCGGCCGGTTCGCTTTTTCCCTGATCCGCAGCCAGTCTTCCCTCCTTTTGCAGGAAAGCGCCGGTTTTTTGGAGGTGACCCCTTTATGAACGAATTTTCTTTGGACCAATTCACCCGGGAGCTGCAGGCGCATCTGGAGGCCCATCCTCTGGCCCAGCCCGCCGATCTGGTAAAATACTGCCGCCAGCGGGCCTTCGGTGCATCCCGCACCTATGCCGGGGAGCAGGAGGCCTTGCAGGCTCTGGCCGGAGAGTACGCCGCCCTCACGCCCGACGATGCGGCCCCGCTGCTGGAACCTCTGGGCCCCGGCGCGGCCCGGCTGAACCTGGCGGGAGCCGCTGCCAGCGGTCTGACCCCCGCCCAGCTGGCCCGGGCCTGCATCCTGGATTCCTCCCTCACCCAGCGGGACGAAGCCTGGTTCCGCCAGGCGCTGGAGGCGCTGGAGCAGCTGGCCGCCCGGAATGCGCTGCCCCCCGTCTGCAGCCGGGGCATGAAGAGCTTTCTCACCCTGTATCGGGACAAGGGCTACCCGCCCCTGCGCCACAGCGAGGCCTACCGGGCTGCCTACCAGCCCCACTACCGGGTCTTTTCCGGGCCGCTGGCCCGGCTGCTGCCCCTGATGGCGGCGGTGAGCCAGCGCAGCGCCGGCCTTGCGGACAACCGGCGGCTGGCCGTTGCCATGGACGGCTGCGCCGCCGCCGGAAAAACCGAGGCCGCCGACTGGCTGAGCCAGGTCTTCTGCGCCGGGGTGGTGCATATGGACGATTTCTTCCTGCCGCCGCATCTGCGCACCGCCGGTCGCCGGGGCCAGCCCGGGGGCAATGTGCACTATGAGCGGTTCTCCATTCAAGTGGCGCCGCGCCTCCCCTGGCGGGAGCCGTTTTCCTACCAGCGGTTCGACTGCACCCGCCTGACCATGGACGAATGGCGGCAGGTACCCGCGGTGCCGGTGGTGTTCGTGGAGGGAGCTTACGCCCTGCATCCGGCCTGCCGGGGGGAGTATGGCCTGAAGGTCTTCTTCGATGTTTCGCCCCAGCTGCAGCAGCAGCGGATTATGCAGCGGAACGGGCCGAATCAATGGGTCCGTTTCCGGGAGGAATGGATTCCCATGGAGCGGCTGTATCAGGAGCATTTTCAGATCCGCCGCCATGTGGACCTGATCGTGGAATAACAAAAAGCGCCTGGCACACGGAGTCAATCTCGTGTGCCCGGCGCTTTGTTGCGTTTGGAAGGAAAACCGCTGGCGGGGAGGCTCATTCCTCCTCTTCCGCATCCGCGTCCCGCAGTGCCTGTTCCCGTGCAGCCAGCAGGCTGGAGGTACCGAATGCATCCTCACCGGGCATGTGTGCACCGAAGGCAGGCACGAACAGATACTTGCGGATCACAAAGATCAGCAGGATGGCCAGGATACTCACCAGATTTTCCAGCGGGGAGGTGTGGTCCACCACCATCTGGCGGGCAATGGCGAAGAGCAGCACTTCAATGGCGCTGCCGGGGCTGTGCTTGGCCAGCATCTTGACGAACTCGATGCCGATGACCACGTTGAAGGCGCTGCGCAGAAAGCTGGTGAAGGCCTCGTCCACATCCGGAGCAAGCACCAGGTCCTGCACCTCCAGCAGCACCCGTACGCCCGCCACCAGAATGGCCAGCAGAACCACCAATGCAACCACCGTTTCGATGATGCTTGCCATTCTTGCCACCCACTGGCGGCACAGGATCAATCGATTGCGTCTCATTGCCGGGGTCCCTCCTCAAATCTTCAATTTTTAAGCTTCAGCGGCCCGCGTTGCGGACCCGTTCCAGCGCTTCGGCGGCTTCCTTTTCCCGCTTGCGGCGGGCCCGCTCCAGCGCGGCTTTCTTTTCCTTGGCCCACTTGGCCTGGGCCTCCTTGCCCGCGGGCTCGGTGGCCCGGGCAAAGGTGAAGTGCAGGCCATCCAGCCGCATCCGGCGCAGCCAGATCATGGCCGGGCCATGCTGGGCGCACTCACCCATGCTGTAAAGGCAGTTGTTGCCCTTGCGCAGCCAGACGTCGTCCCCATCCAGCGCCAGCGGCGCGCCGCATTCCGGGCACACCGCGCCCCGCAGCTCGCTGCTGGTGGACCAGGCCTCGCCGTCCACATAGCCGGGCCAGAGCCGGAAGTCCCGCCGGTCCCTGCCCTCGGGGCAGAGCAGCTCCTTCAGCTGCCGGGCCTCGTCGGGGTACTCCGCAAGCCCCCGGCTAAAGTCCAGAAAGCCGCAGACCGCGGCGGTGTACTCCGCGTCGCTCAAGGCGTCGTGGAAGGCATCGTTCTTGGGGATGCCCAGCCGCTCCACCACTGCCTCCAGGGTCATGCCCTCGCCCTCCTGGCGGGGACGCTGGCTGGTGAAGACCCGCTGCAGGTCGTACCACTTATGGGGCCAGGTCTCGTCCAGGCCGCAGAGCACCAGGTTCTGCTTGAGTACGGGCACGTCGTCCTGCCCCCACTCGCCCAGGGCGGTGTCCGGCCCGCACCACTCGGCAAAGCGGCGCAGGCCCTCCTTGATGGGTACGCCCGCGTCCAGCTGGGCCTGGGTCAGACCGGTGACCTTGGCCACATGATGATACAGCCGGGGGAAGATGCGGGGCTTCATGGTCAGGGAGAAGCGGTCCACCGTTTGGCCATCCCGCAGCTTTACCGCGCCGATCTGGATGATCTCGCCCCGCAGGGTCTGCTCCACGCCCTGGTACTGGAAGGTTTTGGGCTGATAGCCCATGTTCCATTCCATGTCAAAAATCACAAAGTCGCTCATCTGCGGCTTCCTTTCTTGCTGTATTCCGGCGCTCACCGGGCGCCGGGAATGCTCTCGATCTTGCTTTCCAGGCCGGATACCGGCTCCTGCACCGGGGCGGGCTGGGCGGCGATGCGCTCCTCCAGCCGTTCCTTGCCCACGCTGATCATCAGCTTGATGCGGTTTTCCTGGTTCACCGGGGTAGCGCTGGGGTCGTAGTCGATGGGGGTGATGTTGGCATTGGGATAAATGGCCCGGATGCGGCTGATCATGCCCTTGCCGCAGATGTGGTTGGGCAGGCAGCCGAAGGGCTGGGCGCAGACGATGTTCTCGTAGCCGGTGGTGACCAGCTCCACCATCTCGGCGGTGAGCAGCCAGCCCTCGCCCATCTTGTTGCCGCGGCTGATGATGCCGTTGGCCATCTCCCGCAGCTCCAGGAAACGGGCCGGAGCGTGGAAGCCCGCCTCACGCATGGCCTTGCCCATGGCCCGCTCGAAGCCGTCCAGATATTTCAGCAGCGCCTCGCTGCCCCATACCTCGGCCAGGCTGCCGCCGTAAAAGCGCACGGTGTCGCCCATGTTGCTGATGCAGTAATCCACAAAGCCCAGAAGGCCCGGCAGGTTCACCTCGCAGTCCTGGCTGGCCAGGAACTCCTCCAGGTTGTTGTTGCCCAGAGGGGAGTATTTCACGTAGATCTCGCCCACGATGCCCACCTTCACCTTGGGGGTGCGCACCACCGGAATGGCGGCGAAGTCCTTGGCGATTTTGGGGAAGGTGGCCTTCATCTCGCTGCCGGAGAAGCCCTTGTTCTGGTGGAACCAGCCGCAGATGGTGTCCACCCATTTTTCGGCCAGCGCCTTGGCCTGGCCCTTGGTGACCTCGTAGGGGGAGGTCTGGTTGCGCAGGGCCATGATCAGATCGCCGTAGAAAATCGCGGCGATGGCCTTGCGGCCGATGGACAGGTTCATCTGGAAGCCGGAGTCCTTCTCCAGGCCCGAGAAGTTCAGGCTGGCCACGGGAATGTGGCCGTAGCCCGCCCGCTGCAGCGCCTTGCGCAGCAGGTGGATGTAGTTGGAGGCACGGCAGCCGCCGCCGGTCTGGGTGATCAGCAGAGCGGTGTGGTCCAGGTCATATTTGCCGCTCTGCAAGGCGTCCAGAAACTGGCCGATGACCAGCAGGGCCGGGTAGCAGGTGTCGTTGTGCACGTACTTCAGGCCCAGCTGCGCCACCTGGCTGCCGCAGTTGCCCAGCACCTCCACGTGATAGCCCTCGTATTCCAGCGCCGCCGCCAGCATGGAAAAATGCAGGGGCAGCATGTTGGGAATCAGGATGGTGTGGGTCTTTTTCATCTCCTGGGTAAAACGGGGATAATTGGGTTCCATCGGGTCATTCCCCCTTTCGTTCTTTTTCGTCCAGCGCGGCCAGCAGGCTGCGGATGCGGATGTTCACCGCGCCCAGGTTGGTGATCTCGTCGATCTTCAGCTGGGTGTACAGCTTGCCGCCCTCGTGCAGGATCTCGCGGGTCTCGTCGGTGGTGATGGCGTCCACGCCGCAGCCGAAGCTCACCAGCTGCACCAGGTCCATATCCTTCTGGGTGGTGCAGTATTTGGCGGCGGCATACAGGCGGGAGTGATAGGTCCACTGGTTCAGCACGGTGGTGGGGAATTTCTCCTCATGCCAGGCCACGCTGTCCTCGGTGATGACCGCCGCGCCGTGGCGGCACAGCAGCGCGTCGATGCCGTGGTTGACCTCCGGGTCCACATGGTAGGGACGGCCCGCCAGCACCATGATGCGCTTGCCCTCGGCCCGGGCGGCGGCGATGATCTCGGCCCCCTTGTCCCGCAGGCGCTGCATGTGGGCGTTGTATTCCGCGTAGCCCATGTCGGCAGCCCGGTCCACCTCGGCCCGCTTGATGCCGGGGAAGTACCGGTTCAGGATCTCGTGCATCTTTTTCTTGAAGTCCTTGGGGCGGTGCAGACCCACGAACTCGTTGATGAAGGTGATGTCCGCCAGCTCGGGGCAGTTCACCGCCAGCACCTCGGGGTAATAGGCAACCACCGGGCAGTTGTAGTGGTTGTCGCCCAGGTGCTCGTCGATGTTGTAGCTCATGCAGGGGTAGAAGATGGTCTTCACACCCATGTCTGCCAGGGCGCGAATGTGGCCGTGGGCCAGCTTGGCCGGGAAGCAGACGGTGTCGCTGGGGATGCTGGCCTGGCCCTTGATGTACATGGCGCGGGTGGACACCGGGCTGGTGACCACCGCAAAGCCCAGATTGGTGAAGAAGGCGTGCCAGAAGGGCAGCAGCTCATACATATTCAGGCACAGCGGGATGCCGATGGTGCCCCGCACCGCCGGGCCGGGCTTGTAGCTTGCCAGCATCTTCTGCTTGTAGGCATACAGGTTCAGATCGTCCTGTGCGGTCTTGCCGGTGACCGGCTTCTCGCAGCGGTTGCCGCTGATGAGCTTGCGGCCGCCCGCGAAGGTGCTCACGGTGAGCTGGCAGTGGTTGGTGCAGCCGTTGCACTGCACGTTCTGGGTCTTCTGGGTGAATTCCAGCAGCTCCTGACGGCTGAGCAGGCTGCTCTTGTGGCCCTTTTCCACCAGGGAACGGCCGTGCAGCGCCGCGCCGAAGGCGCCCATCAGGCCGGCGATGTCCGGCCGGACCACCTCCACGCCCATCTCCTTTTCAAAGGCGCGCAGAACCGCCTCGTTGTAGAAGGTACCGCCCTGCACCACGATGCGGCGGCCCAGCTCCTCGGGGCTGGCGGCGCGGATAACCTTGTAGATGGCGTTCTTGACCACGCTGATGGACAGGCCCGCCGAGATGTTCTGGATGGACGCGCCGTCCTTCTGGGCCTGCTTGACGCTGGAGTTCATGAACACGGTGCAGCGGCTGCCCAGATCCACGGGCTTATCCGCGAACAGGCCCAGGGCCGCGAACTCCTTCACATCGTAGCCCAGCGCCTGGGCGAAGGTCTGCAAAAAGCTGCCGCAGCCGCTGGAGCAGGCCTCGTTCAGGAAGATGTCGCTGATGGCGCCGTCCTCGATCTTGAAGCACTTCATGTCCTGGCCGCCGATGTCGATGATGAAATCCACATCCGGCAGGAAGTGACGGGCGGCGGTGAAGTGAGCCACCGTTTCCACCACGCCGAAGTCGCCCCGGAAGGCGTGCTTGACCAGCTCCTCACCGTAGCCGGTGCTGGTGACGCTGGCCACCTCCAGATTGGGGTGGTTCTGGTACAGCTTAAGCAGTACCTCACGGATGAGGGGCAGCGGGTTGCCCAGGTTGGGCTGGTAGTCGGTGAACAGCAGGTTTGCGTTGTCGTCGATGACCGCCACCTTCACGGTGGTGGAGCCGGAGTCCACGCCGATGTGCACCGGGCCCACGTCCGCGCCGAAGGGCACGCAGGGCACGCTGGCGCGCATGTGGCGGGCATGGAAGTCCTCGTATTCCTGCTTGCTTGCAAACAGGGGCGGCTGGCTGGTGTAGTCGCCCACCTGCTGGATGCCGCCGATGGTCTGCGCCACCTGGGCCAGGTCCAGCTCCTTGTCCGCATAGAAGGCCGCGCCCATGGCCACAAAGTGCAGGCTGTGATCCGGGCACAGGCCGGTGAGTTCCAGCGTCTGGTCAAAGCTTCGGCGCAGCTCGCTGTTGAAGGTGAGCGGGCCGCCCAGATACAGCACGTTGCCCTGGATGGGACGGCCCTGGGCCAGGCCTGCGATGGTCTGGTTCACCACCGCCTGATAGATGCTGGCGGCGATGTCGCCCGCGGCGGCGCCCTGGTTGATCAGGGGCTGGATGTCGCTTTTGGCGAACACGCCGCACCGGCTGGCGATGGTGTAGGTCTTCTCGGCCCGGCTGGCAGCGGTGTTCAGCTCCTCCGGGCTCATCTTCAAAAGGGTGGCCATCTGGTCGATGAATGCGCCGGTGCCGCCTGCGCAGCTGCCGTTCATGCGCACCTCGGTGCCGCCGGAGAGGAACAGAATCTTGGCGTCCTCGCCGCCCAGCTCGATGACCACGTCCGCCTGGGGAGCCAGCCGCTTCGCAGCCACCCGGGTGGCGAACACCTCCTGCACGAAGGGCACGCCGCAGCCGTCCGCCAGGCCCATGCCCGCGGAGCCGGAAATGGCCAGATACGCCTTGCCGCCGGGCACCTTTTCCTTGGCCAGACGGGCCAGCAGCTCCTGCGCCTTTTCGGTGATGTGGCTGCCGTGACGCTCGTATGTATCATAGATGACCTGGTCGTGCTCATCCAGCACGACGCACTTGATGGTGGTGGAACCAATGTCCAAGCCTACCCGCATGTATCAAACACTCCTTCTTGCTGTACGGGAGCCCCGCCCCCGCGAAAAAACAAATGCGGACCGCCCGGGGCTGCGAAACACCCCGGCGGCATGGGAGCGGCGCGGTGCGCTCCATTGCATATCATACCGCGCAATTTTAAACGAATTATTGCGCCAAAGCTCTGCTCACAGCGTCCGGAAGCCCTTGCCCACGATCTCGGAGGAATTCACGATGGTGAGGAAGGCCTTGGGGTCCACCCGGCGCAGGTGGTTGCGCAGCAGCACCGCCTGCCGGCGGGTGAGCACGGTGGTGAACACCTGCTCGGCCTGACCGGTATAGGCGCCCTCGGCGGTATAGACCGTGGCGCTGCGGTGCAGCTTTTCCAGAATGAAGGCTTTCACGTCCTCCGGGTGACTGCTGATCACCGTGACCACCTTGCGCTGGTTCAGGCTCTCGATGAAGCTGTCCACCATGAAGGCCTTGGCAAAGGTGCCCAGCACACAGTACAGGCCGGTGGCGATGCCGTACAGCCCGCCCGCCCAGGCCGCGATGGCCAGGTCCGAGATGAGCAGCGCGCGGCCGATCTCCATGCTGGTGTATTTGGAGAGGATCATGGCCACGATGTCGGTGCCGCCGGTGGAGGCCCCCACGTTGAACACGATGGCGCTGCCTGCGGCGGGCAGAGCCACCGCGAAGCACAGCTCCAGCAGCGTGTCGTTGGTGAAGGGGGCGCTCATGGGGTAAACCTTCTCCAGCAAGCTCACGAAAGCCGACAGGGCAAACGACGAGTAGATGGTCACACCCATGGTCTTCACGCCCAGAAAGATGATGCCCAGCGCCACCAGAATGCCGTTGATGATGAACAGCGCACCGCCCACGTTCATGCCCGGCCACAGGGTGGCCATGATGATGGACATACCGCTGGTGCCGCCCATGGCAAAATGATTGGGGGTCTTGAACAGATGGATGCCCGCCGCGGTGAGGAAAAGCCCCAGATTCAACAAAAATGCATATTTTGCAAATTCACCGGGGCTGCCCACGTGCTCCAGTCGAAAGGGGATCAGCTGCCGCCCCTTGCCGGCTTTTTTATGTGGTTTTTCCACGCCTATCGCTCCTTTTTGGCCTTCGCTGCCTGCCTAATGCCGCACAAAAAAATCCAATGCCCGCAAACAGGCCACCCTCAGCCGGGGGCGGCGCCGCGCGGACATCGTTCGCTCTTGGCCTGTGCCGGGGCATTGCTGCCGCGGGCGGCGGGCCGTTATTCTTTTGCGCGCGGTCTCGCCTCGCCCCTGCGTCGTTTACTTATTAAATACGCGCATGGGCATTCGCTATTTTACATTACCACAGCGCATTGTTCCTGTCAATGTTTACAGCTTACTTTGGTATTTCTTACCGATTTTGCGGCCTCTGCCGAAAAATTCCTGCGCGAATTGT
Organism: Gemmiger sp. An87; assembly: GCF_002159185.1. Lineage (GTDB taxonomy): Bacteria > Bacillota > Clostridia > Oscillospirales > Ruminococcaceae > Allofournierella. The sequence goes on from NZ_NFHD01000007.1 coordinate 84,169, forward strand.
ATGGTTAAAGCTTGCACCTGAGCAGGCTTTTTACTATAATTTTAACCAGAATAGCCAAAGTTTGGGTAAAACGGGCCCTGAACAGGCCGCGTTTCCCACCCCTTACCCCCATGCCAGAGGAGTGATCTTCTGATGAAACATTTGTCCGTTTTCCGCCGCTGGGCGCGCACCGCCCGGCAGCTTCGCCTCGCCCTTCTGGGCCTCACGCTGCTGTTCGTGACCCTGGTGTTCAGCACCCTGGACTTCACCCTGCAGCTCAACCGCTACACCATTGCCTCCAGCCAGGATCCGCTGCAGAACACCGCCCGTTCCAGCATTGCCACGCTGGACAGCTACCTGGAGCAGCAGATGAGCTATGTGCAGCGGGCGGCCACCGCCATCGCCAGCCTGCCCGAGGGCAGCAGCGAGGAGGAGGTGCGCCAGCTGCTGGACGAGTACTTCCAGCGCAGCGACTTTGTGCAGATGTGGGCGGTCTCGCTGGACAAGCAGGCCATCTCCTCCCAGGGCATTTCGCTGGATCTTTCCAGCGAGGAGGCGCTGGAAAGCGCCTTTGGCGGCCAGAGCGGCTACTCCGCCGTATACACCAGCCTCACCTACCATGACGACCGGTTTTATGTGTATGTTCCGGTGCGGGTAAGCCCCGAGCAGCCGGTGACCGGCGCGGTGCTGGGCGTGCTGAAGGTGGACCAGCTGGCACAGGAGCTCACCTTGTACGGCCTGTCGGACGAGAGCTGCCTGGCCGTATTTCAGCCGGACGGCAAGCTGGTTTATGCCTGCCCCAATCTGCGAAGACAGCTGACGAACAGCGACAACTTCTGGGACACCGAGGTTGGCCACATTCTGGGCAGCCTGCCCGAAAATGAAGCCGGACAGTTCGGCACCGCCGGCAGCGATAAAGATGCGGTGGCCTGGCTGTGCGTTCCCACTGGCATCCGGGACTGGTACCTGTATCAGGATGTGCCCCAGAGCGCTCTGCTGGCAACCAACGCCCAGGAGACAAAGCTTGTGATGCTCATGGCGCTGAAGATGCTGGCCGCCTCGGTGATCATGCTGGTGCTGCTGGCGATTTACCACCGCCAGCGGGAGGACCAGGTGCAGCGGGCCGAGGACTCACTGCGCACCAGCAACCAGCTGCTGGCCATGGCCCTGCAGCACACCGCCATCACCCTGTTCGTTTACGATCTGAACGCCTACACCATGACCTCCTGCGCCGAGCCCCGGCCCGGCGAAAAGGCCGCCGGTGCCACCGAGCCGGCCCTGCTGGTACAGAACGGAACGGTGGCGCCCCAGCATTCCGCCGGTTTTCTGGCCCTGTTCCACCAGATCCGCCAGACCCGCGAGCCGGTACAGGGCGATTTTCTGGTGCGCTGGCCGGGCCAGAGCGAATACCGCTGGACCCGGGTGACCCTGACCGCAGTGCTCACCCCGGGCCAGAACCCCAGCCACGCCATTGTGACCTTTGAGGACATCACCGAGGAGCGCCGCCGGGAGGATGAGCTGCGCCAGCGGGCCAACCGGGACCCTCTGACCAACCTGTTCAACCGGCGGGGACTGCGGGTTCGGGTGAACGAGCTGCTGGCCCAGCCCGACCCGCCCAAAACCGCCGCCCTTTTGATGATGGATCTGGATCATTTCAAGGAAGTCAACGACATTCTGGGCCACCCCATCGGCGACGTGCTGCTGCGGGAGGTGGCCCGCCTGCTGGAGCAGCTGGCCCCCGCCCCCGGCGTGCTGGTGCGGCTGGGCGGCGACGAGTTTATCGTGCTGCTGCCCGGCGCGGACTGGGCCCAGGCCGAAGCGCTGGCCGGGCGCATCTGCGACCAGCTGCCCGGCCTTGCCAGCAAGCTGGAGCTGGGTGTGCCGGTGGGCGTGAGCGTGGGCGTGCATCTGTTCGACCCCGCCGCCGAACCGCTGAACCAGGCCTACCAGCAGGCGGACGTGGCTCTCTATGCCGCCAAGCGCAACCGGGGCTGCTGGGTATCCAGCCGCAGCCTGCGGGAGCTTTGAGCCCGGGAGGTACGCCATGGAACCGTTCGTACATTACAACATCTATTTTCAGATGGCCGGATTTGTATTTCTGGCCGCGCTGGCACTGGTGAGCCTGCTGCGGCAGGGGGCGCACACCCTCACCCGCACCGCGTTGCACCGGCTGTTCGCCAGCGCCATGACCGCCACTGCGCTGGATGTACTGGCCACTCCGGTGCGCGCCGGGGCCTGGCCCTGGCTGCCCGGATGGGCGGCCCACCTGCTGCTGGTGGTCTGGCTGATCAGCCAATATCTGTTTTTTGCCTGTTTCGTGCTGGGCATCCTGTTCCTGGCCAAGGCGCCCGGTCCCCGGCTGCGCCGGATGATGCAGCTGACCGGTGTGTTGTGCTTTGCCGGAACCGTCGCCGCTCTGCTGAGCCCCTGGCTGGGGCTGCTGTACCGGCCGGGACCTGCCGGAGGGTTTGAAAACGGCCCGCTCGCTCTGCCGCTGATGGCCTGCTGCTGGTTGCTGCTGGTTGTGGGCTGCCTCTGGCTGCGCAGCGCACACTCCGGCCCGGGGCGGCGCTGTGCCGCCTGCATGGCGGGCCTGCTTCTGACCGGGCTGCCCCTGCAGCTGGCCGCCGGAGGAGTACGGCTGTTCTGGTTCATCACTGCCCTTGCCCTGCTGCCCGCCGCGCTGGGCGCGCCGCTGCCGGGCAATCAGATTCACACCGCCAGCCGCTGCCCCAACTACCGGGCCCTGGTGGACACCCTGTGGGACTTCTACCAGTTCCGCAAACCCTATTGCCTGGCCTTTTTGCGCATCGCGCCCGCCAATGACGCGGGCGGGGCACAGTCCGCCGCCTGGATGGCTCCGGCCGCGGCGCGGCTGCGGGCTTCACTGCCCCGGTGTACCGTCTTCTTTCTGAGCCAGGCGGACCGGTTCGTGGTGTTCAGCCGGGGCAGCCGGGAGGGCTTCAGCAGCCAGATGGCCGAGCTTGCCTCCGGGCTGAACGAGGGCTGGCTGCTGGGGGAATGCACCGTTACCCTGACCCAGCCCGCTCTGCTGATGGACGGTCTGCGCTGTGCGCCTGAACTGGACCAGGCGATTCTCTTGCTGGATTTGTTGGAGGAATTCACGCCGGACGGACCGGCTCATGCAGCTCCCCAGTGGGTGAACGACCAGGCGCTGGCCCGCTTGCAGCGCACCCTGGCGGTGCGCCGCGCCCTGACCGGCGCACTGGAACGGGGCCGGTTTGCACTGCGCTATCTGCCGGTGCTGGACGCCCGCACCGGAAAGCCGGTACAGCTGGAGGTACTGCCCCGCATCGACGACGAACAGCTGGGCCTGCTGGGCCCGGACGCCTTTGTGCCCATTGCCGAGCGCTGCGGTCTGACCGAGCGGATGGGTGCGGTGATCTTTGACTCTCTTCTGGCGGCCATGGCCGCTGACCCGGAGCTGTTCAGCCGGGTGGAGCGGGTAAGCATCAACCTGAGCCCGCTTCAGCTGGCCGAGCCGGACCTGGCGGACCGGTTTATACAAATGGCCCGGGAGAAGGGAGTGCCCTGCTCCCGGCTGGCCTTTGAGCTCACCGAAAGCCGCAGCCTGCGCCAGAACGACGGGGTGCCCCGGCTGATCCGCCAGCTGTTCGCTGCCGGGGCCGCCATCACGGTGGACGACTTCGGCGCGGGCCACTCTAACCTGACCCGCATTCTGGACCTGCCGGAGGCGGGGGCCGTGAAGCTGGACCGCTATGTGATGCGCACCTGCCTTTCCCGGGACCCCCGGCTGCTGGCTCATCTGATCAACTTTGTGCACGACTGCGGCAAGCTGGTGATCGCTCAGGGCGTGGAAAGCCGCCAGCAGGCCCAGCAGCTGGTACAGCTTGGGGCGGATTACCTGCAGGGCTTTTACTACACCATGCCGCTGGACGAGGCCGGCCTGCGCCGGTTCCTGCACTGCGGCACGGGTTGAACCGCCGTTTGCCCTTTTCTGCCCCGCTTTCTGTGTTGCAAAGCGGGGCAAAATCCTGTAAAATGGGAGAATAGAGCGTTTGGGGCCCCTTTTGCGGGCCCCTTCGAAATAAGAGGAGCGAAGAATCAGCTATGGAAAAGCCGAACAATTTTCTCACCGAGATCATCGACGCGGACCTGGCGGAGGGCCGTGTAAAGGAGATCCACACCCGGTTCCCGCCGGAGCCCAACGGCTACCTGCACATTGGCAGCGCCAAGGCCATCTGGATCAACTGGGGCATTGCCAACGCCTACGGCGGCAAGTTCAACCTGCGCTACGACGACACCAACCCGGTGCGCGAGGACGACGAGTACGTAAAGAGCATTGAGGAGGACCTGCGCTGGCTGGGTGCTGTGCCCAACGGCGGCATCTACTACGGCAGCGACTACTTTGAGAAGTGCTACGAGTACGCCGAGCAGCTGATCAAGGAAGGCAAGGCCTACGTGTGCGATCTGACCCGTGAGCAGATGCAGGAATACCGGGGCACCCTGACCGAGCCCGGCAAGCCCAGCCCCTGGCGCGACCGCAGCGTGGAGGAGAACCTGGACCTGTTCCGCCGCATGCGCGCCGGCGAATTCCCGGACGGCAGCCGCACCCTGCGCGCCAAGATCGACATGGCCAGCCCCAACATGAACATGCGTGACCCGGCCATCTACCGCATCGTGCGCGCGCATCATCACCGCCAGGGCGATGCCTGGTGCATCTATCCCCTGTACGATTTTGCCCATCCCATCCAGGACGCCATCGAGGGCATCACCCACAGCATGTGCAGCCTGGAGTTCGAGAACCACCGTCCCCTGTACGAGTGGGTCATCAATAACCTGCATCTGGGTCCCTTCCCCATCCAGCGCGAGTTCGCCCGTCTGAATGTGTCCAACACCGTGATGAGCAAGCGCTACCTGCGCGAGCTGGTGGAAAAGGAGATCGTGGACGGCTGGGACGATCCCCGCATGCCCACCCTGTGCGGCCTGCGCCGCCGCGGCTACACCCCCTCCAGCATCTTTGAGTTCGTGAAGAAGGCCGGTGTTTCCAAGGTGTACAGCCTGGTGGACTACCGCCTGCTGGAGTACTGCATCCGCACCGAGCTGGAGACCACCGCTCTGCGCCGGATGGCCGTGACCGAGCCCATCAAGCTCACCATCACCAACTATCCCGAGGGCAAGGTGGAATACTTCGATATTCCCAACAACCCCAACAAGGCCGCGAACGACTCTTCCACCCGCAAGGTGGCCTTCTCCGGCAGCCTGTACATCGAGAAGAGCGACTTCGCCGAGGTACCCCCGCCGAAGTTCCAGCGCCTCAAGCCGGACGGCGAGGTTCGCCTGATGGGTGCCTACATCGTGAAGTGCAACGAGGTCATCAAGGACGAAAACGGCGAGGTTGTGGAGCTGCGCTGCACCGCCGATCTGGAGACCGGCAACGGCAATCCGGTGGACGGCCGCAAGGTGAAGGGCACCATCCATTGGGTGAGCGCCGCCCATGCGGTGGACGCTGAGGTTCGCCTGTATGACAAGCTGTTCACCCAGGAGAACATGGGCGAGCTGCCCGAGGGCAGCGACTACAAGGACTTCCTGAACCCGGATTCCGTGAAGGTTCTGAAGGGCGCCAAGCTGGAGGCCAGCCTGGCCGACGCAAAGCCCGGCGAGAAGTTCCAGTTCGTGCGCATGGGCTACTTCACCCCGGATTCCAAGAATCCCGGCGTGTTCGGCCGCATCGTGACCCTGAAGGACAGCTTCAGCAAGACCCTGGAGCAGAAATAAGCTTTAGCTCCTTTGCTTCAAACAGCACCGGCGGCTGCCGTGTTTTCCCCACCCGGGAAACGGCAGCCGCCGTTTTTTCTTTGCCTTCTTTCGCCTTGCCAGAAGCTTTTGGTGTGTGTTATACTGAAATGTAGCGGGCAGCTGCCCGCCAGACAGACACAGATTCTTTCGTGCGCCGCTGCGCGCATTTTCATATACCCGAAGGAGGCATTTTTATGATCGCTTTATGGATCGTGCTCATTCTCGTTCTCATTCTTTTGATTTTGCTGGGCGTTGCTGCCGCCCGTGCCATACAGATGAAGCCCACCTCTGCCGCCACTGCTCAGTTTCCGGATTCCGATCTGGAGCGGGCACAGCGGTATGCCGAAACCCTTTCCACGCTGGTGCAGTGCGAGACCGTGTCGGAAAAGGACCAGGTCAGCCGCCGCAAGTTCCAGGCCTTCCACAAGCTGCTGAGGGAGCAGTTCCCTCTGGTGCACAAGGCAGCCACCCGCACCGTGCTCAACGGCAGCCTGATTTATAAAATCCCCGGTCTGGACGGCGGCGCAGGCGCGCCCATCCTGATCATGAGCCACCACGATGTGGTGCCCGCTCAGGGCGAGTGGAAGTACCCGCCCTTCTCCGGCGAGATCGCCGAGGGTTCGGTATGGGGCCGCGGCACCGTGGACACCAAGGGCAGCCTGTTCTGCTTCATGCAGGCGGTGGAGGAGCTGCTGGCCGAGGGCTGGAAGCCCGAGTGCGACGTGTATCTGGCCTCCAGCTGCACCGAGGAATGGGGCGGCGACGGTGCGCCCGCCATTGCTGCCTGGCTCAAGGAGCAGGGGGTCCATCTGGGCCTGCTGCTGGACGAGGGCGGCATGATTATGGATTCCCCCATGGCCGGAGTCAAGGGCCGCTACGCCATGGTGGGCGTGGTGGAAAAGGGCTACGCGGACGTGAAGTTCACCGCCAACGCCGCCGGTGGCCATGCCAGTGCCCCCGGCCCCAACACCGCGCTGGTGCAGCTGGCCAGGTTCATCTGCAAGACCGACCGGCACAGCCCCTTCCAGGCCCGCTTCTCCCCCACCCTGCGGGAGATGTTCCAGCGCCTGGCCCCCAACATGAGCTTCGGCATGCGGATGCTGCTGGGCAACCTGTGGCTGTTTGAGCCGCTGCTCTGCTTCCTGCTTCCCCGTGTGAACCCGCTGGCGGGCGCCATGATGCGCACCACCTGCGCCTTCACCATGGCCGAAGGCTCCCCCGCCTACAACGTGCTGCCCCAGCAGGCCTGGGTCACCGCCAACATGCGCTGCATGCCCCACCAGGGCACCGACGAGAGCATCGAGATCATCCGCGCCGCCGCCAAGAAGTGCGGGCTGGATACCGAGGTGCTGAAGGCCGACCCGGCCTGCGCCGAGGTGGACTTCAAGGGCGATGCCTTCCGTCTGCTGGAGGAGACCATGGGCAAAATCTACCCCGGCTACGGGGTGGCCCCCTACATCATGACCGGCGGCACCGATGCCCGGTTCTACATGTACGAGGGCGTGGTGGAAAACGCCCTGCGCTTTGCCCCGCTGGAGATCAACAAGCAGCAGTACGCCAGCATCCACGCGGCCAACGAGAACCTGTCCATCCTGGCACTGCCCCCGGCTGTGGACTTCTACCAGGAGCTGCTGCGCAGCTACTGCGCCCGCAACGGCAAGCCGGAGCTGGCCCCGGAAAAGCCCGCCCGCAAGGCACCGGCCCGCAAAAAGACTGCCCTCAAGGCCAAGACCGAGGCAGAAGAGCCGGTGACCGAGACCGCCGAGCCCGCGCCCGAAACCGCACAGCCGGAAGACCAGCAGCCCGCCCCGGAGGCACCGGCAGAGCAGCCCAAGAAGGCCGCGAAGCCCAAAAAGAGCACCGCCTCCAAAGCGGAAGCCGCTGAGGCTGCCGAAGAATCCGCTGAGCCTGCACCGGAAACGGACAAGGCTCCTGAACCGGAAGCTCCCGCTGAGCCTGCCGCCGAAACGGACGAGCCCCGGGAAGAATAATCCAAACGCAAACGAGCACCTGCATGCAAAACGCAGGTGCTCGTTTTTTGTTTATTTCTGCCTGGTTTTCGCCCCTCGCAGCAGCCGCCATTCCAGCACGCCGCAGCCGCCCAGATACACCACCCAGAACAGCACATAGCCTGCCAGCGGATACACCGGAATGGGATAGGGCGCACTGGCAAAACCGCTCACCAGGATGTTGTACAACATGGACAGGGGGATGAAAGGCAGCAGCCACAGGTTCACCGCCCAGAACCGCCGCTTTGCCTGGGGACGGCTGGCGGCATCGCCCACCGTCATGCCGATGGCAAAGACCACACAGCCCATCACCATGAGCAGCAGACCGATGGCGGTGGCAATGGCGGTCTGCTTTTCATACCAGAGCATCACCGCCGCCAGAAGGCCTGCCACGGTGCTGCCGGTGGCCACCACTGAGAACAGCGACGCATCCGGCCCCTGCTCCCGCGCGGCCGGGTGCTGCCCCGTCAGCAGATAATCAGTGGTGGTATCCAGCTGCGTGCTCAGTGCCAGCAGCCGCTCCAGGTCCGGTGCGGTCTGGCCGCTCTCCCATTTGGACACCGCCTGCCGGGACACGCCCACCCGGTCCGCCAGCTCCTCCTGGGAAAAGCCCTTCGCCTTGCGCAGCTGCTGTACCCTCCGGCCCAGCTCCTCGTTCAGACTCATACCGTCCACTCCTTTTTGTTTTGCTGGAACCCAGTATACCCGATGAGGCGGGGGCCTGTCCACCATTCGCGGCCCGAATTCCGTCAACCGGGTGTTGCATTTTGTCAACCGAGTCCGTTTCAGACAAAAAAGCGGCGGAGGCTTTTGCCTCCGCCGTTTTGATTTTGAACAGGAATCGTATGGTCGGCCGGAAAAATCAGCGGGTGTACTCCGCGGCGCTGGCGCCGGCAATGCGGCCGAACACGATGATGTCGGTCAGCGCGTTGCCGCCCAGGCGGTTGGTGCCGTGGATGCCGCCGGTAACCTCACCAGCCGCGAACAGGCCGGGAATCACCTCGCCGTTTGCGTTCAGCACCTCGGCGTTGGCGTTGATCTCCACGCCGCCCATGGTGTGGTGCACGGTGGGAACACGCTTGGCAGCGTAGAAGGGCGCGTCGTTGATGCCGTCGTTCTCACCCTCCACATCGCTGAACAGGGTGCGGCCGAACTCGTCCTCCTGGCCCTCCAGGTCGCCGCCCACGCAGTGGCGGTTGTACTCCTCAATGGTGGCGGTCAGGGTCTCGGCGGGAACGCCCATCTGCTCGGCCAGCTCCTCCAGGGTGTCGGCCTTGTAAGCGCGGCCGGCCTCCACCAGGCTGTTCATGGTCTCGCCGAAGTTGTTCAGCTCCTCGCCGGTGGGGTAGGTATCGCTGTCCATCACGATGAACATGGTGGTGTTGCTCTGCTCAAACAGAGCCAGGGTCATCTCGTCACGGCGGCCGCCCTCGTTCACGAAGCGCTCGCCCTGCTCGTTTACGAAGATACGGCTCTCAACAGCGTGCTCGATGTTGCCGGACAGGCTGCCGGTCTCGGGATCGCCCAGGGGCAGCAGCTGGATGTTGCCCATCTGAATCAGGTTGGCGCCCACGGCCTCGGCCATGATGATGCCGTCGCCGGTGATGCCGGAGGCGTTGGTGCTGGGGATGCTCTCGTCCAGGGTGGGCCACAGCTGGGTTTCCTCATTGGCCTTCTCGCGCAGCTCCACGTTGCGGGCAAAACCGCCGGTGGCCAGAACCACGCCGTTGGTGGCGTTCACCGTCACGGTGTTGCCGGTCTTGCCGGTGGCCTTAACGCCGCAGACAGCACCGTTCTCATCCACCAGCAGCTCGTTGGCGGTGGTGTTGTAGAGCATGGTCACGGTGGTGTTCTCGTCCAGGTAGTTCTGGAAGGCCTTGAAGAAGCCGGTGCCCTCGGGATCGCTGGGGCGCTGGGCGCGGGGCCACAGGCCGCCGGTCACGGTGAACACCTCACCGGTGAAGCCCATGCCCAGCTCCTTCATCCATTCCACGCCGTCCCAGGCCTGCTCGCACAGGATGGTGACCAGCTCCAGGTTGCCCTGCTCGTCGCCGCCCTCGTAGGTCTGCTGAATGTGCAGCGCCACGCTGTCGTCGTGAGCCTTGGCCACCTCGCTGCCGTCATCCACAGCGTTCATGGCGCCGCCGGACAGGATGGTGTTGCCGCCCATGGAGCCGGTCTTCTCCAGAACGATCACGTTCTTGCCCGCCTGCGCGGCGGTGATGGCAGCGCTCATGCCGGCGCCGCCCGCGCCGATGACCACCACGTCGGCGGTGTACTCGGCGTCCTCTTCGGCCTCAACCTCAGGCTTCTTGGCCTGCCACTCGGCGATAACCTCGTCGGTGGCGCCCGCCTGCTTCAGGCAGTCGGTCACGCCCTCCAGAATGGCCTCACTGGTCAGGGTGGCGCTGGCTACGATGTCCACGCCCAGGCCCTGCAGCTCCATGATCTCCTTGGGCATATTCTCGGCCACGGGTGCGCCGATGCCCTCGGTCTCGCTGTGCTCCAGCTGGATATCGGTGATTGCGTTGGCATCCACGGTCACGGTCACGGTCATCTCGTGCATGCCCATGGTGGTGGCACTGTAGGTGCCGGGGGTAAAGATGCCGGTCTGGCTTGCCGCCTGGCTGGAGGCAGTGGAAGAAGCTGCGCCGCCGCAGGCGGTGGTGAGCATCATCAGAGCTGCCAGGGTCAGGCTGGCAATTTTGCGGGAAATGGGTTTCATAAGTCGCCTACTCCTCTCAAAATTCAAAAATATAATCCCTGTTCAACATGTCGCATTAGACATGTACTGACACGATTTTAACACACTTTTTTCATATTTCAATCACAATTTCCCCGCAGTTGAAGAGAAATTCCGGGGCTGCTCACGAACAAAATCAGGCGATTTTGACAAAAAAATAGCGGAGTTTGAGCACTCCGCTATTTGAGACCAAATCTTCTTTTTTTACAGGATACCGCACCCGGCCAGCACCAGCAGCACTGCCAGCAGGCCGAAGTTCAGCGCGCTGAACACCGCCAGATACCGCCCGGTGTTGGCCCCGGGGGCCTTGGAATAGATCTTCAGGCTGATCAGGCTGGCCAGGCTGGCGATGGGGGTACCCAGGCCGCCCAGGTCCACGCCCATGAGCAGGCCCGCGCCGTTCTCGGTAAAGCCGGAGAGCAGCACCGCCGCCGGCACGTTGCTGATGATCTGGCTGGCCGCCGCGCCCACCAGCATCTCCCGGCCCTGCATCACGCTGGCCAGGAAATTCTGCAGCGCCGGAATACGGGCCAGGTTGCCCGCGAAGACGAAAAAGCACACGAAGGTGACCAGCAAGGCGAAATCCGCCCCCAGCACCAGCTTTTTATCGAACACCGCCAGCGCCACAATCACCACCGCCAGCAGCGCGGGCCAGGGCAGCAGATGGAACACCGAGGCAAGACAGACGCAGAACAGCATGCCGCACAACATCAGCTGAGCGCGCTGGCGGCTGGTCATGGGGCCCTCGTCCTTCTGGGCGGTCAGGGTGACCCGCCGGGCCGGGGTGAGCAAACAGAGCACCGCCAGCACCACAAAGCTTGCCAGTGTGGCGGGCACGGTAAGGGCGAAAAACTCGCCCGCGGAAAAGCCGTAGCGGCTGTAGAGATACAGGTTCTGGGGGTTGCCCACCGGGGTGAGCATGCTGCCCAGATTGGCGGCCACCGTCTGCAGGCTCACCACCCAGGGCAGCAGCCCGCCCTGGCCGCTGGCGGCCAGCACCAGCACCGCGAAAGGCACAAAGGTGATGAGGGCCACATCGTTAGTGACCAGCATGGAGGAGAAAAAGCAGAGCATCACCAGCACCAGGCACAGCCCCTTGCCGCTGCCGCTGCGTTTGACCAGCGCCGACGCCATCCGCCGGAAGGCCCCGGCCTGCTCCATACCTGCCACCACTGCCATCAGACAGTAAAGCAGGGCCAGCACCCGGCCGTCCACATAACCCAGGTATGCCGCGTCCGGCGGGATTACCAGGCAGGAGGCCAGCGCCAGCACCGCCGAGATGGCCAGCACCGGTTCGCTTTTCAGCCATTGCATCGCCTGTTTCACCGGCCCAGCACCTCCTTCTTCAGCACCCGGAAGGCCTCATCCTCGCCCTTGTCCCGCAAAGTGATGAGCATATATTCCAGCAGCTTGCGCGTCTCCGGGTGGAGCACGTAATGGTCCCGGCCCCGGTCGTAATATTCCCAGGGGGAGGCGTCGGTGTAGTCCTTGCCCTTATACACCTTGCTGGCGGCCACCCGGTCGCAGAACATCTCGGCCACAAACTGCAAGGGCATTTTATTGCCGATCAGCTTGCCGGTGCCCGCCGGGTCATAGTCGATCCAGTATTCCAGATGGTGCCGGTTGCGCCCCTTGTGGTGCAGCCAGGCGGTGCTGCAGCCCTCGGCCTGGCGCTGGGCATCGTTGGGGCTGCGGTTGCCCTGGTAGTATTTCACCCCGGGCCAGAACTCGCTGGGCGAATATTTGGAAAGGTCATGGGTCAGCCCCCGCCAGTAAAGCCCCAGCCGGAAGCAGTGCTTCATCACCAGCCATTTGTGGTGATTGATGGTGCAGAAATGCCCCCACAGATTCACGGTTTATCCCTCCTGCAATCAAAGACCGGGCTCCATGGGAACCCGGCCTTTATTATAGCATATTTATACAGCTTCGTGTGCGGTCAATCCAGGGTTTCGGCCTGCTCGTCCAGCCGGTTTTCCCACAGATAGTGCCGGGTCTCGGCCACAATCACCCCACTGAGCAGCAGCACCGAAATCAGATTCGGGAAGGCCATCAGACCGTTCATCAGATCCGCGAAGCTCCAGACCAGATCCAGGTTGGCCACCGCGCCGATGAACAGCACCACCAGGAACACCAGCCGGTACACCGGGATGCCCTTCGGCCCGAACAGGTATTCCACACAGCGCTCGCCGTAGTAGCTCCAGCCCAGAATGGTGGTGAAGGCAAACACCGAAAGGGCCAGCGCCAGCACAATCTGGCCGGCGGGCAGATTGGCGAAGGCCAGGCGGGTCATGGCGTCGTCATTTGCGCCCTGATACAGCTCCGGCTGCTTGACCATGCTGCTCACAACCACGATGCCGGTCATGGCACAGATGATCACAGTGTCCCAGAAGGTGCCGGTCATGGAAACCAGCGCCTGGCGCACCGGGTTTTTGGTCTGGGCGGTGGCCGCCGCGATGGGCGCGGTGCCAAGGCCGGACTCGTTGGAGAACAGGCCCCGGGCCATGCCGTAGCGGCAGGCGGCCATCATGGCGCCGCCCGCAAAGCCGCCGGCAATCTGCTGGAAGCCGAAGGCGCTTTTCACGATCAGCGCCAGCGCCTGGCCCAGATAGGGGGCGTTCAGCACCAGAATGGCGATACAGCCCAGAATGTAGAACAGACTCATGAAGGGCACCAACTTTTCACACACCTTGGCGATGGCCTTCACGCCGCCCAGAATCACCACTGCGGTGATGGCGGTGACCACCAGGCCGGAAACGGCGGGGGCCACCCCGAAGGTGGTGTGGATCACATCGGTGATGGCGTGGCTCTGCACGGTGCAGCCCGCGCCGAAGGTAGCCAGTACGGTGAAGGCGGCGAAGATCACCGCCAGCCATTTCCAGCCAAGGCCCCGTTCGATGGTATACATGGGACCGCCCACGATGGCGCCGGTCTTGCCCCGGGTGCGGTACTTCACCGCCAGCAGGGCCTCGCCGTATTTGGTGGCGATGCCGAACACGCCGGTGAGCCAGCACCAGAGCACCGCGCCCGGGCCGCCCAGGGCGATGGCGGTGGACACGCCGATGATGTTGCCGGTGCCGATGGTGGCAGCCAGCGCGGTGGCCAGCGCGCCGAACTGGCTGATCTCGCCCTGGCTGCCCTCATCCGGCGAAAGGCTCAGCCGGATGGCCTTGGGAATGTGGCGCTGCACCAGCCGCAGCCGGACGGTCAGGAACAGATGGGTGCCGAACAGCATGACCAGCATCGGTACACCCCAGATAAAATTGCTGCACGCGCTCACAAGCGCGGTGAGGCTCTGCATGGGATTCTCCCCCTTAAAATCACAATATTTTAGTATTATATCATATCAAAGCCCACCGCGCAAATCCACAAAGCGCCGGGCCCCGGCAGATTCCAGGGCCCGGCGCGGCTTTGTCTTATTGCTCTTTTGCAGCCGGGTCCGCGGCGCCGTTCTGGCCGGCTGCGGTCCGGCCTGCGCCCAGCACCCGGTCACTGTCGCCCATGCCGCTGGTGGTGGGGTCGGTGATCACGCCCAGCACCGCCAGCACCGCAAACAGGGCGTTCACCACCGCCAGCAGCCGGTTGCCCAGCTCGCCCAGCTCCAGCTGGTAACCGAACACTGCCGCCACCACCTGAATCAGCAGCAGCACCGCCGGGATCAGACTTAGCCAGAAGGCCTTGTTTTGAATGCGTACCATCCAGTTGATTTTCTTCATCTTGTTCCTTCCTTTCGCTCCAGAATCGTGATTCGTGTTTCGTGGTCGTGGAGGGCAGCATCCTGCCCGTCGTTGTGCTTCCACAGGCGGCGGTGGCTGTCGGTGTTGTCCCGCTCCTGACGGGCCTGCCGGTCCTGCAGCCCCTCCACCAGGGTGGAAAGCTTGGTGAGGGTGCTGTTCAGCCGGATCACCGGCGCCCCCACCGACAAAAACAACCCGGCCACCACCACCAGGACCCCGACCACATTCCATTCATTCATATTCATCCTCCTCACCAGATAAACTCCGCCGAAAAGCCCAGGTTCTTGCAAAAGGCTTCAATGCTCTTCCGGTCGCCCTCGTTGGGCACCGGGCACAGGCGCAGCTCCAGGCCTTCCTCCGGCACGTCGATGATGCGGCAGCGGTCGTCCAGAAGGGCGGCGTACACGGTTTCGCCCCGGTACGCAATCTGTACCATGGGATAGCCGTCCACCAGACCGTCCGCCAGGGTGAGAATTTGATAGCTGCTCTCCGGCAGCTTGTCCGTTTTCCCATCCGGGTTCAGCACCACAGCGTTGATGTCCGGCGCGGTGAAGTATTCGCAGCGGCTGGCGTCGAACACCTCCAGCTGCTTGCCGGAAATCGGCTGAAACTCCACACGGCCGGGGGCGCAGCGCTCCCGGATGATCCTGGGCAGATCACAGTACATCCGGTTCAGATCACACCGGCCCTGAACGCCCGGCACCGCCCCGCTGCTGGAATACTGCCACACCGCCGTATTGTCCACCCCGATCTTGCCGGTGTAGTTGGCAATCCACAGGCCCTCGTACCGGTCGAGGGTCTCCATATCCATATAGCTGTTCACAAAGCTGGTGTAGCTGTAGAACATGGGCAGATAGCCCGCCGCCGCAATGCAGGCCATGAAGGCGTTGCAGATGGCGGTGTTCTTTGCCCGGCTGAATTCCTTATACTTGGCCGCGTGCTCATAGTCCAGCACCAGAGGCAGGCTCAGCGCCCGGCCCGCCAGCAACTCCAGCGCCCGGGCGGCCGCCATACGGGCGTGGTCTTCGCTGTCGATGTAGCTGTACAAATACACCCCCACGTCCAGCCCGGCCGCTGCCGCGCCGCTCAGATTTTGTTCAAAACAGGGGTCTTCCACGATGCTGCCGTCGCCGTTGGCATAGCCCAGCCGCACGAAGGCGAAGGCATAGCCCGCCGCCTTTACCTGGGCCCAATCCACATTGCCCTGATACTTGCTCACGTCGATGCCCAGAATCGGGGTTTTGGTTTCATACTTCAATGCCATTTTGTTTCTCCTTTCCTGTTGTGCTGCTCAGGGCAGATACAGAATCACCATACCGCCGCATTTCATATCCCGCCAGTAGATGTCGCCCGCGTCCGGGATGGTCAGGGTGACCGTCTGCCCGGCAGAGAGCTGCACCTCACCCCGGACCGAGACCTCACCGTCGCCGAACAGATCCACCAGATAGCGCCCCGCCCTGGCACACTGCCACACCACCTGCCGTGTGCCGGACTGGTTGTCCTGGAAATAGCCCAGGCCGGACAGGCTGCCGTAGTCTGGGTCCGCATAGCCGGAGGCCTTGGTGGGGTGGCGGTAGTCACCGGTGGTGCCGGGCAGCAGACCCAGAACCCGGCTGCAGGCCGCGTAGGCCACGGGAGTGCGGGGCACCAGATCGCCCTGCACCCCCAGAATGGTCACCCCCTGACGCAGATTCTGTGAATTCAAGCCGATTGCCGCCGCCATGGTGCTTTGGGCGATTCTGGCTTCCGGGGCCCAGGCGAGCCCATTCTTGCGGTAGTAGCCTTCCGGGATGTTATTGATCGCCACATAGTCGCTGCCGAAGCCCACACCGGTGCCGTACTGCGCATTGCCCCGGTCCGCCATACTGCCGGTCACCTTCTGCCCTTTCACATAGGCCGTTGCCCCGGAAAGGATTTTGCCCGCATCGGCCGTGGCATCCGCGGTGAAGGTGCCGGTGACGGTTTTGCCGTTGGCGGTGATGGAAACGCCGGTCTTCAGGTTTCCGGGGGCCAGCTTGGCCGCTTCGGCCGCGGGCAGGCCCCCGCCGTTAAAAGTTAAGCGGTTCCCCGTGCGGTAGCACACCACCATGGCCCCGGTCTTGAAAAAGCCGGCCCACAGCGCATCGCCCGCGGCGGTGGCGGCGGTGCAGGCCTGGCCGTTCACCTGAATGGTGTCCCCTGCCGCAAAACTCGCCGTGGCCGCAAAGCGGATGTTATTGCCGCTGCCGGTAAGCGTGTGCACCGTACCGCTTTTTTTGTGGGTGTAAAGGCTCACCCCGTTTTCGGCAGCCGCCGCGCCGATGCTTTCCGGAGTCAGGGCCAGCTGGGGCTGGCCGTCCTCGTCCAGCCGCAGCAACAGGTTTGCCGCCGCGGCGGTCCAGTTGTCACCGGGCTGGGTCACCTCGCTGCTCACGCCCACCGAAACATCCCGCAGCGCGGGGCTGCCGTCCCGGTTATACAGGGTCAGATAGACCTTGCCATCCTGCTCATTCACCTTTAAATCACGAAACAAACGTGCCAAACAAGCCACCTCCCAAACAAAAAGCCAGCTTCTGCTGGCCACTCTCGATTGCATTCAGATCGTTGTAAACCTGCAGCAGCATTCCCTCGATGCGCTCCAGGTCCCGCCAGTCCCACACAAGGCTGCCGGGGGAAAAGCTTCGGGTGGAATACTCCGGCCGCGGCTGTACCGCATCGGCCAGCGCCGCCAGGTTCTCTTCCACCCGGTTAAAAAAATCCGCCAGGGGCAGCCCGTCCGCCGTGTAGCTGCTCATCTCGCCGTAGTCCGGCCGCCGGGTGATCGCCGCTGCGCGCTGGCGCAGATACAGCAGATTGCCCCGGATGCGTTCATAGTCCGGGTCCAGGCGGAAGGCATCCGACTCAGTCCAGCTGATTTTCGGTGTTTGCCATGCCATCGTTCTGCACCCCCTCCTTCACGCTCTGTTCCAGAAAATCGATCCGGTGTTCCAGTGCGGTCAGCTGCTTTTGCTGCCGCTGCACCTGCGCCAGTAAAAGAGGAATGAAGTCGCTGTACACCACAGCGGTGGGAAACCCCTCCTGATCCATCGTCACGCTGTTTGGCATGATCTCCGCCACCTGTTCGGCGATCATACCCACATGCCGTTTTTCATCCTGCACATACTCCGGAGCCTGCGTACCGTAACGGAAATCGATCACCGGAAGCTCCAGCATTTTTTCCAGCAGCGCCTCCTCCACCGGGCGGATGTCCTCTTTATATCGAATGCTGGATGCACTGGAAATCTGGCCTGCAAAGTCGCAGTAGGTTTTTTGCATAAGTCCATCGGTTTTTCTGTATGCATTCAAATGGTAATTATTATCCGATCTGAAAACAGCCTTCAACGAATACACATTTGGAATTTCATCAATATTGTGACACTGCATTTCATAAGGGCCAAACGTATAAGTGGTTGACGTTCCGCCTCCAACCAACGCATCAGCCTTGTAAGCAGCTCCGCCGGGTGTTCCCGCTCCCGCGTAGTTGTGGGTATGGCTGGCTGCCGCCGCGCCGACATCAGCCGCCGTCAGGGTCTTGGCGCCCACCACACTGCCGTTCACGTACAGCACCTGACCGGTGGAAAAGCCGCTCACCTGGGTGTTCTTGCTCACCAGATTGGGGCCTGCCGGGCCGGTGGGGCCGGTGGCTCCCTGCGCGCCCTGGGGCCCGGTGGGACCGGTGGCACCGTCCCGACCGTCCTGCCCGGGGTCGCCCTTATCGCCTTTATCGCCCTTGTCGCCCTTGGGCAGCACCAGGTTCAGAACGCCCACGGTGCCGCTCTGGGTGATGCTGGCCGAGGCGGTGGTCCCGCCGGTCACGGTGCCGATGCGCAGGGTCTTGATCGCCCCGTTCCAGGCGGTGAGCATGGCATCGGTGATCTTGTCCAGCACGGTTTTGTTGGTGTGGCTGTGGCGGGCGGCGGTGTTGGCGGCCACGGTGGTTTTGGTGGCAGACAAATCCTCCGCCAGCGCCTTGCCCTTATTGCCCGCATAGGCGGTGGAGGCGGTTTCGCCCAGAGCCAGGCTCTTGCTGATCTCCACATAGGCGGTGCCGCTCCAGCGCCAGGTGAGGTTGGTATCCAGCGCCACATAGATCTTGCCCGTCTCGCCGGTGGCCGGGAAGGCGCTCTTGCCGGCGTATTCCAGCACATCGTCCACAAAGCTGGGCAGCTGGCTGGCGGGCACCTTGCCGCCGGAGTCCAGGGTAGCCACGCCCCCGGCCTTGCCCATCTCGCTGCGCTTGACCTGGGCATCGTTGGTCACATTGCCCAGACCCACCTGGCTTTTGGTCACCCGGTGGGGGTTGTCCATTGCCAAAATGTGCCCGCTCAGGCTGCGCAGCGCCCTTGCCAGCTTGCCGAAGGCGGTGGACAGCTTCTCGCCACTGGACAGCAGCTCCAGGCTGGCGGCCTCGGTGTAGGTGGGGGTCTGGTCGTTGGTGGTCAGATTGGGCACGTTGCCAAGCCCCACCTGGGCCTTGGTCACCCCATGCGGGTTTTCTTTATTTGCTGCGTGGGCGTCAAAATCCTCCCGCAGACCGTCTGCCGCAGCCTTATGCTGGTCTAGCGTCTGCTTGGCCGCCGCCAGGGTGATGGCCGGGCTGTCGTTCCAGGCATCGGTGCCCTTCACCCCGGCGATCTGCTGGCCGATCAGGGTCAGCAGCGCCTGCAGCTTGTTGCTCACCCCGCCCACGGTGCGCAGACCGATTTTCTCATCGGTCACGCTGCCGTCCGGGTGGGCCAGCACCGAGGCCGCGGCGTGGGCGTTCAGCTCGGTGCGGCTGGCCTTCAGATCGTCCAGTTCGGCGTCCTTGTCCGCCTGCTTTTTCAGCTCCCGGTCAATGACCTCCATGTCGTAGGTCAGGTCGTCGATGTCCGCCGGGTCGTTGCGTTCGGCCAGCCGCTCCGGCAGGCGCAGCTGGTAGTTCTGGCTTTTTCTCATGCTTCGTTCCCCCGTTTCAAGATCATTTCTCCCTTCAATCCGCCGCCGGTGTAGGTGAGCTGATTTTTCAGCACCTGGGCCGGGGCGGCCGTTTCCCATTGGGTGTCCAGCAGGACCCGGTCGGCGGGGTCCAGCTCCGGGTTGCCCCGGGTAGAGCAGGTGTAGGTGCTGCGGCGCAAAAGATGCTCCCGCACCCAGGCCGCCACCGCCAGCGCCCGGTCCAGCTCGGTAATGAGCGGATTGTCCAGCGTTTCCGCCGTGCCATTCTCGTCCGCGTCCGGCACCGGGGCCACCGCATTCTGGCAGCTGGTCTCCAGCTTTTTGCCGCTCACGATCAGGGTGGCCGGGCCGCTGCCCTCCAGCACCAGATCCGCCGCCGCGGCATACAGCGCCTGACTCGTCACCTGTGCGCCCTCACATTCCACCCGGATATCCGCCGCCTGATTCCAGGTCAGGTGCAGCGCCAGCCGCCCGTCCACCTGATAGGTTCCCTTGTGCAGCTGGCTCTCCTTTTCCGCGGGAGCATACACCGTGGCCGGGCACTCCACCTGAAGAAGGCTCGCAGTCTTTTCCACTTTGGGCGCGCTTTCCAGCATGGCCGAAAGCCCGATGCTCACCCCGCTTTGGGCGCTCTCATCCGGCTGGATGCGGATCACGCCATCCCGGTCGGCATACAAAAGGCAGCAGGCCGCGTGAGCGATCAGCTGCAAACATTCTCGGTGCTGCTTTGCCGGCAGCGGCGCGGTGGTGGTAATCTGCTTCAAGTCCTCCCACAGGGACCAGGGCTGCTCGTCCTGCCTGCGACGGGGCAGGTCCGCGTCCTCCAGCACCGCAGTGGCCAGCTCCCACAGGCTGTGGGGCGCGCCGTCCCACACGCCCTTGTAATAGGTGCCGTCCAGAAGGCCCAGCGCGTCGGTGGCGGAGAATTTGGCATACAGCCCCTCCACCGTGGGCTGGCCGGTCAGATAAAACCGCCCGCCGGGCATCCATTCCACAAAGCCGCCCTGGTACAGCTCCCGCCAGCCGCTGGGGGCAAGGTCGGCCCATTCCAGGGCTGCCGCGTCGCCCCAGTGCATACCGCCGGTGAGCTGCTGGCCGTAGCGCACCGTGATGGGGTTGCGCTGCTCAAAATACTTCCAGATGCCCTGGGGGTTGTCCGGGTCGTAGAGGCCGTTCTGGCTTCCGGTGAGCAGGTTCACGTTCACCGCCGAGAAGCTGAACTCCCCGGTGGGCAGCCTGCGGCCGATGGGGTCTACCTCCATGGTCTGGGCCGCCTCGGTCAGCTCCGCCTGGCCGAAGATCAGCTCCATGCCGAACATTAGCCGGGTCAGCCGCGCCCGGCGAAAGGGCTGGCTGGTGGCCTCGAAGCGGATCTCCAGCCGGTCGAACCGGTCGATCTGCACCAGCTCCTGGTGCTCCACCGCCTTGGGCAGCACCTGCCGCTGCACCAGCTGCTCGCCGCCCTTCCAGGCGGTCACGGTCAGCGCGGTGCACCATTCCTCCGCCACCTGGTCGAACCGGAAGCTCAGCGCCGGAACGCTCACCGGCGTTTCAAATTCCAGCGCCAGCACCGGCGGAGCTGCAAACCGGCCGTCCGCCCCGCTCATCGCCTCGCTCACATAGCCCTCGGTCAGCAGTGCGCCGCCGGGCTCGTCCGCAATGCGCAGAGTGCCGTCCGCCTTCCAGCGCCCCGGCTCGAAGGTGGCGTAGCTGCGCTTTTGCGCGCCGTCCTGGGTGAGGGCGCTTTCCACGCTGGACCAGTAGGCCTGCCCCTCGCTTTTGTCCGCCGCGCCGGGGGCTGCATCCTCGTCCACCACACTCAGGGTCACGGCCAGCTTTGCCGCGCCCAGCACCGGCTTTGTCATCTCCTGCCGGTAGGCATCGCTCACCTTTTGCATCAGATCACCCCGCAATCCACCACGCTGAAGCTGGCATCCTCGTAATATTCCGGCATTCCGGTGGCCGCGTCCACGTTCACCGGGCTGCACTTCACGTCGCTGAGGTAAAACATCCTCGTTTCCCACCGGCCCAGGTTATGGCTGAAATAGTGGCAGTAAAAGGTGAAGTGGCCGTCCTCAAACCAGCGGTTCATCTCCCACCACAGCTGCGGGCTGATGGTCTGCCAGCCCAGCTCCTGCTTGTCCACGCTGCGGCCCACCATCCGGCCCACCATGGTTCCCTGGGCGTTGCGGGCCGAATCCACCATGCGGCTGGTCGTAAAAGGCGCCTTGCCCTGGGTGGGGTAAGGCGCCGCAATGGCATAATTGCTCCGGTCGGTCTGGGGCGTGGCCCCCAGATAGATAAAGCCCTTGTTTTCCTTCAAATCAATAGGCATTTGCGAACGCACCTCCAATCTTTACGCCCCGGTTGGCCTCGATCTTCGCCATGGCGCGGTACAGCACCTGGCCGTCCAGCTTGACCTCGATGGGCTGGCTCACATACAGCTGAGCCGCACCCGCGCCGCCCAGCACGTCCGCCACCGCCTGGCGGATGCTCTCCAGCGGGGCCTCCACGTTGGTGCCCCGCCGCTGGTCGCCCACCACCGCCAGGAATGGCCGGTTGGCGGGCAGCACCGCGCCCTTTGCCAGTCGGGGAATCTGGTATTCCGGCACCCGGGGCAGGTTCACGCCGAAGCGCTGGCCGCCGTAGTCCGGCACCCAGGAGGGGATCTCCACCCCGATGCCGTTCAGCCGGTCGATCACCGCGTTCATGCCGCCGGTCAGCGCCCGCAGCATGGCGTTCACCAGGTCGATGATTCCGTTCACTCCCTGCTTTGCCACGCCGACCATGGTGTCCCACACGCTTTCAAAGATGTCGCTCAGGCCGTGCCAGGCCCGGTCCCAGTCGCCGGTGAACACGCCGCTCACGAACTCGCACAGCCCGCGCAGCACACCGGCGATGCCGTCCGCCACCTTAGCGATGGTCCCCAGACCGTTAAAAAAGCAGTCCACAACATACTGCACCGCCCCGGCCACCAGCGGCGCGAAGGTATCGGTGATGTTCTGCAAAAGCGGCAGAAGGGCCTCGGTCCACAAAATGGCGATCAGCTCCATCACCGCGCCGAACAAAAGGGTCAGGTTTTCCCACAAAGGGGCCAGATGCTCCTCCCACAGCTCCTGCAGCCGGGCCATCAGCTCATCCAGCACCGGGCGGAGCAGCTCGTAATAGAGCGTCTGCACCCAGTTCCGCAGCTGCTCAAAGCCCTGGGCCAGCCGGTCCAGAATGGGCTGGCCGTACACCGCCCAGGCCTCGCTCACCGCGGCCAGCATATCCTGCACCACCTGCTGCAAAAATCCCAGCAGCGGCATCAGATAATTCTGGATGGCGTCGCCCACCAGCTGGCAGCCCAGCGAGAAGTTCTGGGCGAACTGCTCCAGAAAAAGCTCGCCCACCGCGCCCACGATGGGGGCGAAGGTCTCGGAAAAGGCGTTCACGATATTGGGGATGAACTCCCCCAGCAGATACTCCCCCAGCGGGCGCAGGGCGGTGTCCCACAATTCCAGGGCGCTGTCCCGGATGAGGGCCCAGGCGCTCTGGGCGGCCCGGGCCAGCTGACCGAAGGCCTTGCCCCAGGCCGCGATGCTTGGGGCGAACAGTCGGTTCACTTCGTCCAGCACCGGGCGGAGCAGGTTCACAAGGCCGATCCATTTTTTCCGGGCCTCGTCCACCTCTTCGCCCGCCGTGCCGCCGGTGCTGCTGCCGGAAGAGGAGCCGCCCCCGCTGCCCGCCTGCTGCTGCACCAGGTTCAGCTCGTCGATACCCAGCACCGTGCGGGCCACTGCTTTGGCGGCTGCCTTGGTGCTTTTGGTCAGGGTCTGCTGGCCCTTGGCGGCGGCCCGGCTGCTTTGGGCCAGCGCGTCGGCCGAATCGGCCCCGTCGCCGAACAGCAGCCAGTTCACTCCCTCGCCGATTTTGCGCAGCCCCTCGGCAAAGCCTGCCAGCACCTGCCCCAGCCCGCCCAGCTGCCCCTGCATCACCTGCAACAGCTGCCCGGCGCTGGTTGCGGCCTCGTCCTGCGCGGCCTTCACCTGCTGCCAGGCCAGCCGAAGCGCGGCGGATTGGTCCAGCCCCAATTTTCGATAATCCGCCGCCAGCTTCATCACGGTGCTTCGGGTATCCCGCTCTGCCTGCTTGGCATCGCCCACCAGCAGGTCCAGCCAGGTCGTTTGCTTGTCCATTCGTTTCCCTCCTTTCTCAATCCTTTAGCAGCCGGTTCAGCCGCTCCCGCTCGGCCAGCTCCTCAGAGGTGTAGCGGGGCTTCAGGTCCACCCGGGCCCGGTTGCGCTGATAAAATTCCCGCTCCCAGCCCTCCAGCTTTTTGCCCCGGCGCAGCTTGTCCCGAATGGCCACCACGGCGGACAGCTGCCCCTCCCCGATGGCCCCGAACCAGGCCAGGAAGGTCCACCAGTGCACGAAGGGCAGCGCCCGGATCTCGCACCCGGCCGCCTTGTTCACGTCCGCCACGATCAGGGGCAGATCCTGCTGCCAGTCCAGCAGCCGGGGACCGGCGGGGCCGCTGTCCTCTTCGCCGCCCGCCAGAAACCGGAGCATGGCCTCCATGGCCTGCCCGCGCAGCGCCGGGGGCAAAGCGGCAAACTTCCGGTAAAACACCCCCATGGCCAGAAAGGCCCGCGCCTCGGGCGGCTCGTCGGCATCGTCCAGCAGGCGGATGACCTCCAGCACCTCCCGGAAGTCCGCCCGGATGGGCTCGCTGCGCCCGGCGATCTCCAGCGCCTCGGGCAGGTCCCAGCCGGTCACCGGGCCGCCTCCTGACGGGCTGCCTCCCGGGCATCCGCGGCGGCGGCAAGGGCTTGGGCCTTCGCGTTCAGAAAGGCCTCGGCCCCGGCCTGCACCTGGGGCTGCAGCGCCGCGAACAGATTGGTCACCACCCGCTCGCCGTTGGCGGCCACCGCCATCAGGTTCACGCCGCCCAGCAGCCGGTCGAAGTCGTTTTCCTCGCCGAACACCCAGGCCAGCACCTCCTTCACCGACCAGTCGGCCTTTGCCAGCAGCTCCAGCGCCTTCTGGCCGGTGGCCTGAGCCGCGCGGCCCTCCTCGGCCATTTCCTGTTCAATGGCGGAGATCCGGTCCGCCGCCTGCAAAAACCGGCTGTACACGTTGGGGTCGCTGGGGTTGAAGCGCAGCACCCCGCCGCCGTTGATCCGATATTCCCGCACGCCGGTGTCGATGTTCAATTCCTGCATTTGTATTCCTCCCTGTTCTGCATTGCTGTAAAAAACCGCCCGGGCCACTGCTTCCCGGCCCGGGCGGAGTGATTGAACGGCTTACTCCTCGGCCGGGGTAAAGGTCTTGGTGTCCGCCTTGAAGTGGCCCTTCACCGGCGCGCCCTTGTAATGGATGTTGAAGGGGATCTGGTAGCCATTGGCGTCGCCGCCGTAGCTGCTCACCTCGATGACCGCGTCGTCCTTCACGGCGGGGAAGCCGCTTTCCGGGTCCTCCTCTTCCCACATGTGCACCTCCACCACGGTGGTGTTGCAGCCGTCCAGGACCTTGCAATCGTCCACGATGCCCTGCAGCCGCTCGAACAGGGGGTCACCCACCACCGCGTAGTAGGTCTCCACGCTGCCGCTCTTCTCGTAGCTGGTCACCAGGGTGGTGCTTTCCCCCAGAATGTTGCGGGTCTTTTCCACGTTGGCGCTCAGCTCGGGGCTGTACTCCTCCAGGTCCTTGCCCAGCCGCACATAGTTGGGGCTGCCCTCCAGCGCGCCGGGCTCGGCGGCGTCGATGTAGTGGGCCATCCACTTGCGCTCAATCTTCTTGTTCTTCTCCATCTGTTTCTCCTTTCAGTTCGGTGATGTGTTCCGCCACCAGCTCCAGCCGGTAGCGGGCAAGGCCATCCGGCCCGGCCTGCTGCAGCCCGGCTCCCATGGCCCGCAGGCTCTGGCGGCCGGATTCAAAAAGCAGGGGCACCCGGCCCCGGGCGTTCTGGGTGTTCACCCAGTCCTGCAACGCCAGCACCAGAGCCGCGTTGTGCAGCCCCGCGCCGGGGTCGCCCACCGGCTTTTCCAGCCGCAGCTCCAGCCAGAACCGGTAGCTGGTGGAAAGCCGGCCCCCGCCCAGGATGTCCCCCTGAAAACTGCTCTCGGACGCGCCGCCCGGCCGCAGCGACACCGAGCCCCCCGCCAGGTCCAGCCCGTCGATGGCAATTTGCGGTGTGCTGTCCCAGCCGGGCCAGCCTTCCAGCCATTCGCGCAGCTGTTCCAGCATGCTGTTTCCCTCCTTTACCATTTTTTGTACCATTCGGTCTGGGCCTCCACATGGCGCACCCGGCCGCCCAGCCGCTTGGCCGCCACCTCGCGGATCACCGCAAGGCCCGGCACCGCCGCGGGCACAAAGGCGCGCCACTGGTCCGCCGTCTCGATTTCCGGGCCCTCGCCGGGCAGCACCCGGTCCCCCGGCTCCAGCGAAAACCAGTTCTCCCCCGGCTGCGCACCCTCGCCGCCGGGCCGCCAGACGGGCCACTGCCCGCCGCAGGGCGCCAGCAGAAAGCAGTACCGCTGGCCGGTGGCCCCTATGGCATCCGCCCCGCCGGAATCCCGCTCATCCAGATAGACTCCTTTCAGCACCGTGCGGCGGCAGGAAAATTCCGGCCGGAACACCGCGTGATACACCGTGGCGGTGTGGGTGCAGAAGCGGTAGTCCGGCAAGCCCCCGGTCAGCCGCATGCCGCCACCCCCTGTTCATCCCGCCGGATGTCCAGATACAGCCCGGCGCAGCGGTAGAGCTCCCGACTTTTGGCGGCGGGGCTTACATCCGGCGCGGGGGCGGCGCTGGTCTGGCTCAGGCTGCCCAGCTGCATCCCGGCCAGCACACCGCCGTTTTCCGCCGCTTCATAAAAGTGGATCGCCTCGGCCATGGCGCACACCGCCAGGGCCTCACTGTTTTCCTCCGGGGCCGTTACCCGGTAGATGCGCTTATAGCGCCCCAGCTGAGCCGCGGCGGCTCGCTCGGCCGCCGCGAACTCCTGCTCGGTCATCTCACCGGCCCAAACGTCCCGGTAAAATGCGTACTCCACCATAGGCTCAGGCGGACTTGTGGCTGGCGTACACGCCGGCCAGCTTGTTTTTGTACACGTCGGCCACGCCCACGTTGCGGTAGCCGTACTTGTAGGCGTCCGCCTCCTGGTTCTGGTCGGGGGTCACGATCTTGGGAGCCACGTGCTTTTCAAACTGGATCAGGGCGGGCTTGTGGATGACCATGAAGTTCAGCTCCTTGCCGCCTTCTGCCTTGGCGTAGCCGCCCGCCTCCTGGCCGCCGGTGTGGCCGTCCTTCTGGTCGATGGCGGTGTAGAAGCGGGTCTGGGGCACCAGGGTCTTGCTGGCAAAGCGGGACAGAATCTCCCGGCTCTTGGTGGTGTCCAGATCGGCGATCATGCCGTCCAGGGTGGGGGTGATGAAAAGATGGCGGTCCTCCATGGGCACCTCGGCCTCGTCCATGGCGTTGGTGGCAACGCGCAGAGCGGCCAGCACCGCCGCGCCGTCATCGAGGGCTTCCTCCTTCTGGGTCACGCCCTCCTTGGAGGCGTAGCTGGCGAAGCGGAAGGCATCCAGCTCGGGGGCCACCTTGGTGCGGATGAACTCGCCCGCCAGACGGCCGAAGGCGATGCCGGCGCTGTCCACGTCGTCCATGTTGTCCACGGTGAACATGCGGCCCCGGTCGAAGTTGCACTTCACGGTCTCATTGGTCAGGGTCACGTCGCCGGACACATAACCGCTGTTGCGGTCGTAGTCGCCCAGACCCTGCAGCTCGATCATGGGGATGATCAGCTCGTTGGCGTTGGCGCCCTGGCGTACCAGCTCCTCAGGGCCGTCCAGCTTGGCAGTGAGGGACACGGTGCGGTACACCTCATCCAGCAGAGGGATGAATTTGCCTGCGGTGGTAATCTTGTTAGCCATAGTATATTTTCCTCCTTGATATATACAAATCGTTTATTCAGCACTTGATAAAACAGCGGGGCAAAAACGCGGGAGGCCCCCGGGGCCCCGGTGTTCTCCGGTCAGACACGGCCCAGCCCGAAGGCCCGGCGCAGCACCTCATCCGGCTCGCCGCCGGGCGCGCCGGCACCGGTGCCCGCCGCGTAGGAGGGCGGGGTGATGCCGCCGAAGAGATAGCCGTTTTCCTGCTCCAGCTGCTCCAGTGCGGCAGCGATGGCTCCCTCCGGGTCGGCGCTGGTGCGCAGGCTGTCCAGGTCCAGCAGGGCCCGGATGGCCTTTTCGCTGCGCCCGCCCGCCTTGCCGATGGCGGTGTTCAGCGCCGCGTCAAAGCGGGCCGTTGCCACCTGCTCCTCCGCCGATTTGCGGGCCTGCTCGGCCTGCTGCTTCCAGTCGGTGGCCTGGGCGCGGGCGGTCTCCAGCTCGGTCTTCCATTTGGCCTGCCGGGTGTCCAGCTCCTCCCTGTTCACAAAGCGCTGGGCCAGCGCGGCGGTCAGCGATTCCTCCAGCTGGGGGGTGTAGGCCTCGCCCAGCAGCTCCTTCAGCCATTCCTGCATTTTGTTCTTCTCCTTTCCTGTTCCGTTGGGTTTTGGGCAAAACAAAAGGCTCGCCGCCCCTTGCGGGGCCACAAGCCTTTTTTCATGAGTTGTTCGGGGTCTTTTTTTCGGGCATCAGCCGCTGCCGCACCCGGGCCAGGTCCTCGTCGGTCTCCCAGGGCAGACTGTATTTCCAGGCCAGGGCGATCTCCGGCTTCAGCAGACCGGCGTTCACCAGCTGCAGGGTGTCGGCCCATTCCCTGTCCTTATCGAACAGAACGCCGTTGCCCCAGTCGATGCGCACCGCCCGCGCCGGGTCCGGCTGGAAGGCGCCGGGAATCCGGTACAGCCTGCCCAGCCTGCCGCAGAGGGCCACCGCCCGGCGCACCGCGCTCTCCCACAGCTGCTGCAGCTCCTGGATGGTCAGGCTGTAGTCGCCCTGGCTGCTGGTCACCTCGGTGGCGGTGCGCTGTGCGGCCTCCACCTCGCCCAGAATACCGCGCTTTAAGCCGATCAGGCTTTCCAGATTGCGCAGGTACTCCCGCTTGCGGGCCAGAAAGCTCTCCTGCCGCAGGGCGGGGGCGAACACGGTCACGCCGGTGTTGGCGATGTCGTCGTCGATGCCCACGAAGAGGCCGGGCGGCAGCACCGGACGGCCGTTCTTGCGCTTGTCCAGCAGGTCCGCCGAGGCGAACACCCGGCTTTCGCCGTGGTCAAACTCCCGGTCCAGCTGGCGCTCGTTCCGGTTGATGTTGTGGATCAGCCCCGCCGCCGCGGCGTAAACGCTCACCGGGTCGGCGCTGCCGTCCACGCAGTTTTCCAGCGGCAGGCGCAGGCTCACAAGGCCGAGACCGCCCACGTCTCCCACCACCGCCTTCGGCTCCAGCGCCGCGTACCGGGGCAGGACGGAAAGGCTCACCGGCGTGCCGATGCTCTGGCCGTCCCAGCTGCAAAAGAGCTTGTTCTCGATCACCAGACGGCCCGCCTCGTCCAGGCTGCGGCGCTCCAAGAGGGTATAAAACTTGCCGTTTTCCATGGTCAGCTCCGCGCTGCCCAGGGCGGTGGCCTCGCCGTCCGGCGAGCGGCCCAGCACCGTGACCATGTCCCGCCGCATCACCGAAAAAGCAAAGCCCCCGGCCACCGGCACCGGCTTGAGCCAGGCCTCGCCCCCGATCAGGGCCAGCTGCATGGCCTTGCGGCGCACTGCATCCAGCCCGGCCAGCACCCCGGCCACAAAGGGCTCGCCCCCGTCGGCGGCGGCCCGGTACTCGGCAAAGCAGCTGCGGCTCAGCTTGCTCACCACCGTGTAGGGCAGCCGCTGGCAGGGGTCCTCCTCGTCGGTCACCTCCCGGTCAAAGTAAAGGCGGAACCAGTCCTCAATGGCGGCGTTCATGGCGGCGGTGGTGCAGTCCCGCGCGCCGGGGTAGGCCTGGGCAAAGCTACTGATCTGCCGCCCCAGGGCGGCGCCGAACACGCTCATTCCTCCACCTCCCAGCTGCGGGCAGCCAGCCGGTTGCGGGCCCGCACCCCGGCCTGCATGCCCTGGATGTAGGCCTCCAGCCGCTCGATCTCCCGGTCCTTCCGTTCCAGCTGGCTGCGCAGTGCCGCGTTCTCCCGCAGCAGCTGGTCCCGCGCCCACTCGGGCAGAAAGCGCCGCCAGAACCATTCCTTCATTTTGCGCATTTGTTCTCTCCTTTCCTGTTTTTCCGGCGCGGCTCAGCCCCCCGCCCGCCGCCAGATGCGGCTGGTGGCGTAGCGCACTGCGTCGATGTGGTGATTGTCCCGGTCCGGGTAGCCCTCCAGCACCTGGCCGCTGGCGCGGTCCCGGTCGTACTCATACTCGCTGAACTCTTTGGCGGTGTCCGGGCAGCGGGCCGGGTCGATGCGGATTTCCGCCAGGCTCTGCAGCCACTTCATGCCTGCCTTCACGCTGCCGGGGCCCTTTTCCGCTCCCCGGCAGGGCAGGCCCATCGACCGGTAATCCCGGCAGCTTTTTTCCTCGGCGCTGTCCGCAATGAGGGTCTCGCTGTCCCCCGCGCAGACGCCCTTTTCCAGCAGGATACGGGCGGTGTCCGCGTTGGAGGTGCGGCGGCGGGTGGCCTCGTCGAAGATGTACAGCACCCGCCGGGCGGCGTCGTAGCCGCAGCTGTTGAAGGCCCAGGGGTCCGGGAACCAGCCCCAGTCCACCCCGTGGTATCGCCGTTCCAGCCGGGCGATCTCCTCCTCCCGGATGGGGATCAGCTTCAAGTTCTCGAACACCAGACTGCCGCTGCCCACCACCTGGCCCAAGTATTCGTGGCGGTAGGCCCGCTCGTTGGTCAGCCGCAGGTGCTCGGCCTCCTGCAAAAAGCGCTCGCCCAGCCAGTGGGGCGGCAGGCTTCGGTAGTCGGAATGGACCACCAGCATGCCGGGCTTCGGCTGGCGCACATACCGGTTGACCCAGCTGGAGGGCAGCGGGGGCGGGTTGAAGCTTTTGATCACAAGGCTCTGCCCCTGGCCCCGCAAAAGGCTCTGCTCGGCGCTGCGCACCTGGTCCGGGCCGGAGAACTGATCCAGCTCCTCGAACCAGACCGCCCCGATGTACCCGAAGGGGGGCTTGATGCTCTTCAGCTTGGCCGCGTCGTCCAGCCCGAAGCACCAGACGCACTGGCCGGTGGTTTTTCGCACCAGCTCCATCCGGCTCAGGTTGGGCTCGAATTCCCCGTCCAGACCCATCCGCTCCAGCGCCCAGAGCAGCTGGCTCCACACGCTGGTGCGCAGGGTCCGGCCCACCCGGCGCAGGGCGACGGCATGGCAGTCCGGGTGGCGCATCAATTGCACCAGCAGCTCAATGGCTGCACAGCTGCTCTTGGCGCTGCCCCGCCCGCCGGTGAGCACCAGCTCCCCCACCTGCCCCCGGCGCACCGCCTTGTGGGCCTCGTGAAAGGCCGGTGCGATCAGCCCGCCCAGCGCCCGGCGTTCACTGGATGTCATCCACCAGCACCACCCGGGGCGCAGGCTCCGCTACCGGGGCATCCAGCAGCTTTGCCAGCATCTCCATGGCCTTCATCCGGCTGGCAAGGCTGGGCAGCTGCATCATCTCCTCGCCGTTCTTGCCGTATTCCGGGTAGGCCTTTTCCCCCATGGCAATGGCCATCAGCTCCTGGCGCAGCCGCTGGGCGGGGTCCTCTTTTTTGCGCGCGGCCATCGGCACTCACACTCCTTTCCTGTAAAAATGGGATGGAAAAGGCGGGGAGCCCGGTTTATGTTCCGGGCCCCGCCGCCTACTTTCCTCATGATACAGGATAGCACGGGTCGAACCGGGCTTTCCAAGGGTCAATTTTCACTTTTTTCCGGGCTTTTCAAGGGTCAATTTGGGGTTTCATCCGGGCTTTTCGCCGTTTTCATGCCGCCGGGGCGATGCCCTGCAGGCTGAGGCACTTCAGCGCCCGCTCGTGCTGGCGGCGCAGCCAGCGCTCGTCGGTGTCCAGCATACGGCTGATGTCCGGCCAGGTCTTGTTCAGCAGATAGCGTGCCCGCATCATCTGGCGGGTGCGCTCGTCCTCCAGCAGCTCGATGGCCACCACCACCCGGGCCTGGGCCTTGGCCGCCGCGTCCAGCTTCTGGGCCAGCTGGCCCCGCAGCGCCTCCAGCTGCTCCACGCTCTGCTCCAGCTTATGCAGATTCGGCCCCCGCACCACCTGCACCCCCTGGCCAAGGTAGGGGGTGATCCGGGTGATCACCGCCTCCAGCTCCCGCAGCTGCTCGCTCACCAGACGCGCCTCGTGCAGCTGGGTCTGATAACTGCGCAAAAATTCCAAGGTCTCGGCTCTGCTGTTCATTCCGCTTTTTCCTCCCTCTGTACACCTGCTTCATACACACCGGCAAAAGGCAGTTGCCCTCGCCGTCCCGCTTCCATTGGCAGCGCGCGCAGCCCCGCCAGGTCCATTTCGTGTTCATGCTCGTCCTCCTTCCAGATCCAGTTGCCCGAAAAATACCATTCCACCAGCATGGCCCTGAACTCCGCCGCCTCTGCCGCCCGCTCATCCCATTGCAGGATGCCGCAGCCCCGGCAGGCGACGGCAAAGCCGTCGGCCCCATTCACAAATCGGCCCCGGTTCGGCCCGAGGCCCTGCCAGCTTCCCACTGCATCGCCCTCCTTTGCGGCCCGAGTTATCGGGCACTTTTTGTGGTATAATAAATAATCTTTTTATAAAGTCACATTTCGTGTCTTTATAAAATAAAAAAATACACCGAACCGGATTTTATGGGAAAATCTTCCGGTTTGTTCGGTGACTTCATTCTACATTAATTCACGAATCGTGTCAACACCATTTGTGGATATTTTCTTTACAAAATTCACATTTCGTGCTATCATCAATACAGAAACCGGAAAGGAGTCGATCGTATGGGTCAATTTGCATCCATCTTAAAGCAGCTTCGGCTGCAGAAGGGGCTTACCCAGCCCCAGCTGGCCGAGCGCCTGGGCATCAGCCGCAGCGCCATCAGCATGTATGAGCGGGGCGAACGGGAACCGGACACCGCCACCATGGAGGCCATTGCGGCCCTGTTCGGGGTGGACATGAACTATCTGTACGGCATGCCCACCGTCACCTTCGACGACTTCACCTATGCCTTGCACAACGAGAGCAAGGACCTGACCGAGGAAAACAAGCAAAAATTACTGGAAATGGCGCGTCTGTTCAAGCTGGCCCAGCAGCATGGCAGCGGGAACTGACCGCCGGGAGGGCCGCATGGTATCATTGGCAACGATTTATCAGGACGCGCGCCGACTGGGCGTGGCGCTGATTCCCTATTCCATCGGCTTTGCAGACGCCGCCACCCTGGAAATGGACGGCCGCTACGGCATTTTTCTGGACTTTGACCAGTTCGAGACCATGGCGGACTACGCCGCCGCGCTGGCCCACGAGGTGGGCCACTGCGCCACCGGGGCCACCCATGCGGTGCACAGCCCCTTCGAGCTGGTGGCCCAGCACGAGGACCGGGCCAACCGCTGGCACTACGAGCATTACCTGCCCTTTTCGGAATTGCAGGCGCTGGTGGCGGACGGCTACACCGAGCCCTGGCAGCTGGCAGAGGCCACCGGCTGGCCGGAAAAAACAGTGCGGGACGCACTGGAATACTACACCCAGCGCCGGGGCCTGCGGCTGCAATGCCCCTGAATCAGTCATCCAACAAAAAATCCCCCCGAACGGCACATCTGCCATTCGGGGGGATTTTTCTGTTTTGAAGAAACGGTCAGGGCTTGGCCTGTCCGGCGCGCACGGCGCGGATCTCGTCCAGCAGAATCTGCCGGGCGTTGGCGGCGGCTGCCTTTTCCAGGGCGGGCACCCCTTCCAGGGGGTAGTCAAGGCCCAGGGCCTTGTATTTGTTCACGCCCATGGTGTGGTAGGGCAGCACCTCCAGCCCCTTCAGGTTCCGGTAGCCGCCCAGCATCCGGCCCAGCCGGTGCAGGTGCTCTTCGCCGTCGGTGCGGCCGGGCACCACCACATGACGGGCCACCATGGGCACACCCGCAGCCTCCAGCGCGGCGGCGAAGGCCAGAACCGGGGCCTGGGGCTGGCCGGTCAGGGCTTTGTGGCCCGCCTCGTCGCTGTGTTTGAAGTCCAGCAGCACCAGATCGGTGACCGCGAACAGGTCCGCGAACCGGTCTTTCTTTTTCTCATTGTAAAAGATACCGCTGGTGTCCAGGCAGGTGTGGATGCCCCGCTGCTTTGCCTTTTGGAACAGCTCGGTGAGAAAGGGCAGCTGGGCCAGCGGTTCGCCGCCGGTGGCGGTGATGCCGCCGCCCTTATAAAAGCTCTTGTTCTTCTCGTACTGGTCCAGCAATTCGTCGGCGGTCATCATCTGACCGCCGGAAAAGGCCCAGGTGTCCGGGTTGTGGCAGAAGGCGCACCGCATGGGGCAGCCCTGAAAGAACACCACGAACCGGATGCCCGGCCCGTCCACGGTGCCGAAGCTTTCCACCGAATGAATGCGCCCGGTGAGCGGCGCGGTTTGTTCGGTTTCCATCTTACATGCCTTCGTGGAAGGTACGGCTGATGACCTCGTCCTGCTGCTCCTTGGTGAGCTTGTTGAAGTTCACCGCATAGCCGGACACGCGCACGGTCAGCTGGGGGTACTTTTCGGGATGGGCCTGCGCATCCAGCAGGGTCTCCTTGGTGAACACGTTCACGTTCAGGTGATGGCCGCCCTTTTCGGCGTAGCCGTCCAGCAGGCCAACCAGGTTGTCGATCTGAGAATCGCTGATCTTCATGGTAAATACACTCCTTTTCACTTGGGGAATTGAAAATACGGGGCGGGGCGCAGATAGTACCCCGCCGCCGGGGATTGCTTGCTTTTTTCCTGTTCGCAGTTATCGCTTACAGTTCAACGTTGGGCTCGCAGCAGGCGCAGTCGTGAGGCATGTCCAGCTCGATCTCGCCGAAGAACACCTGATCCTCCTTGCCCAGCGCGCCGGGGATGATGGAGAAGGTGTTGGAGATGCCGTCCTGGGCATCCTTGAAGGGCAGCTTTGCCACCGAGCTCAGGGAGGCCACCGCACCGTGGCTGTCGCGGTGGTGCATGGGGTTGGCGCCGGGGGCGAAGGGCTCGCCGCCCTTACGGCCGTCCGGGGTGGAGCCGGTGTTCTTGCCGTACACCACGTTGGAGGTGATGGTCAGGATGGAGGTGGTGGGCTTGCCGCCGCGGTAGGTGTGGTTGGACTTGATGTGCTGCATGAAGCGGTGCACGATGTCGTGGGCGATCTGGTCCACCCGGTCATCGTCGTTGCCGTACTTGGGGAAGTCGCCCTCCACCGCGTAGTCCACCACGATGCCGTTCTCGTCCCGGATGGTCTTCACCTTGGCGTACTTGATGGCGCTCAGGGAGTCGGCCACAACGGACAGACCCGCGATGCCGGTGGCGAACCAGCGGGTGACCTCCTTGTCGTGCAGGGCCATCTGGATGCGCTCGTAGCAGTACTTGTCGTGCATGTAGTGGATGATGTTCAGCGCGTTCACATACACCCGGGCCAGCCACTGCATCATGTCGTCGAAGCGCTGCATCACGTCCTCGTAGTTCAGGTACTCGTCGGTGATGGGGCGGAAGCGGGGGCCCACCTGCTTCTTGCTGATCTCGTCCACGCCGCCGTTGATGGCGTACAGCAGGCACTTGGCCAGGTTGGCACGGGCGCCGAAGAACTGCATCTCCTTGCCCACACGCATGCTGGACACGCAGCAGGCGATGGCGTAGTCATCGCCGTGGGTCACCCGCATCAGGTCGTCGTTCTCATACTGGATGGAGCTGGTGGCGATGCTCATCTTGGCGCAGTAGCGCTTGAAGGCCAGGGGCAGCCGGGTGGACCAGAGCACGGTCATGTTGGGTTCGGGAGCGGTGCCCAGGTTCTCCAAAGTGTGCAGGTAGCGGAAGCTCATCTTGGTGACCAGGGGCCGGCCGTCGATGCCCACGCCGCCGATGGACTCAGTGACCCAGGTGGGGTCGCCGCTGAACAGGGCGTTGTACTCGGGGGTACGGGCGAACTTGACCAGACGCAGCTTCATGATGAAGTGGTCCACCATCTCCTGAATTTCGCTCTCGGTGAAGGTGCCGTCGGCCAAATCGCGCTGGGCGTAGATGTCCAGGAAGGTGCTGGTGCGGCCCAGGCTCATGGCGGCGCCGTTCTGCTCCTTCACCGCGGCCAGGTAGCCGAAGTACAGCCACTGGATGGCCTCCTGGGTGTTCTTGGCGGGCTGGGAGATGTCGAAACCGTAGATCTTGCCCAGCTCCTTCAGCTCCTTCAGCGCCTTGATCTGCTCGCTCAGCTCCTCGCGCTCACGGATTACGTCGGAATACATGATCACGCGGGTGGAGTCCTTCTGGTTCTGCTTGTCCTCGATCAGACGGTCCACACCGTACAGGGCCACGCGGCGGTAGTCGCCGATGATGCGGCCGCGGCCGTAGGCGTCGGGCAGACCGGTGATGATGTGGCTGGAGCGGCAGGCGCGCATCTCGGGGGTGTAAGCGTCGAACACGCCCTCGTTGTGGGTCTTGCGGTATTTGGTGTAGATCTCCACCACTTCCGGGTCCACATGATAGCCGTTGTCCTCGCAGGCCTTCATGGCCATGCGGATGCCGCCGTTGGGCTGCAGAGAACGCTTGAAGGGCTTATCGGTCTGGAAGCCCACGATCTTCTCCTTGGACTGGTCCAGATAACCGGGACCGTGGGAGGTGATGGTGGAGATGACGCGGGTGTCCATGTCCAGCACGCCGCCTGCCTCACGCTCCTTGGCGGTCAGGTCCATCACCTGATCCCACAGCTCGGTGGTCTCCTTGGTGGGGCCCTGCAAGAAGCTTTCGTCGCCCTCGTAGGGAGTATAGTTCTTCTGGATGAAGTCCCGCACGTTGATCTCATTCTGCCAGACGCCGGGGGTAAAATCCTTCCATTCCTGTCTCATTGGCCTGTGCCCTCCTGTATTTGGATGGTAAATAAATAATCGGTCCGCCCATCGCTGGGCGTTATCGCGGCGAGGCGCCAGACTCTCTCCTTCCCCGGGCCGGGCCGCGGTAAAACAACTTTTAAGGGTTCCTCAGTCCTTGCGGGGGAACACCACGGTGAGCAGCATTTTGAAGCTGCGGGGTGCATACACCGCGTGGGGCTTGCCCGCAGGCATCACCAGCACTTGACCGGCCGAAACCGTGTGCTCGGTGCCGTCCACCGTGAACAGGCCCTCGCCCTCCAGCACCTGCACCATGGCATCGCCCTCGGAGGAATGGGTGCTGATCTCCTCGCCCGCATCAAAGGCGAACAGGGTCAGGCTCACCGCCGGGTTCTGGGCCAGGGTACGGCTGACGATCTGGCCCGGCTGCACGCTCACCAGCGCTGCCAGGTCCTGGGTCTGCTCGTGGGGAATATTTTTAATGTAGGGATACATGGGCCGTCCTCCTTTGCTTGCGCCCGCTGCCGGTTCGGCCTTGAGCGGCGCGGCGGCAGGGGCCGGTGTTTCGGGTACGGCATGAGTATAGCTTATTCCTACCGGTTCAGTATGTTTGTTTTCCAACAAACCGGGGTTTTCCACACACGCGTCCGGGCGGGTCCGGGGCAGCTCCGGGGCAGGCACCGGTTCCGGCTGCGGCTTCGGTGCCGGTTCCGGCTTGGGTTCCGGCTTGGGCTGCGGTGCGGGGGCCGGGGCGGGCTGCTCCGGCTCAGCCGGTCCCGCTTCGGACATAAAGTAGCTGCGCAGCGCGCCCTTATCCTCATACTGTACGAAGGTGTAAAGGCCGAAGGCAAAGGCCTTTTCCACCTCGTTCAGCCCCTGGGGCAGCTTCAGCTCCTCCCACAGGCACCGGGCGATCCGGTCCTTCTGGGCAGCCGTGAGCAGCTGCTCGGCCTGTTCAAAGGTCATATTGTCCATGGTAGGTCCTCCTTTTCGGTGCTCCCTTGTGCGGCGGCGCCCTTTTTATTCTACCCCAAACGGGTGGTGCGCCGCTTGCTTATGGTTTTCCGTTTTTGGCAAAATATTGCGCCTCTGGTGTAAAACAGCAATGGCTTTTCCCCCGCCGCCTGCGGGCGGGGAAAAAGCCATGGGCAGTTTGGGTTATTGGCCTGCGCTCTTACGCTGGCTGGCCAGCTGGATTCCGCCCCGCTTCAGCTCGGCCACAAACACCGGCACAAGCTTTGGGTCGAACTGGCGGCCCGCCTCCTCGGTAAGAATCTGGATGCCCCGCTCCAGACTCACAGCCTCCTTGTAGCAGCGCTTGCTGGTCATGGCGTCGAAGGAGTCGGCGATGCAGAGGATACGCGCCAGCAGCGGAATGTCCTCCCCGCCGATGCGCCGGGGATAGCCCCGGCCGTCGTACCGCTCGTGGTGGCCGATCACCGCCGGGATGATGTAATCCAGGGCGGGCAGGTAGCGGATGATGCCCACCGCTGCCTCCACGTGGCCCTGCATCTGCTCATACTCCTCCTCAGTGAGCTTGCCGTTCTTGTTCAGCACCGTCTCAGGGATGCCGATCTTGCCGATGTCGTGCAGCAGGGCTGCCTGGCGCACAATCTCGATCATGTCCGCGTTCAGGCCCGCGGCCTTCGCCAGCGAGGTGGCGTAGTAGGCCACATTATGGGAATGGCTGAAGGTGTAGTGGTCCTTGGCGTCGATGGCCGCCATCAGGGCCAGCACCGTCTGCTCGTATTCCTGGTAGATGTGGGCGTGGTCCGCCTTTTCGGTCTCGCCGTCCGCCTTGCGCAGCACCGACTGGAAGATCTCGATGCCGTTCTTGCCGCTGTGCTTCACATGGTACACCGCCATGTCGGCGTTGTCCATCAGCTCCCGGCTGGTGGAGGCGTCGAAGGGGGCGGCGCTGATGCCGATGCTTAAGGTGAGCACCTTCAGCTTGTGATCCACGGTGCGGCGGTTCATGTTGAACACCTGATCCCGGATGGATTCCGCCAGGGTGCGGGTGGCCAGCACATCGTAGCGGGGCAGCAGCACCGCGAATTCCTTGCCGCTGTAGCGGGCCACAAAGCCATTTTCGCCCACGCTGCTGCGGATGATCTCCGCAATGCGGCGCAGGGCCAGGTCCCCCTCCTTCTGGCCGTAAAGCTGGTTGTACAGCTTGAAGTCGTCCACGTTCACGATCATCAGAGCCAGGGTGCTCTCCCGGGTGGTTTCAAACTGCTCCTCCAGCACCTGCAAAAAGTGCTTGCGGTTCAAAAGGCCGGTCAGGTCATCCACCCGTGCCTCGTGGTAGGCCTGCTCATAGAGGGCGGCGTTTTTCAGGGCCATGGAGGCCACCGACGCCACCGACAGCATCCACTGCATGTCCTGGCCGCCGACCCGGTGCTTGCCCTGACCCTCGGACACCAAAATCAGACCGGGCATGTCGCCCTCCTCGCCGGTGAGCGCCACACCGCCCGCCACCCGCAGGTAGCGCAGCTGATTTTTCTCGCTGTCCCACATGGCCTTGTAGTCCACGGTGGTTTCGAACTGCCGCCAGCTGATGCACTGGCTGCGGCGCAGCACCCGTACCAGCGGGCTGTCCGCCCGGATGGAGAAGGAAAGGTCCTTCAGGGGCTGGTCGCTGTAGCGGGCGTCATAGTCGCCGGTGGCCGCGTTGCGGGTGCACACGTACACACCACCCACGCTGGCCCCCTCCCGGATCACCTCCACGGTTTTTTCCAGGATGTCCTGCACGTTCAAAAGGCGGGCCACCGCGGTGCTGTATTCGTTCAGCGCCTCGCTCTGGCGGTTCTCCTCCCGCACGAACACGTTGTTCACCAGCTTGCGCCACAGCCAGGAGAAGATGCCCGCGGTTACGAAGAAGAAGACCGCGAACAGAATCACCTCATAGTCGCCCGCGGCGGGCACCAGCGCCTCCAGATTCTTCATCAGGTAGGGCTTGAGGTTATAGAACAGGATGAAGGTGAGCATCAGGCCCACCATGTAGCACACGCTCTCGGAGGCCAGCAGCCGCAGCTTGAACAGCCGCTTTTTCACCAGCGCGTAAAACAGCAAAAGCGCGTTGCCCACACCGGCCAGAATGTCGATGGGGAAGCCCGCGAACACCGGCAGCAGCAGCGCCGCGTGACCGGCGAACATGAGCACAATGCCCTGGGTCACCGGCTTGAACTGGCCCCGGTAGGCCGGCCGTTCCCGGTAGGCGCTCCACAGATGGTACAGGCTGTGGGCCATGACCCAGCCCACCGCAACAAACAGCAGCAGCACCGGCCAGGTGATGGTGTACTCGAACACCACCTCGTCGCCCCGGTCCAGAAGCCGGGGCGCGGCCAGGAAAAAGCCGGTCTTCACGTTCACCACAATGATGGCCGCCATGACCAGCAGATAAATCTTCTCCCAGATTCCGGCAGCCTTTTCCACAAAGTCGCTCAAAAAGCGGTAGTAGGCGCAGGCCATCAGCAGCAGCCCGGCAATGGACACATGGTACCACACCTGATAGGAGGGCGCCACCTGCCAGCGCATGAGCATGGAGCCGCCGGCCCAGCAGACCATGGTCACCAGCAGCCACAGAAAGGACCACAGCTCCCTTGTTTTTCGGCTGGCCAGCACCACCAGGAAAATGGCCGCGTAGATGAACAGGGCGATGGCCGAGATATATCCGTACATGTCCATTGGAATCACCTCCTGCCCGGCCGCCAGGTTCCGGCGCGCTGGTTCTGCAGCAGAGCCTCCATGGCGTAATTGTCCGGGTTCATGTGGCGGGGCGGCCGCCCGTGGGCCGCGCAGTATTCGGCAAAGCTGCCGCTGCGCAGAATGGTCACCTTCAGCGGGTCCATGCCCAGGATCTTTTTCAGGTCCCGGTAGTCCTGATCGGTGTACTTGAAGTAGGTGGTCAGCAGGTCACGCAGCACCTGGGTGTTCACCGCCCGGTTCAAAAACTCGCTCTTTTCCACCTCCACATACAGATGGAAGTAGGGCCGGTTCTCGGCGGTGTACTCCTTCAGAGCCACCCAGCCCACCACCGGCAGGCCGGAGAGATCCAGCACGTTCTGGATGCCCTGCTCGGAAATGCGGGTAAAGCCCGCGATGTCGATGATGGCAGGCACCCGGTCCACGTACTCAAAGCGGGGGATACTGGTGCCGTCCTCCCGGCTGGAAAGGCCCACGCAGCGGTAGGTATCACCCACCCGGTAGCGGGCGAAAGCGCCGCCCTTGAGCACCGTGAGCACAATCTCGTAGATTTCGCCGGGCACCACCTCATCCATCAGGTAGGTGCGGGGGGTGTAGTCCGGCTCGTCCATCAGGCGGATGGTGTCGGCAATGGGCAAAAATTCATAGAAGCAGGTATCCGGGAAGAAATACATGCCGTTGCGGGTCCAGGTCTCGGTGCCGATGATGGAGGGCTCGGTGCCGGCGAACAGCTCCATGGGCCGCACGCCCCACAGTTCCTCCAGATCGTCCTTGTAGCAGCGGTTGTCGGTGCCCGCCACCATGAAGCCCTTCAGATGGAACAGGTCCTTGGGCTTTAAGGGCCGGTTCTCCTTTTTGCAGCGGCTCTTTGCCCGGGCGATGCGCAGCAGCATATCCGGCCGGAACTTAAGCAGATCGGCGGGCTTCAGCTTCGCCTTGCCGCCCATCTGGGAAAGGCTCTGGCTCACCGCGTAGGCCACGCTGCCCAGGCCGAAGAAGTATTCCACGTCCTGCTGCATGGCCATCTTGAAGCCCAGCTTGTTGCGCTCGCTGAAGCTCATGTTCACCGCATCCTTCACGGCGGGCAGGAACTTGATGTCGATGGCCTCGTTCAGCGCCAGCGGGAACAGGCCGGTGGCATAGGGCAGCGGGGCCAGGCCGTAAAGCACCTTGTCGGTCTTGTCCACATTGAAGCTGCCCTTCTTGCGGCTGGTGCTCAGAATCAGGCAGGCCACCACATTGTCCCGGAAGGTATCCAGCATGCTGCGGGTGTAGGGGGCCAGCTTGATGGGATGCCGCCCGCCCTCCCAGGTGGTCTGGATCCAGATGACCGGATTGTCCGGCAGCATACTGGCGTTCTTGCGCAGCAGAATGTCGGCGTAGTCCTCGTAGCTGGTCAGGGGCACCATGCGGCGGAACTCCTCAATGGTGGCGGGCTTTTTGCCCTTCAGGATGGACTGCCCCAGCATGCAGC
Organism: Gemmiger sp. An87; assembly: GCF_002159185.1. Lineage (GTDB taxonomy): Bacteria > Bacillota > Clostridia > Oscillospirales > Ruminococcaceae > Allofournierella. The sequence goes on from NZ_NFHD01000007.1 coordinate 125,455, forward strand.
CGCTCCACAGCTGAATCTGCTCGGTCATCAGCCGCCGCTGAATGGCCATGTATTCCTCCATGCTCAGGTCCAGAAAGCCGCAATACTGGCTCCATACCTCGTCGTACTCCTGACGGTCCAGCTTATCCTGCAGGCTCATTGCTCCGCGCCCCCTTTCCAGGTCCGCACACAGCGCACGGCGCTGCCCGGCGTGGGCAGCAGAAAGGGCGTGGTGCGGCGGTATTCCTCATAGTTCACAAAGCTTTGGGGGAAGGTCCAACGGTCCTGAAACAGAACGTAAGCGATGTTCAGCCCGGTCATGACCAGAGCGAACACCGCTGCTTTGGGCGTGCCCAGCAGCAGCCCCAGGCACAGATACACCCCGGCGAACCAGAGCACGCCGGGGTGGCGGCACAGCGCATACATTCCCCCGGTGTAAGCCTTGCGGGGGGCGTTTTCTTCCAGATAGGTGGCACTGAAGGGCAGCGCAAAAAACAGGGTGTAGACCATCAGGGCCAAAAACACCACTGCCAGCACGGCCAGCGCCAGCACAAGCCCGTTAAACGCAAAAATGGCCCGACAGTTCCACACCAGCAATCCGGTGGCTGCGACCAGCAGTGCGCAGCCCACCGCGAACAGCCGGTGGAACCAGGGCCGTACCGGGCGGACGCTGTTCACGTCATAGGCAAAAAAGGCGGCAAAGGCCGCCGTTCCCAGCACAAACTCCATCCTCTTTCCATTCCTTCCTCAAAACACGGAAACCGGCCCGTTCCCCGGGCCACATTTTTCTTTCTCCCCCGTTTCCGCATTTTATCGCGTTATTTTAATCATATCAAAATCTCGCGCGGTTTACAATTTTTCTTTTGCGTTTTGGCGCAATAATTTAATACTTTTTGTCGATTTTGCACTCCTATTACAAAAATCATAACCCCACGTTAAACGTGGGGTTTGCAGAACGGCCCTATAAGGGCCATTATTCTAGCAGCACCTAAAGGTGCGTAATGAGCAACGCCAA
>NZ_NFHD01000070.1 GCF_002159185.1 Gemmiger sp. An87
TTTCTCTCCGGTCTGGTTTGTTGTACCTTTTTTAGCCTCGCAAAATTTGCGGGACTTTTTTTATTTCATCTATTGACTTTTGTTTGCAGGACTCATTTTACATTATATATAGTATCGTTTATTGCGTCAACGATACTATATATTTTTTCACGAAATCATAAATAAAATCGTTGACATCATAAATGTTTTCGTGTATAATAAAGACATGGAAGACATCACCTCACAAAATCCAAAAGAAGGAGACATTTTACAATGAAAAACACCGCTCGTATCCGTGCCCACTTCATCTATGAAGCGGACAACATCCCGGATCACCGAAGCAGGCAGTTTGGTCATTGTCCCTGCCTGCTGGCCGTGATTAAAGATTGCTTTCCCCACACGAAAAAAGCCGTATTCGGGCTGCCACCCGAACACGGCAAACGCAAAATCAACCCACTATTAAATAAGTCCATTCTGCCCTCTCATCATAACATGCCGGCCGCAACAAAACAAGCCGGAAAAGGGCAATGGATTAACCACATTCCTTATAAATAAGAAAGAGAGGATTCAATATGAACAACCAGAACATGAACAACATCACCGCTGCCACCAACGAGAGCCACGAAATCGCTATCAACATCACTCGCAAGGCCTTTGTCGGGCTGGCCCGTCAGGGAATGCTCTTCCATCAGGGTATCCTCGAGGGGTGCGACGATGCTCTTGCCGCCGCACTGGCGGGCGAAAAGGCTCGGATCTGCGTGGCGCTGGCCCCTGATGCGGACAAGAACTATATTCACCTGGCAGTGGCCGACTGGGGCTGCGGCATGGATCTTGCCGCACTCACCAATGCGCTTCAGCTGGGCAGTGCT
>NZ_NFHD01000071.1 GCF_002159185.1 Gemmiger sp. An87
CCAGTGGCGGATGCAGCGAACCGGAGCGGGCTGGGCAGCGGCGCAGAGCGATGCGAGCGCATATGATGCGCGAAGTCAGCGCGACACGCCGCAACCGGAAGAGCAGCGCAGCGGCTCGGACGACGAGCGGTCGGGCCAGATGGTTTTGCAAGGCCCCAAAATTTAATACATGCACTTCTAGCTCAGTTGGTAGAGCAGCTGACTCTTAATCAGCGGGCCCAGGGTTCGAGTCCCTGGAAGTGCACCAAAAGAAGCGAGCATCGAAAGATGCTCGCTTTTCTTTTGGTGCACTTCCCCCCTTCGGGGGCGGCTTCACCGTTCGCGCTGTTGGCGCTCCGGTTCAGCGCGCAGGGCCTCTCAGGCTAAAAAACATGCCACCGGCATGTTTTTCTTAACGCCTTCGTCTAGAAGTGCACCACAAAGAGGTGAGCATCGAACGATGCTTACTTTTCTTTTGGTCCACTTCCCCCCCCTACGGGGGCGGCTTCACCGTTCGCGCTGTGGCGCTCCGGTTCAGCTCGCAGGGACTCCTGGCGTATAGTGTGAATAATGAAAATATAATAAAACGCAGGCTCGCATTAAAATGAGCCTGCGTTTTATTAACTAGAAAACCACAAGCTATGCTTGTGGACGAGAAGAGCACGAGCGTTGAAACGGTAAAAAAGAACCTCCTTTTGCTACAATAGAAGCGGGTAACG
>NZ_NFHD01000072.1 GCF_002159185.1 Gemmiger sp. An87
CAGGCCAAGACACTCTCATTCTAACAGCTTAGGCAACGATACGGAAAAGACACGGCTGGCTGCCGTGCCTTAAACCGTAAATATATTGTAATAGGAGGATTTTGACTTCCTCGGCTTTACCTTCTTCAACGCCAAAACTCGGTCAGGAAAGTATCGGCTTGGAGTTCGCACAAGTAAGAAGAAGCTGAAGGCGAAGCGACAGGCGGCCAAGATATGGCTCAAGGAACAGATGCACAGGCCAGTAGCGGAGACGATGAGAACGATAGATTCTATCCTCCGAGGACACTACAACTACTATGGGGTAAACGGGAATTTTCATGCTATACAGAGCTTTTGGAAATACCTGAAATACTCCACCTACAGAGTGCTGAACCGCCGCCACCAGAAGCGATCCATGAAGTACAACAGGTTTCTACGAATCTGGAACTACTATGTCAAAGAGCCGCATCTGACCACAGATATTTGGGGCTGGCAACCAAAGATTACTTGAAGAGCCGGATGCGGGAAAATCGCACGTCCGGTTCTGTGAGGGGCAGTAGACAATCCCTTCGCAGCAAAAATTATGTGAAAGGAGTGTCGAGGCTGTCTACTCGACTGATAAAAATGCTGGTAAAGAACGCGGAAAACAGAGGACAACTGGAATTTGTAAGTTTGGAAAACATGGTGCCGCAGGATCACTTGCTGCGGAAGATCG
>NZ_NFHD01000073.1 GCF_002159185.1 Gemmiger sp. An87
ATTGGTACCAATATGCTATAATATAAGCACAGGGAACACACTCCCTGACACCAATCAGATAGGAGGTATCTATATGAAAGGCAACGCCCACTTCATCTATGAAGCGGACAACATCCCGGATCACCGAAGCAGGCAGTTCGGTCATTGTCCCTGCCTGCTGGCCGTGATAAAGTCCCCTGCCCTTCTAACAAAAAAGCCGTATCTGAGCGGCAACTCAGACACGGCAAACGCAAAATCAACCCAGTATTAAATAAGTCCATTCTGCCCTCTCATCATAACATGCCGGCCGCAACAAAACAAGCCGGAAAAGGGCAGTGGATCAAACACATTCCTTATAAATAAGAAAGAGAGGATTCAATATGAACAACCAGAACATGAACAACATCACCGCTTGCACCAACGAGAGCCACGAAATCGCCATCAACATCACTCGCAAGGCCTTTGTCGGGCTGGCCCGTCAGGGAATGCTCTTCCATCAGGGTGTCCTCGAGGGGTGCGACGATGCTCTTGCCGCCGCACTGGCAGGCGAAAAAGCCCGGATCTGTGTGGCGCTGGCACCTGATGCGGACAAGAACTATATTCACCTGGCAGTGGCCGACTGGGGCTGCGGCATGGATCTTGCCGCACTCACCAATGCGCTTCAGCTGGGCAGTGCT
>NZ_NFHD01000074.1 GCF_002159185.1 Gemmiger sp. An87
ACCCTGGATGGGTGGCGTTCCATTTCCAGATGGCCAGCTTTTTCAGATTCATGGCAGCAAATTTAAGCTTCACCCAGTTTGTCACCTGAGCCAAGCCTCTGTACTGTGTGTAACGCATCCCGTGCTTTTCCTTCGCATCGGCAAACACACGCTCAATCTTCTCTTTTCGCAGCCGGTACAGCTCTTTGTACACCGCCATGTGCCGGATATGCTCTGCCATCTCCACGTAGTCCTGCCAGACATGGCGCAGCACAGTTTTCTCACACTTGGCGTTTTCGGTGCACATTCCTCTGGTGGGACAAATTTTGCAAAGATAGGCGCGGCTTTTGTATTCCCGGTAACCGTCCCGGTTTGTGGTGGAATAATGCAGTGCGTGGTATTCGGGGCAGATCACATCGTCAAAGTATTCGTCATACACATAGGCCCACCAGGGATAGCTGTTCTCTTTGGTTTTGGGTCTGGTATAGCAGGTGGAAAGAACGCGGCCGCTCTCAAAAATTCTCTTGCAGATCCAGGGTGTTTTGTAGGCGCTGTCCGCCACCACTGTTTTGTGTTCGGGATGGTACTTGCATAGTTCGTCATAGAGG
>NZ_NFHD01000075.1 GCF_002159185.1 Gemmiger sp. An87
GGCAGGCAGCTCTTCCATGCCGCGGCGGTACACGATGTAAACGTTCTCGGCGCCCAGGCGCTTGGCGCTGCGGGCAGCGTCCATGGCCACGTTGCCGCCGCCCACAACGGCCACGTTCTTGCTCTTCTTGATGGGGGTCTTGCTGCCTTCCTTGTAAGCCTTCATCAGGTTTACGCGGGTCAGGTACTCGTTGGCGGAGTAAACGCCCTTCAGGCTCTCGCCGGGGATGCCCATGAAGCGGGGCAGACCGGCACCGGAAGCCACATACACAGCCTCGTAGCCGTAGTCGTGCATCAGCTCGTCGATGGTCAGCACCTTGCCAATAACCATGTTGGTCTCGATGTCCACGCCCATGGCCTGCAGACCTTCGATCTCGTTCTGCACAATGGCCTTGGGCAGACGGAACTCAGGAATGCCGTACACCAGCACGCCGCCTGCCAGATGCAGGGCCTCGTACACGGTGACCTTGTAGCCCAGCTTGGCCAGATCGCCGGCAGCAGTCAGGCCGCTGGGGCCCGCACCGATGATGGCCACC
>NZ_NFHD01000076.1 GCF_002159185.1 Gemmiger sp. An87
GTGGCCGTCTGACTCCCTAGAAAGGAGGTGATCCAGCCGCACCTTCCGATACGGCTACCTTGTTACGACTTCACCCCAATCACCAGTTTTACCTTCGGCCGCGCCCTCCTTGCGGTTAGGCTACGGACTTCGGGTCCCCCCGGCTCTCATGGTGTGACGGGCGGTGTGTACAAGGCCCGGGAACGTATTCACCGCGGCATGCTGATCCGCGATTACTAGCAATTCCGACTTCATGCAGGCGAGTTGCAGCCTGCAATCTGAACTGAGACAATTTTTATGAGGTTTGCTCCACCTCGCGGTTTCGCTTCTCTTTGTTAATTGCCATTGTAGTACGTGTGTAGCCCAGGTCATAAAGGGCATGATGATTTGACGTCATCCCCACCTTCCTCCGTTTTGTCAACGGCAGTCTCGCTAGAGTCCTCTTGCGTAGTAACTAACGATAAGGGTTGCGCTCGTTGCGGGACTTAACCCAACATCTCACGACACGAGCTGACGACAACCATGCACCACCTGTCTC
>NZ_NFHD01000008.1 GCF_002159185.1 Gemmiger sp. An87
AATCATAACCCCACGTTAAACGTGGGGTTTGCAGAACGGCCCTATAAGGGCCATTATTCTAGCAGCACCTAAAGGTGCGTAATGAGCAACGCCAACCGCACTTGGCGTTGCTTTTTTTACTTTTTCCTTCTGCTGTCGGTCGGGATTTCCGGTGAATCATCATCAAGGTCCGCTATATTTTTGAACGGGTCTTCGTATTCTCTGAAACTCAGCTGATCGCTCATCTGATCTTGCATTTCCTGTTCTTGGATGTACTTGCGAATCTTTGCCTCATTTCCTCCAACCGTATTTACATAGTACCCTTTTGCCCAAAACACTCTCCTTCCATATTTGTACTTGAGATTCGCATGCCTCTCAAAAATCATCAGCGTACTCTTGCCCTTCAAGTACCCCATAAAATCTGCCACCGCCAATTTCGGCGGAATCGATACGAGCATATGAATGTGGTCTGGCATTGCATGTCCCTCAATGATTTCCACATGCTTGTAATCACAAAGCATCCTCAGGATTTTTCCAATATCTTTTCTTAATTTCCCGTAAATCACCTTTCTGCGATACTTTGGCACCAGCACAATGTGATATTTGCAATTCCAACTCGTATGTGATAAACTTTTTTCGTCCATATGGATGAACCTCCTTTTGCTTTTGTGCGGTTGGCGTTACCCGCTTCTATTGTAGCAAAAGGAGGTTCTTTTTTACCGTTTCAACGCTCGTGCTCTTCTCGTCCACAAGCATAGCTTGTGGTTTTCTAGTTAAAAGAACCGCCGGACCTCCTTTCAGAGGTCCGGCGGTTTGCAGTCCGGGAAAAAAGCGGTGCAATCAACCGATCTTCTTGAACAGCTCCACCAGCTTTTCCTTGTCGAAGAACACGGGGTTGGCGCCGGCGCAGGCGTCCTTCATGGCGTTCTCGGCCAGGGTATCGTAGTCGGGATCGTTCACGCCCACGTCCTTCAGGCTCTTGGGAATGCCCACTTCCTCAGACAGTGCCTTGATGCGGCCGATCACATGATCCACACACTCGGCGTCGGTCTTGCCCTCGCAGTCGTAGCCAATGGTGGCAGCGATGGCACGGAACTTGGCCGGGGCGTGCCTGGCGTTTTCTTCCTCCACCACGGGCAGCAGCATGGCGTTGCATACACCGTGAGGCAGGTCATACAGGCCGCCCAGCTGATGCGCCATGGCGTGTACATTGCCCAGACCGGCGTTGCTGAAGGCGATGCCGTTCAGGTAGCAGGCATAGCACATCTGCTCGCGGGCTTCCAGATCCTGGCCGTTCTTCACGGCGCGGGGCAAGAACTCGAAGATCTGCTTGATGGCGTACAGAGCGGTGGCGTCGGTCACATCGTTGGCGCCCTTGGCCACAACGGCCTCCACCGCATGGGTCAGTGCGTCCATACCGGTGGCAGCGGTCAGGGAGGCGGGCATGCTCACCATCAGCTCGGGGTCGTTCACGGTCACGGCAGCCAGGGTGTTGTTGTCCACCATGATCATCTTCACGTGGCGCTCCTCGTCGGTGATCACGTAGTTGATGGTCACCTCGGCAGAGGTACCGGCGGTGGTGGTGATGGCCACGATGGGCAGAGACTTCCTGGAGCTCTTGTTCACGCCCTCGTAATCCTTGATGCTGCCGCCGTTGGTGGCCAGCACGGCGATGGCCTTACCGCAGTCCTGAGGGGAACCGCCGCCCACGCTCACAACGAAATCGCAGCCGTTTTCCTGCAGGACCTTCAGGCCGTCCTCCACGTTCTTCACGGTGGGGTTGGGCTTGGCTTCGTTGTACACCACATATTCCACGCCCACGCTCTCCAGCATCTTGGCCACCTTGTCCACGGTGCCGTTGCCGGTCAGGAACTTATCGGTGGAGATCAGGGCCTTTTTGCAGCCCATGGCCTTGATGGGAGCGGCAGCATCCTGCAGGCAGCCCTTGCCCAGCAGGTTGATCGGGGGTACATAGTAAGTCATCGTCATTTCCTCCTTGTGTAATTTGCATCTTCTCGTTGTTCTTATTTACGAATCATATACGTATATAAGAATCGTCTGTTTTTAAAGTATCACTTGGAGGCGGTGATTGTCAATTTGCGTTTTCACCCATTTTCTGAACAAATTTTTGTCAACTATTTCTGCGGGCAAAAAAATACCGCCGGCAAAACCGGCGGTATCTGGGTTCTGTGGTTGGATTTGCAGCCCGGATCACATCTGGGCCAGAGTGTCCAGCATGGCGGGGATCATCTGCTTTTTGCGGCTGACCACGCCGGGCAGAACCACGCTGCCGTCGGTGTCCCGCTCGCAGCGGAAGGCGGCGCCGATCAGCTGCTCGGCGCCCTCGCCGCAGAACAGCACCTTGCTGGACTGATCCTTCACGCTGGTGAGCATGAAGAAGATCATCTGCACGCCCTCGCGCTTGAGGGCCTCGGGCAGATAGGGGCGCAGCAGCTCGGCAGCACGCTGGCGGTTCTTCTCGCTCATGTAGCTGCCCTGGCCCACGCCGAAGCGGATGTCACCATGGGTGAAGATCTTGAAGTCCTGGAAGAACACGTCCTCAGCGGCGCGGCCCTCCAGATTCTCACCGGCCTCGAAGATCTCGTTGGCCAGCTCCTCGGGCTCGACCCCGGCGATCTTGGCCAGCGCACGGGCGGCAGCCTCGTCCACGGGGGTGCAGGTGGGAGAACGGAAGCACAGCGTGTCGGACAGGATGGCGCTGAGCATCAGGCCCGCGATGTGGGGCTCGATCTCCACGCCCTGCTCCTGGTACATCTGGTACACGATGGTGCAGGTGCAGCCCACCGGCTGGTTGCGGAAGAACACGGGCTGGCTGGTCTCCAGGCTGCCCAGACGGTGATGGTCCACCACCTCCAGGATGTCGGCCTCTTCCCAGCCGTCCACGCACTGGGTCTTCTCGTTGTGGTCCACCAGGATCAGCTGCTTGCGCTGCAGATTCAGCAGGTTACGGCGGCTGATCAGGCCCAGGTACTTGCCGGAGTTGGTGTGCACGGGGAAGTAGTTGTCACGCACCTTACTCATGACCTTCTTCACCTCGTCCACGGGGGTGCTGGGCAGGAAGGTGCGCAGCTTCTCGCGGGGGGTCATGTGGGTGCTTACGGGCACGCTCTGCTTGATCAGGCAGGAAACGGCGTAGGTGTCGTAGGGGCTGCTGATGAGCAGGCAGCCGCGCTCGTTGGCCAGCTTGACGATGGTCTTGGCCACGGTGGACTCCATGCACACCACCACGCAGGCGGCGCCCATCTCGATGGCGCACAGCTGGGTCTCGTAGCGGTTGGCCACCAGCACGATGTCACCGGCCTCCATGGTGTTCTCCAGCACGTCGGGGCTGGAGGCGCCGATCACGATCTTGCCGCTCTCGAAGTAGCCGGAATCGTCACCAGCCAGCACGGTGCCGCCCAGAACCTCCACCACGTTCTTGATGGGAGTGCGGGCGTTGCTCAGGGCATGGGTGTCCAGGCTGTCCATGTTGGCCACGGCCAGGTCGCCCAGGGTGATCAGGCCCTGCAGCATGCCCTTCTCGTCCACGATGGGCTGGCTGTTGGCCTGGGTGTCGCGCATGGTTTCCCAGGCGCGGCGCATGGTGGTGTTGCCCAGAATGCCGGGCACGGGGCGGATATCAATGTCCTGCACCTGAGCGCTCACGTTCAGGCAGCGGCGGGGGGTCTTGGCGCCGAAGCGCTTGAGCACGAAGGCGGTCTCCTGGTTGATCTCGCCCGCGCGGCAGGCTTCATGCCAGGGGCCCACGGTCTTGTTCTTCAGATTGGAATAGGCAATGGCCGAGCAGATGGAGTCCGTATCCGGGTTGCGGTGGCCGATCACCATGATCTTACGCTTGGTGTTGGTCTGATCCATGTAAACTATACCTCTCGCTTTCCCCTGCAGGGCGCCTTTGCCCACAAAAACAGCCGCACCGGCATCCGGCCCCCTGCAATTTTTTATAATCTATAATAAGGTTGAAAGAATCCTGCAGTACATTATACACTACTCTTTGCAGTAAAGTACATCAAATTGCGCAAAATGGCTTCATTTTTCACGAACTGCTGCTATTTTGGCACAAAAGGCGCAAATCTACTGGTGATTTTGCAGGCGATTCGGCCTTTTTTGCGGCATCGCATACCCGCCCACAGGCAAAAGGTCCGGTTTTCGGGGCAGATTCCACCCTTTGCAGGCAGCAGATTTTCCACCAAAAAGCGGCTGATGTGTGGAAAATCCGGGCGAGGCGGACGGCCCCGGCTGCAGTCTAATGTTCCCCGGTCAAGCCTGCCCCGGCGGACTGCCTGAAAATCCGTGCCGCTTTTGCGGCACACCTTACCTATTCACTCTTCACTTTTCACTATTCACTTTCATCCCCCTCTGTAGCGGGCACTTTCAGTGAAGAGTGAAGAGTGAAAAGTGAAAAAAGAAAACCCCGAACGCAAACGCGTTCGGGGTTTTTGGCGGAGAAGGAGGGATTTGAACCCTCGCGCCGGTTTCCCGACCTACGCCCTTAGCAGGGGCGCCTCTTCGACCTCTTGAGTACTTCTCCAGAGCAAAGTCCATATCAAAATATGAAATTAAAAAATGGCGGAGAGGGTGGGATTCGAACCCACGGCCCTTGCGGGTCACCGGTTTTCAAGACCGGCTCCTTAAACCACTCGGACACCTCTCCAAGAGTGGCTGTCACACACGCCATCGCTAGTGCGTTATCTATGTTATCACAGGGTCACGGGTTTGTCAACCATCTTTTTTAAAAAAATCGAACGTTTTTTAAAAAAACTCCCGGCATGCACCGCAAGGGGGGCGCGGAGCATACCGGGCGCTTTTTCTCAGGCCGCCCGCAGTGCCTCAGCCTTCCGGGGCCGGGGAGCGGGGCGGCGGTAACGGCCCCGCCCGCGGCGCACCCGGCAGACGGCCCGGGGCTGCTCCAGCCGGGCGATGCCGCGCATTCCTCCGGCCAACAGGGCCATCAGGCCCAGCGCGGCCGCCAGGGGCATAGTGCCCTCCACCGCCGCGCCTGCCACCACAACGAAGGCCAGAGCGCCCAGCACCAGCATGGAATCACAAATCATTCGTTTCATCTCAAACCGCTCCTTTGCACTGCCTGCCCACGTTTTCGTGGCCTGCCTGTTTGTTGTGCCTTCATTCTACAACAACCGTCAGTTGTTGTCAATGGTATTTTAACAACTTTTTCGCGTATTTTATTTACAAGAACAATTTTTAGTTGTATAATGAAGCCAGCAAGAAAGGAGTGTTCACACATGTTCCCACAACGCTTGAAGCAGCTGCGCAAGGAGATGGGCCTGAGCCAGAAAAGTCTTTCCGAACATCTGGGCGTGACCCAGCAGGCGGTGGGCAAATGGGAGACCGGCCGCTCCTCGCCGGACCCCGCCACCCTGGCCCGGCTGGCCGAGCTGCTGGAAACCTCGGCGGATTACCTGCTGGGCATCAGCGAGCAGCCTGCAGAGCCCGCTGCCCCTTCCCTGCCCTATGCGGAAAGCCCCATCCCGGTGATCGGCACCGTGCGCGCGGGCTACGGCTCGCTGGCCTTTGAAGAAGATTACGGGGTGGAATACGCCTGCGTGAAGGACCCCGCCAACTATTTTTATCTGGTGGTCAAGGGAGACAGCATGGAGCCCCGCATCCAGGACGGTGACCTGGCTCTGGTGCACCGCCAGCCCACCCTGGAAAACGGAGACCTGGGCGTGATGGTCTTCGGCGAGGGCGAAGGCACCCTGAAAAAGTACATTCAGCGGGGCAACGCGGTGATTCTGCAGCCCTTCAACCCGGCCTATGAGGAAAAGGTGATCCGCGGCGAGGAGCTGAACCAGCTGTTCATCGCGGGCAAGGTGGTGGAGACGAGGGCCAAGTGGTAATTTTGCCCTTTTCTCCCCCGGTTTCCCCGCCGCCCTTATACTATATAGAAGGAAGTGGAAATTCCCATGCAGCCTACCCGGCTTTATCTTGTACGCCACGGCCAGACCGACTGGAACCTGGCGGGCCGTCTGCAGGGCCAGACGGACATCCCTCTGAACGACACCGGCCGCAGCCAGGCCGAGGAAGCCCGGCAGCGGCTTTCCGGTGTGCAGTTTGACGCGGTGTACTCCAGCCCCTTAAGCCGCGCGGTGGAAACCGCCGTGCTGGTGAGCGGCTGGCCCGCCGACAAGGTGCGCACCGACGAGCGCATCAAGGAAATCGCCTTCGGCGACTGGGAGGGCAAGGCCCCCCGCACCCTGGGCGAGGACTTCGCCCCCTTCTTCGCGGACCCGGCCCACTTTGTGCCCGCCTCGGGCGGCGAGAGCCTGCCCGCTCTGATGGCACGGGTGAGCGATTTTGTGGCCTATGTAAAGCAGGCCCACCGGGGCCAGACCGTGCTGGCGGTCAGCCACGGCGCGGCGCTGCACGCCCTGCTCACCGCCGAGCTGGGCCTTGCCATGAAGGACTACTGGAGCGTGGGTCTGGGCAACTGCGCCGCCGCCGAGCTGGAGCTGGAGGGCGAGCGCTTTGTGCTGAAAAGCACCAGCGGCCCCACCAGCGCGAACTATCTGGAAAAATACTTAAAGTGATTGCCGGGCTGCACAAGGAGGAACCTCGCCATGAAGCTGCTGTTTCCCATCCTGGCCGGTCTGGGCGTTGTTTTGCTGTATCTGGTCTGGGCGGCCCTGTTCCACGACCTTTTGAACGGGCTCTCCCCGGAAGGGGCGCTCACCGTGGCCACCGGTTCCTTTCTGGCCTTTGAGCTGGTGATCCTGGCGGCCTGGATTCGCTCCAAAGCCGACCGAAAATAACTCCGTCTTTATTTTCCAAAAAGCCCCATCAAACCATTGGTTTTGCCATGCGCCGCATGGGGCTTTCTTTTTTGCGCCTTTTTTGCGGTTTCACTCTCTTTTTTGCTTTGTTTTTGCTTCTTTCTTCGCTTTCGTGAACACTCCTATTATTTCAAATCCAACCAGAGAAAGGAGGGTCCGGGCATGGACCTGATGGAAAAACTCACCATTCTGGCGGACAGCGCCAAATACGATGTGGCCTGCACCTCCAGCGGTGTGGACCGGGGCGGCGCGGCCGGGAGCATCGGCAGCGCGGTGGCCCCCGGCTGCTGCCACACCTTCTCGGCGGACGGCCGCTGCGTGAGCCTGTTAAAGGTGCTGCTCACCAACGTATGCGCCTACGACTGCGCCTACTGCGTGAACCGCCGCTCCAACGACCTGCCCCGGGCCGCCTTCACTCCCCGGGAGCTGGCGGAGCTGACCATCCAGTTCTACCGGCGCAACTACATCGAAGGACTGTTTCTGTCCAGCGCGGTGCTCATCAGCCCCGACCACACCACCGAGCTGATGATCAAGGCCCTGGAGCTGCTGCGGAACGAATACCATTTCCGGGGCTACATCCACGCCAAGGCCATTCCCGGGGCGGACCCGGCGCTGATCCACCGGCTGGGCCTGCTGGCGGACCGGCTGAGCGTGAACATCGAGCTGCCCAGTGCCGCCAGTCTGGGCCGCCTGGCGCCGGACAAGAAAAAAGCCGCCATTCTGGCCCCCATGAGCCAGATCGCCCGCGCCCGGGACGAAAACCGGCAGGAGCTGACGGTCTACCGGTCCGCGCCGAAATTCGCCCCCGCCGGGCAGAGCACCCAGATGATCGTGGGCGCCACCCCGGAGACCGACCGGCAGATCTTAAAGCTCACCGAGGGCCTTTACCAGAAATACCAGCTGAAACGGGTGTTCTATTCGGCCTATATCCCCGTGGCGCAGGACAGCCGCCTGCCCGCTTTGAACACGCCCCCGCCCCTGCTGCGGGAGCACCGGCTCTATCAGGCGGACTGGCTGCTGCGCTTTTACGACTTTTCGGCGGACGAGATTCTGGATGACGCCAGCCCCAACTTCGACCCCTTCCTGGACCCCAAATGCAACTGGGCCATCCAGCATCTGGACCAGTTCCCGGTGGACGTGAACCGAGCGGACAAAACCATGCTGCTGCGGGTGCCGGGCATCGGGCCGAAAAGTGCCGGGCGCATCGTGCGGGCCCGCCGCCAGGGGGCGCTGGGCCTGGAGGAGCTGCGCCGGATGGGCGTGGTGCTCAAGCGGGCCCAGTATTTCATCTGCTGCAGGGGCTTTTCCGGCGCGGCGGGCTTCGGTCGCCGGAGCATCGCGGCGGCGCTGGTGGATTCCGGGGTGTTCGCCGCCGGTGCCCAGCAGCTGAGCCTGTTTGCCCCGGAGTTTGCCCCCATGCTCACTGCGGGCAGGCCGGGGCTGGAAGCGGCAAAGGAGGAGGCGGTTTCATGGATCGAGAAGCGGATGTAGTCTACCGGTACGACGGCAGCTTTGAGGGCTTTCTCTGCTGCGTGTTCGAGAGCGTGTACGCCCACGAGATCCCCTTTGCCATCCTGCCCCATTCCAGCCCCATGGCCACCCTCTTCCCGGAAAAGCTCATCGAAACCGACCCGGCCAAGGCCCGCCGGGTGGACGCCAGCCTGCCCAAAAAGCTGGGCAAGGGGGCGCGCAGCTGCGTGGCCCACGCCTTTCTTTCTGGCAGCGAGGAGAAAGAGCTGCTGATTCTGCGGTTTCTGCGGCTGGGCTACCGGGTGGGCCCGGGCGTGATGTTCATGGCCGGCCACAAGGACGTGGCCCCGGTGCTGGCGCTGGAAAAAGCGGTGTGCGGCGAGGCCCACCTGCTCACCGGCTTTGTGCGCTTTCAGGACTACGGCGACTTTCTGGGCGGCACCATCACCCCCAAGCATTATGTGCTGCCCCTTTTGCGGCTGCACTTCTGCCAGCGGCTGCCAAGCGAGGATTTCATCCTTTACGACGCCACCCACGGCGCGGCTCTTTTGTGGCAGAAGGGCAAAGCCAGCTACGCCCAGCTGGACGAAGCGCCCCCCTTCCCGGAAATTTCCCGGGAGGAAGCGGCGTATCAGGAGCTGTGGAAGCGGTTTTACAAGACCATCGCCATTGCTGCCCGGGAGAATCCGGCTTTGCGCCGGAGCCTTTGCCCCAAGCGGTACTGGGTGAACATGACCGAGCTGAAAGAGGAGCTGTGAGCATTTTCGCCCCGTCCTTAACAATTTATTGCTTTTTCCCACCTTCGCCAGTGGTATAATAGGGTATATCTTACGGATTTCCAATGCAAAGGAGCGATGCCCCATGTATGCCATCGTGAACGGCTTAAAGCTTTTTTATCATAAGGAGGGCAGCGGCCGCCCGGTGATTCTGCTGCACGGCAACGGCGAGGACCACACCATCTTCGACGTGGCCATCAAGGATCTGGCCCGGTCCTACACCGTCTACGCGCTGGACAGCCGCTCCCACGGCAAGAGCGACCCGGTGCCCACCCTCACCTACCGGGAAATGGCCGAGGATGTGGCCGCCTTCATCCGGCAGCAGGGGCTGGAAAAGCCCGCGCTGGTGGGCTTTTCGGACGGCGGCGTGGTGGCGCTGCTGGTGGCGCTGCGCTGGCCCGACCTGCCCGGCAGGCTGGTGGTGGCCGGGGCCAACATGACCCCCGCGGGCATCAAGCAGCCCTGGCGCACCCTGATGCGGGTGCAGAACCGCATCTCCCCGGACCCCAAGCTGGACCTGATGCTCACCCAGCCCCATCTGGCGGGCTGGCAGCTCACCGGCATCACCGCCCCCACCCTGGTGCTGGCGGGTGAAAAGGACCTGATCGACGAGACCCAGACCCGGCGCATCGCCCGGTCCATTCCGGGGGCAAAGCTGCTGATTCTTCCCGGCGAGACCCACGGCAGCTATGTGGTCCACAGCGACAAGCTCTACCCCGCCATGGCAAACTTTCTGCGGGGCTGACCTGCAAACAATCCCGGCGCGTTCCCCTTGCAAAAGAGGAGCGCGCTTTTTTGCGGAAAATTTTCAAAAAATGTGAACCGCCGCCCGCCTTGCGACGATTACAGGATGCAGGGGGGATGAACATAGCCCCCGGCGCCATGGCATTTTTTCAAAGAGAGGAGAGGACGCGATGCACGCGGAGGAGGTAGCCCGCCTGGTGGACCGCTTCGGGCCGGAAATCTACCGCTACTGCCACCGGCTCACCGGCCGGACCCAGCAGGCGGAGGATCTGTATCAGCAGACCTTTTTGAAATGCCTGGAGCTGACCCTCACCCTGGATGAGCGCAGCAATCCTCGGGCGCTGCTGTTCAGCCTGGCAGGCGGCATCTTCAAAAACGAACAGCGCAAGGCCGGGCGGCGGCTGGCCATTGCTAGGCCGATAGAGCTGGACGGCGACAACGCCCCCGAGCCGCCCGCGCCGGACGACCCGGCCCAGGCCACACAAAACCGGGCCCAGAGCGCGGCCCTGCTGGCGGCGGTGGACCGGCTGCCCCTGAAGCTGCGAATCCCCATCACGCTGGCCTACGGCTTCGACTGGAATCTGGAGGAGATCGCCCGCATGGAAAAGGCCCCGGTGGGCACCATCAAAAGCCGGCTGCACAAGGCCCGGCAACTGCTGAAAAAGGAAATGGAGGCCCAAGGCTATGGAACACTTTGATCTGGACAAGGCCCTGCAGGCCGAACTGCATACTCCCGCCCCCGGCCCCGCGCCGGAGCTGGACGCGGCCCTGAAGGCCAAGCTGTGGCGGCGGCAGGAGCAGCTGGACGCCCAGCCCGACACCCGGGCGGTGTCGTTCTGGTGGCTGCCCATGGTGGCCAACTTCATCGTGTGCGGGGTGCCCGCGGTGATTTTTGCGCTGCCCATCATGCCGCTGTGGGCCCATCTGGCCTCCTTCGCCCTTGCCTGGCTGGCGGTGGGCGGTGTGGCGCTCACCTTCATCAGCCTGCGCATGGCGGATCTGCGCGCCGCCACCACCATCTATCTGCCCAAACGAACCCGCAAAAAGGAGGGGTTTTAAATGACCGCAACCGCTCTTCCCATTGTATTTTTTCTGATGATTTTCCTCTGCATGGCATCCAGCCTTGCCTTTCTGGTGCTGATGGCCATCTGGCTGTATCGGGACGCAAAGCTCCACGGCCAGGACCCGGTGCTCTGGGTGCTGATCTGCATTTTTGCCAGCCCCATTCTGGCGCTCATCCTCTATCTGGCCTTTGGCCGCAAGAAAACTCTGCTGCCCTGCCAAAGCTGCCAAGCGCCCATTCCCCACACCGCCCAATACTGCGAGCACTGCGGCGCGGCCAATGAACAATATGGTCAGCCACTGCCCCACCGCAAGATGAACGGCTTTTTGAAGGGCGCCATCGCCACCGGAGCAGTATCACTGCTGAGTGTGGTGTTCATGTTTGTGGCCCTCTTTGCCTTCGCCATGAATGCCGGCGGCGGTTCCCAGGTGACGGGTTCCACCTCGGTGCCCATCCACGGCGCTTCCGTCACGGTAAACAGCGGATGGGCGCTGGTCAGCATCGAAAACCACGACAATGGCGTGTGGAATTTCACGCTGAACAAATCCAGCAACGGCTATCACCTGGACTCCGCCTTCACGCTGGATGACCCGGACGCCCGCACCCTGATGGCCAGCACGGAATGTACCGGCGGCCCGCTGCTGCTGAACATCAGCCAGGACGGCCAGCTGGTGGAGAGCATCGACCTTTCCCGGGCCGAGAGCCAGCCGGTGGCCATCCCGCTGGACGGCTGCACCGCCGGAACGGTCAGCCTCCAGCTGGTGAACGAGGGCGCCACCGATATCTCCGGCAGCATCTGGGTGGAATAAACGAATACGCAAAAAGCCTGAGCGGCTCGGCTGAACCGCTCAGGCTTTTACTATTTGTATAAATTTGTCACAATATTTGGTTTTTCGGGTCATACAGGGTGCGCAGGCCCAGAAACAGCGAGCCGAAGCTGGCCGCGGTGACCACGGTGCAGATGGCGATTATCACCGCGATCTGGTACAGAATGGCCGTGGTGGGCATGGTGCCGGACAGAATCTGGCCGGTCATCATGCCGGGCAGCGACACGATGCCCATGCCCACCATGGAGTTGAGGGTGGGCAGCAGGGCGGTTTCCAGCGCCTGCTTTGCCAGCGGCTGCAAAATCGCCTTGGGCGACGCGCCGAAGCCCAGCAGCGCCTCCACCCGGGCCTTCTGGCCCTGCAGGCTCTCCCGGAAGGTCTTGATGCCCAGCGAGATGCCGGTCATGGTGTTGCCGATGAGCATGCCCGCCAAGGGGATGGTGTACTGGGGATTGAAAATGTTCTCGCCCACCACCGCACAGACGAAATAAGCCAGCACAAACACGCCGCTCAGGGCGATGGAGGCCGCGATGATGGCCTGGAACCGCCGGTTCAGTCCCGGGTTGCCGCTGAGCACCCGGTGCACCGCGAAGCCGATCATCACCGCCAGATACACCACCACAAACACCGGATTCGGGTTCTGGAAGATGTAAGACAGCACAAGACCCGCGATCACCAGCTGCACCGTCATCTTCACGCTGGCCACCACCAGCAGGCGGGTTTTCTCCACCCCGCTCTTTTTCATGATGGCGATTACGATAATCAGCAATAAGTAGATCAGAGAAAACTGCCAGAGCTGCAGTTGTACCACGCCGCCGCTGTTCATGCCCTCGCCTCCAATCGAATCTCCTCGTCGGCAAACTCGTCCACCAGCGAGCGGCTGTGGCACACGCACACCACCGTGGTGCCCCGCTGGCGGCAGGCCGCCTTCAGATTGCCCAGAAATTCCCGGGCGGTCACCTCATCCAGCGCCGCGGTGGGCTCGTCCAGCAGCAGAACCTTCGGCCGGGCGGACAGATAAATGGACAAAAACACCCGCTGGCGCTCGCCGCCGGAAAGATTGGCGCAGCTGTCCTCCGGCGAGAGGGGCATACGGCAGATTTCCAGCGCGTTCACCATCTCGGCCCGGCTTACGCACGCCTCGCCCCGCGCGCCATAGAAAAAGGCGAACTGGTCGGCCACATTGCCCTCGCACAGGTACACCTGCTGAGGGGCCAGCAGCACCTCTTTGCGGTAGTCCAGCACCGGCAGCCCGCCCAGGGGACTGCCCTTGTATTCGATGCGCCCGGCCGTGGGCAGAACGGTGGCGTTCAGCAGCCGCAGCAGCGTGCTTTTGCCGCAGCCGCTGGGGCCGGTGATAAAGGTCATGGAATTTTCCCGAATCCTGATCTCCGGGTAGCGCACCAGGTCCCGGAATTCGGTCCCGGCGCTCACATGCAGCAGGCACATGGCGGCCTTGCCTCCTTTTTGCGCATAAAATTGCGCCGGGCAGCTTAGCCCGGCGCTGTTGCCGATTATACTCCACCCGGCCCGTTTTCGCAAGAGGGGGCCAGCGGAATGCAGACGGTAAGGGCGAACCGGCCCTCCTCCGCCTTCGCTTCCAGCGTGCCGCCGCAGCGGCGGGCAATCTCCTCCATGCCCGCCAGCCCGAAGCCGTGGGCGCTCTTGTCCGCCTTGGTGGTGGCAAAACGGCCGTTCTTCTCCCGCACGGGCAGGCCGGGGGCGCTGTTCTCCACCTGCAGCATCAAAAGGCCCTTGTCCGCCCGGGCCCGCACGCTCACCCAGCCCTCCGGCGTCCGGCGGGCGGCCTCCAGGGCATTGTCCAGCGCGTTGCCCAGCAGGGCGCACAGGTCGGTGGGGGCCAGCGGCAGCTCTTTGGGCAGGCTCACCCCGAACCGGGCGGTTACCCCCGCCTGCTCCATGGCCTGGGCCTTGACCGAAAGCACCACGTCCGCCGTCTCGTTCTCGCACAGCCGCCTTCGGCCGTGCAGGGCCTCCGAATCCAGCAGCTGCTTCAGATAATCGTCGGCGGCTTTTGTCTGCCCCCGGGCCAGCAGGCCCTGCAAGGCGGTCAGGTGGTTGCGCAGGTCGTGGCGCAGGCGGCGCACCTGATCCTCCTGCCCCTGCAGGCCCTGGTAATACACCTCCCGCAGCGCCGCCAGCCGCCCGGCCTGCTCCAGCGCCTCGTGCTCGGCCAGCAACGTGTAGGAGGCCAGCAGCACCACCGAGGTGAGCAGCACCACCGGCAGCACCGCCAGACCCATGGACATGGACACCGCATAGGGCTCGGGCTGGTTGCGGTAGGGTGTGGCCAGCAGCACCACCGCCGCCAGCGAGCAGACGGGCAGCGCCGCCAGGCCCAGTGCCAGCTTCCACAGCCGCCGGGGCAGCTGCACCGGCCGGGCGGGCAGGCGGCGGCGCAGAATCAGCCAGATGGCCCCCAGCACCAGCGTGCGCACCAGTCGGGTGAAGATGTACTGTTCCAGACCGGGCTTGCCCAGCCAGTCACCCAGATAACTGTCGCTCAGTGCACAGAGGGACATGAGCAAACTGAACATCACCAAACAGACCGCCAGCCGCCCGACCCAGTCCCCCCGGGTGCAGGCGAAAAACACCGCCAGAAACACCGGCAGCGTGTAAAACAGGTTGGGGTCGCCCACCCAGATCACCATGCCGCTGGACCCGGCAAAGCATAAAATCAGCGCCGCCTTCCACAGCGTTCCCGGCCGCAGCTGCAAAAAGGGGGCGCAGAGCTTTTCCATCAGCAGCCCGTTGCAGAAGGCCAGCAGTATCCACAGCGGGTAAAACACCGCTCTGATTCCCTCGTACATGGTCATTCCTCCAGCACCGCCCGGGTCAGGGCCAGCAGCGCCTGCTCCCGGCAGGAGCGGCTCACCGGCAGCGCCTGACCGCCCACCATCACCTGTGCGCCCTCAATGCGCTCCACCGCCGCCGCACGCACCAGATACCGCTGGTGCACCCGCACGAACTCGCCGCCCAGCTCGGCGGCCACCTCATCCAGCTTGCCGTAAAAGGTGTATTCCCGCCGGGCGGTCACGCAGGTCACCCGCCGCCGGTCCGACACAAAATATAAGATCTGTTCCAGCGGGATGCGGTATCGCACGTCGCCGCTGCGGCACACATAGGCCCGCTCCAGCGCCCGGCACAGCGCCGCCCGCGCCCGGGTGAGCACCGGCTCCAGCTGGTCCTCCCGGGGCGGCTTGAGCAGATAGCCCAGCGCCCCCACCGAATAGCCCTCGAACACGCCCTCCGCGTGGCCGGTCATGAACACCAGCTGCACCTCGTCGTCCGCCGCCCGCAGCCGCCGGGCGGTCTCCATGCCGGAAAGCTCGCCCATCTCCAGGTCCAGAAACACCAGATCCAGCTCCCCGGCGTGGCTGTCCAGCCAGCGCAGCAGCCCCTCGCCGCCGGAAAATTCAAAGAATGCGGCCTCCTCGCCCTGGCGCTCCAGCACCCGCTCCAGCGCGCAGCGCAGTGCAAAGCGGGCCTCCTGCACATCGTCACAGATGCCGATCCGCAGCATCCCGATCCCCCCTTTTCGGCTTTGCTCCCATCATACCACACCGCCGCTTTTGTGCAAAACCAAACTTGACCAAAAAAACGCCGTTTGTTCCATCGCTGCACCGCCGCGTGCCAAAAATGACCGCGGCGCCGCCATTCGTTACGCCCCCGGTTGCGGCGGCGGGCCGGGGCGGGGTATGGTGAAGGCAGAAACCAAGCCAAACGGAAAGGATGAGCGCAATGCTTGCTGTGAACGATCTGCAAAAATCCTATCGGGTGGGCAAAACCAGCTTCCCGGTGCTGAAGGGGGTGAGCCTTACGGTGGACGCCGGGGAATTCGTGGCGGTGATGGGGCCCTCCGGCTCGGGCAAGACCACCCTGCTCAACTGCATCTCCTGCTACCTGCCCGCCGACGGCGGCAGCATCCTGCTGGACGGCCGGGACCTGGCCGGGCTGCGGGAGGAGGAGCTGGCCGCGGTGCGCAACCGGCAGCTGGGCTTCGTGTTCCAGGACTTTTTGTTGCTGGACGGCCTCACCGTGATGGAGAACATCCTGCTGCCCGCCATCATCGGCGGAGCCATGAGCCAGACGGTGCAGGCCCGGGCCGAGCAGCTGTGCCAGGTGTTCGGCATCGGGGCCATTCAGAACAAATACCCGACCGAGATTTCCGGCGGTGAAAAGCAGCGCACCGCGGTGGCCCGTGCCCTCATCAACCACCCGCTGCTGATTCTGGCGGACGAGCCCACCGGCAATCTGGACTCCCGGTCCAGCCGGGCGGTGATCCGCAGCTTTGAGCAGGCAAAGCAGATGCTGGGGGCCACCATCTTCATGGTCACCCACGATTCCTTCGCTGCTTCCTTCTGCGACCGGGTGATCCTTCTGCGGGACGGCGTGGTCTGGCGCACGCTGGAAAAGGGCGGCATGGACCGGAGCGCCTTTCAGGACCAGCTGCTGGAGGCCATTGGCGCGATGAGCCGGGAGGAGGAGCCATGAAACAGTTGGGTCAGGTATGCGCGGCCCTGCGCCGCAAAAACCGGGTACACAGCACTTTGCTGGCCGGGTGCTGCTTTTTCTCGGTGCTGCTCATCACCGCCTACGGCATCATGATGCGTTCGCCCACCATTCTGGCGGTGCTGCCGGAGGGGGGCGACTCCCGCAAGCAGGTGCTGATGATCTTTGTGATGGCGGTGATCGGCTGCGCCATGTTCACGGTGTACGCCTCGGGGCTGTTTTTCCGCCACCGCTCCCGCCAGACCGGCATCCTGCTGGCGCTGGGGGCCTCCCGCCGCCAGCTGCGGCGGCAGCTGAACCGGGAGCTGGCGGTGCTGGCCGCTGTTTCCTGCGCCGCCGGGGCCATTCTGGCCGCGCCCCTTGCCTGGGACATCTGGCAGCTGTTCCGCCTGTTCGTGGTGGACAGCGCCCAGATGACCCTGCGCTTTGAGCCCCGGGCCTGGGCCATCGCGCTGGGCTTTTCGGTGTTCGTGGCGGTGCTGCTCTTCGCGGCGGGCAGGCGCTCGGTGCGCCGGGCCAACATCATCGAGACGGTGCAGGAGGTCCACCGCAGCGAGCCCATCCGGGCGGTGCCCCGCTGGTACGGCCCGCTGGGGATTTTTCTTTTGGCGGCGGGCGGCCTGCTGGGCTACCTTGCGCCCTCGGTGTTTGTGAACCTGCTGCACTGGTACCCGCCGGCCGGGCTTTCCGGTCTGTTCTATCTGCCCGCGCTGGCCGGGCTTTACATGATTTTGCTGCACACGGTGGTGAACGGCTGGCGGGCCCGGCACGCCTACCGGGACCTGATCGCCACCTCGATGATGAAGTTCCAGGGCCGCCAGACGGTGCGCAGCATGCTGGTGATGACGCTGCTCTTGGGCGGCGGGCTGTTCGCCGCCTTCTACACCCCCATGATCGGCGCCGGGTCCATGCTGAGCTACGACGTCCGCCCGGTGGACTACGCCTACCACTTCCGGGCGGACCAGAACGGCCCCGGAAAGCCCCAGGTGGAGCAGCTGGCCGCAGAATACGGCGTGGCCCTCACCTCCTGGGCCGAAGCGCCCATGGCCCGGCTGGCGGTGGACGGCAGCTATCAGGTGGAGGAGGAGGGCCCGCTGGGCACCACCTGGCGCAGCGTCTACGCCCAGCAGGCCCAGAGCGTGCTGGTGCTCTCGGAATCCGGCTACCGGGCCCTCACCGGCGAGATTGTGGACCTGGCCCCGGGCCAGGCCGCCGGTGTGCTGGACGCCTCCGGCAGCGGGCAGGGCCGGTTCGAGCCGGACGCGACCCTCTTCACCAATCCCCTCACCGGGCAGCAGCTGGCGGTTACCCCGGCCGAGCCGCTGTGCCACGACCTGCTGCTGGGCTGCTACGTGCTGGACGACGGCGACTGGGCCGCGCTTTCCAATGGTCTCACCGGCGAATGGCGCGAGCAGATGGTCTTTTTCAACCTGGAAAACGAGGAGGACAGCTACCCCTTCGCCCGGGCCCTCTTCGACCGCATTGTGGACGGCTCCGGCCCCGAGGTGGCGGTGCTGGACGGCTGGGACCCCATCGTGCGCCAGCGGTATCTGGAGGAAGAGGGCGTCTATTTCCTGGACCCGGACCAGGCCGAGGAAGCGAACTTCCCCCGCATGGACTACAGCCAGCGGGATTCCTCGGACTTCCGGCTCTACTGGCAGTACATGCCCCGGTTCCGGGTGCTGGACAAGGCGGACTTCGTGCGCACCACGGCGGTGTTCCTGATGCTGTTTGTCTTCATCGGGGTGCTGTGCCTTTCGGCGGTGATCGTGATCGCCTGCACCCGCTGCATGACCATCGCCCTGACCAGCCGTCCGGTCTACAATGACCTGCGCAGGCTGGGCGCGCCGGGGCAGTACCTCTACCGCTCCGCCCGCAGCCAGGTGCGCCTGGTGTTCCTCACACCCGCACTGGCGGGCTCCGGGCTGATTCTCGGCTTTTACCTGCTCATCCTTTATTTCAACGACAACCGGCTCACCGCCGGGGAGCTGGCGGGGCTGGGTCTCTGCCTGGGCCTGACCGCCGGGGTGGGTGCGCTGCTCTGGGCGGTGTACCGGCTCACCCTC
Organism: Gemmiger sp. An87; assembly: GCF_002159185.1. GTDB lineage: Bacteria > Bacillota > Clostridia > Oscillospirales > Ruminococcaceae > Allofournierella. The sequence goes on from NZ_NFHD01000008.1 coordinate 18,268, forward strand.
GGCCGGGTCTGCGCCGCGCTGGACATCCGGCGGTGACGGCAGCATTCGATGAAAGAAGGCCCCCGGCCGTGCAGGAGCACCGCCGGGGGATTTTGCGTGTTTCCTTTATTCCGCGTGGGCCGCCAGCCAGTTGGCAGCGCAGCCTGCCAGCACCGCCGCGCCCAGAGGGAGCACCTCTTCATTGAAGACCACCGCCGGGTGGTGGCTGCCCGCCCGGTTGTAGATCTCCTCCGGGCCGCCCGCGCCGATGCCCATGAACACCGCGGGCACCTGCTGGCTCACCTCGGCAAAGTCCTCGCTGCCCATCTGGCGGGGCAGCTCCTCCATCTTTTCGGCAATCTGGCCCGCGTAGCCCGCCAGCTCGGCGGCCAGCTGGGGCTGGTTGTGCAGCGAGGCCACGCCCGCCAGGAACTCCACCTCACAGCTGCCCCGGAACAAAGCCGCGGTTCCTTCGCAGATCTCCACCAGCCGCTTGCGGGCGTGGGCCCGGTTGTGGTTGGAGAAGGCCCGGATGCTGCCCTTCATCTCCACCGTTTCCGGGATGGAATTGTGCAGCTCGCCCCCGTGGATGGTGCACACCGTAAGCACCAGCGGATCCTGGGGGTCCACCTCCCGGGCGTTCACCTCCTGCAACGCCAGCAGGATGTGGGCCGCGATGGTCAGCGGGTCCACCGCGTTCTGGGGAATGGCGCCGTGGCCCGCCTTGCCCCGCACCAGAATGGAAAAGCTGTCCGACGAGGCCAGCGCCGGGCCCTGCCGCCAGGCCAGAGTCCCCACATGCATGGGGCCGGGGAACACATGCAGCGCCAGGGCTGCGTCCACCGGCGGGTTTTGCAGCACGCCCGCCTGGACCATGGCCGCCGCGCCCTTCAGATTCTCCTCCGAGGGCTGGAACATCAGCTTCACCCGGCCGGGCAGCTCGTTCTCCCTCTGCTTTAACAGCGCCGCCGCGCCCAGCAGCATGGCGGTGTGCAGGTCGTGGCCGCAGGTGTGGGCGCACTCGCCCTGCGCCGCAAACTCCAGGCCGCTGGCCTCCTGCATCTTCAGCGCGTCCATATCGCCCCGCAAAAGGAACACCGGCCCCTGTTCCGGGCCGATGCAGGCGGTGATGCCGCCGCCCAGACGAGTGGACTCGATCCCCATTTCCCGCAGGCGGTTCTCCACATAGGCGGTGGTGCGGGGCAGCTCCATCCCCAATTCCGGCATACCGTGCAGCGCGCGGCGGTCGGCCCGCAGGGCGCCGGCCATGGCGGCCGCCTGCTCATAAAACTGCTTCATTTCAAACATTTGTATAAACTCCCCTTTCCGGTAAAAGAATCCGGCAAAATGCTTCTGTTCTGTTTGCAGCAAATTCCGTGCCAGCGCCGCTTCGCCCGGCTCGGACCCGCCCGCCGGGCCGCTTTTCTTGACAGCACCCCCGGTCCATGCCATAATGAGCACATAAAATAGGTTGAACAGGTTGAAATGAGGTGCTTTTATGGCCAAACAACTCGCCATCATCACCTGGGACGCAGCCTCCGCCCAGCTGTATGCCAGCCAGGTGCGGGATTTCTTCGGCAACCAGGTCAACACCCGGTGCTACAGCACCCAGCTGCAGCCGGACCCGGTGATTGAACCGGCGGATGTATATCTGGTGTCCACCTGCGCCTTTGCCGACCGGGACATCGGCCAGCTGCTGCCCAGCCGGGGACCGGTGGTGCTCAGCGAGGTGCGGGTGACCCGGGACGGGCTGGAGCGGCTGCTGGCCATTCCCCGCAACACCCGGGCGCTGCTGGTGAATCTGAACCAGCCCATGGCCACCGAGACCATCGCCACCCTGAATCAGCTGGGTGTGACCAACATCCAGTTCATCCCCTATTATCCCGGCGCGCCGGAACCGTCCCATGTGCCGCTGGCCATCACCACCGGCGAGCGGCGGTTCGTGCCGGAATGGGCCGCCGAGGTGATCGATCTGGGGCCCCGGCTGCTGAGCGGCAGCACCTTTCTGGAGCTGGCCCATCAGCTGAAATGCGAATCCGCGCTGGACGGCCCCGCCTTCAAGGAATACCTGGCCTCGCTGGCCGAGCAGTCCTACGGCATCGAGCAGATGCTCCAGCGCTCGGTGCAGATGGAAAGCCTGTTCGAGCTGTTCGAACAGGCGCTGGACGCCGGACTCATCGGCGTGGACGGCGAGGGCATGATCTTTGCCTGCAGCCCCAAGGCCGAGGACATTCTGGGCCTGCCCGCCCAGCAGTTGCTGGAGCGCCGGGCCCAGCAGGCGCTGCCCTTTCTGCCCTTTGCCGAAAGCCTTTCGGCCCAGAAGGCCATCCACAGCCGCCTGGTGGAGATCCACGGCAACCCGGTGTCGGTGAGCATTCACTCCTTTTACCGGGGCGGCAGCAGCCCCACCACCTTCTGCGTGCTCCAGCGCTTCCGGGACGAGGAGCGCCGCCAGCAGAAGATCCGCCGCCAGCTGCTGGGCAAGGGCCATGTGACCAAATACACCTTCGACAGCATCATCGGCGACAGCCCCTGCATGGTGTCCGCCCGGCAGCTGGCCCGCCGGATGGCCACCAGCAACGCCTCCATTCTGATCAGCGGCGAGAGCGGCACCGGCAAGGAGCTGTTCGCCCACGCCATCCACGCGGCCAGTCCCCGGGCAAACGAGCCCTTTGTGGCCATTAACTGCGCCGCCATTCCGGACGCCCTGCTGGAAAGCCAGCTGTTCGGCTACGAGGAGGGCGCCTTCACCGGGGCGAAAAAGGGCGGCCACATCGGCTTCTTCGAGGCCGCCCGCAGCGGCACTTTGTTTCTGGACGAGATCGAGGCCATGAGCCCCATGCTGCAGGTAAAGCTGCTGCGTGTGCTGCAGGAAAAGGAGATCGTGCGGCTGGGCGGCGTGGACGTGATCCACGTGGACGTGCGTATCATCGCGGCCTCCAACGTGGACCTGAACGAGGAGGTGCACAGCGGCCGGTTCCGGCGGGACCTGTTCTACCGGCTGAGCGTGCTGCCCCTGCAGCTGCCTCCGCTGCGCCAGCGGGGCGGCGACGTGCTGCTGCTTCTGCGCCGCATCCAGGAGGGCATCGGCGCCCGGTTCGAACTTTCGCCCGCAACGGCCCAGCTGCTTCTGCGCCACCCCTGGGAGGGCAACGTGCGGGAGCTGCGCAACTGCGTGGAATACCTGGCCTATCTGGAAAAGCCCCTCATCGAGCCGGAGGACCTGCCGGTAACCCTGCGGGCCGCCGCACCTCATACCCCCGCCGCCGAGCCTGCCCAGGCCGCCGAGCTGCGCCGCCTGGCCGGGGACCGGCTGCAAAGCTACCTGTTTTTGCTGGAGCAGCTGGCCGCCAGCCGGTCGCTGGGCCGCCAGGCACTGGAGGCCCGGGCTGCCGCCGCGGGCCTTGCCCTGAGCCAGCAGAACATCCGCACCATGGCCGCCCAGCTGGAGCAGCTGGGCCTGGTGAGCATTCAGAAAGGCCGGTCCGGCACCTGCATCACCCCTCGGGGGTTGGAGCTGCTGGCCGAGCTGACCCGCAATCCGCAATTTTAGGTTGAAAACAGGTTGATTTTCATATCCATTTCTTCACCCTTTATTGACCATTTTCTGCAGATTGGTCATTTTCTTGTCTAAAACAGTCAAAATTCACGTCCAAATTCTCCCATATTTTTTGGCGTTTGCGACAATCAGAACTCGTTCTATTTGTCGGGAACGCCAATTTTTTATTTTTTGTCAAAAAAATCACCTGTTTTGGCCCGATTCTTGCTATAACAAAAGCAACAGCAACCGGGCGGTGCGCCGCCCGAAGACCCACGCAAAAGGAGACGACGCTATGAAATACGATTTCGACCGCCCCATCGACCGGTGGAACAACTTCGCCGCCAAGTACGACGAGATGGAGGCCCGCTTCGGCCGCCGGGATCTGATCCCCATGTGGATCGCCGACATGGATCTGATGACCGCCCAGCCCATTCTGGACGCCATCGACGCCCGCAACCGGCAGGGCATCTTCGGCTACACCAGCCGCCCGGACTCTTATTTTGAAGCGGTGTGCCAGTGGCAGGAAAAGCGCAACGGCTGGAAGCCGGATCCGGCGCTGTGCCTGTACACCCTGGGCGTGGTACCGGCGCTGTGCACCTTCGTGCGGGAGTTCTCGAAGCCCGGCGACGAGATCCTGTTCACCACTCCCGTTTACGGCGAGTTCTTCGACTCGGTGGAAAACTGGGGCCGCAAGTGCCTCACCGTTCCCCTGAAGGAGGAAAACGGCTACTATTCCATGGACTTCGAGGCCTTTGAGGAGGCACTCAAGCGCCGCCCGCCCCTGTTCATCCTGTGTAACCCCCACAACCCGGTGGGCCGCGTCTGGACCGCCGACGAGCTGCGCCGGATGGGCGAATTGTGCGTGCAGTACGGCACCCTGATCATCAGCGACGAGATTCACAGCGATCTGATGCTCTTCGGCCACAAGCACATCCCCATGGCCACCGTGAGCGAGGAGATCGCCGCCAACACCATCACCTGCACCTCCGCCACCAAGACCTTCAACCTGGCGGGCCTGCAGGCGGCCACCCTGATGTTCCCCAACGAAAAGCTTCGGGACACCTACCAGGCCTTCTGGAAATCCATGGACGTGCACCGCAACAACTCCTTCAGCCTGGTGGCGGTGGAGGCCGCCTTCCGCTACGGCGAGGAATGGCTGGAGCAGCTGCTGGCCCATCTGGAGCGCAACGTGACCTACGTGGAGAACTACCTGAAGGAGAACATCCCCGAGATCACCCTGCACCGGCCGGAATGCACTTATCTGCTGTGGCTCAACTGCAAGGGCCTGGGCCTTGCGGGCGATGCGCTGCCCGCCTTCATGGTAAACGAAGCGCACCTGGCACTGAACGACGGCCGGGGCTTCGGCAAAACCGAGGGCGAGGGCTACATGCGCATGAACATCGCCTGCCCGCTGTGCACCCTGGAAAAGGCCATGGCCCAGCTGAAGGCTGCTGTGGACAAACACATGGGCCGCTGACCCGGCCCCCAAATGCGGATCAAGCTCTTCACAGCGGAGGAGAGTGAGATAAGGCGGCACCGCCGCCGGAGAGAGAAACCATTTATAAGGAGGAATCCCCATGGCAAAAAGCAATTCTCTGCAAAAGAAAAGCCTGGTTGTTCGTGCGCTGGACGGCATCGAGCATGCAGGCAACGCGTTGCCCAGCCCGGCAACCCTCTTCCTGGTCCTGACCATTGCGGTCATGATCATCTCGGCCATCTGCGCAAAGCTTGGCGTGTCGGTCACCTACGAGACCATCGACACCGCCAACGGCAACGCCATCGTTGAGACCACCGTTTCCGCGGTGAACCTGCTCTCGGTGGAAGCCATCCGCGACCTGATCACCAAGATCGTTACCAACTTCACCTCGTTCTTCGCTCTGGGCACCGTGTTCACCATCATCCTGGGCGTGAGCGTGGCCGACGGTTCGGGCATGCTGTCCGCTCTGCTGCGCAAGGCGGCCACCTCCGCCCCCCGCAGCCTGGTCACCGCCATGGTGGTGTTCCTGGGCATCATGTCCAACATCGCCTCCTCCACCGGCTACGTGGTGCTGGTTCCCCTGGGCGCGATTCTGTTCATGGCCTTCGGCCGTCATCCCATCGCGGGCCTGGCCGCTGCCTTCGCCGGTGTGTCCGGCGGCTGGAGCGCCAACCTGCTGATCGGCACCAACGACCCCATGTTCGCCGGTATGTCCACCCAGGCGGCCAACATGCTGGACCCCAACTACGTGGTGTCGCCCCTGTGCAACTGGTTCTTCATGTTCGCCTCCACCTTCGTGATCACCGCCATCGGCACCTTCGTGACCGACAAGATCGTTGAGCCCCGCCTGGGCAAATACGAGGGCGCCATCGAGGGCGAGAGCAACGACCTGACCGCCGCCGAGAAGCGCGGCCTGAAGTTCGCCGGCATCGCCGCCCTCATCTACATCGCCCTGATCCTGATCGCCGTGGTTCCCACCAACGGCCTGCTGCGCAGCGCCACCGGCGGTTTCCTGTCCAGCCCCTTCATGAGCGGCATCATCTTCATCATGATGCTTCTGTTCCTCATCCCCGGCATCGCCTTCGGCGTGGGCGCGGGCACCATCCACAACGACAAGGACGTTGTGGACCTGATGACCAAGGGCATCTCCGGCCTGTCCGGCTTCATGGTACTGATCTTCTTCGCCGCTCAGTTCACCAACTTCTTCACCTACTCCAACCTGGGCACCATCCTGTCCGTTGCGGGCGCCAACTTCCTGGAGAGCGTGGGCTTCGTGGGCCTGCCGCTGATCATCGCGCTGATCCTGCTCACCGCCATCATCAACCTGTTCATCGCGGTGGACAGCGCCAAGTGGGCCATCATGGCTCCCGTGTTCGTTCCCATGTTCATGCGTCTGGGCATGTCTCCTGAGCTGACTCAGGTGGCCTACCGCATCGGCGACTCCTGCACCAACATCATCGCCCCCACCATGCCCTTCTTCGTACTGACCGTGGCCTTCTTCCAGAAATACAACAAGAAGGCCGGCATCGGCACCGTTGTTTCCACCATGCTGCCCTACTCTCTGGGCTTCCTGCTTGGCTGGATCGCGCTGTTCATCATCTGGTACGTTCTGGGCCTGCCTCTGGGACCTGGCTCTCCCATGTTCTACCCCGCCTGATCCCGTCTGCCGGTTTTGTAAGGAGCCGCGCGCGCCGCTGCGCGCGCGGCCCTTTTCCGTTACATCCATCACTCAAAAGGAGGATTGTTCCATGCTTCCCAAGGAAAACCGAATCAAGGAGCTTCTGCGTGAAAAAGGCCTGGACGGCGCCATCGTCTCCTCGCCGGAAAACTTCCATTATGTGACCGGCTTTGCCGGCCATCAGCACACCGTGTCCCGCCAGGCGGGCTTTTCCATCGCGGTGGTCAGCGCCCGGGAGGGTGTTCCCACCCAGCTGACCACCATGGACTTTGAGGTGCCCACCTTCGAAATCAAAAGCGCGGGCCGCTTCATCGTGCGCAAGTACGACACCTGGGTGGGCGTAAAGACCTGGGACGAGATTGCAAACGGCGCCATCGTGCCCGCCCCCGCGGTGATGGAAAGCTCCTCGGACATCCTGGCCAAAATGGTGCGGGAGATGGACCTGGCGGACAAAAAGCTGGGCGTTGAGCTGGACTATCTGCCCGTGGGCTATTACAATAATCTGTGCGGCATGTTCCCGGAGGCAAAGTTTGAAAATATCTCCGAGCTGTTCGTTTACGCCCGCAGCGTGAAGACTCCCGAGGAGATCGAAATGTTCCGCACCCTCTGCCGCGCAGCGGACGAGGGCTTCACCGCCGTGAGCCGCATCGCCCGCCCCGGCGTGAGCGAGCGGGAACTGGTGAACGAGTTCCGCCGCACCGTGATCGCCACCGGCGTGGCCGCGCCCAGTGCCTGGTCCATGTTCTCCACCGGCGAGAGCGGCAGCCGCCTGACCATTCCCGGCGACGCGGTGATCCAGAAGGGCGACGTGGTGAAGTTCGACGCGGGCGTGAACGCCGAGTTCGACTTCTACACCACCGACACCTCCCGCGCCTGGGTGATGGAGGGCGCGGACCCGGCGCTGTACAAACTGAAGGACCGGCTGTATGAGGCCCAGCGGCGGATGATCGCCGCTGCCAAGCCCGGCCTGCCCATCAACGAGCTGTACCACATCGCCTATGACTACGTGAAGGAGATGTTCCCCAGCTACCGCCGGGGCCATCAGGGCCACAGCATCAGCATGGGCCCCGCCACCGCCGAAGCCCCCTACATCAACCCCACCACCACCCGGCCGCTGGAGGCGGGCATGGTGCTGGCCATGGAGGTGCCCTGCTACATCGGCGGGGTGCAGGGCTTCAACATCGAGGACATGGTACTGATCACCCCGGACGGCTGCGAGGTGCTCACCCCCAACACCCCCCATTACCTGTAAGCTTTTCCCGTTCTAATCCCAATTTCCCCTGACCCAAACCGTTTTTGATTTTTCAAGGCGGCGCCGCTCCACCCCGGGCAGCGCCGCCCCCATCCCATTTTTTCCGAAAGGCAGGGAACGTTCCATGAAAATTCTGATTGTGGGCGGTGTGGCCGGCGGCGCCGGCACCGCTGCCCGGCTGCGCCGCAACGATGAAAACGCCGAAATCATTCTGTTTGAAAAGGGCGAGTACATCTCGTTTGCCAACTGCGGCCTGCCCTATTACATCGGCGGAGCCATCACCGAGCGGGAGGCGCTGCAGCTGCAGACCCCCGAGGCCTTCCACGCCCGCTTCAACGTGGATGTGCGGGTAAACAATGAGGTTCTTTCGGTGAACAGCGCCGAAAAGACCGTATCCGTGAAGAACCACGCCACCGGCGAGACCTACACCGAAGACTACGATGCGCTGGTGCTCTCGCCGGGCGCTTCGCCCATCCGCCCGCCCTTTGACGGCATCGGGAAAAACCACGTGTTCACCCTGCGCAACATTCCGGACACCTACGCCATCTACGACCACATCGCCGCCGCCAAGCCCCGCACTGCCGCCGTGATCGGCGCGGGCTTCATCGGTCTGGAAATGGCCGAGAACCTGGCCGACCGGGGCATCGCCGTGTCGGTGATCGAGGGCGCGGACCACGTGATGGCCCCGCTGGACGGCGACATGGCCCACCTGGTACACAACCGCATCCGCGCCGCGGGCATGGGGCTGTATCTGGGCAAAAAGTGCGCGGGCTTCACCGAGAACACCGTGCTGCTGGAAAGCGGCGAGGCCGTTCCCGCCGACATGGTGATCCTGTCCATCGGCGTGCGGCCCGAGACCGCCTTTTTGGCGGGCAGCGGCGTGGAGCTGGGCGCACGGGGCGAGATCCTGGTGGACGAGCAGCTGCGCACCAGCGTGCCGGACATCTACGCTTTGGGCGACGCGGCCACCGTGACCAATCTGGTGAGCGGCGCGCGGCAGGTGATTCCCCTGGCAGGCCCCGCCAACAAGCAGGCCCGCATCGTGGCGGACGTGATCTGCGGCAAGAAAGCCGCCTACAAGGGCAGCATCGGCACCTCGGTGATGAAGTTCTTCGATATGACCGTGGCCGCCGCCGGTGAAAAGGAAGAGAGCCTGCGCGCCGCAGGCACCGCCTTCCGCAAAAGCTACACCGTATCTGCCAGCCACGCGGGCTACTACCCGGGCGGCACCCAGATGTTCGTGAAGCTGCTCTACAGCCCCGAGGGCCGGGTGCTGGGCGCTCAGATCGTGGGCGGCGAAGGGGTGGACAAGCGCATCGACGCGCTGGCCATCGCCATCCGCTTCGGCATGACCGTGTACGACCTGGAGGAGATGGAGCTGGCCTACGCGCCCCCCTTCTCCAGCGCGAAGGACCCGGTGAACATGGCGGGCTTCGTGGCCCAGAACCTTTTGGAGGGCAATGTGGAGCTGTTCTACGCCGAGGACGTGGAAAGCCTGCCGGAGGACGCCGTGAAGCTGGACGTGCGCAACCCGGAGGAGCTGGCCGAACTGGGCGAGATTCCCGGCTTTGTGAACATTCCGCTGAACCAGCTGCGCCAGCGGCTGGACGAGATCGACCTGACCCGGCCGGTGTATGTGACCTGCCAGGTGGGCCTGCGGGGCTATGTGGCCGCCCGCATCCTTGCGCAGAAGGGCGCAAAGGTGTATGATCTTTCCGGCGGGTATGCCTTCTACAACGCCCGCCGCACCGATCTGGCCGGCCGGGCGGACAAGGGCGGCAACACCTGCGCCGCCTGCGGCATGCAGATCACTCGATAAAAAGGAGCGCAAGACAAAATGCTGGACCGTACTGTTTACGATACCTATGTTCGAATCCTCACCCGCGAGCTGGTGCCCGCGCTGGGCTGCACCGAGCCCATCGCCATCGCGCTGGCGGCTGCCAAGGCCCGCGAGGTGCTGGGCGAGGAGCCCCGCCGCCTGGTGGTGAAATGCAGCGGCAACATTATCAAGAACGCCAAGGGCGTGATCGTGCCCACCACCGGCAACATGCGCGGCATCGACACCAGCGCCGTGCTGGGCGCGCTGGCGGGCAACGCCTCGCTGGGCCTGGAGGTGCTGAGCAAGGTTGGCCCCGCCGACCTGGAGGCCACCCGCCAGATGCTGGCCCAGGGCGTTTGCACCGTGGAGCTGCTGGACACCCCCTCCCGCCTGCACATCATTGTGGAGATCACCGGCGACAGCCACACCGCCCTGGCCGAGATCCGGGATGAGCACACCAACGTGGTGCGCATCGAGCGGGACGGCGAGCGCCTGTTCTACAAGGAAGTGGAAGAGGTGGCCGACGAGGACGACGGCGACCTGGACGCACTGAACCTGGCGGACATTCTGGAATTTGCCAACACCGTTGAGCTGGACGACATTCGCCCCATCATCAAGCGGCAGATCGAATACAACACCCGCATTGCCCAGGAGGGCATGACCCACGCCTACGGCGGCCGGGTGGGCGCTACCCTGATGCGCCACTACGGCGGCGACGTGCGTGTGCGCGCCCGTGCGCTGGCCGCCGCGGGCAGCGACGCCCGCATGGGCGGCTGCGTGCTGCCGGTGGTCATCAACTCGGGCAGCGGCAACCAGGGCATCACCTGCTCGGTGCCCATCATCGTGTATGCCAAGTACCTGGCCGCCACCGAGGAGACCCTGTACCGGGCGCTGGTGCTGAGCAACCTGACCGCCCTGCTGCAAAAGCGCGGCATCGGCCGTCTGAGCGCCTTCTGCGGCGCGGTTTGCGCGGCCTGCGGCAGCGGCGCGGGCATCACCTACCTGCACGGCGGCGACTACGACGCCATCAGCCGCACCATCACCAACACCCTGGCCAACGCCTCCGGTATCGTGTGCGACGGCGCCAAGGGCAGCTGCGCCGCAAAAATCGCCACCTCGGTGGACGCGGCCATTCTGGCCCACGAGATGTCGCTGGACGGCAACACCTTCGGCGCGGGCGAGGGCCTGGTGAAGGACAATGTGGAGCAGACCATCGCCAGCATCGGCCGCATGGCCGCCGACGGCATGCGTGAGACCGACAGCGAGATTCTGCGCATCATGATCGATCAGGGCTCCGGCTGCTGATCGATTACCACCCGCAAAAACCATCCCTTTCCTCTTCTCTCTTTACTAAAAGGCCCGGGGCCGCGTGGCAAAATACCACGCGGCCCCGGGCCTTTTATGATTGCACGATAGGGTGAGAAAAAAGCAGGAATTGATGCGGCGGAACTCAGCCCTCCTGGAAGACCACTTCGGTCTTGCCGTTCTCGCCCACCTCAATGGCAAAGCGCTCGGCGGCCAAGTCCATGGTCAGGGCAGCGGTGTGGCCCTCCTTCTCCCAGCGCAGGGTCAGCTGAGCGGGAGCCGGGCTCTCCACGGTGAGCTTGGCGTCCCAGCCGAAGGCGGGGCAGCTGTTGCGCAGGCGCAGCAGCTCCAGCTGGCGGCGCACCACCGGCTGCTCCAGCTTCTCCACCGCCTCCTCCAGGCTCAGGTTGGTGCGGTTGATCTCCTTGTGGCCTGCCCCGCCGCCGCGGCGCACCGCCTCCAGATCGTTTTTGCCCGCGAACAGGTCCAGATACCATACCTGGGGCTTGCCGGGCATGAACAGCTGCAGGGCACGGGCCATCAGCATCTTCCGGTCGCTTTCGCCCAGGGCGCTGTAGTAGGTGCAGTTCACCTGGTAGTACATGTTCTTCGCGCCGTGCAGATCCTTTACCAGGCCGCCACGGCCCTTCAGGGTCTCCACCATGGCCAGGATGCGCTCCTCGGGCAGCAGGCCCTTCAGGTCCAGCAGGGGGATGCCGTCGTGGCAGCCCAGCATGTTCACCACACGCATGCCCTTTTGCTGGATGTCGTCGATCCAGCGCACCAGATACTCAAAGTTTTTGTGCTCGAAGGCATCCAGAATCAGGCCGGGCAGGAAGAAGTCGTAGGTCATGCAGCCCGCCTCGCACAGCTTCTCGTGGGTCTTCTCCCCGTAGCTGGCGTGGATCTCGGGCAGGATGCTCAAGCCGTATTTCTCGGCAATGCCGCCCACCCGCTGCAACATCTGCCAGGTGTCCGGCTCGTTGAGGAAGTTCTTTGCGCCGGGGGTCTTGGGGGCGTAGGCGAAGGCATCCAGACGGATGATCTTTGCGCCGTAGTCCGCCAGCTTGTGCAGGGTCTCGTCGTAGAACTCCCACACCAGCGGCGAGGCCACGTTCAGATCCATCTGGCCCAGATAGCTGCGGCGGCTCTCCAGATGGTCCACCACCGCGGCCTTGTGGGCCTGGAATTCGCCGAAGTCCATGGCGGCGGGCTTTTCGCCCCGCTCCAGCGCCGCGTTCACCAGGTCCGCAATGCGGCTGGCCGCCTGATACTGGATACCCAGGCTCTCCACCAGCTCGCTGGCGTCTACCTTGCGGTAGCGCACCTCCTGATAGAAGGTGTTCCAGTAGGGCACCTCGCTGCCGTCCGGCATGCGCACCATCAGGATGGGCAGGCCGGGCTTGCGGAAGAACATATCCCGAATCAGCTCGGCATCCGGCTGGATGTAGCCCTCCTGGGCCATCTGGCCGTGTCCTTCCCAGAACTTGTTCCAGTTGATGAAGAAGTCCTTATAGCGGGAGTTCTCGCCGTTTTTGAGCAGGTCCTGGAACTGGGGCGACAGCACCGAGGCGTGGTTCAGAATCAGATCGAACTTCAGATCGATGCCCAATTTGCGCAGCGCGTCCAGGTCGGCCTGACCGGCGTAGCACTCGTTCAGGTTGTAGTCGATCACCGAGAAGCCCCGGTCCAGATCGGTGTTGAAGATGCTGGGCAGGATGTAGAAGGCGTCGAAGGCGCCCTTCATCTCGCCGCGGCCCAGCAGGGCCACGATGTCGGCCAGGGTGCCGCCCATGCTGTCCGGGTAGGCGTTCAGCATCACACCGGCGGAAAGTGCGGTTTTGTTTTCCATTGCTCTGTTCCCCTTTCTCTGTTGTCGCGCCGCTCAGGCGTTGGCCATCAGGGCCTGGTAGTCAGCGTAGCTGAGCAGCTCGCCGCTCTTGGACAGGATCACCGCAGCCTTGTGGGCCTGAGAGGCCAGCAGGCCCTGCTCGATCTCCAGCACCATGGTGGTGAAGGGGCTGTCCACCTTGCCGTCCCGGTTGCGCTCGCGGCGGTGGGCCATGGTCTCGGCGGGGGTGCTGTTCAGCAGCACCGGCAGGTCCACACCGGCCAGGTTGTCGTTGTTGCTGTGGGTCCACTCGATGATCAGCACGCTGGTGGCGGAGAAGTCCACAGTCTCGGTCCACAGCTCGCTGGGGCGGCGGCCCATCCGCTTCAGAGCGATGTGCTCCGCGCCCGCCTGGAACTGGGCGATGATGCTGTTCACCCGGTCGAAGTCGATCTCGTTGGGAGTGCCCAGGTAGCCCTTCAGACCACGGCGGCCCGCTGCCTGGTAAACGCTCAGCCAGCCGTACTCGCTGCACAGAGCCGGGTCGGCGTCCTTGTCCGCCTCCATCAGCTCATGGAGCGTTTCGCTGATTTCGGCGGTGTGCAGACCGGAAGCCACCAGGCCCTTCAGGCCGAAGTCCCGGAACACGCGCAGACGCTCGGCGTCGTTGTACTCGGGGATGCGGTGGGGGTAGTTGTCGCCGGACAGAATATAACTCTTCGCGCCCAGCTGGCCCAGGTACCAGCCCAGCAGGGATGCGGTCTCGCTCTTGCCCACGCCGGAGCCGCCGCACACGCTGATCACGCACCGCTGCAGGGGCTTATTCTCCAGGGCGGCGATCATCTTGTCCACCAGAACGGGCAGGATGGTCTTCGCCTTGGCCACGTGGCTCTCGGTGATCAGCACCTTGTCGCCGGGCATGTCGCCGTGGGGAATCTCGGCGGGCAGGGTCATGGAATCCAGACGCTCGGCCAGGCCCTCGCGGGCAGCCTTCAGGGTGTTCAGCAGCGTGTTGTTCATAATAAGTTCTCCTTTGCGCTTTGGAATGGATGAAAACTTGTTCGGGCAGTGCCGCCTGAGCCGTCAGCCGGCATTGCCTTGGATATCTGCAAAGGCCCGTTTGACTTCGCCCCCGCCGCTGTGGGATAATACGCATATAGTATTTGTGCGGCGAGAGGAGCAACGGTCCTATGGCAACTTTAAAAGATGTGGCGCGCCTTTCCGGCGTGACGGTGACCACCATTTCCCGGATGCTGAACAACCGGGTCAACGTGAGCGAAAAGACCCGCGCCAAGATTCTGGCGGCCATGGAGGAGCTGGATTATCACCCCAACGAGCTGGCCCAGTCGCTCATCAAGCAGAAGAGCAGCTTCATCGGGCTGATCGTGCCCTCGGCGAAGAACTTCTTCTTCGGCGCGGTGATCGACTGTGTGGAGCGGCATGTGTGCGCCAGCGGCTACAAGCTGCTTTTGTGCGTGTCCGACCTGGACGTGCACAAGGAGGTGGAATACTTCCACATGCTGAAAAGCAACAAGGTGGCGGGTGTCATTCTGGCCAGCCACACCCAGAACCTTTCCGAGCACGTGAACCTGGCCAACCTGCCGCTGGTCACCATCGACCGCACCCTGGCGGACTCGGTGCCCAGCGCCTGCGCCGACAACTACGCCGGCGGCCGCCTGGCGGCGGAGCATCTGCTGGACCGGGGCTGCCGTCAGCTTGCCTACATCAGCGGCAGCGCGGGCATCGAGATGGACGCCAACAAGCGCTGGGTGGGCTTCTGCGATGTGTGCCGCGAGCGGGGAGCCGAACCTCCGGTGATGGTGGACGCCAGCGAGCGTGACTTCATCGCCATGCGCTACGAGCCGCTGATCCACCAGCTGTTCCAGGAGCACCCGGAGGTGGACGGGGTGTTCTCGTCCAACGATATCATTGCCGCCCAGGTACTGCAGTATTGCAGCCAGCAGGGCATCGAGGTGCCCGGCCGGATGAAGGTGGTGGGCTACGACGACACCGACCTTGCCTGCCTGACCACCCCGCCCCTGACCACCATCCACCAGCCGGTGGAGGACATCTGCCGCTGGGCAGTGGATCGGATCGTGGCCGGCGAAAGCGCCGGTGCGCCGGAAGCAAGGGTCTTCCCGGTGGAGCTGATCTGCCGCCAGAGCACCTGAAACTCCCCTGTTCCTCCCTCATGATAAAAGATGCGGGGCAAAATGTCAATCGTTTGACATTTTGCCCCGCATACAAAATATGCCCTCGCTTTTGTGGATTTTTACCAAAAGCGAGGGCATTGTTGTTTCGGAATCTGCTGCCGAAGCGGTCAGGCCAGGCCCTGCTGCTCCAGCACGTGGCGGGCCACCGCCGCGTTGGTGTCAATCCAGGCACCCCGGCTGATCATATAGCCGATCAGGGTGCGCAGCATCTGCACCCGGCTGGCCCGGCCGATGAACTGGGGATGCAGCACGAAGTTGATCATCCGGCCTTCATCCGCCAGAAAATCGAACTCCTCCTTCCAGATCTCCAGCATCTGGGCGGGGGATTTCAGCTCGTAGCGCTCGGGGGCGCTGTCGGTGTAGAAATCGTAGGCGGTGTCGTCAAAGATGGAATCCTTGGGCACCTCCACCAGCGGTACCGGCCTGCCGTTCACGCTGTGCAGGAAGGGGCCGTCGCTGTCCCGCCAGTTGGAGCTGGCGATGTAGCCCCGCTCCACCAAAAGGTCAACGGTATAGTCGTGAATCACCCCGCCGGGGGCCCGGTGGCTCACCATCTGCTGGCCGGTCAGGTCCCGGATCAGGGCCTCGCACCGCTCCATGGTGGCCTGCTCCTGGGCGCGGGTGGTGGTGGAAAATTCCTCGTGATAATAGCCGTGGAAGCCGATCTCGTGGCCCCGGGCGGCGATCTCCTTCACCACCTGGGGATACTGGTCCGCCACCACGCCGGGCACAAAAAAGGTGGCCTTCAGGCCGAAGTCATCCAGCATGGCCAGCAGGCGGGGCACCCCCTGCACCGGGCCGTAGGCCCCACGGGACAGGTTGGTGATGTGGTCGGCGTTGCCGTCGCCCCGGGTGGTCCACATGGTCTCGGCATCCAGGTCAAAGCCCAGCATCACCGCAATCCGCTTGCCGCCGGGCCAGCGGATGCTCAGATCCCGGTTGCCCGGCCAGTTCTCATACAGCTTGCTGCTCACTGCGCATCTCCCCCTTCCCACTCCAGCACATAGCGGGCCACCTCTTCACAGGTGGCAATCCAGGCGCCCCGGCTCTTTGCGTGGGCAATGAAATCCCCCAGCATGGCCGCCCGGCTGGACCGGCCGATCATCTGCGGATGCAGCTTGAGCACCAGAATCTTGTCGCCCTCTGCGGCCAGCGCGTCCAGCTCGGCGCACCAGTCCGCCAGCACCTGCCGGTTGGGATACATGCTGCGCACCGCCGGGTCGCTGAAGGTAAAGTAATAATAGGTGAAATCATCCAGCATCACGTCGCCGGGCAGCTCCACCAGCGCCCGGCCGGTCTCATCCTGCGGCCACAGGTAGGCCCAGTCCCGGTCCTTCATGGAGGAGCTGTACAGATAGCCCCGCTGGCGCAGCAGCTTCGGGGTGAAGGGATGGATGATGCTCTCCGGTCCCCGGTGGCCCACCGGCTTTTTGCCGGTGACGGATTCCAGCAGCGCCTCGCTCTTTTCCAGAATGGCCTGCTCCTCCTCTTCCGAAATGCCCCGCCGGGACTCGTGCAGATAGCCGTGGGCCGCCAGCTCATGGCCCGCCGCGTGAATCCGCTTCACCTGCTCCGGGTACCGCTCCACCACCACGCCGGGCACAAAGAAGGTGCCCTTCACGCCGTGATCCTCCAGCACCTGCAAGCAGCGAGCCAGACCGGTGTGGGGGCCGTACTCGCCCCGGGACTGGTCGGTGAAGCCGATTTTGGTGCCCTTGCTCTCGGCCCGGGAGATGCGCAGAAACTCCGCGTCGAAATCGAAGGTGAGCATCACCGCCACACGGGCCCCGCCGGGCCAGCGGATGCCCGGGCCGTTGGTTTTGCCGTCCGCTTCAAATTGCATATATTCACACTCCAAATCAGTAAATACACAAAAATACCGCAGGCAGCCTTCCCGTGCCTGCTTTTTAAGTATAGCACAACAGCCCGATAAAGCAAGACCGATTTCCACGCATTTTCTTGCAAAGTTTTCCGCCAAACCACCATTAAAATCAATGTATATACATCTGATATGAATTGCTGTCTTTCTCTTTTGCGGCATCGCGCGGATTTTTCCACCCGGATCTTCCCCGGAAAAATTTTGAAAAAAGGCTTGCATGTCATGAATATTTATGCTATCATTCATACATTGCACCGTGCTATGGTGCTAAAGTGGCTCGCCGGAAAGCTTTCCCCGGGCCCCACAACAGGGATTCGATTCGAGAGGAGAACATCATACCATGAAAAAGATTGCATTGAGCATCCTGACCGCCCTGCTGGCGGGCGCGCTCTGCGCCTGTTCCGGCGGCGCCGCTTCTTCCGGCGCGGCATCCTCCGGCAGCACTTCCGCTTCCGCCGCTCAGAGCACCACCTCCAGCGCTTCCGCCTCCACCAGCGCCAGCCAGACCGCCGACGCGGAAAACCCCTTCGCGGGCAAGACCGTGAAGGTGGGCTGCTCGGCCACCTTCGTGCCCTTTGAGTCCATCGAGATGGCCGCGGACGGCACCAAGACCTACGTGGGCATGAACATCGACATCGTGAAGGCCGTGGTGGAAAAGAACGGCGGCACCGTGGAGTTCCAGGATATGCCCTTCAAGAGCCTGATCGCCGCCATCCAGGCCGGTCAGATCGACTTCTGCAGCGGCGGCATGGCCCCCACCGAGGAGCGCCAGCAGACCCTGGACTTCTCCGAGGTCTTCTTCTACCCCAGAAACGCCATCGTCTACCGTGACACCGACAGCTATCCCACCCTGGACAGCCTGCAGGGCAAGACCGTTGCCTATGTGTTCGGCACCAACTACCAGCAGGTGGCCGAGAGCATCGAGGGCGTGAATGCCGTAGGCATCCAGGGCAGCCCCGCCTGCATTGAGGAAGTGAAGAGCAAGCGCGCGGACGCCTGCATCATCGACGGCGCCGGCGCGGTGGAATACCTGGGCGAGAACAGCGGCCTGGCCATGAGCCTGCTGGACAAGGACCCCAACGACTGCTTCGCCATCGGCTTCCCCAAGGATTCCCCCTACTACGAGACCTTCAACAACACCCTGAAGGAGATGATGGAGAACGGCGAGCTGGATTCCATCATCGCCAGCCACCTGAGCGAGGAGTTCATCGCGGACTGACCGCGGCTCTTTGCCTGACACTGAATGGGAACTGACTGCTATGAATCTGGATTTTTCAATCGTCTGGCAATACTGGCCGTTTTTGTACCACGGCGCCCTGCTCACCCTGCAGATGACCTTCATCTGCGTGATCTGCGGCTTCGTTCTGGGCGTACTGCTCTCGCTGATCAAGATCAGCAAATGCACCCCGCTGGTCTGGTTCGGCCGGTTCTACACCTCCATCTTCCGGGGCACGCCCCTGCTGGTGCAGCTGTGCATCGTGCACTTCGGCCTGCCCCAGCTGCTGGGCGTCACCTTCACGGCCACCCAGTCCGGCATCCTCACCTTCTCGCTGAACTCCGCCGCCTATATCTCCGAAATCTTCCGCGGCGGCATCCAGGCCATCGACAAGGGCCAGTATGAGGCCGCCATGTCGCTGGGCGTGGGCTACAAGGACATGATGAAGGACATCATTCTGCCCCAGGCGGTGCGGCACATCCTGCCCAGCCTGGTGAACGAGGCGGTGGCCCTGCTGAAGGAGACCTCCATCCTCAGCTACGTGGGCGCGGTGGAGCTGCTGCGCGCCGC
Organism: Gemmiger sp. An87; assembly: GCF_002159185.1. Classification (GTDB taxonomy): domain Bacteria; phylum Bacillota; class Clostridia; order Oscillospirales; family Ruminococcaceae; genus Allofournierella. The sequence continues at coordinate 37,028 of NZ_NFHD01000008.1, forward strand.
CGATCAGATCACGGTAATGACCTACCGCTTCTTCGAGCCTTATCTGGTAATCGCGGTGATCTACTATATCTTTGTAATGATTCTGTCGGCCTTTGCCAGCCGGCTGGAAAGGTGGGTGAACCGCAGTGATCTCGTTTGACAAGATACATAAGAGCTTCGGCAAGCTGGAGGTGCTCAAGGGCATCGACCTGCAGATTCCCAAGGGCCAGGTGGTCACCCTGATCGGTCCCTCCGGCTCGGGCAAATCCACCATCCTGCGGTGCATCAACGGGCTGGAAATGCCCACCAGCGGCACCGTGACCGTGGACGGCGTGAACATCACCGACCCCAAGGCGGACATCCAGAAGGTGCGCCGGAACATCGGTATGGTGTTCCAGCACTTCAATCTGTTCCCTCACATGACCGTGATGGAAAACATGATCTACGCCCCCACCCACGTGGCGAAGGTCTCCAAGGAGGAGGCCCAGGCCAAGGCTATGAAGCTGCTGAAGCTGGTGGGCCTGACCGAAAAGGCCGAGGCCTACCCCAACAAGCTTTCCGGCGGCCAGAAGCAGCGCATCGCCATTGCCCGCGCCCTGGCCATGGAGCCCCAGATCATGCTGTTCGACGAGCCCACCAGCGCCCTGGACCCGGAAATGGTCAAGGAGGTGCTGGAGGTCATCAAGGGCCTGGCCCACACCGGCATCACCATGGCGCTGGTCACCCACGAAATGGGCTTTGCCCGGGAGGTGTCCGACCGGATCTGCTTCATCGACGACGGCCAGATTCTGGAGGACACCACCCCCGACCAGTTCTTCCGTCAGCCCGCCACCGACCGGGCCAAGGCATTTCTGGAAAAGGTGCTGTGAGCGCCGCATCTCAAAACAAGCCGACGCGGCGGGCATTTTCGCCCGCCGCTTTTTGAATCCACACGCAACACAAAGGAGGAACGCCCCACGGGCGCTGACGAAACATGGAAAAACTTTGGGCAGGGCGGGCACAGGCCGCCACCAGTAAAATCGCGGACGATTTCAACTCGTCCATCCACATCGACTGCCGCATGTACCGGCAGGACATCACCGGCTCGCTGGCCCATGCGGCCATGCTGGCGGCCAAGGGCATTCTGAGCGGGGCGGACCTGGCTGCCATCACCACCGGGCTGGAGGGCATTCTGGCCGATCTGGACAGCGGCGCGCTGGCCATCGACCCCACCGCCGAGGACATCCACATGTTCGTGGAGGCGGAATTGACCAAACGCATCGGGGACGCGGGCAAGCGGCTGCACACCGCCCGCAGCCGGAACGATCAGGTGGCCACCGACCTGCGGCTCTATCTGCGGGACGCCTGCGCCTCGCTGCAGGGCCAGATCAAAGCGCTGCTGGAGGCCATTTATGAGCAGGCCAAGGCCAACCAGGATGCCATCATGCCCGGCTACACCCATCTGCAGCGGGCGCAGCCGGTGTGCTTTGCCCATCATCTGCTGGCCTGGGCGGCCATGCTGCAGCGGGACGTGACCCGTCTGCAGGACGCGGTGGCCCGCATGAACTACAGCCCCCTGGGCTGCTGCGCGCTGGCAGGCACCACCTACGACACCGACCGGGCCATGACCGCCGCGGCGCTGGGCTTCGACGGCGTGTGCCAGAACAGCATGGACGGCGTATCCGACCGGGACTTCTGCGTGGAGATCCTGAGCGCGCTGGCCCTTGTGATGATGCATCTTTCCCGCTTTTCGGAGGAGATCATCCTCTGGTCCAGCTGGGAGTTCAAGTTTGTGGAGCTGGACGACGGCTTCACCACCGGGTCCAGCATCATGCCCCAGAAGAAAAACCCGGACATGGCGGAGCTGGTGCGCGGCAAGACGGGCCGGGTGTACGGCGATTTAATGGGCACGCTGACCATGCTGAAGGGCCTGCCGCTGGCCTACAACAAGGACATGCAGGAGGACAAGGAGGCCATCTTCGACGCCATCGACACGGTGAGCCAGTGCCTTGGAGTGTTCGCGCCGATGGTGCGCACCATGAAGCCGCTGAAGGCGAACATGTACGCGGCGGCGCAGAAGGGGTTTATCAACGCCACCGACCTGGCGGATTACCTGACCTGCAAGGGCATGCCCTTCCGCAGCGCCTACAAGCTGACGGGCCAGCTGGTGGCGAAATGCATCGCGGAGGGCAAGGTGCTGGAGGATGTGAGCCTGGAGGAATACCAGGGCCTGAGCGAGCTGTTCGATCAGGACGTGTATGAAGCCATCGACCTTGCGGCCTGCGTGGCCCGGCGCACCAGCGAAGGCGGCACCGGCCCCGCCTCGGTGACGGCCCAGCTGCAGCAGCTGGAAGCGTTCCTGGCGAAGCTGTGAGGATTTGGATAGAAAAAGGAGCACCCCGGGCGGGTGCTCCTTTTTGTTATGTTATGCATTGGGATTATTGTTCTTTTGTGAATTTCCGAACCCGGAAATGATTGATGATGCAAGCCGCCAAGAAGGGGTCGACTCGATAAAGAAGAGCCTTCATCTTCTCCTTTTTCGAGACCGGTGCCTTAAATGCGCACACCGCCTCACTGCGGCACACCGCCTTGATTTGCTTATACAAATCCGAATGCTTCTTCCTCACACCACAGCCTACAATTGTATTCAGACAATCGCAATGTGTATGCCAATTTGCATACCGGCAAGCAGCAATCAGTTCCGGAGTTTCCCTTACCAGTCTGGAGCGAATAAACTTTTGCGCGTTAATGCTGCTGTTCATCACAAATAGGCTGAACTTCGTTGTCCCACTCTCCGGATTGTCCACCCGATAATAGTACACCTTTTTTTTGCCAACTGCCACGCGTTTTGCCCTCTGGAAACAATCCACCGAAAAGCTGAAGCCTTCCCCTCCAAATAACTGTGTACAAAATTCCAGTCCATTTTTTTTAATTAGATTCAGACTGATCATCTTATTCCATGGAGCAATAATCAGCTTGTAATACAGCATCGCAGCCGCAGCCTGTTCTCCACTCCAAATTTCAACAAAATCTTCCGACTCATCCGCCTTCCGGTCCTCTGACGAGAGGAAGCGCTTTGCCTGTGGAGTGAGTGCAATTTCCGCATCATTCTCTTTGATCAACCGATAAAAATAAGATACATAGTCCGGCGCGATACAATCATCCTGATCGATCAGACATACATATGCTCCTGTTGCGTTTTGCAGAGCATTGTTCCTTGCTGCACTCACCCCGGCATTCTCCTGATGAAGTGCGATCACCCGCTCGTCTTTTTTCGCAAATGCATCTATCATTGCACCGGAATTATCCTTCGAGCCATCGTTCACCAGAAAAATTTCCAGGTTGGAATAATCCTGTGCCAAAATAGACTCCACACATTCCGCCAGATAGCGCTGCCCATTATAGACCGGTACAATGATCGAAATTTTTTCCTGTTCCGGATTCATGTTCGTCTCCTCACATCTTTGCTTTGTTTTTCATCGTTTCACGTACATGGTCGCTCACCATCTGCAGAAAATCATCCGTCTTTTTCCGTTCCTTGTTCAGGATCTCATTGACTCGTTCAAAATTCACCGGACGGTTCAAGACATCAAAATCGTTGAAGTCATTTGCGTGCCGATGCCCAGATTCTACCAAGTTTAAAAACTCCGATAATCTGCAGGAGTAATCGCTGGGGTAAATGCAGATAGGAGGCGTGTTCATATTCATGGAAAACGCAGTTGCATGGAAAGAGTCCGTTAAAACAATTGACGCATTATCAATAAGAGATACAAACTCCAAAATATCCGGAATCACCAAACTCTTTCCGTTTTTGATCATCTGATCAAAACGCGTGCAAAAACGGTAAAGTTTCATGCCGGTCCGTTTTTGCAGTTCTTCTGCATAGCAATCGAACTCGCGACTTCTTTGCAGATTATAAATAAGAATATAATCTTCTTTGATTTTCCGGGGTGGCGCCGCCTTACGCCAAAACTCCGGCGGCATCGACAACGTCGGGTCTAAAATTCGATATACATTTTCATATCCGTATTGCTCTTTCAGCAGTGGAACACCACTTTCCTCCCGCACGGTAATGAAGTCATATCGATCAATATACTGCTTTGACTCTGCAACCTCTTCCTCAGAAACCCGAGAACGCCCAAAGCTGGAGGCATATGCATATTTCGGTTTATCCTCCGGCACAAAGCTCAGATACATGGGAGGAATAATACCGTGATTCCAGCCTGCATTCCACACCTGATCACTTCCGGAAAAATACACATCTGCAAAATCATTAAACTTTGCGAAATCGTCATTGGTAAGATAAACCGTTTCATCAATATTCAGATATTTTTTCTGAAATTTTCCGAATACATGCTTCCACCAGATCAGGGTTGGAAGTATCACCGGAATTTTCAGAGGATTGCCTTTTAAAAAGGTTTTTAAAAGGCCAATACCATATGTATCATTTCGCCGGTAGTCAATAAAACGAACATCATCAAAATATTCTTTGAGTTTTTCCTGCGTTGCATATGCCTGTAATTGCGTTCCATAATTGCACACCGTGTGCAGCGTAATCACAGCCGCTTTCATCAATTTGTCACCCCTGCATTTTTTGTTTCAAACAAGTTTCTGTATTTTCTGAAAAAGAAGAATCTTATGCCAAAGAAAACCATCTCAGTAACCGAACGCACAATGGCAATATTGATCAGCGTGAATGTATCCGTTACGATCAGCAAAACCAACAATGCTATATGAAGCACGACTGAGCATACAGTGGAAAACGTTGCTTCCCGTTCTTTTCCAATCGATCCCAACACCGGCCAGCCAAACATTACCGAAAGGAAGCCAAAGAAAAGGACCGGAATCAACGTACGGAACACCGGCACCGCCACCAGATACTCTTCACCGCCCAAGATATACATTCCAAGCCCGGCAAACACATAAGCAAGGCAGCAACCCACAGCAACCAACGGCAAGAAAATTTTCACAATTTTACGAATCAAAGCAAGGTTCCGGCTCTTAATCATCTCCGGATAAACACCATCTGCAATGGGGGTATAGCACGCCTGGATTGCGTTAATGACCTGCATGCATACACTCCAGTACGCCACCTGTGCCTGACTGATCTGCACCCCGATAATCAATGTACTCAATGCATTGAAGGAAGTGGAGGCCGCATTGGAGAAAAAATACACCATGGATTGCCGAATGGTGCGAACTGCTTTTTGAATCCCCGTAAATTTAGGACGAAGGCCCAGTTTCCACACCTCGTAAACAGCCATCAGAACGGCGACCAGTGAGCTTAAAATATCAAACAAAGGAATCAGCAGCAGGTCCGCATCGCTTTTTACCAGTGCAAAGGTGAGCAGTGTAGACAATGTTTTCATAACGATAAACCGGATCGTTATAACATGCATGATCTCCAAGCCACGAAACAAAAACTCCAGCAGGAAGATCGATTCAAACACCACCACATAGGAAAGCAGTGTATACAGCGCATTATTGCGCAAAATGGGAAGTGCTGCAATAAGAACAAGCAACACCAAAAGCGCTCCAATCCCTAAAAGCATTTTGCCTACGATTGTATCACCGATCACATGCTCCAGTTCATCCTTATTATGTTTAGCCTGGATCACATCCTTTGTGGCGGACAGCACGAAACCGAAATCCACAAGAATCTGCATGTAGCTCATAACGGTTTTTACATAAGCTACTGTTCCATAAGTATCCACTGAGAGAACTCTGGTGAGATATGGAAGCGTTACAAAAGGGAAAAACATCTTGGCAATGTTCAGCGCAAGAAGCATTCCGGTATTTTTAACTACGTTTTTTTGTTTAATCATTATTCCATCCAAAAGAAGGCATATGGGACTACACCGTGTGCACCGCGTGAAATTAACAAGCAACTGTATACAAATACAACCAAGTGCGCTCCAACTGAAAGCGGAACTCTATTTCTAATCTGAGGAATCCTTTTTAACAAATTAGGCAAAACTATCATTACCGATATTGTATAATAGTAAACTATTCGATTTACAATTTCGACCTGCGTAGAAACGAAATAGAGGACCGTACCTACTCCTAGCATAATCAAGTAAATATTATCACAACTATTTTTTAACGTAGAGTTCCATATTATAGTAACAATTGTTAATATAGCTAAGTACATTATGGGGTTCAAAACATTTCCTTCATCTGCATATCCTGTATTGATATACACACGATAGGTTGGAAAAAATGTTAAGAGCAACTCAACAATTCTTCTTCCAAAAGCAATCATTGAAAAGCTTGCCATAACAAAGAAGAAATACAAATTCCAACTATACCTGACGCGTATTTTTTCTATCACCCATATTGGGATAATAACAGCTGCACTTGTATGAAACCCAATTGCAAGAAAAACAAAGAGCCAAAATTTACTCTTTTTATTTCTCCGCAACATTGCAACAGCTACCGAAACAAATCCCATAGCCAATGCTTGTCTCATAATATTAAAGCACAAATAATAATACATAAATCCAGAGAAAAGTGCTATTGACAAGCACGGATCTTCCGATTCCAAATAGAAATACGCATAAAATAGCCCAAGGGTTAGGAACGCATACACACAAAGCAAAACAGTTTGAGAGTTCGGCAACCAAGCTATCATTTTCATCAGTATAACATTCAATATCTCAAACTGATCAACATTAAACCCATTTTTCAGCAAACCAAAAAGGAAGATGTAATTCGATGTATCTGTTCCAACGCTATGTGCTCGAAACCCAAGTAAAAGGAACAATTGAACAAATGTTACTATGCCAAATATTTTTTTTGCTTTTGGTGAACCATTTGCGCTACAGAATATTGATTCAACCATAATTAAAAATTGATTCGCTATAAAAATCAATTCAAGACCATCCCAACTACAATAATTTTATCGTTCTATTTAGATGAAAACAGCAAAATTTCAATGCTCCTATCGTAAGCAAACGACAAGCATCAACACTTTTCTGCTAACTGGCATCTTCCATCGTAGCAACTGCCAAAAGTCCTTTCGCAGTTGCTGCTTCATTTTTTTTCGCCGCTCTACAATGTGAGCATTTGTTTTATCGTACCCACAAAGCATCATTTTAGAGAGCAATGTGAAATTGGCACGTTTTCGATTTATTTCTGCGTATGATGCATATTCCGGATGCTCTTTTTTTGTTCTGCTACAAACTCTTTTCCAAACATCTAGATAATCAAAATCTTTTTCTCTAAATTCTGAATTAGTAATTCCGGATTGATTGATGAAGTAGTTATACATCTTTTCATCCGTCACAACCATTGATTTTGCACGCGTGAAAAATTCGTAGCTGGCTTCTACATCTTCGTTCAATGTATCCACAAATTCAAATCCATTCAAAATCTCGACTTTAATCAGTTTATTCCAAACACCAGTATTGCTTTCCTCACCATTTACGCGGAAAAAGTAATCCAGCATTCCTTTTGCGTCAAGCACTCGCACTTTCGGAGAGGCCTTTGCCTCTTTGGCATCTTCCTCCCCCTTCGTTCTTCTTGCTTCGCATTGTGCAATTTGAGTTCCTGGATGTTCCCGTAGCAACGAAAAAAGGCGCTCCAACATGTTATGCTCGATCCAATCATCGGAATCCACGAAATTTACATATTCGCCCTGCATAACAGCAAGTCCCGCATTCCGTGCAGAACTGAGACCTCCGTTTTCCTTATGAATCACGCGGATACGTGCATCCTTTTTTGCCCACTCATCACACATCTGAGGGCAACGGTCCGGGGAACCGTCATCCACTAGAATCAGCTCAAAGTCGGTGAACGTCTGGTTCAGAATCGAATTGACACACCGGTCAAGGTACTGCTCCACCTTATACACCGGAACGATAATACTAATTTGCGGCATAGCCCAATTCCTCAAATCTCGGTTTTCTTTTCAAACAAAGTTATCGGATGAAAAACAATATTGGAAATTTTAATTCGACTGCAAATCTCTCCTACCAAAACACTTCCAATGATTCCACAGGCCGTCATCAAAACAATCTGCAACCATTCATACTGGCCAATAATCCGATTCAATACAATTTTTGACACAGTTGTAAAATAGGTATGTACAAGATAAATCTCCATGCTATGTTTGCCAAGATACACCAGCACTTTATTTTCACCGAATCTCCGACTGTTTTTAAACACAAAAATTACAAACAGGGATATCGCTGCACCAACTATCATATTTATCCCTGGAATATCTTTGTACAGATGTTTGCTTTTTCCAAAAGCAAACATCAAAGCAATCGAAACAGCTGCTCCAGCAAAAATGAGTGCTTTATAATTTTCAAATATTTTTTCGCCATATTTGCACAATTTAATTCCAATACAAAAAAACAACGAGTAGTAAAGCACACTTTTTATTGCAAAATAATCGATTTCAACCAGCTGGCTCATAGCGCAAAGGATTACGCTGACCGGTAGCGCATACTTCCCACGGAATACTTTTAAAAGAAAGATCAAATAAAGAATTATCAACGCATACAGATACCAATACAATTGAAACGGTTTTACTGGTATCAATAATATATCCGAAATGCTTGACGGCCCATTCACATACCGTTCGAAGGGCAGCTTACTGATCCCAAGAAGCAGTGAATAAACCAGGTAAACGATTACAATATTAAAGATTTGCCTTTTAATTCTTTCACTCTTTGGTTTACCTTGATCTGTGAAATAGGCTTTTCTATACAGATAACCACTGATCATCATAAAAAGTGGCATATGAAATGCATATATTATATTGCGCACCATACTAACAGAAAGAGTTCCTGTTCCTGCGTTTTCGAGATTCAACAGAGCGTGTCCGAATACAACGCAAAAATCGCGAATCCCTTGACTCCATCAATCCAAACTTCTCTTTTCTTTTGCATTTTTACCGCTCCGCTTTCAGCTTGGCGAACAGCTTGGTGTTGCCGGATTTTACCTTCGAGATGGCGCAGCCCTCGCAATAGGTCAAAAAGCCGCTGCGCATTTTGATGGGCACCAGCATCATCTTCATCATGGTCGACTGCGGTTTCATGTATTTCAGAGCCGTGCGGCACTGCTGGGCGTTGATCATCTGCTTGATCTGCGCCTTTTTCTCCTTCGCGGGCAGCTCGCACTTGCGATTGGTCAGATTTTCAATGCAGCCGATCAGCCGCTCCACATACCGGCGCGAGATCATCTCGGTGCTGGCTTCGTCCTGAATGTTCCAATGGCGGTACAGCTCCAGCATCCACTGGTGCTCCTCTTCCCGCTTTTCATACATTCTGGGGTTATACTTTGCGGTTTCCGACTCGGCACGCTTGCGCAGGAAGTGATAATAAGCGTTTTCCATCACCGCCACCCGCTCCACATTGCGAACCACGCTCAGGCAGAAGGGGAAATCATCCCAGAAGGTGGTGGGGAAATACAGCTCGTTTTCCTTTAAGTAGCTTGCCAGGAACAGCTTGTTCCAGGGCGTATACAGCAGGTTCTTGTCGAACAGACGGTAAGCTTCCCTGCGGAACTCCTGCTGACTTGCGAACACCTTGCTTTCCACCTTCTGCACCTGGGTATACTTTTCGGTATCAGTGTAATAGGTGTCGATGTAAAAGCCGGTGACCACCAGCTGCAGGTCATGCGCCTCCGCCTGCGCCACCATGTATTCCAGCATGGTGGGCTCGGCCCAATCATCGGAATCCATAAAATAGAAGTATTTGCCGCCGGCCTGCTTCATGGCCATATTGCGGGCGCTGGGCGCGCCGCCGTTCTCCTTGTGGATCACATGAATGCGGGGGTCCTTTTTCGCGTATTCGTCGCAGATTTTGCCGCTGTTGTCCGGCGTGCCGTCATCCACGGCCCACAGCTCCCAATCCTGGAAGGTCTGCTGCTGGATGCTCTCGATGGATTTGCCCACGTACTCCTCCACCTTATAAACCGGCATAATGATGCTTACCATCGGCTTCTGATTCATGATTCCTTGATTCCTCTCCGTTTATTTTCACATCGCCCGGCGGTGCTCGCGCACCATCTGGGCCTCCTGCTGGAACTGCACGAATTCACGCTGCTCCACCTTCTCTTCGGCCAGCTGCTCCTGCTGGTAGCGGCGCACCTCGTCCCGGTGATGATGCGCCCGCACGCCTTCCTGGATGTCCTTGCGGCCCAGCACCTTCAGCACGCTGTCGAAAAACACCTTCGCGTCAAAGGCCATGCTCACGTTTTTTAAGTACTCCCGGTCGTAAAACACCTTGTCGTAATCGTTCAGCATATCGCGGCCGTTGATCTGCGCCCAGCCGGTAATCCCCGGCTTCAGCTGGTCCACCCCGTAGTACCGGCGCAGAAAATGCACGCTGCGCTCCTGTCGAATCAGCGGCCGGGGCCCGATCAGGCTCATGTCGCCTGTAAGAACATTGAACAGCTGCGGCAGCTCATCAATGCTGGTATCTCGTAAAAAGCGCCCCAGCTTGGAGATATAGGCGTCGGCGTTCTGCAGCTCGCCGGTGGCCGAGTATTTGGGCGCAGTGCTCTTCATAGTACGGAATTTTGTAATGTAGAACACGTGGCTGCCCTGGCCCACCCGCTTCTGGCGGAAGAACACCGGCTCAGTGGGGCTGCTCAGCTTCTGCAGCAGGGCCACCACCGCAAAGGGCACCGCCAGCACCACCAGTGCCATGGCCGCGATCACCACATCGAAGCACCGCTTCTGCCGCAGGTACCGCTGCTGAGCATCGGTCAGCGGAATGCGGTGCTGCTTCATGATCCTTCGGATCGATACATATTTCTTTTTGACCTTCATCGCCGTTCTTCTCCCCCTGGAATTTTTAACGCTCCCCTATTTTCATCCACGCAAAACACCCCGGGCGGCCGAGCTGCCCAGGGGGATTTTGCGTTGGCGGTTTTCCTGTTTGCGTGTGACGGGGCTGCGCGTGACTATTCGTTTTTTGGCTTTATCTGCGCTTTTCCCGGCAAACGCAGCCGCTGCATCTCCCCCTGTGTTGCGGGTGCTGCGCTGAAAATTGCCGTGTCCTTCCGCTTTACCGTAAAAGGTAAGCGGTGCTCACACTTGTTATACTGTAGTATTTTAATCATAACTCAATTTGCATCTTTTTTCAACGAAAACGGTGGAATTGGCTGAAGATTCGTCTAATTGGTAAAAAAGCCGGAAGAAATGCGAATAATATTGATTTTTCTGCTGGAAATCTCCCCTTTTCCCCTCGTTCCCATGGCTCGTTTTTTGGCTTCATTGCCCGGCTTTTTTGCTTATTTGTGCGTCCGTACCGCTGCTCTGCCCCTTTTGCCGGGAATTTCTCTTGGTCATTCCATGGAAAAATCGCGCATTTTATTGACAAATGTGTCATAAATGGTGTACCATGTCAACTAGATAACCCGGCAACGCATTTTCCTATTAAAATAAGTAAACGGAATGCAGAAGGAGAAAATCATGAGCGAAACCAAACAGACCGCCTTGGTCATTATGGCGGCGGGCATCGGCAGCCGTTTCGGCGGCGGCATCAAGCAGCTGGAGCCCGTGGGCCTGCACGGCGAGATCATCATGGACTATTCCATTCACGACGCCATTGAGGCAGGCTTCAACAAGGTGGTCTTTATCATCCGGCACGACATTGCCGAGGCCTTCCGCGAAGCGATCGGCGACCGCATTGCCGCCACCTGCGCCCGTCTGGGTGTGGAGATCGCCTACGCCTACCAGGAGAAAGAAGATCTGCCCGAGGGCGTTACCCTGCCCGCAGACCGCACCAAGCCCTGGGGCACCGGCCAGGCGGTTCTGGCCTGCAAGGGCCTGCTGAACGAGCCCTTCGTGGTCATCAACGCGGACGACTACTACGGCAAGGAAGCCTTCGTGAAGATTCACGACTTCCTGGTGCAGGACCACGGCGACAGCGAGCTGTGCATGGCAGGCTTTGTGCTGAAGAACACCCTGTCTGAGAACGGCGGCGTGACCCGCGGCATCTGCCACATGGACGCAAGCGGCTATCTGACCGACGTGGAGGAGACCTCCAACATTGTGAAGACCGCCACCGGCGCCGAGGTGGAGGGCAAGCCCGTGGATGCGGACTCTCTGGTTTCCATGAACATGTGGGGCCTGACCCCCGCCTTTATGGACCTGCTGGACAAGGGCTTTGTGGAGTTCTTCGCCAACACCCCGGAGGACAAGATTCTGAAGGCCGAATACCTGCTGCCCATCTATATCGACCAGCTGCTCAAGCGCAGCGCAGTGTCGGTGAAGGTGCTGAAGACCGACGACAAGTGGTTCGGCGTGACCTACAAGGAGGACAAGGACTTCGTTGTGGCCAGCTTCCGGGCACTGATCGAGGCGGGCGTTTACAAGAAAGACCTGTTCAGCGACCTGTAAGCCGCTGACCTTCCAGCGTTTTCCCCAAAAGCGCTTCAACAAAACTGCAAAACCAAAAGGCGGTTGCCTTCCCAAACCGGGAAAGGCAGCCGCCTTTTTCTGTGCTTTTTCCTTTTGGCTGAGTTAGGGCCCCCGCCGGCCGTTTCACGCCTCCACCGGAGCCGAGAGCCGCAGCACATAGCAAGCCGGGTCGGTGACCGAGAGATAATTGATCACGTCCTGTTCGTATACGTCCCCCGCCAGATGCAGTCCCCGGCGGGTCAGCTCCTCCAGAAAGAGGGCGTAGGCGGTGGGCAGCTCGTCGTAGCCGCCCTGGTAGTAATACACCGCCCAGGTCCCGGCGGGGCAGGTCCACAGGTGGGGATGCTCCACCGGCCCGGGCAGAGGGCTGAAATAATAGGCCTCCAGAAAGCGGCCCTGCAGCGCTCTTTCCCGGGGGATGATCTCCCCGGCCTGGAAGCCGGTTCCCAGGCCGCACTGCTCGCACTCCTCAAAATGGTTTTTCATGGCGCGGGCAAACTGGCGCTCGGTGGGCGTGCTGCGGTAACCGGTGGGGGTGGCGATCAGGTGCCGCTCGCGCTGCCGGGTCAGCTGCAGGCGGCCGCAGACGCTCTCCTCGCCCTCCCGCATGGCATCCAGCGTCTGCTCCAGCGACTGGATCATCCGGTCGATCTCGGCCCGGCGTGCCCGCAGGTCCTGCACCTTGCCCTCCAGCAGCCGGATGCCGGTGGGCACGTCGGCGTTCTGCAGATAGCGCCTGATCTCGCTCAGTGGGGTCCCGCTGGCCTTCAGAACCGCGATCAGGTCCACGGTGGTGAACTGACTCAGGGTATAGTAACGGTAGCCGCTGGGGGCCACAAAGGCGGGCTTTAAGACGCCGGTATGGTCGTAGTGGAGCAGGGTATCCCGGCTGAGGCCGCACAGGGCGGCAAACTCGCTGATTTTATAATAATTTTTCATAAAATTCTCTCTTGGCCGGTGCGGCAAAAGAATGTAAAAGCATCTTGACTCGTGGGTTACACCATAGTTTACAATGGTTTCCATCACAACGCAAGGAGTACTTTTATGAAACGGGCAATTTCGCAGGAATTCAGCTTCTGGCGGCTGCTGGCCTTCTCGGTGCCGGCGGTGGCCATGCTGGTGGTATCGTCGCTGTACACGGCGGTGGACGGGGTGTTCGTGTCCCGGTTTGTGGGCAGCGACGGGCTTTCGGCCATCAACATCGTGCTTCCGCTGGACACGCTGGCCTTTGGCGTGGGCATCATGTTCGGCACCGGCACCAGCGCCATTGTGGGGCGCAAGCTGGGCCAGGGCGAGGCGAAGGCCGCCGATGAGGACCTGACCCTGGCCACGCTGGCGGCGGGAGTGCTGGGCGCGGCGCTGAGCGTGCTGGGCCTGGTATTTCTGGAGCCGCTGGTGCGGCTGCTGGGCGCCAGCGACCGGCTGCTGCCCTACTGTGTGGAATACGGGCGCATCCTGTTCGGGTCGGCCTTCTTCACGGTGATTCAGGTGATGTACCAGGCGCTGTTCATCACCGCCGGGCGGGGACGTATTGCCCTGTGGCTGACGGTGAGCAGCGGCGTGCTGAATCTGGTGCTGGACTGGCTGCTGATCGGGGTACTGGATCTGGGCATGACCGGCGCGGCCCTGGGCACGGTGAGCGGTCGGATTCTGGGCGGGCTCTTCCCCCTCTTCTACTTTTTAAAGGACCGGAGCACTCTGCGCTTTCGCCGCCCCCGGTGGGACCCGGGCATGCTGGCGCTGGCCATGGGCAACGGGTCCTCAGAGATGGTCTCCAACCTGGCCATCTCGGTGACCACCCTGCTGTTCAATCTGTCCATGCTGGCGCTGGCCGGGGAGGACGGTCTGGCCGCCATGACCATCGTGCTGTACGCCCAGTTCGTGTACACGGCGGTGTCCATGGGCTTTGCCACCAGTGCCGCCCCGGTGATCAGCTACCACTTCGGCAGCGGCAACACCCGATATTTACAGCGGCTGTTCCGTTACTGCCTGGGGGCCATCGGACTGATCATGGCGGCCATGATGGCGGCGGCGATGCTCTTTGCCCGGCCGCTGATCGGTCTGTTCACCCCGCCGGGCGGGGCGGTGTTCGAGCTGGCGCTCCACGGCTTCTGGGTATTTCTGTGGAACTTTTTGTTCGCCGGGTTCAACATCTTTTCCTCCTCCCTGTTCACAGCTCTGTCCAACGGGGCGGTGAGCGCGCTGATCTCGTTTCTGCGCACGCTGGTGTTCGTGGTGGGCAGCATTTTACTGCTGCCCCGGCTGCTGGGGCTGGACGGCATCTGGCTGGCGATTCCGGTGGCGGAGGGCCTGACCTTCCTGATCGCGGCGGCGCTGGTCATCCGCTACGGCCGAGAGCCTTATCATTATCTGCGCTGAGCCTTTTGCACACAAAACGGCAAAAAAACGGCGAACCTTACCGCATTGTAAGGCTCGCCGTTTTAAAATACAAATCTTAAAGCTGTTCCAGCAAATAGCCGCCGCCCCGCAGCGACGAAATCTCCAGCCGGGACTCCTGGCTGTTCAGCTTTTTGCGCAGGCGGGAGATCAGGGTCCAGAGGGCGCGGCTCTCGGCGTGGGCGTCCGGACCCCACAGCGCCTCCATCAGCTCCTCCTGGCTGACCTTGCGCTCGGCGGCGCGGGCCAGCAGCAGCAGGGCGGTGAACTCCTTCTGGGTGAGCTGGATGTCCTTGCCGTTCACATAGCCGGTCATGGTGAGCAGGTCCAGCTTGAGGCCGCCGTAGCCGAAGTAGCGGCGCACCTCCTCGGCGGCCCGCAGCCGGGCCTCGATGCGCGCCACCAGCACCTCCAGGTCATAGGGCTTGGCCAGATAGTCGTCGCCGCCGGCCCGCAGGCCCTCCACCACGTCCTGGTTTTCGCCCAGGGCGGTGAGGAACAAAATGGGAATGGGCCGCTGGGCCTTCAATTCCCGGCACAGCTCCAGGCCGCTGCCGTCCGGCAGCAGGATGTCCAGCACGATCAGGTCCACCGGGTGCCAGCGCAGCTGCTCCCGGGCCTGGGCCGCGGTTTCCGCCTGCAGCACCTGGTAGCCCCGCAGGGTCAGCAGCTGGGCGTTGATCTTCATAATGTGGGGGTTGTCCTCCACCAGCAGGATGGTACTCACTGCTTTTCCTCCTTTTTCACGGTGAAGGCGATGGTCGTGCCCTTGGGGCCGGTGCGCTCCACCCAGATGCGGCCGCCGTGGGCCTCCACTGCCTCCCGGCAGATGGTCAGCCCCAGGCCGGTGCTGCCGCTGCCGCTATAACCCTGTTCAAAGATGCGGGGCAGGTCCGCCGGGGCGATGCCGCTGCCGGTATCCGCCACCTGAAAGAGGATGAATCCGTCCTCTCCGGCACCGGCACTCAGGGTGATGGTGTCGTTTTTGGTGTGGCGGTTGGCGTTGATGACCAGATTGAGAAACACCTGCAGCAGCATCTCGAAGCTGCCGTGGGCCTTCTCGCTGCAGGCAGAGCTCACCCGCACCGTGTTCTGGTTCTTCACGCAGATGGGCGCGCTGATGGCCCGCACCCGGTCCAGCAGGTCCGCCGTGTCCACCCGCTCGAACCGCAGCTCGCTGGTGTTGCCGTAGGAATATTCCATCAGCCGGGTGACCATGTCGCCCAGCCGCCGGGCCTCCTGCTGGATGGTCTTCAGGTTTTCCGGGGTCTCCCGGTCCACCCGGTCCGCCGCCAGCTGGATGCCGGTGAGCTGAGCATAGCCGGAAATCACGGTGAGGGGGGTCTTCAGCTCGTGGGCGATCCGGTGCAGGAATTCCAGGTTCATCCGGTTCATCCGCTCCAGCATCTCGCCCCGGCTGCGGCTCTCGATGAGGGCCGTCTCCCGCTGCTGAATGCGCAGGCTCACCGCCGCCCCGTTCAGGAACACAAAGCCCAGCATGCCCCAGGCCGCGGTGCCGTAGTGGCTCACGTCCGAGCTGCGGCCGGTGAGCAGCGCCTCGTGCAAAAGGCTTGCCACCAGCACCGCAAAGCCGCTGAGCACCAGCGCGTCGGCGGTCTCCAGCCCGCCCCGGCGCACAAAGCCGCGCACCGTGCCGAATACCAGGTACACAAGATACGGGATGGACAGGTAATACACCGCCGTGGACACGCTTACCAGCTGCCGGGTGGGCAGCGTGCCGATGAGCACCGCCGCCGCGCCCGCCGCCGCCAGATACACCGTCAGCGGCCAGTGGGCGGTGGCCCTTGCGTACATGCACTTGAGCAGCAGCAGGATGGACACCGGCATCAGCATCACCATGCAGATGAACAGCCGGTAGGCAAAATACCAGGAGGTATCCTCCGGCAGCAGGTGGACGATGTAGAAGCTCTGGTCCCGTAGGGCCATGAGCACGCAGCAGAGGGTCAGGCACAGGTAGGCGGCCCGGCGGCGCATGGCCGCGTTCATCAAAAAGTAGAGCGCCAGCAGCAGCAGGCCGCCGCTGAGGGTGAGGGAAATCAGGTCGTTGCCTGCCTTGAAGTCCTCGATGTTCTGCGGGCTGGACAGATACAGCACCGGGATGTGCCCGCCGTCCTTATGTACGTAGTTGCCGTACTGGACCACCAGCTCGATGATGCCGTCTTCCCCGGCGCACGCCGGCAGGGTCATGTAGCCCACCCGGGGCACAAAGTCCTCCAGGGTCCCGGCCGGGTTGCCGAAGGCTGCCACCTCGCTGCCGTTCACAAACACCCGGGTGGCGTAGTCCACCGAAAAGCCGCAGAGGGCGTAATACGCCCCGGGCGTTGCCCGGATGCGCAGCCGGTGGGTGCCGTAGGCATAGTCCGAGGGGGAGACCTCCTCCCCGGCAGGCTGGCCGGTGCGGCCGGCCGCGAAATCCTCGCTGGTATAAAGGGCCTCGGGGTAGAAATCCCAGCTGCCCTCCAGCTGGAACAGCCCGGCCGCAGCGTCCTGGTTTTGCAGGTCCAGCCAGCCGTCTTCCACCCGGAGCAGCTGCACCGGCACACTGCGCAGGTTGAACAGGCCCTGCAGCAGCTGGAGGGCCAGTACCACCAGCACCACCAGCAGCAGCCACCGCAGCTTCTGCATCCGCTTGCCTGTTTGCTTCACGGCACTCCCTCCCTTGCCTCTTCAGCCCGTTTATATTTTTTGCCTTACCTTTTATTTTACCACGGTGCTCTGGTATCAGGGGTGGAACTTTACAAATTTGTAAGGCAGCGCCGCAGAAAAAAAGCCCCCCGTGCCGGATTGGCACAGGGGGCCGGAAAGAACTCTTAACCTCTTTCCCCGGTCATTCGCCGGGCGCGGGGGCAGGCGGGGTCTTGCCCGCCCAGCACAGGGCCAGCGCCTCCAGCAGCCGGTCCATGTCGATGGGCTTGGACACATGGGCGTTCATGCCCGCGGCGGTGGTGCGGTCCACGTCCTCGGCGAAGGCGTTGGCGGTCACCGCCACGATGGGCACCACAGCCGCGTCCGGCCGGTCCAGACGGCGGATGGCCCGGGCGGCTCCGCAGCCGTCCAGCACCGGCATCTGCATATCCATCAGGATGGCGTCCACCGAATAGGGGGCCGAGCGCTGGAACTTCTCCACCGCCTCGGCGCCGTTGGCCGCACCGATCACCTGGGCGCCGCTCATGGTAAGCAGCTCGGTGACGATCTCCATGTTCAGCTCGTTGTCCTCGGCCACCAGAATGGTCTGGCCCGCCAGGGAACCGGCGGGGCTGGTCCCGGCGGCCTCACCGGCAGCCTCGCCCGCCGCCGCGCCGATCACCGGGCCGTCGTGCTGCTCCACCACCTCCAGCGGAAGGGTCACGGTGAAGCGGCTGCCCTTACCCACGGCGCTCTCCACCGTGATCTCGCCGCTCATCTGCTGCACCAGGCTCTTTACGATGGGCATGCCCAGGCCGGTGCCCTCGGTGGCGCGGGGGGTGAAGTGGGTCTCGCGGGAATAGGGCTCGAAGATGTGGTTCAAAAATTCCTCGCTCATGCCGATGCCGGTGTCCGCCACCACGATCTGGAATTTGCTGTGCTTCTGATAATCGAACTGGCGGGCCTCCACCTTGATCTCGGCGCCCTCGCAGCTGTACTTCAGCGCGTTGGAGAGCAGGTTGTTCATGATCTGGCCGATCTTGAAGGAGTCGCCCTTCACCACCGGGTCCTTGATCTGCACCGACAGCTCAAAATGCTTCTGCTGGCGCTCGGCCTGAACCCGGAACATCTCGCACACCTCGGTCAGATACTCGTTCAGATTGAACTCCTTCACGTCCAGGGCGCTCTTGCCCGCCTCCAGCTTGGCCATTTCCAGAATATCGTTGATGAGCATGAGCAGCTGCTTGGCCGCAAACTCCACCTTCTGGATATAGCCGGTGACCTTTTCTGCGTCGCCGGGGGTGCGGCGGATCAGCTCGGAGTAGCCGATCACCGCGTTCAGCGGGGTGCGCATGTCGTGGGACATGGTGTTGAAGAAGGTGTTGCGGGCCTTGGCGCTGGTCTTGGCGGTGTCCAGCGCCTCCTGCAGAATCATCATGTGCTGCATCTGCTGGCGCTTTTCCACGTCCACATCCTTGAAGCAGAGGATCACCTCGCCGGGCAGGATGTGCTTCTGGTAGATGGTGCGCACGTTCACCCAGTGGTAGCCGCCGCCGAACATGCGCTGGTAGTCGCCGCCGTAGTCCACCACGTTCTCCTTCACCCGCTGAGAAATGCTCTTGAGCGAGAAGTCCTGCTCGAACTCGGCGTAGGCCTCCGGGTGCACCCGCTTTTTCACCTGAGCCAGCAGCATCTCGTAATCGCCGCTCTCGGCAAAGGTGCCCCGCAGATCCGGCGAGGTCTTGATGGCCCGGTAGGTACCGGCCTCAAAATCCACCCGGTAGATGGCAAAGAAGGAATCGCTCAGCACCCGGATGGTCTTTTCGGTCTCGGCCAGCCGCCGCAGGTTCAGAATGTCCCGTACCACCATGAACAGAAGGGTCACAAAGGCGATGAGGGCCACGCCGATCAGCGAGTAGATCACCGGGTCCCTCTCGCCCATCAGCACCTCCTGGGTGGGGATGGTCATCACCACGGTCCAGCCGTTTTCCATCTCGGCATAATACACGCCCCGGGCCACGCCCTTGGGGTCCACGATCTGGGCGTCGTAGGCAAAGAGGCTGCCGTCCCGCACGCCGCTGATCAGCTGCTCGGTGTACACCGGGTCGGTGGCCTGCCGGTCGATCAGCCGGTAGAGCAGCCCGCCGTCGGTATCGAACAGATAAAAATGATAGGTGGAGGGCAGGCTGATCTCCAGATCCAGCACGTCGCCCTGATTGATGTACACATCCATGGCCAGTACGTCGCCCTCGGTGTCCATGGCCTTGGAGAGGGTGAAAATCTGGTCGCCGGTGATGGCATCCTCATACACGTCGCTGAAGATGATCTCGTCCGGCGAGGCCAGCGCCTTCTGGTACCAGTCGGTGCTGGCATAGTCGTAGGCGCCGTCACCGGCCCAGGGGTTGGCGGCCACAATCTGTCCCCCGATCACCGCGTACATATCGGCCACATGGCCGCCGAACACCTCGTCCACGTTCTGCTGGTACTGCTCCATGCCCTGCTGCAGGGTGTCCCAGTCCATCTGGCCGTCCACCCCCTGGCCGGTGTACAGCCAGGCCATCTGGAAGACCCGGGCAAAGCTGTCCAGCCTGCTCTGGGTCTCGCGGGCATAGCTCTCGGCCAGCGACATGCCCATCTGCTGGGTGTTGCGCATCATCTTGTCCCGTACCAGGCCGATGCCCACCAGCAGAAGGGCGGCCACCACCACCAGCGTGGTGATGCTCAGCACGATGCTGTTCAGCGCCCGGCGCTGCTGCTTTTCCATGCCTTGTTCCCCTCTTTCCCGCCGGGGCGCGCCCGGCCGCTTCATTCCACATTACAGTGTACCACAGTTCCCGGTTTTTCGCCAGTGAGTGCCTCACACACCCGTCGGGTGAGTAAAATGAGTCTGCCGGTAGGCCCGGGGCGAGATGCCGTACACCGATTTGAAGGCCCGGGAAAAATGCAAAGGGTTCGCGTAGCCCACCATGGTGCTGATGGTGCTCACCGGCTGGGTGGTCTCCTTTAAAAACTGGGCCGCCTGGGCCATGCGGTAGTGCAAAAGAAAGGTCTGGGGGCTCTCGCCCATGGTGTCCCGGAAGAGCTTGCCGAAATAGCTGCGGTTCAGCCCGCAGAAGGCGGCGATGTCCTCCACCGACACGTCCCGCTGGTAGTTCTGCTCAATGAAGGACAGCGCCTCCTTCATATAGAAGTCCCGCAGGCGGCGCTGGCTCTGGTGCTGGCGCGCCGCCGAGGATTCCACCAGCTGGTCCAGGAACAGAAAGCCCCGGCCGATCTGCCGGATGGGGCTGGCCTCGCCGTCCTGCACGATCTGCAGCATGCACTCCCGCAGCTTTTCGCCTCCGGCCCGGGTGCCGGGGGTGTAGATGGGCTTTGCCGCGCCCAGGCCCGCCAGACTCAGGCTCTCGCGCACGCGCAGGCCGTCGAACTCGATCCAGGTGTACTCCCAGGGGTCCTTTTCGTCCGAGGCATAGGTGGTGGTCTGGCCCGGCAGAATCAGAAACCCCTCCCCCGGCCCCACCGGATACACTTTTTCGCCCACATACAGCTTACCCTGCCCGGCGATGATGTAATGGAACAGATAGTGGTTGCGCCGGTGCGGCCCGTAGGAGTGCAGCGGCTCGGTGCGCTCCCAGCCGTATTGATACAGGTTCAGGTCCACAAAGCGTTCGTCCTGAAACACGTGGAAGATCAGCTTGTTGCCGGCGTCCGGCCCGAATGCGGTGGCCATAATGCCATTCCTCCCTCATTTTGTCCGTTTTTCTGATTATATACCATAATGCTAGATGACTTCAAGTAAAATGACCTGAATCAGCTAAATTGAGAGATAAAAGCCTGCAAAATGATATTTATCTTTCAACCGTCAAATCGTATAATAAACACAGCCAAAAGGGAAACAAATTGTATATAGTGCACATTGTACAAAACTGCTCCCGATTTTTCAGCACAACAGCGAAAACCGCGCTTCGCAGCTGCCCGCACCCGGCCGGGCGGGCGGCAGCAAGGGGCGAATTCGCACAGGAACAGGAGGAAACAAGCAATGAGTTTGATGCGCAGACTGGCAT
Source organism: Gemmiger sp. An87 (assembly GCF_002159185.1). Lineage (GTDB taxonomy): Bacteria > Bacillota > Clostridia > Oscillospirales > Ruminococcaceae > Allofournierella. The sequence continues at coordinate 58,469 of NZ_NFHD01000008.1, forward strand.
GCGCTGCACTGAGCGTTTGCCTGGCCGCGGGTCTGGCCACCGGGCTGACCGGATGCGGCGAAAGCTCGGACGGCACCGTGAACCTGACCTTCCAGATCTGGGACGTGGCCCAGCGCGACGGCATGCAGGCCATGTGCGACGCTTACACCGCCGAGCATCCCAATGTGAAGATCGAGGTGCAGGTGACCAGCTGGAACGAATACTGGACCAAGCTGGAAGCCGCCGCCATGAGCAACAAGATGCCGGATATCTTCTGGATGCACACCAACGAGATTCTGAAATACGCCGACAACGGCAAGCTGGCAGACTGCTCCGACATCGTGGAGACCGAGCACTTCTCGGATATCTCCCTGGCCAACGCCAGCGGTTCGGACGGCAAGCTCTACGGCGTGCCCAAGGACAAGGACACCGTGGGCCTCGTTTATAATAAGGAAATGTTCGATGCCGCAGGCGTGGCTTATCCGGACGAGACCTGGACCTGGGATGACCTGGTCAGCGCCTCTCAGGCCATCTACGACGCCACCGGCAAGTACGGCTACATGGCCTACGGCGACGACCAGCTGGGCTACTGGAACTTCGTGTACCAGGCGGGCGGCAGCATCCTCACCGAGGACAACACCCGCGCCAACTTCACCGACCCTGCCACCCAGAAGGGCATGGAGTTCTACATCGGCCTGCAGAGCTACGACTGGTGCCCTGACCAGAACTACTTCGCCGAGACCGCACCCGGCGCCGCCTTCTTCTCCGAGAAGGGCGCCATGTTCTTCGAGGGCAACTGGAACATCCTCACCGAGCTGCAGAACTACCCCGAAATGGTGGGCAAATGGGATGTGGCCGTGCTGCCCGCCTGCCCCGACCCGGTGAGCGGCGACGGCCGTGCCACCATCTCCAACGGTCTGAGCTACGCCACCGGCGCCAACAACAAGCACATGGACATCGTCAAGGACGTGCTGAAGTTCTTCGGCAGCGAGGAAGGCCAGCGCATCCAGGGCGAGAGCGGCGCCGCCATCCCCGCCTATGAGGGTCTGGAAGAGACCTGGGTGGGCGTGTTCGACGAATACCCCATCAACGTGCAGTGCTTCATCGACATGTTCGACTACAGCGTGCAGAGCGTAAACAACGCTGCCCGCCCCGAGTGGAAGAGCAAGGTCAGCGACACCCTGCTCAAGATCTATTCCGGCGAGCTGGATCTTTCCACCGGCCTCCAGACCATGCAGGAAATCGTGGATGAGGCCAGCGCCGAATATTACGAATAAAGGAGGGCATCCCGCGTGAACAAAACTTCCAAGCTGTCCCGCGACGGCGCTGTCTGGGGTCTGGTGATGGTGGCCCCCACCATCATCGGTCTGCTGGTGCTGAACATCTGGCCGTTCATCGAGACCATTTACATGAGCTTCTCCAAGTCCAAGGCCTTTGGTACCTTCGAGTTCAACGGTCTGGACAACTACATCGAAATGTTCCAGAGCACCGAATTCTGGAAGGCCACCTGGAACTCCATCTACTTCTGCATCCTCACCGTGCCGGTGGGCGTGTTCCTGGCACTGCTGGTGGCGGTTCTGCTGAACGCCAAGCTCAAGGGCCGCACCGCCTTCCGCGCCATCTTCTTCCTGCCCATGGTGGTGGCTCCCGCCGCCGTGGCCATGGTGTGGAAGTGGATCTTCAACACCGAGTACGGCATCATCAACAGCATCCTGGGCCACAACATCCGCTGGCTGACCAACCCCTCCATCGTGCTGGTCACCTGCGCCATCGTGGCCATCTGGAGCGCCATCGGCTACGACGCCGTGCTGCTGCTCTCCGGCATTCAGAACATCTCGGCCAGCCTGTATGAGGCTGCGAGCCTGGACGGCGCCTCCAAGGTGCAGCAGTTCTTCCACATCACCCTGCCCATGGTTTCGCCCACCCTGTTCGTGGTGCTCATCATGCGCCTGATGGCCTCCCTGAAGGTGTACGATCTGATTTACATGATGGTCGATCAGTCCAACCCCGCCCTCACCAGCGCCCAGAGCCTGATGTACCTGTTCTACCGCGAGAGCTTTGTGGCCGGCAACAAGGGCTACGCGTCCGCCATCGTCATCTGGACCGTGCTGCTCATCGGTATCGTTACCCTGCTGCAGTTCGCGGGCCAGAAAAAATGGGTGAATTACGAGGTATAAATCATGAGCACACAAACAAGCAAGACCCTGAACAAGACCCTCACCTATGTGGCATTGATCCTGGGCAGCGTGGTTATGATCTTTCCCTTCGTGTGGATGCTGCTCACCAGCTTCAAGACCCAGGCCGAATCCATGGCGGTGCCGCCCCAGCTGCTGCCCAGCCAGTGGAACCTGGACAACTTCATCACCGCGCTGGAAAGCCTGCCCTTCGTGAACCTGTATGTGAACACCGCACTGCTCATCCTCTTCCGGGTACTGTGCGCCGTGGTGTTCAGCTCCATGGCCGGCTACGCCTTCGCCAAGCTGAACTTCCCCTTTAAGAAGTTCCTGTTCACCATCGTTCTGGTGCAGATGATGCTGCCCAGCCAGATCTTCATCATTCCCCAGTACTTAATGCTGGCCCGCATGGGTCTGACCAACACCATCTTCGCGCTGGTGTTCCCCGGCCTGGTCAGCGCCTTCGGCACCTTCTTTTTGCGCCAGACCTACCTGGGCATTCCCAACGAGATCGCCGAGGCCGCCTATCTGGACGGCTGCAACAAGTGGCAGACCTTCACCCGCGTCATGCTGCCCCTCACCGGCTCCAGCATGGCCGCGCTGGCCATCTTCACCGCGGTGTTCGCTTACTCCGACCTGATGTGGCCGCTGATCTGCAACATCGACCTGAACATGATGACCCTGTCTGCCGGCCTGTCCACCCTGAACGGCCAGTACACCACCAACTTCCCGGTTCTGATGTCCGGCAGCCTGCTGGCCATGATCCCCATGGTGATCCTGTACCTGATCTTCCAGAAGCAGTTCATCCAGGGCATCGCCATGACCGGCGGCAAGTAACCACTAAGCGTTTCCCCTTATCACGGCAGGCGGCCGGCCGAATCCCGGCCAGCCGCCCGCCTCGTGCTTTTTATCCACCTTTTCCAATTCCAGCGCCGGACCTCCAGGGCCCGGTGCGATTCCAAACTTCCAGGAGGACCCTTGTATGGGCATTCAATTCGACGCCGCCGCGCGCACCTTTACCCTTTCCACCCGCAGCACCACCTACCAGATGGGGCTGGACCATCTGGACCGCCTGCTCCATCTCTACTACGGCCCGGCCATCGGCCAGGGCGATCTGGCGGCCATGTATCCCCCGGCGGACCGGGGCTTCTCGCCCAACCACAACGCCGACCGGGCGCGCCGTGGCATCTCGCCGGACACTTTGCCCCAGGAATACACCGGCTGCAACACCGGCGACTTCCGCCTCTCCTGCCTGGTGGTGCGGGATGAAGCCGGCGCAGCCGGGGCCGAGTGGCGCTACGCAAGCCATACCATCCAGAAGGGCAAATACGCCCTGACCGGCCTGCCCAGCGCCCACGACGAGGAAAACGAGGCCGAGACCCTGTGCATCCGCATGGAGGACGGCGTGACCGGCCTGGCGCTGGAGCTGCTGTACGGCGTGTTCGCTGAGCAGGACATCATCACCCGGGCCGTGCGTCTGGTGAACGGCGGCAATCAGACTCTGCGTCTGGAAAAGGCCGCCTCCATGTGCCTGGACCTGCCCTTCGGCCGGTGGGATCTGATTCACTTCCACGGCCGCCACACCATGGAGCGCCAGGCCGAGCGTGTGCCCCTGCTGAACGCCATCCAGACCGTGTCCTCCACCCGCGGCGCCTCCAGCCACCACCACAACCCCTTCGTGATTCTGTGCGACCGCAAGGCAAACGAGGAGCACGGCCTGTGCTACGGCGTGATGCCGGTGTACTCCGGCAGCCACCGCACCGACGTGGAGGTGGACCAGAACGGCCTGACCCGCATCGTGAGCGGCATCCACAACGAGCGCTTTAGCTGGCAGCTGGCCCCCGGTGAGGCCTTCACCGCCCCCGAGGTCATTCTGGCCTGCACCGAAAACGGCCTGACCGCCCTGTCCCAGCAGTATCACCGGTTCATCCGGCACAACGTCTGCCGGGGCGAGCACCGCTTCGCCCGCCGCCCGGTGCTGATCAACAACTGGGAGGCCACCTACTTCGACTTTGATTCCGACGCCATCGTGCGCATCGCCGAGAAGGCGGCGGCCCTGGGCGTGGAAATGCTGGTGCTGGACGACGGCTGGTTCGGCAAGCGGGACGACGACAACAGCGGCCTGGGCGACTGGTTCGTGAACGAGAAGAAGCTGCCCGGCGGCCTGACTCCCCTGATTCAGCGGGTGAACGCGCTGGGCATGAAGTTCGGCATCTGGGTGGAGCCGGAGATGGTGAGCGAGGATTCCGATTTGTACCGGACGCATCCGGACTGGGCCCTCACCCTGCCGGGCCGCGCCCCGGTGATGAGCCGCAACCAGATGGTGCTGGACATGGGCCGCCCCGAGGTGGTGGACTACCTGACCGAGCGGCTGACCGACCTGCTGGCCAACAACCCCATCGCCTATGTGAAGTGGGACATGAACCGGAACATGACCGACGTGTACAGCCGGGTGCTGCCCGCCGAGCGGCAGGGCGAAGCGGCCCACCGGTACATGCTGGGCGTTTACCGGCTGCTGGAGACCCTGACCACCCGCTTCCCCCATGTGCTGTTTGAGGGCTGCGCGGGCGGCGGCGGACGCTTTGACGCGGGCATGCTGGCCTACTTCACCCAGATCTGGTGCAGCGACGACACCGACGCCATCGAGCGGCTGGTGATCCAGCACGGCACCTCCTTCGGCTACCCGGTGAGCAGCATGGGCGCGCATGTGTCCGCCTGCCCCAACCACCAGACCGGCCGCACCACTCCCCTGTGGACCCGGGCGGTGGCGGCCATGTCCGGCACCTTCGGCTACGAGCTGGACCTGAACAAGCTGAGCGACGAGGAAGCCGCCCAGGTGAAGGAGCAGATCGCCTTCTTCGACAAGCACTACCAGCTGATTCAGAACGGGCTGTATTACCGGCTCACCGACCCCACCGAGGAAAGCCGCTACGCGGCCTGGCAGTTCGTGGACGAGGAGCAGAGCGAGGCGCTGTTCAATCTGATTCTCACCCATCCGGAGGCCAACGCCCGCCCGCTGCACGTGTGGCTGCGGGGCCTTGACCCGGACGCTCTGTACCGTGTGGAGAGCCTGGACATCCACGGCTGCCACTGCGCGCCCCAGGCAGGCCTGGACCTGGCCATGGAGGGCGTGGGCAAAACCTACAGCGGCAGCACCCTGATGCGCGCAGGCTACACCCTGCCCCAGCTGGCCGGCGACTACCCCAGCGTGCAGATGTATGTAAAGCGCGTATAAGCAAAACGAGAAGAGAGAAGAAAAAGTAAAACAAAAAAAGCCCGGGAAAGGGAAAGCCCGGGCCATATAGAGGGATGGATAACCCCCGGCGGCAGCTTGCCGCCGGGGGTTTTGTGGTAATCAGATAGTATTGCACCTACTTAGCAACCACGTTCTTTTTATCAAAAAGGGAGAAATGCCTTTCCGACAATACGAAGAATACTGCTGTCATAAATCTTATTAAAATCAGAAAAATCGCATCTCAAAAGTCTTTGACAATACGGATCATATTGTTGACCTCGAATATATACATATTCATGAATCTCTTTTTGAATCTCCGAAAACAGAACATTTATATCTTTTACCAAATCAATAAACTCATTGGAATATAGTGTAGTTGTACCTTTGGGGGTTCGATATACCAGATAAAAAAGTTGATTCGTTCCTCCTCCAGTGCTTCGAAACTCCACACAATGCATCTGGTGCTCATATTTATTTCTTAACTCTTTGATTCGAACCAAAAAATCAGTATGATCTTTTAGAATTGTATTATATCCTTCTCTTAAAAAGCAAATTTCATCTGAAAATTCTGACAATCCATCTTTTTCCGAAATCACATACTTATCGCTACTTTTTTGATGCGCATATGGTACAATCTGCGGAATTGCACAAATAATCTCTTGTATATGCCTATGATACTTCCATCGATCATCTTTAAATGCATGTGTTCCGCAGAAAGTAATCAAGTTTCTGTTTAGGTCATATAGTGTTTCAAAATATCCGTCCACAGCACTAATTATTTTATCATTCATATCAATTTCCCTTCACTATCTACTAAAGCTTATTTTATTATACCATCCCCCCGCCCGGCGCTCAATTTGTAATTCAGTCCTTCCCGGTTTGTGTCCCGTTTTCGGTACACAAAAACGCGCCGCCTCCCACAACGGGAAGCGGCGCGTTTGCCGTTTATTCAGTTGGCACTTAGCCTTCGGCGCTCACGGTGGCGATGCTCAGCTCACGCAGCTGCTTTTCGTCCACGGTCTCGGGCGCGCCGCTCATCAGCTCGCTGGCGTTCTGCACCTTCGGGAAGGCGATCACGTCGCGGATGGAATCCCGCTTCAGCATCAGCATTACCATGCGGTCCAGGCCGTAGGCCATGCCGCCGTGCGGGGGTGCGCCGTACTTGTAGGCATCCATCAGGAAGCCGAAGCTCTCGCGGGCCTTCTCCTCGGTGAAGCCCAGAGCTTTGAACATCCGGTCCTGCAGGGCAGGGTCGTTGATGCGGATGGAACCGCCGCCCAGCTCGCAGCCGTTCAGCACGATGTCGTAGGCGTTGGCGTAGCACTTGCCCGGCTCGGTCTCCAGCTTGTCCATACTGTCCTCGGTGGGCATGGTGAAGGGATGGTGCATGGCCATGTAGCGGCCCTCTTCCTCGCTGTACTCGAACAGGGGGAACTTCACCACCCACAGGAAGTTGAACTTGTCCGGGTCGATCAGCTCGCAGCGGCGGCCAACCTCCAGACGAACCTGGCCCAGAGCGGTGCAGGCGCGCACGTTGTCCGCGTCGCTGACCACCAGCAGCACGTCGCCGGTCTCAGCGTTCGCGGCGGTGCGCAGGGCGGTCTTCTCCTCCTCGGTGAGGAACTTCTCGAAGCTGGAGGTCTCGCCGTCCGCGGTCAGGCGGGTGTAGGCCAGGCCCTTGGCGCCGTAGGTCTTGGCCACGTCGCCCAGCTTGTCGATGGTCTTGCGGGTCAGCTTGTCGGCCAGGCCCTTGCAGTTGATCAGGCGCACGCTGCCGCCTGCCTCAATGGCGCCCTTGAAGGGGGCGAACTCGCTGGAGCGCACGGCGTCGGTCACGTCGATGATCTCCAGGCCGAAGCGGGTGTCGGGCTTATCGGAGCCGTAGCGGGCCATGGCCTCGTCCCAGGGCATGCGCTGGAAGGGGGTGGCCACGTCGATGTTCAGGATCTCCTTCCACAGCTTCTTGATCAGGCCCTCGTTCAGGGTCATGATGTCCTCTTCGGTGACGAAGCTCATCTCCAGGTCCACCTGGGTGAACTCGGGCTGACGGTCGGCGCGCAGGTCCTCGTCGCGGAAGCAGCGGGCGATCTGGAAATAGCGGTCAAAGCCGGACAGCATCAGAATCTGCTTGTACAGCTGGGGAGACTGGGGCAGGGCGTAGAAGTGGCCCGGCTGCACCCGGCTGGGCACCAGATAGTCGCGGGCGCCTTCCGGGGTGCTCTTGATGAGCATGGGGGTCTCGATCTCGCAGAAGTGGTTGTCGCAGTAGTAGTTGCGGATGATCTGGCAGATCTTGCTGCGCAGCACGATGGGGTCGTGCATGCTGGGGCGGCGCAGGTCCAGATAGCGGTACTTCAGGCGCAGCTCGTCCTTCACCTTCACCTCGTCGCGGATCTCGAAGGGGGTGGTCTCGGCGGCGCTCAGCACGCGCAGCTCGGTCACATACAGCTCCACGTCGCCGGTGGCGATCTTGTCGGTCTTGGCGTCGCGCTCGCGCAGCTTGCCCTTGGCAATGACCACATACTCGCTCTTCAGGCTGCTGGCCTTCTCGAACACGGCGGGGTCGGTGGAGTCGTCGAACACCATCTGCAGAATGCCGGTGGTGTCGCGCAGGTCGGCAAAGATGATGCCGCCCTTATCCCGGCATTTGGCGATGGAACCGGCCACCACCATCTCCTGACCGGCATCGGCCAGACGCACTTCGCCGCAATAGTGGGTGCGGCGCAGATTTCCCATGGTTTCCATAATTTGATTTACCCCTTTTATTTCAATCGCTGAAGCCCGAGAAATTCCCGGGCTCCGCAAATTCTTAGACCGTTTTATTATACCTCTTTCGGCAACATATTACAAGGCAAAGCGGCCTTTGCGGCTTGTTTTTTGCCCGCCGGGCGCTTACAATGAGGGCAGAAGAGCTGTTTTTGTCATTTTGGCCCGGGCGGTTCGCTGACCGCACCGGGGCCGTCCCAAAGGAGGGACTCCCCCATGAAGATCCTTCTTTCCCTTGCCTGCTGCCTTTTGGCAGCGCTGCTGGCCGGGTGCGCGCCCGGCGTGGCCTCCTCCACCTCCCTGCCCGATTCCGGCAGTCCGGCGTCCGTTTCGCAGCCTGTCGGCGAAGCGGCAAGCGCCAGTGAACCTGCCGCCAGCGAGACCCCGGAGTGGACCGACGAAGCGGTGGCGGAGCTGTTCCTCGCCCAGGAGCAGAACGAGCGGCGCACGGTGCTTGACTGCGCGGCGGTGCCGGACGGCGGCGAGGAGCTGGTGGGCGTGGTTCTGTACGCGGAGCCAGAGCACACCGATGTGCGGCTGGCGTTTCTTTCATCCGACGGCACCTTCCAGCCGATGGGCCTGGAAGCTACTCCCGCCGACCCCAGCGGCCTGACCTATCTGGGCGAGGGCAAATTCCGGCTGGACCTTCTGGACGAAAACGGAGCGCCCTCCGGGCAGGTCATCACCTTCCGCCGGGACGGCGCGGAGACCTTCTTCGCGATGGAGCCGGAGGAGTAACGCTAAAATCCACCCCAATTCCACATTTTATCAAGGATACAAAGAAACCCCGCACGTTCTCGACAAAACGCGCGGGGTTTGTTACAATGGGAGCGGTGGTGCTGCCGGACACGGCAGGCGGTCCAGTCCCCATTGCACGCTGCGCAAAGGCAGCGGCAGCGGGGCGAAGCTTCTGTTTTTCCCCGCTGCTTTTTTGCAGAGGGGGTGATTCCTTCCATGACGTTACAGGAGGTCCTTTCGCTTCTGACCTTAATCGGCGGAGCAGTCTACGGGACGTTTCAAATCGTTTGGACGATCACACACGATAACAAAAAACGGAAGTAAGCCGCCGCACCTCCCCAGGAACGCGGTTTACTTCCGTAAATCTCCAAGGGACTGACCCGTCTCCGGGCAGTACCACTTTCTGTTAATATTATACCCCAGCCCTGTGCAAAACGCAAGCGGCCCACCCAAAGGAGGCCTTCCCATGCTGTACACCACAACCCTGACCGGCCCGCTGGGGCCGGTGATGCTGGCAGGCACCGAGACCCATCTGACCGGCCTGTGGCTGGAGGGGCAGATGCACTTCGCCGCCCATCTGCCGCCGGATGTGCCAAAGCGGCCGGACCTGCCCCCGTTCGAGCTGGCCCGGCACTGGCTGGAGGACTACTTCGCGGGGCATGCTCCCGACCCGGCGGCGCTGCCGCTGGCCCCACAGGGCAGCGAATTTCAAAAGCAGGTGTGGGCGCTGCTGCTGGCAATCCCCTACGGGCAGACCACCACCTACGGCGCGCTGGCCCGGGCCATTTCCGCCCAGACCGGCCGCCCCATGGCCAGTCAGGCGGTGGGAGGCGCGGTGGGCCGCAACCCCATTTCCATCATCATCCCCTGCCACCGGGTGGTGGGCACCGGCGGCAGCCTGACCGGCTACGCGGGCGGGCTGGACAAAAAGCGCTGGCTACTGGCCCACGAGGGCGTGGACCTGACCAACTTTTCCACACCCGAACCCCGCCGCCGTTGAAAACCTTCTCCCCAAAAATGCACAAAGCCCCCGGGACCGGAAAACACTTCCGGCCTCGGGGGCTTTTTTCATTCAGAACGCAGATTCTCCGGGGGAGCATGCTCCCCCCGCGAAGGGCCTCACCGCCGCAGGAAAAACCCTGCCAGGCAGACGACGGCCGCCAGCGCCAGCGCTGCGATCTGCCAAAGCTGGCGCGCACGCACCGCGCCCCAGAACCGCACCGCCCAGCGGGCGGCCAGGAACACCAGGCACAGGGCAATGAAGCCCATGCCCAGCGGCGCACCGATGGCGTAGATCGGGTCCGGCCAGGCCTTACCGCTGACCATCACCACCAGCAGGATGCCCAGGCCCGCCACCGCGCAGCCAAAGGCCAGCCGGTAGAGCAGCCGCTCCATGGCTTAGTACCGGAAACGGGCCGCGTTGTTGATGTCGTTCTGCATGATGGCCCAGTTCACGATGGAGAAGCCGAACACACCCAGCAGCACGAACAGCAGGCTGTTGTCGCTGCCGCCGTTCACGGTCATGTAGGCCTTGCCCATCTTGTAGTTCCAGTACAGGCCGTAGATGCCGCAGGTAATGATGTCCAGCAGAATCACGGTGATGCCGCTGGTCTGCCATTCCTGAGGCGCCACCGCACGGGCATACTCGTTCAGGGTATACATCCAATACAGGCCGTAAATGCCGCAGGTAATGATGCTCAGCAGGATGCACACCACAATGTTTCTTGTCATGGGAAATTTCTCCTTTTTTGGTCGCTGTTTGCGAAGAATACGGCCTTACACAAGGCCCATCAGGGGCGCAAGGTTGCGCCAGACGCCCCAGACTGCAAAATAGACGATCAGCCCCACGCCCACCGCGTTCACCGCGCGGCCCCGGGCGGGGCGCTGCCGCAGCCAGCCCCAGAGCAGCCAGCAAAGATACGGCCCCAGCACCGGCAGGCTGAACGCAAGGCCGGGATTCGCGGCAAAGGCCGCGCTCACATCCCCGTGCAGCAGGGCCAGAATGGCGGTGGTAATGCCGCAGGCCGGGCACTTGAGCCCGGTGAGCAGGTGCAGCGGGCAGGGCACAATGAGGCCCAGGGTCTGGGTCTCCAGGGCATACAACGCCCCCACACCGGCCAGAATCAGGGCGCTCTGCACCCGGCGGGGGCAAAGTCCCAGCCGGGCAACCCCCGCTTGAAAACGCAAAGGGGCCTTTCGGCAAATACCGAAAAGCCCCGTTTTTACTTGGTCACGGCGCTCCGGCATGTTAGTGCTGGGGCGGGTTGACGATGTTGCGCCACTCCAGATCGCCCCGCTCCAGGCCATGGATGAGCACTTCGGCGGTGGCGATGTTGGTGGCGATGGGAATGTTGCGCACGTCGCAAAGACGCAGCAGATTCATCTCGTTGGGTTCATGAGGTTTCGCACTGATGGGATCGCGGAAAAACAGAAGCAGGTCGATCTCATTGCAGGCGATGCGGGCCGCGATCTGCTGATCACCCCCGTGCACGCCGGACAAAAAGCACTGGATGGGCAGGCCGGTGGCCTCGCTCACCAGCTTGCCGGTGGTACCGGTGGCCAGCAGGTTGTGCTGGCTGAGCACCCGGCAATAAGCGATGCAGAACTGCACCATCAATTCCTTCTTCGCGTCATGCGCGATCAATGCGATGTTCATGGACGTAACGCCCTCCTTCTTAAAACAAGCTAACGTTCTGGCGTGCCCGGGCGGCACGCACCTTCTCCAAACCTTTATGGGGGATTGCCTCTATGGGGGCGAACCGCCGGGGCTCGCCCGAAGTGGATCAAACAAATGGGAAACCATGCCGCAGCATGGGCAAAACAATTTGGATGCGCCTTTCAGCGCACGGCCAGCGGAACCTGCTGGCCCAGAATACGGCGGGCCAGATTGTCAAACGCCCGCCATGCCAGGGTATTCTCCGGCAAAGCCTCGCCGGCGGCGGTGCTTTTCAGCAGGGCCGCGCTCTCCGGGATGACCCCGATCAGCTGCACGGCCACCGTGTCGATGCACTCGTCCAGGTCGGCCACCGCGCCCTTGTCGAAGGTGGAGGGACCTACCCGGTTCACCACCAGGCGAACGTTGGTAAATCCGCCCTCGAACAGTACGTCGGCGGCAATGTGGCCGTCCCGCAAAGCCACCGGGTCCGGCGTGAGCACCAGAAGGGCCATCTGGCTCACCACCATGGCGGCCGCAAAGGGCGCGCCCAGACCGGCGGCGGTGTCCACCAGGATAAAGTCGTAGTGTTTGGCCATCTTGCGGGTGAGCTTGGCCAGCTGCTGGGGCTGTACGTTTCCCCGCTCGTAGGGGGCGCTGATCAGCGAAAGACCTTTGTAGACCGGGCTTTCCACAATGGCCTTGCGCCAGTCGCACCGGCCGCACAGCACATCCGAAATGTCGTACACGGTGCGGCCCGCGGCCCCGGCGATGATGTCCACGCTGCGCAGGCCGCTGTCCAGCTCGATGAGCAGGACCTTTTTGCCCGCGGCAGCCAGGCGGCTGCCCAGCAGCACCGACACGGTGCTTTTTCCTGTGCCGCCCTTGCCGGAGGCCACCATAATGATCTGTGCGGCCACGGGTCGGACCTCCTTTTTTCGGCCGGGATGGGGCCGGGATCAACGAAAAATGGTATACAGGTGCCTATGATGCACCTATATTAACATGATAGCACAAAGCGGGGGCGATAGCAAGTTGTCTTTTGTGTATTTAATCCAAAAAAATGTGTTTTTCGCTCTTCTTTTCGCCGTTTTTACCCGAGAGAACCGCCCCCTTGCAGACACAAAGGGGCACGGCGTACCAAGCGGCCCGCCGTGCCCCGGGGGAATGCTGTGTGCGTCGTTGCCTGCCGCCCGTTATCAGGGCAGAAGCACGCCCTCGGATTCGGGCTCCAGGCCCTCGCTTTGGGTGTAGTAGTAGCTGTCGAAGATGCTGCGCACCAGGGGCAGGCCGTTGGAACCGCCGCCGCCCCATTCCAGCACGATGCCGATGGCCAGCTGGGGGTCCTCCACCGGGCCGTAGGCGATAACAGCGGTGTTGGTGTAGGCGTAGTTGCCCTTTTCATCCCGCTCCCAGCGCTGGGGGCTGCCGGTCTTTACCGCGATGTTCAGCGGATAGTCCTTCAGGGCGCTGCTGTCCCGCGCGGCGCCCAGCATACCCTGTTCCACCGCGTCGAAGGCGCCGATGTTGTCCTCGATCTGCTCCACCACCTCCGGCTCCACCTCTTCGATGAGCTCGCCGGTGTTGCTGTCCCGGTAGCCGGAAACGATGTGGGTGGCGTAGCGGGTGCCCTTGTTGGCCAGGGTGGCCGCGTAGGTGGCCAGCTGGATGGGGGTCACCTGGGTGTTGCCCTGGCCGATGGCCGCCTGCAGCTCCAGGCCCTTGCCGTAGTTCTCGTCGGTGGTGTGGGTCAGGTTGCCGGTGGACTCGCCCAGCTCGAAGCCGGTCTTGGTGGCAAGGCCCAGCTGTTCGGCCATGGCGTCAAAGTTCTCCAGCCCTACCCGGCGGCCCACATCGTAGAAGTAGATGTTGCAGCTGTGAGTCAGCGCCTCGGTCAGGTTGGTGGGGCCGCTGTGGGGACCCAGCTGCTGGCAGACGGGCTTGTAGTCGGTGTAGAAGTCATACACCCGGGTGCAGTTCACCGTGTCCTGGGGGGTCACGGTGCCGCTGAGCAGGCCCGCCAGCGCCACCGCGGGCTTGAAGGTGGAGCCCGGGGCGTACAGGCCGGTGGTGGCCCGGCTCAGAAGCGGGGTGTTGGGATCACTGCTGTATTCGCTGTAGTTGGATTTATACAGGTTCAGATCGTAGCTGGGGTAGTTGGCAATGGCCAGAATGCCCCCGGTCTTCACGTCGATGACCACTGCCGAGCCGGAGGTGATCTCCTTGCCCTTGGTGGACTCCTTGGTCTGCTGCATCTCCAGAATCAGGGCCTCCAGCTGCTCGTTCAGGCTCTTCTGCAGGTCCTTGTCGATGGTGAGCACCGCCGTCTCGCCGGGTTCGGGCTCCACCAGCATCTGGGTGCCCACCACAACGCCGCTCTTGTCGCGGCTCACCTGCTGGGTGCCTTCCTTGCCCCGCAGCCGGTCCTCGGCGTATTTTTCCACGCCGGACTGGCCGATCAGGTCGTTCATGTTGTAGCCCGCGTCCTTCAGGGGGGTGGTCACGTTGCCGTCTTCGTCCTCCACCCACCACTGCTCGCTGGTGATGCTGCCCACGCTGCCCAGGTAATGGGGCAGCAGGGTGCCGTCCTCATAGACCCGGTGGGTGGTCTCGATGATCTCGGCTCCCGCCAGGCTCAGGCTGCGCTCCTTGACCATGGCCACCGTCTGGTTGGACACATCGCTGGCCAGGGTGAAGCTGTTGCTGGCACTGAAATCCTCCAGCTGCATCTGGTAGCGCACACCGGCCAGGATGCGCTGCCACTGGGGGTCGTAATCCTCCAGCTCATAGCGCTCCACCAGCTTTGCCATCACCTGGTCGGCGGTGGCGTACTGCTGCAGCTCGATGTTCTCCTTCAGCTTGGCCAGCCGGTTCTGGGCGGAGGTATCGTCGCCGTCGGTGAAGGTGTAGCGGCCGCTCTCGTCCGGGCTGCTCACGGGCATGGTGTCGTTCCATTCCTCACCGCAGCTCTGCAGAATCTCCACCAGATCCATCACCAGCTCGTTCACGTCGCCGGTGAGCATCAGCTGGTTGATCACCAGGTCGTAGCCCACCGCGTTGGAGGCCAAGGCCCGGCCGTACCGGTCCACGATCTCGCCCCGGGCGGCGGGGATATTGAATTTGTAATTGGTCACGCTCTGGGCCTGGCTTTTGTACTCCTCGCCGTTCACCAGCTGGAACTCCACCAGCCGCAGAACGATCACGCCCAGTACCACCAGGCTGATCACAATGAGTCCGCCTACCCGGCGGAACACGCTTTTCTGGTCCATCGCCCGCCCTCCTTTCGCTTTCGGTTACTGTTCGGGCACGAAGCGCCCGGCCACCCACCGCACCGCCATCATGGACAGCGGCGACAGGGCCGCCGTATAAATCACCATGGGCAGCACCTGGGTGAGGAAGCGCCCGGTAGCGCCCGGATAGCTGGGCATCAGGTAATAGAACAAAAAGTCCATGCCGGTCACCAGCAGGCAGCAGGCGGCGTTCACCAGAATGAAATTCACGGTGTTCACCCGCAGATACAGCTCCACCACCACGGCGGCGGTAAAGCAGACCGCCATCAGGCCCAGGGCCATCAGGCCGCTGACCCGGCTGGCGGTCCAGTCCCATAGAAAGCCGCCGGCCACCGCCAGCAGCGCGCCGGGGTACTCGCCCTCATAGATGGCCACCGCCAGGCAGACCGGCAGAATAAACAGCGGGCGCACCCCGAAGATGGACAGAAAGCCCGGCAGGTTTTGCAGGGTGGCCGCGATGAGCAGGATCAAAAAGTAGCAGGCCCACTTGGCCAGCAGAATCAAATTCCGTTTGCGGCGGCTGGTCACAGGTTGCGCGCCCCCTTTCCTTCACGGCTCATACCGCTCATTCCCCGGCCGGAGCGGAGGAAGCGCTCTCGGCCTGTTCGGCCTGCTGGCCGTAAGCGGTTTCAAAGTCGGTGATCACGAACACGTGCTTGACGTTGTTCACGTCCGTGCCGGGCTCGATCACCGCGATGGAGGACCGGCCGCTCTCCTCGGGCAGGATCTCCTCGATGGTGCCCACCCGGATGTCGGCCGGGAACTCGCCGCCCAGGCCGGTGGTGATGATCTGGTCGCCCACCTGGGCCAGGGTATCGCGGGAGAGATTCTCCAGCACGCAGCGGCCGTCGGCAGCGTAGTCGGCGCTGCCGTTCAGGTTGCCGGTGTCGCGGGTGCGGCTGACCACGCAGGCCACATAGGAGCCGGGCTGCAGAATGGTCATCACCTTGCTGGACGCGGGGCCCGCCTCCAGCACCCGGCCCACCAGATAGCCCTGGTCGCTCACCACCACGTCGCCCTGCTGCACCCCGTCCAGGGTGCCCAGGTCGATGGTGAAGCCGCCGAACTGCTCCAGCGGGTCACGGCCGATCACAAAGGCGGACATGTAGGTATATTCGGGGCTGTCGTCCTCCAGCCGGTCCCGCTCCTTGTAGGCGTCGTTCTCGGCCTTGAGCCGGTCGTATTCCACCAGCTTATCCTGCAGCTCCCAGTTTTCCTCCTTCAGGGCCTCGTTCTCGGCGATGATGGAGTCGATGCGGGCATATTTGTCCAAAAGGCCGCCCACGCCGCCGCTCACGGCGCTGGCCCCCTTCTGGAAGGGCGAAAGCACCGCGCTCAGGATCTGCTCCGGCGCGCTGGCCAGCCGCCCGTTGGCCCCGGCCCAGGCCATGATGCCGCCCAGCAGCACCGCCAGGGCCACCAGGGCCTTGAATTTTCCGGTATTGAAAAAGTCCTTCAGTGGGCTCACCTCCCCGGTTTTGCAGGGGGCAGGCCCGTCAAACCGGCGCACTGCCCCTGCGTGTTCCAATTTTCAGATTTCAGATAAAGGATAAAGAAAGAGCGCGGGCCGCCCGGCCTGGGCCGCCCGCGCCGGTGTTTTGTGGGGTTTGCCGGGGGCGCGTTTTATGCAAAAATCCTACGTGCCCCGTTTGCTCCGGCGGCAGGGCGCGGCCCTGCGGCCCGGATCAGAAGTGAGTGGAGTTGTCGTCCAGCACGTCGCCCAGCAGGTCGATGTGATCCAGCACAGCGCCGGTACCGGCGGCCACGCAGTCCAGCGGGGTCTCGGCCACATGCACGTCGATGCCGGTCTCACGGTGTACCAGCTCATCCAGGCCGCGCAGCAGAGCGCCGCCGCCGGTGAGCATGATGCCGTGGTCGATGATGTCGGCGCTCAGCTCGGGGGGAGTGCGCTCCAGGGTCTCCTTGATGGCGTCCACAACCTTCTGCAGGCTCTCGGCCAGGGCGTCGCGGATCTCCTCGGAATGCACGGTGATATTCTTGGGCAGGCCGTCCACCAGGTTGCGGCCCTTGATCTCCATCTCCTTCTCCTCCTCCAGTTCGTAGGCGGAGCCGATCTCGATCTTGATCTGCTCGGCGGTGCGCTCACCGATCAGCAGGTTGTACTTGCGCTTGATGTAGGCGATGATGGCCTGGTCAAACTCGTCGCCGCCCACGCGAACGCTGCGGGCCGCCACGATGCCGCCCAGGCTGATCACGGCCACCTCGCTGGTGCCGCCGCCGATGTCCACCACCATGCTGCCGGAGGGCTCGCTGATGGGCAGGCCGGCGCCGATGGCAGCAGCCATGGGCTCCTCAATCACGCTTACCTGACGGGCGCCCGCCTTCAGGGCAGCCTCCTTCACGGCGCGGCGCTCCACCTCGGTCACGCCGGAGGGGATGCAGATGACCACGCGGGGACGGAAGAACATGCTGTTGCCGCAGACCTTCTTGATGAAGCGGGCCAGCATGTTGGCGGTGATGTCGAAGTCGGCGATGACGCCGTCCTTCAAGGGACGCACGGCCATGATGCTGCCGGGGGTACGGCCGATGACCGCCTTGGCCTCGTGGCCCACGCTGCGCACCTCGTCGGTCTTGGTATCCACAGCCACCACGCTGGGCTCCCGCATGATAATGCCCTTGCCCCGCAGGTAAACCAGGGTGTTGGCGGTTCCGAGGTCGATTCCGATATCCTTGCTGAACATATACACGTTTCTCCTTTTCTCACAGGCGCTCACACCGGGGCGCACGCTCTCTATACTAAACTTCTTGTTGACAAAACTGAACTCCTCGTTGACAAAACTCAAAGCGAGCGCCGCCGGGCATCATCCATTGCCGGGTGGGCACTCTATTTTATTATAACCGCAGGCGCGCGCATTCTCAACGGGCGCGGGGCTTTTTTTTCAATTTCTTCAAACTTTTTCCGGCCTGCTTTCCGCAAAAAATCACCGGAACTCCCGCAGCAGCCGGGCCAGGCGGGAAACTGGCAGGCCCATGATGTTGTAATAGCAGCCGTCGATGCCCTCGCAGAACAGGGCCGCGGTGCCCTGAATGGCGTAGCCGCCCGCCTTGTCGTATGGCTCGGCGGTGTCCGCATAGGCCTGGATGGTCTCTTCCTCGATGGGATAAAACCGCACGGTGCTGGTGGCAACGAAGCTCTTGCATTCCTCCCCCCTGCACACGCACACGCCGGTGTGCACCTGATGGGCCCTGCCGGAGAGCGCGTGCAGCATCCGCACCGCGTCATCCCGGTCGGCGGGCTTGCCGAAGATCTCACCGCCGCAGTCCACCACGGTGTCGCAGCCGATGACCACGTCCTCCGGGTGCTCCTTGGCCACAGCCCTGCACTTGGCGGTGGCCAGTGCCAGGGCGGTCTCGGCGGGGGTGGGGGCGGTGATGGCGGACTCGTCCACCTCACTGGTGATGACGGAAAACTCCGGGCAGATCATGGAAAGCAGCTCCTTGCGGCGGGGACTGCCGGATGCGAGGACCAATGACATAACGATTTTCTCCTTTGGTTTATTTCAAGTCAGAACGATTTTTTCACAAAAAAGCCCGGGAAAACCCGGGCGCGCCGGGGCGGGAGCTCAGATCTCCACCCGGCGGTAGACAAAGATGGCCAGTGCCAGCGTGATCACCTGGGCGGCGCTGAGCTCCAGCACAAAGTCCAGATTCAGGCGCAGCACGCTCAGGTCCAGCTGAGGGGCAAAGCGCAGGGTCTTGGCGTAGGCCAGCCAGGAAAGGGCCGGAATCCCGGCACAGAGCTGGGCCAGCAGGCCCCCGGCGATGACCCCCGCCAGCAGGCAGAAGCACAGAAACAGGGCGTTTTTCATGGCGTTTGTTCCCCTTCCCCGGCTTACAGGCGGCCGGTGGAGCCAAAGCCCCCCTCGCCCCGGTCGGTCTCGTCCAGGCTCTGGGCGGCCACAAAGGCGGCCTGGGCCACCGGCAGAATCATCAGCTGAGCGACCCGCTCGCCGGGCTCCACGGTCACCGGCTCCTCGCCCAGATTCACCACACCGGCGCCGATCTCGCCCCGGTAGTCGGAGTCAATGACGCCCACCCCGTTGGACAGGGTCAGCCCTCGCTTCACCGCAAGACCGCTGCGGGCGCAGAGCAGGGCCACCCACTGGGGGCCGGGCAGCTGCACCGCCACGCCGGTGGGAATGATGGCCCGCTGGCCGGGGGCCAGGGTGAGGGGCTTATCCAGAGCGGCGCACAGGTCGGCAGCCGCCGCGCCGGGGGTGGCATAGGCCGGAGCCTTGGCTCCCGGCCGGGTGAGGATGTATGGAATCTCCATGGGAAGGGCATTTCCTTTCTGTTGAAACTTTACCGAGTATTACTTTTCGTTGTGCATCAACTTGGGGTGACACCGCATCATTCCAGGTGGTGGAGCGCGCCGGAAAATTTTTTGCGGAATGAACCAAAAAGCGCAGGCAATCCTTTGTGGATTGGCGAGCATTTTTGGAAAATTCCACGGAAAATTTTGGTGCGATACGCCGCCTGAGCCGCAAGGCGTGAATGGTGCGGTGTTGCCCCAGAATTACTGCGCGGGTTTGTAGTACAGGCCCCGGGTGAACTCGCCGGGCCAGGCTTCGCCCTTGCGGTACCGGTCGATGACCTTTGCCGCCTGCTCCTTCGACTCAATGGTGAACAGCAGCAGGCCCGCGTCGGCGGGGATTTCTCCGGCCCGGTCGCCCAGGTAGAGGGGCACCGGGTTGTATACCTGGCGCACACCGCCGCCGCAACGCACCGGGAAGTGCTTGTTCTTGCGGTCGGTCAACTCGCCCTTTTTGCCGCAGTGGGCGCAGTCGGTCACGTTCTGCAGCGGGCAGGCCCGGGTGAGCATCAGGGGCATGTGGCCGTAGACCAGCGCCCAGGTGGGCACACCGGGGGCGATGGCCGTCATCTCGTTGAAGGGCACCTCGGGCAGCAGGGTCATGGCCCGCAGGCCCATGGCCTTGTAAGTATCCGCGGCCAGGGGGTTGGTGATGTTCAGCCCGAAGCCGCCGTAGAGGGGCAGGCCCTTCGCCAGCCGGAAATGGGCGATGTTCTGGGCCAGATACCCGGCAAAGCCCCCGTTTTTGGTGGCCTCGATGGCCCTGGCCACCGCCTCCTCCATGGCCCCGAACATGGCCCGGGGCAGCTCCAGCACGGTCTTGGCCCGCAGGCTCTGGGGCACCTGGTCCGCCTCAAACACCGGCACGATCAGCCCGGCCAGCTCTCCGGCGTTTTCCGGCACCTGCTCCCAGTGCTCGAACCGGCCCCAGAGGGGCAGCTTGGCGGGCAGGGCGTGCCGCTGGGCGGCGGGCAGGGGCAGACGGGTAAAGGCCCAGGGTTTGAGGGCACTGCGCTTTTTGAGCAGGCTCTCCAGCGCGGCCCGGCGCAGCTCGTTCCACTCGCTGCCCGGCAGATACCCCGGCTCGCCCTCAATGGAAAGGCTCTCCAGATAGAAGGGCGTGCCGCCGGTCTTGCCCAGCGCCCGCTCGATGGCGGCCCGCTGGTCCTTTTCCGCCTTCTGGGGGGCATTCTGGGTGTAGGCGATGGCGGTATTGCCCTCGCCGTCGGCGGCGGTGAGCTTGCAGCCCTCCTCCTCGCAGAGCAGGGTAAAGCGCACCGGCACCCGGGGCATTTCCCGGCGATACAGCTCCCGCAGCGCGGGCATCACCGCCTTGCTGGCGGCGCTGTCCTCGGCGGTACGCACCCCGAACATGCTGCCGTTGATTTTTCCCTCAATATATCCGTTCGTAAAACCGGAACGGGAAAATACGTCCTGTAATACTTTTTCGTCGTAGGGCTGGCCTGCCAGGGAATTGCGGCAGGCGTTCACCGCGGCGGCCACGTATTCCGGGCCCCGCAGCCGTCCCTCGATCTTGGCACTCACCACACCGGCGGCGGCCAGAGCGGGCAGGCTGCCCACGGCGGACAGGTCCTTCAAACTCAGGTGGCAGGCCCCGGAGCCGTCCGCCGCAAAGGGCAGGCGGCAGGGTCCGGCGCAGCCGCCCCGGTTGCCGCTGCGTCCGCCCAGGAAGGCGCTCATGTAGCACTGGCCGGAAACGCTCATGCACAGCGCGCCGTGCACGAATACCTCCACCTCGATGGGGCAGTTTTTGGCGATGTGCTCAATCTCCGAAAGGCTCAGCTCGCGGGCCAGAATCACCCGGGAAAAACCCAGCTCGGCCAGCTCCAGCGCACCCTCCAGCGTGTGAACGCTCATCTGGGTGGAGCCGTGGATGGGCAGGTCCGGAGCCATGCGGCGGGCAAGGGCTGCCACCGCCAGGTCCTGCAGAATCACCGCGTCGGCACCGGCGGCGCACACGTCGGCCAGGGCATCGCACAGGCCCTCCAGCTCCGCCGGGTGGGCAGTGGTGTTGATGGCCACATACACCTTCACCCCGCGGCCGTGGCAGAAGCTCACCGCCTGGCGCAGCTCGTCTGCATCAAAATTTCCGGCGGTGCGCCGGGCGCTGAACCGTTTCAGGCCCAGATACACCGCGTTGGCCCCGCTGTACACGGCGGCGGTCAGCGCGTCCATATTGCCCGCGGGGGCCAGAATCTCCATGGGGGCGTTACTGTTCATTGCTTTCCTCGCTGGCAGGGGCTTCCTCGGCGGCGGCCTCTTCGGCCTTTTCCTCGGCCTGGGCGGCAGCCTCGGCGGCGGCCGCCTGCCGGGCCTTCAGCGCCTCCAGCTCGGCGGTCAGCTTCTCCACCTGACGGCGGGCGTTCTCGGCCTCCAGCTTGGCCTTGGCGGCATCCTCCAGATAATCCTTGATCTGGGCGCGCATGTTGTCGGTGCTGGAAGCATTCTTGTTCAGCTCGTCCAGATAGCTCAGCGCGCTGATCACGGCGCTGGCGGCCACGCTGGCGCTGGGGTTCTGGGTCATGATCTCGGTCATGTCCGTGTCCAGGCGCTCGGCCAGCTGGTTCACATATTCCTCAGAATCGGTGGTGGATACGATATAGTTGGACCCGCAGATGGTCAGTTTTACTTTGGTAACCGGCATAATAACAATCCCTCTTCTTTCACAAGGCTCCGCAAGGCGCGGAGAATCTTTCCGTTCAGCGGCGGCGGGCCGCCCTTAAAAAGCCGCCCGCCGCCTTGAAACACAGCAAGCACCCCATCTTCCCTCCGGCCCGAAGCGGCCTGTGCTGCCACAATTCCAGGTGGCATGAATTTTGGGGTGTTGCCCTTATTATAGTATAAAGCACCCCCACAGAAAACCCCTTTTTTTGTCGCATCGTACCTTTTTGACCCCGCAAAGAGCTTTCCCCTGTACCGAAAATGTATTTTTTCTTGAAACAGGCCGGATAAATTGGTAAAATAGAAAAGTGGTATTGCGTGGTTTGCCCGCGCGGTACCGTCCCAAATGTGCAGCCCTGCTGCCAGGCCGCCCGGCCCCGGGACCCCCGAAGAGCGGAAGCGCCCCGTGTGCCGGATTTCCCCTTGGACCCTTAGTTTTTTGGCAGCGACCTACTTTGAAAAGAGGAGTGGAGAAACGTTGACGAAATACACCAAGAAAGAATTTGACAAGCTGCTCAAGGAGCGGCTGAACAGTGAATACGGCACCACGCTGGACGTGGCCAGCAATCAGCAGATCTACCGCGCTCTGGCCATCATCGCCCGCCGCCTGATGAGCGCCCAGCACAAAAAGTTCCAGAGCCGCGCCTACGGCACCGGCGCAAAGCAGGTGTACTACCTGTGCATGGAGTTTCTGATGGGCCGCAGCCTGAAGACCAGCCTGTTCAACCTGGGCCTGAACGAGGTTGCCGAGGCGGTTCTGTCCGACGCGGGCATCAAGATCGAGAGCATCTACGAGGAAGAGCCGGACGCAGGCCTGGGCAACGGCGGTCTGGGCCGTCTGGCCGCCTGCTACCTGGACGGCATGGCCACCACCGGCATCTGTGGCACCGGCTACTCCATCCTGTACGAGTACGGCATCTTCAAGCAGAAGATCGTGGACGGCTGGCAGCAGGAAAAGGCCGACAACTGGCTGCCCGGCGGCCAGGTATGGCTGAAGAGCCACCCCGACCAGAGCATCGAGATCAAGTTTGACGGCGACATTGAGGAGAGCTGGGAGGGCAGCTACCATCATGTGACCCACCGTCACTACAACAGTGTCATTGCCGTGCCCAGCGACATGTACGTGCAGGGCTACGACGGCCAGGGCGTTGCCAAGCTGCGTCTGTGGCAGGCCAAGGCCCCCGATTTCGATATGAACAGCTTCAACGCCGGCGAGTACGGCAGCGCCATCACCAAGAACGCCTCCGCCGAGCTGATCAGCAAGATCCTCTACCCCAACGACAACCACCGCGAGGGCAAGATTCTGCGCCTGCGCCAGCAGTACTTCCTGTCCGCCGCCTCCATCGGCGACATCTGCCAGAATCACCTGTCCCAGTGGGGCAGCCTGGACACCCTGCCCGAGAAGGCAGCCATCCAGCTGAACGACACCCATCCCACCCTGGCCATCCCCGAGCTGATGCGCATCCTGCTGGACGAGTGCGGCTACGACTGGGATAAGGCCTTCGATATCTGCCAGCGCACCTTCGCCTACACCAACCACACCGTCATGAGCGAGGCGCTGGAGAAGTGGAACCTGGACATCTTCCGTTCCACCCTGCCCCGCATCTACTCCATCGTGGAGGAGATGGACCGCCGCTGCCGCGCCGACTTCGAGAAGGCCTTCCCCGGCGACTGGGGCAAGATCAACTACATGGCCATCCTGGGCGACAACCAGGTTCGCATGGCCAACATCTGCTGCTACGTCTGCCACTCCATCAACGGCGTGTCCAAGCTGCACAGCCAGATCATCAAGGACAGCGTCTTCCACGACTACTACCTGTATAAGCCCCAGGCCTTCAAGAACGTGACCAACGGCATCGCCTACCGCCGCTGGCTGCTGGCCTCCAACCCCGGCCTCACCAAGCTGCTGAGCGAGACCATCGGCGAGGGCTTCAAGCACGACGCTTCCCAGCTGGCAAAGCTGAACGCCTACAAGAACGACAAGACCGTTCTCAAGGCCCTGGAAGATGTGAAGAAGGCCAACAAGGTGGAGTTCGCCTCCTACCTGGAGAAGACCACCGGCCAGGTGATCGACCCCAATTCCATCTTCGACTGCCAGGTCAAGCGCATGCACGAGTACAAGCGCCAGCATCTGAACGCGCTGAACATCGCCGCTCAGTACCTGTACCTGAAGGATCATCCCAATGCGGAATTCGCCCCCAAGACCTACATCTTCGGCGCGAAGGCTGCCCCCGGCTACTACATGGCCAAGCAGATGATCCGTCTGATCTGCAAGCTGGGCGATCTGATCGACGCCGATCCCGCCGTGCGCGAGAAGCTGCGCGTGGTCTACCTGGAGGACTACAACGTGTCCCTGTCCGAGCGTCTGATGCCCGCCAGCGAGGTGAGCGAGCAGATCAGCCTGGCCGGCACCGAGGCCTCCGGCACCGGCAACATGAAGTTCATGCTGAACGGCGCTGTGACCCTGGGCACCCTGGACGGCGCCAACGTTGAGATCGCCGCCGCCGCCGGCAAGGAGAACGAGATCATCTTCGGTATGCTCACCGAGGAAGTGAACCAGATGAAGGCCACCGGCTACCATCCCACCATGTTCATCAACAGCGACGAGGTGGCCATGGAGGTGCTGAACTTCCTGGAGAAGGGCTGGAACGGCGAGAGCTTCCACGAGGTGGTCAACAACCTGCGCACCAGCGACCCCTACATGGTCATGGCCGACTTCAAGGATTACCGCCGCGCCCAGGCCGACGTGCAGAAGCTGTACGCCGACCGCACCCGCTGGAACCAGATGAGTCTGGCCAACATCGCCAACAGCGGTGTGTTCAGCGCCGACCGTTCCGTGCTGGACTACGCCCGCGACATCTGGGGCGCTCATCCCGTAAAGTAATTTTTTAGGGCACCACTTGCCCTTGCGGTTTTCTCATCTTTGATTTCCGGGCAGTCTCTGCGGCTGCCCCTTCGCCCCGGGCGCCGGCCAGTCCGGCCCCGGGGCCTTTTCCTGTTCGATATCCGCTTTTTCCCGGCTGCTGCCGGTATTCTGTTCTGGGAGTGTTTGTGTGGATCAGTTATACAACAGCTTTGACCCGGCCTATAAAACCCCCTTCGGCGCGGTAAAAACCGGCCAGGAGGTCACCTTCCGGCTCACCATCCCCTACGATTACGGATTCGTGCGCCCGCACCTGGTGCTCATCCGGGACGGCGGCGAGCCGGTGCATCACGCCATGGCCTTCGACGGCTGCGAGGAGGGCATCAACCGCTTCTCGCTGACCCTTTCGCTGAGCCGGGCCGGGCTGCACTTTTACTATTTCGATCTGTATTCCGATTTCCGCAAGCTCTTCCGTGGCCCCATGGGCCAGGCTGTGATGGGCTGGACCACCGGTCCCTGGTGGCAGCTCACCGTGTACGAGGCGGATTTCGTCACCCCCGCACTCATCAAGGGCGGGGTGCTGTATCAGATTTTCCCGGACCGGTTCTACGAGGGCAAAAAGCACAAGCCCATGCCCTTCTCGGACCGCATCTACCGGGAGAACAAGCACGGCGAGCCCTACTTCTGGCCCAACGAAGAGGGCGGCTATCTGAACATGGACTACTTCGGCGGCGACTTTGCGGGCATCATGGAAAAGCTGCCCTACTTAAAGGAGCTGGGGGTCAGCTGGATCTATCTGAACCCCATCTTCGAGGCCCATTCCAACCACCGCTACAACACCGCCGACTACCTGAATCCGGACCCGCTGCTGGGCACCAAGGAGGAATTCCGCCAGCTGTGCGCCGCGGCCCGCCGTCAGGGCATCCGCATCATCCTGGACGGCGTGTTCAGCCACACCGGCTCGGATTCCATCTACTTCAACCGGGAGGGCCGCTACGGCCCGGGCGGGGCCTACCACGACCCCAAAAGCCCCTATCGCAGCTGGTACGATTTCGGCCCCAACTACGCCTGCGGCTACCGCAGCTGGTGGGGCTTCGAGAGCCTGCCCGAGGTGCAGGAGAACGACCCGGCCTACCGGGAGTTCATCTGCGGCAAGGGCGGCGTGATCGACACCTGGCTGAGCCTGGGCGCGTCCGGCTTCCGGCTGGACGTGGCGGACGAGCTGCCGGACGATTTCATCGAGGAAATCCGCAAGGCGGTGAAGGCCCACGGGCCGGACTGCTACCTGCTGGGCGAGGTGTGGGAGGACGCCACCACCAAGGAGGCCTACGGCGTGCGCCGGACCTATCTTTTGGGCAACGGGCTGGACGCGGTGATGAACTACCCCTTCCGCAACGCGGTGCTGGGCTTTTTGAAGGGCCGCAGCGCGGCGGACACCGCCGAGGACATCATGGCCATCTGCGAGCATTACCCGGCCCCGGCTCTGCACTGCCTGATGAACTTCATGAGCACCCACGACACCGAGCGGGCACTCACCGCCATTGCCGACGAACCCTCGGACGGCAAGGACCGGTACTGGCAGAGCGGCCGCACCCTGCCCCGGGACCGGTACGACCACGGCGTGCGGCTGCTGCGGCTGGCCTACGCCATGATCTTCACGCTGCCCGGCGTGCCCAGCATCTACTACGGCGACGAGATCGCCATGCAGGGCTACCGGGACCCCTTCAACCGGGCCTACTTCAACTGGGAATCCACCGAGAGCCGGGTGCGCCCGGTGCTGCGCCAGCTGGCCCACCTGCGCCGGGAATGCGACGCCTTCGCCGAGGGCGACATGCAGATCATCAAGGCGGAGGGCGATGTGCTGCACTACCGCCGCACCGGCTGTGCCCAGATGGCCGAGATCATCGTGAACCGGTCCTCCCGGCTGATTGCGGAGGAGGCCTTCGGCAAGCACACCGAGGTAAACCCCTACGGCTTCACCATCCTGGTGGAGGACGTACCCCCGCCCCCGCCCCCGGCGCTGGAAAAGCAATCCATGGAAGAGCCGGGCCTCACCCCGCCCGCAAAGGCAGCGGAACCGGCCAAAGCTCCGGCCCAGGCAAAGGCGGACGTCAAGGCCGAAAAGGCGGCCGAGACCCCCGCAAAAGCGGAGAAAAAGCCGAAACAAGCCGCCCCTGAAAAATAACCCCTCAAACCCTGCCCCGCGCTGGCCCAAACGCCGCGCGGGGCTTTTTTGTGTCCTCTCCTCCCCGCCGCGAAAAGCCCGGATTTTTTTGTGTTTTGACCCTTGGCAAGCCCGGTTCATCCTGTGCTATTCTGTATACTGAGAAGATCAGGCGAGGTCATTCATTGACCCCGCCTTTTTTGCAAACCGTCATCCGGTGCGCGCTGTTTTTGAAACAGGCGCGCCGGGGGCGGTTTTTGTTTTTCCCGGTTTATCTCTGAGCGAAAAGGAGGGTCACATATGCGTTATTCCTTTGATACCGACATCGCCGCCCGGTATGGCGTGGAGGAGGCCATTCTGTTGGATCACATCCGGTTCTGGTGCGAGAAGAACCAGTCGAACCCGGACTGCCGGAAAGAGGGCCGCTGCTGGATGTACGCCAGCGCCGCCCGGCTGGCGGAACATTTTTCCTTCTGGAGCGTGCCCCAAATCCGCCGTCTTTTAAAAAGCCTGGTGCGTCAGGGGGCGCTTTTAGAGGGCCGCTTCGGCCGTTTCGCCTTTGACCGCACCCTGTGGTATGCAATCAGCGAATCCGCTGCTTCCATGTTTCAAAATCGTCACTTGCAACAAACGAATCCGGAACATTCAAATGACGAATCCGAAAGAGCTATAAAAGATACCCAAAAAGATATCCAAGAAGATTCCCAACACACATACACCGCCTGCGGCGGGCGTGCGCCTTCTCTCTCTTCTGAGAAATTGGGGAACGCCACACCGAAAGCAGAGTCAAAACCCGAACAGCTTTCAGCCGATACGACAGCCAGCTTCGAGCGGTTCTGGCAGGCCTATCCCCGCAAGGCAGACAAGCGGGCCGCTCTGCTGGCCTGGAAGGCGCTGCGGCCGGATGAATCCCTGGTAAACACCATGCTGGCCGCTTTGACCGCCCAGTGTGAAAGCGCCCCCTGGAAGGAAAGCGGCGGGCGGTATATCCCCCACCCGGCCCGCTGGCTGACCCACCGCCGCTGGGAAGATGCGGCCCCCACCGCCCAGGCGCAGAAGTACCGGATGCCCGCCTGGCTCCAGCAGACCAGCCGCCCCTTTGACCCGAACACCGCCGTGGACTTTCTGGCCCCGCACCGCCCCCGCCGCCTCAAGCGGCCGGAGGACTGACCGGCCCCATGGCAAAAAAACAGAAAAAAGCGAAGCGCCCTTTGTCCTGAGACACTTCGCTTTTGTTTTGCTCAAAGACTGGCCCAGTCGCTGTGCTGGCGCAGCCTGCGGCGGATGCCGGGGCCGTCCTGCACCACCTCCAGCAGACCCTGGCGGCAGAAGGCCTCGATGCGCAGCGCCAGCCAGCCGTCGCCCACGCCCAGCTGGTACCGGCCCAGCACGTTGCCCACCAGCGAGGCCTCCAGAAATTCCTCCGGCAGCCGCTCCAGCTCCCGCAGAAGGAAGCTGTCGTAGAAATTCTCCGGCATGCTCTGCAGCCCGCCGTTCAGGCAGACCCGCAGGGGCGCGTTCTCCCGCTGCAGCTCCTTCCAGCGCCCGGCGCAGGCCTGCAGCAGGGCGGGCTTTGCGGTCTGGGCCAGCGGCAGATACCGCCCCCACTCGCCGGGGCCGATCTCGCCCCAGCCGGTGTAGGCCATCATGGTTTCGCCCTCGCCGTATTCCCACACCGGCAGCTTAATCAGCTGCACCGGCCCGTGGTGCGCCAGTTCGTTCAGCTTTGCCAGCAGCCAGCACAGGCCGCAGGCGTCGTCCGGGCCCGCGCTGTACCAGATGCGCAGCTCCTCGCCGTTTGCGCTGCGGGTGAGCACCGTTTGCAGGTTTGCCTGCAGCTCGTTCAGCGATTCGCTGATGATCTGCTCCCGCTCGGCCTCGCTGCCCCCGAAGCTGGCGGCAAACAGCCGTTCCAGCAAGCGGCGGCGGCCCTGGGGAAACTGGCTTTCGGCAATGTCGCCCATGCTCCAGCCGCC
The DNA here is from genome assembly GCF_002159185.1 of Gemmiger sp. An87. Classification (GTDB taxonomy): domain Bacteria; phylum Bacillota; class Clostridia; order Oscillospirales; family Ruminococcaceae; genus Allofournierella. Next base: position 87,322 of record NZ_NFHD01000008.1, read on the forward strand.
TTCCAGGCTGAACACGTTGGCCGGCTCACCGCCCAGGGGCCGGGCTTCTTCCCACTCCCGGCGGGCCCGCTGCTCCGCCGCCTGCCGGGCGGCCTGCACCTCGGGCGCGGGGGAGGTGCGCTCCTCCCCCTCCCGGGCAGCAACAATCACGCTCACCGCGCCGGTGTACTCCCCCTGCCCGTAATGCTGGGCCATCTTCAGGCTGCCGCAGGCGCTGCGGCTGAACACCACGTCCATCATTTTGCTGTTTCCTCCTGTTTTTTTAAACCGGCTGCGCCAGCGCCTTTACCGCGCCAATCAGGTCCTCGGCGGTGACGGCGAAGGGCATGTTGCCCATGTTGCCCGCCGGGTCCAGCGCCACCCGGGCCAGCTCGGAAAGCTCGGCGCCGGTGATGTCCGCAAGTGCCAGGTCCGCAAGGCCGGTGGGCAGCCCCACCGACTTGCAGAAGGCCCGCACCTGGCTAAGGTCCTGCCTTGCCCGCAAGGGCTGTGCGCCCAGCCGCTGCTCCAGCACCAGCTGCACCTGCACGCCAAAGGCCACCGCCTCGCCGTGACCTGCCCGGTTTGCCCGGCCCAGGCTGGCGATGCCGTTGGCCACTGCATGGGCCGCGGCAAGGCCGCCGCTCTCGAAACCCACGCCGCTTAAATATATGTTGGTCTCCACAATGGTTTCCAATTCCTCGCCGGGGCGTTTTTCCCGGGCCTGCTCCAGGGCCTTGGCCCCGCAGCGAAGCAGGTTGTTCCAGCAGCCCTGGGCAAGGCACAGCGCCGCCGCGCCGGGGGCGGTGCCGAAGCTGTTTTTGCCGCCTGCCTCGGCGCAGGCCCGGGCCTCGAACCAGGTGGACAGCGCATCCCCCATGCCCGCCGCCAGCAGTCGGGCCGGGGCGGCGGCGATGTGGGCGGTGTCCGCCAACACCAGATCCGGGTTTTTGTCCAGATACAGGTACCGGTCAAAGATACCGTCCGGGGTGTACAGCACCGCCAGGGCGCTGCAGGGCGCGTCGGTGGAGGCCACGGTGGGCAGCATCACCATGGGCGCGCGGGCGAAGGCCGCCACGGCCTTGGCCACGTCCAGATGACGGCCGCCGCCTGCGCCCGCCACCACCTGGCAGCCGCTGGCCTCAAAGCGGCGCACCAGCTCGGTGATCTCCTTTTCGCAGCAGGCCCCCTCAAAGGGCACAAATTCCACCCCGCCCGCGCCGGGCAGGCCCTCCTCCACATCCCGCCGGATGCGTTCGATGCCCGCCGCGTCGCTGATGAGGAACAGCCCCTGCCCCAGCCGCCGGGTATAGCGGCCCAGGCGGCGCAGTGCCCCCGGTCCCTGCACATACCGGCTGGGTGCGCCGGTGCGTCTGTCCTGTTCATGGTCTGTCATTACAAAACTCCCCTCCCGTTTTCGGGCCGCATGGCCCTTGCTCTCTACTAACAGAAGTATCACAAACCGAAGCACTTTGCAAGAGTAAAGTTCTCGTTCCAGGGGGAATCCCCCTTTTGAACACGCAAAAAGCAGCCCCAGGCAAACGCCCGAAGCCGCTTTTTGCAGATGATTTGCGGCAGCCGGCCAAGGAGTGTGGGGACCGGCTGCCCGAGAGAAAGGATGAAAAAGGGGGATATTACCAAAGCCGGTGTGGCATAAGAAAACGACGGTTCTGCCGTAGGATTTTGGCGCACAAAATGTTCAAAGGCGCGGGCAAGCCACCAAGGCTTGCGCCGCCCCTTTTCGCAATTTCTGCATCCAAAATCCTGGGGCAGAACTGCGAAGCACCGGAAAAGGCCCGATTTTGATGGGAGTGCAAGGAAAAGACCCGCGGTGGGCTGCGAGCGCATTAAGCATGCGCCCGCTCTGCTTCGCAGACCGCCCTGGCCAGTCGAAGAACCCACTGGGTTCTTCGCGGCTTGCGCCGCCCCGGCACCCTTGGTGGTTGTCAAGGGGCTTTGACGCTGCAATCCCGCAAAAGCGGCCCTTTTCCGGCGTCGTTTTCTTGTGTCACACCGGCTAATAGGCTGTTGTTGGTAATTTTTATCACAATCCGTATATTCAAGTAAGAATATTCCGGAATGCAATCGAAAGAAAGAGGTCATTCAGCGCCGGGCGCCCTCGTACAGCTCCGGGTCGCTGAAGAATTCCTTGGTGGCCTTGCGCACCTTGGGGAACAGCACGATCATGGCGATCAGGTTGGGGATGGTCAGCAGCGCCAGGGCGATGTCCTGGATGGTCCAGACCATTTCCACCTTCAAAAGCGCACCGATGATGCAGAAGGCCGGGAAAACGTACTTGAACTTGTCGGCAACCTTTGCGCCGAACACATAGTTCAGGCCCACGAAGCCGAAGTACCACTGGCTCATCAGGGTGGTGCCGCTGAACAGCAAAAGGCAGATGGAAACCACATAGCTCAGCGGCTCCCACACGGTGGCAAAGGCATTGATGGCCAGCACGTTGTCCGGCACGCCGCTGCCGATGACGCCGGTCACGCCCAGCACCAGGCCGGTGATGGTGCAGATGACGAAGGTGTCCAGGAAGACCTCGGTGACGCCGGTCATGCCCTGCTGCACCGGGTGCTTCACGTTGGCGGAGGAGTGGATGACGGGGGCAGAGCCCTCGCCGGCCTCATTGGAATAGAGACCGCGGGCCACGCCCTTCTGCATGGCGATGATCATGCTGCCCATCGCGCCGCCCGCCATGGCCCGCAGGCCGAAGGCGCTCTGAAAGATTTCGACGAAGACGCCGGGCACCTTGGGGGCGTTGATCAGAATGATGACCAGGCCGCCCACCACATACAGCAGCGCCATGGCGGGAACCAGCTTCTGGGCCACATGGGCCAGGCGATGCAAGCCGCCCAGGGTCACAATGAAGATCAGGGCCACCAGCACGATGCCGGTAACGAGGGGTGCAACGCCGAAGCTCTGATTCATCACGCCGCTGATGGTGTTGGACTGGATGAAGTTGCCGCCGATGATCTGGGTAACCATGAACAGCGCGCACAGCACCGCCAGCCAGGGGGCGTGCAGGCCCTTTTTGATGTAATACATGGGGCCGCCCACCCACTGGCCCTGCTCGTTGCGTTCACGATACAGAAGGCCCAGCACGATCTCGCTGTATTTGGTGGCCATGCCCACGAAGGCGGCCACCCACATCCAGAAGATGGCGCCCAGGCCGCCGGCCACCACCGCGGTGGATACGCCCACGATGTTGCCGCTGCCCACGCAGGAGGCCACGGCGGTGCACAGCGCCTGGAAGGAGGTGATGCCGCCGGCATCCTCCTCGCCGTTCTTTTTGCCCCGGATGGGCTCCCACAGGGTTTTCTTGATGATGTAGCCGAAGTGGCGCACCTGCACCGCCCCGGTCACGATGGTATAAAGCACGCCCACGCCCAGCAATACGAACATGAGCCAATCGCCCCAGAGTTTGCCGTCGATGAATTCCAGGGTGGATTGCAGTTGATCCAACATGGGTCTTTCCTCCTAACATTTACGCGTAAGCGCAGGCGCAAACGCCGCAAGGCTTGAGGTCATGCATGGGTGCGGCGGTTCAGTCCCACTCCAGATAGATGGGGTTGGTCCAGGCGGCCCGGCCGAACCGGTCCACCACCTCCACACGCACGTAGCTCTCGTGGCCCTTCAGGGTGTGCTCGGCGTGGGTCAGGGTGTCCTTGCGCAGCTCGCCGATGACGGTGCCGCCGTCGTTCACGATGTTGCCCGCCACAAAGTTCACACGCTCCACCTTGGAGCAGTCGATCCACACCTTGCCGTCCTTTACGCCCCAGTCATAGATCTCGGGGCCGGCGGAGGAGTAGTAGTTTCCCTTCATGAAGTTCTCCACAATGGCGTCGTGGGTCAGGCTCTCGGCCTGCACGCAGATCCAGCCGCCGCAGGCGTCGTCAAACAGACCCTCGTTGTGGTTGTCGTCGCTGGCAAAGCCGTTGATGCGCTTGCCCGCGCGCAGCATCCGGTCCCACTGGACCAGGCCGCTGCCCACCGCCGCCTCGTTGGTGGAGTTGTAGTTGAACACTTCCAGCGCGCTCACGCCGGTGGTGTCCATGAATTCCTCGTCCAGCACGCGGCTCCAGACCGGATGGTTGTAGGTGACCAGGCAGCCGTGGGCGCGCAGCATATCGCTCAGCTGCTGGGCGGCCTTTGCGCCCTCCCACTGGCCGAAGAACTTGATGGGCGGCAGGTACTGCAGATGACCGAAGGTGCCCTCGGGGGCATTCTTCTGCATCTCGCTGGTGCCCAGGATGCCATGCATGTGGTGCAGCTTGTAGCGCTCATTGGTGCCGATGGCCCGGTAGAGCACCGCGGTGGCCTCCACGCCGGGCAGGATGATGAAGTCCTCGGTGTTGAACTGGGCCCGGTGGTCGGTGAAGATGTCGTGCTCGGACATGCACAGGAAATGGTAGCCGTGCTCCTTATACTGGGCCACGTTCTGCTCGGGGGTCAGCATGCCGTCGGAAATGGTGGTGTGGCTGTGCAGGTTGCCCTTATAGAAGGACCCGCAGCCGGTAAAGCCGTGGTACTCACGCATGGGTTTCGTCACTCCTTGTCATCTGTTTGGGCCGCCCGGATGCGCGGGTCTTGCCTCTTGGTTTCAGAATAGCATACAAATCCGTGGATTTCCACCACGGATTTGTATGCTGTGCGAATTTTTTTATGGATTTGCACGAAGAACAAGGGATTCCGCGTGCATTTTGCTTACTTGCCGGCCTGCTGATGTTTCTTGATGCGGCTGATCAGGAAGGTGGACACGAACACGCCGATCACGGCCCAGCCGATCATCACGCCGAACACGATGCGGTAGCCCGCCATGCCGGGGAAGCGGTCCAGGAAGTTGCCGTACATCAGGTAGGCGAAGGAGTTGGGCAGGTAGATCACCAGGGAAGCCAGACTCATGGCCGCGCCGGTGATTTCGGCGGGAACCTTTACCTCGTCCATGGGGGCGAAGAACACGGCACGCATGGTGAATACGATGGCGCCGAAGCCCAGGGTGCAGGCAGCACCGATGATCCAGTTGCCGGAAGCGCCCAGCGCCTCGTGGGGGATCATCAGGAACAGAGCCATGGCCACGATGCAGACGATGAAGCCCATGCGGATGTGCTTGGCGCTGGACTTGTGCACCTTATCGGACATGAAGCCGCCGATGGGGCCGCCCACCATTTTCAGGCCGTACTGGTTGATGATGCCGTAGGCACCCACCGCGGTGGCGGGCAGCAGGTAGATGTTGTTCAGGAAGGGGATGAAGTAGGTCAGGCCGCAGTAGATGCAGTAGACCACGAAGCCGTTCAGAGCAACGGCCCAGATGTCCACGCTCTTGAGGGCCTGCACCATGCCGCCGAAGGCAGCGGTGGCCTTGTTCAGCTCCTTGCCGTCGGCGCCCACGCGCTTCTCGTCGTTGGGAACGAAGATCAGGCACAGGATGCCCGCCGCGATGGTGGCGCAGGACAGGAAGATCAGACCGGCGCGCAGGGCACCCGCGCCCTCGCCCATGGCTCCGAAGATGGCCAGCGCGGTGCCCGCGATGATCACGTCCACGATGCCGCGGCCCATTTCCAAAAAGCCGAACATACGGCCCTGGGTCTTCTCGTCGCCCAAAAGGCGGATGGCCTTGAGCAGAACGGGCCAGTAAGTAACCTCAGCCAGAATGGCGATCACGCCGAAGGCTGTCAGGAAACCCCAGTAGGGAGGGAAGGTGGCCAGGTAGAAGCCCACCAGACCGATGCCGATCAGGCTTCCGCCGATCATGTACTTCTTGCTGAACATGTCGCAGATGTAGATACCGGCGATCAGGCCGATGGTCTGCACGATGCCGTAGGCGCTCATGGCGCCGCCGATCTGGGTATTGGTCAGGCCCATGAACTCCTGCATGGGAACGTAGAACATATCCTTCATGCTGCCCAGCTTGAAGGCGATGCCGCCGGACAGGGTGAGGATGCAGAAGGTGAACCAGCGGTTCGGAGCCGCCTTCATCATGGCGGCCTTGGTCTTGTTGCTCACGGTAAATTCCTCCTCAAAACACTCTCATTGCACATTTTCGTTTTCGCGGCAAACGCCCTTGCCGCGGAATACCGTTTCTGCTTGCGGGGGCACCGCCCTTGCGGCCGCCCCTCTTGGGAACAATCACAGTATACTTGCGGTTTTCTTTGATTTCAAGCCCTTTTCCCCATTTTTTAGCAATTAAACAAAGGGAATCTTCATTTTTTGTTCATTTTGTCTGTTTAATTTTTGGGTTTGGCCCGGTATACTTATTGTAAAGCCAAGTAATTCGCAATTTCTCCCCAACCGTTTCCCCCGGTCCGACCGGGGCGGCGGGGGACGAAAATTGGGATTTATCTGTGAAACAGTGTTCAAACCCGGCTGCTTTTGCTATAATTTGATGCAGAAACAGCGGGCGGTTTGCCCCGACAAGCGCACACGAAAGGGCGGAAAACAAATGCTTGCGAAAAAACGGTATTCCATTATATTAGAAATGCTGGACAGGGACGGTACGGTGCACACCGCCGAGCTGGTGGAGGCGCTGGGCGTTTCCTCCGAGACGGTGCGCAAGGACCTGGAGGAGCTGGACCGGCAGGGCAAGCTGCGGCGCATCCACGGCGGCGCGGTGCCCCTGCAGCAGCCGGAGGCCCCCGCGCCCATGGTGGGCTACGTGGCGCTTTCCACCCGGAACAGCCTGCACATGGAGGAAAAGCAGCGCATTGCCCGCCGGGCCGCCGCCATGGTGGAGGAGGGCCAGGTGGTTGCGCTGGACTACGGCAGCACCAGCCAGGTGCTGGCCCAGGCGCTGGCCGCCCGGTTCCAGCGGCTGACCGTGGTGACCAACTCCATCCAGAACGCGCTGATTTTAGCGGACAAGCCCGGCTTCACGGTGATCCTGACCGGGGGCATCCTCTCGCGGGACGAACGCACCCTGGTGAACGACTTCCCCACCGGCATATTGGACTATGTGCATGTGGACATTTTGTTTTTGACCGTGACCGGCATCGACCCGGTGGCGGGCCTGACCGACCAGCGGCTGGGCGAGATTTCCATGCAGAACCAGATGCGCAACGCCGCCAGCCGGGTGATCGTGGTGGCGGACTCCAGCAAGTTCGGCCGGGCAAGCCTGGTGCGCATCTGCCCCATCAGCGCGGTGGAGGCCATCGTCACCGACGGCGGGGTGGACCCGGAGCAGGCCGCCGCGGTGGAGGCCTGCGGCGCACGGCTGATTCTGGTGTGAACGGCCATACGATTTCAAAATAAGAACAAACCCAGCGGGAGGAACAAAGCAATATGATGAATGTATTCGATATCGTGGGCCCGGTGATGATCGGCCCTTCCAGTAGCCACACCGCAGGCGCGGTGCGCATCGGCCGGGTGGCCCGGGCCCTGCTGGGCTGTGAGCCGGTGAGCGCCCAGATTCTTTTGCACGGCAGCTTCGCCAAGACCTACAAGGGCCACGGCACCGACAAGGCCCTCATCGCGGGCATCATGGGCATGGCCACCGACGACGAGCGCATCCGCTTTTCGCCGCGCCTTGCCGAAGAGGCGGGCCTTTCGGTGAGCATTCTGCCCACCGAGATCGACGGCGCGCACCCCAACACCGCCCTCATCACCCTCACCGACGCCACAGGCCGCACCGTGAGCGTGCAGGGGGCCAGCGTGGGCGGCGGCAACATCCTGGTCACCAAGGTGAACGGCATGGAGGTATACATCTCCGGCCAGTACAACACCCTGATCGTGCTCCATCAGGACACCCCGGGCATCATCGCGGCGGTGACCGAGCTGCTGGCGGAGAGCCAGGTGAACATCTGCAACTTCCGCCTTTCCCGCCAGAAAAAGGGCGGCGTGGCGGTGATGACCATCGAGATGGACGGCGGGCTGGACCCGGCGCTGAACGGGCGCATCGAGGCGCTGCCCCACATCTTAAGTTCCACCATGCTGCTGGCCAACTGACACAGGGCGCGGGAAAGAGAGGTACCTTATGAGCATTGAACTGAAATACGATTCCGTGGCGGCCCTGGTGGCCGCAGCCGAAAAGGCGGGCGAGCCCATTTCGGCTCTGGTGCTGCGCCAGCAGGCCGCCCAGCTGGAAAAGACCGAGCAGGAGGTCTACGACCAGATGGCCGAGACCTATAAAGTAATGGCCGCCTGCATCGAGCCGGGCTGCGCCGAGGACCTGCGCAGCACCAGCGGCCTCACCGGCGGCAGCGCCTTCAAGATGCGCAAGGCGGTGGAAAGCGGCAAAACCCTCACCGGCGGCGTGCTGGGCGGGGCGCTGTACCGGGCGCTGGCGGTGAGCGAGCTGAACGCGGCCATGGGCCGTGTGGTGGCCGCGCCCACCGCGGGCAGCTGCGGCATCCTGCCCGCTGCCCTTTTGACCATGCAGAACGACCTGGGCTGCTCCGAGCACGACTGCGTGATGGCCCTGTTCACCGCCAGCGCGGTGGGCATGGTGATCGCCACCAACGCCTGCGTGGCGGGCGCCCAGGGCGGCTGCCAGGCCGAGTGCGGCAGCGCGGCGGCCATGGCGGCGGCGGCCATTGTGGAGCTGGCGGGCGGCACCCCGGCCCAGGCCAGCGACGCGGTTGCCATTGCCCTGAAAAACATTCTGGGCCTTGTGTGCGACCCGGTGGCGGGCCTGGTGGAGATTCCCTGCATCAAGCGCAACGCCTCCGGCGTGGCCGGGGCCTTTGTGGCGGCGGAGCTGGCACTGGCGGGCATCGGCAGCGCCATCCCGGCGGACGAGACCATCCTGGCCATGAAGAAGGTGGGCGACGCCATGAGCAGCAGCCTGAAGGAGACCGCCGAGGGCGGCCTTGCGGCCACGCCCACCGGCCAGAAGCTGTATGAGCAGGTGTTCGGCACCGCCCCGGCGGCGGGCGGCGGCTGCGCGTCCTGCGGGGCCTGCGGCGGCCGGTAAGCGCTTCGACACATTCAAAACAGAGAACAAAACAGCCAGAGCGGGCAACCGGGGGCGGGCAGCCCTTCCCGCTCTGGTTTTCTGTTCCCATTTTTTCTGTGAGGACAAATTAAAAACGTGAGGTGATCGCTGTGGAGCAGTCCAACGTGCTGGCCGTACAAAAGCGGCGGGTGCTGGCGGTGTGCGTGGCCGCCTACACGGTGTCTTACCTGCTGCGCACCAATCTTTCGCTGGCGCTGGAGGACCTGATGGAGGTGCTTTCCATCGGGCGGGGTCAGGCTGGCCTTGTGAGTACCCTGTATTTCTGGACCTACGCCTCCGGCCAGCTGCTGGGCGGCTGGCTGAGCGTGAAGTGGGACCCCAAGCGGGTGGTGGCGCTGGGCCTTGCGGCCAGCGGGCTGTGCAACCTGGCCATCGGCTTCTGTTCCGGCTACTGGGCGCTGGCCGCGCTGTGGACACTGAACGGCCTGGCGCTGGCCTTGTTCTGGCCGCCCATTCTGCAGATCACCACCAACTGGTTCGAGCCGGAGGAATACTTAAAGGTCTCGATTCTCTTGAGCCTGCCCACCACGCTGGGCTATCTGGTGGCCTGGAGCGGCCTGGGCGCGGTGCTGCGGGTGGCGGGCTGGCGCTGGGTGTTCTTCTGCCCGGCCATTGTGGCCTTCTGCTTTTTCTGGGTCTGGCTGCGGGGGTTGAAATCCAGCCCCCGGGCGGCGGGGCTTTGCTACCGGCCCGCCTCGCTAGCGGCCCCCGCCAAAAAGGACGAGCCGAGCGAGCCCCGGCAGCGGGGCAGCCTTATGCGCGCCATGCTCACCCTGCCCATGCTCAGCTTCGCCTTTGTGATTCTGGCCCAGGGCTCCACCAAGGAGAGCATCAACCTGTGGGCCCCCACCCTGCTGCAGCAGCTGGCCGGGCCGGGGCAGGATGGTCTGGTGGGCCTGTTCACCTCGGTGATTCCTTTGTTCAGCACCGCCGGGCTGCTGGCCACCGGCTGGCTGGTGCGGCGGCTGCACGGCGGGCAGGAGGGCGCACTGCTGGCCCTCACCGGGGCCGGGGCGGTGTGCGGCTGGCTGCTGGTGGCGCTACAAAACAGCCTGACGGGCCTTGTGGTCTGCCTGGGGCTTTTGCTGGGGCTTGTGTACGGCGTGACCACCATCCTCACCACCCTGCTCCCCCTGCGCTTTGCCCGCACCGGCCAGAGCGCGGCCTTCACCGGCATCTTCAATTTCCTGGCCTATGTGGGCGCGGCGCTGGGCGGCGCGCTCTCCGGCTGGGTGAGCGATCTGTGGGGCTGGCAACAGGTGTATTTACTCTGGGCGGCGCTGGCCACCGCGTCCGCCCTGGCGCTGTTTGTGAGCGAGGCCTGGCAGTATTTCAGCTGGCGGTATTTGGGGCACTAACACACCCTTTTCCGCCGGTCTCTTGAACAATCTTTTGTGCCCGGAGGGGAACTTTCGTCCCCTTCGGGCTTTGTTTTTTGCCCGGGCTCGCCCGGACTCGCCCCGGCCCGCCCGGCTTCGATTGGGGGTCCCCCCGGCAAAAATTTCGCAAAAAAGGCAAAAAACCGCCAATTTTTGCCCCAGGCGGGCTTTGTATTCCTACCCGCCATCTGTTAAAATACAGACAACGGCACCACTTTCCGGCCCGGGCCGGAAGCTGGCCGCCGCCCGAATGAATATTCGTTCCCAATTCCCGCTGCATATGCTTTCACAGGTGGTATAGCCACCTGAATAAAAAGGCGGTGATCTGATCCCGCCGGAGAGGAGTACACCCATGGAGATCCTGCTTTCGACCACCGCGGCCATCTGGCTGTGGGCCGTTCTGCTGGCGGTGTTCGTGGTGGTGGAGCTTGCCACCGCCAACCTGGTCACCGTCTGGTTTGCCGTGGGCGCGCTGGCGGCGCTGATCGCCAGCCTGTTCACCCATAACCTGCTGTGGCAGGCGCTGGTGTTCCTGCTGGTGAGCCTGGTGGCCCTGATCGCCACCAAGCCCCTGGTCAGCCGGGCCCGTGCCCGCAAGCCTGCCGCCGCCGTGGAGCTGGACCGGAACATCGGCCGCACCGCCCAGGCTCTGGAGGACCTGCGCCCCGGTGTGGTGGGCCGCGTTCGGCTGGACGGCGTGGACTGGAACGCCGTGACCGACAGCCCCATCCGCGCCGGCGAGCGCTGCACCGTGCAGTCCATCGGCGGCACCACCCTGACCGTGGCCCCGGAAAAGACCCCCGCTGCGGTTCAATAACCCCCGCGTACCCCTTATGTAACAGCGATTTCGAATAAGAAACGGAGGTAACGATTATGCCCACAGTATTGATTATTTTGATTCCCATCCTGGTCATTCTGCTGCTTCTGCTGATCAGCTGCATCAGCATCGTGCCCCAAGCCAACGCCTACGTGGTGGAATGGCTGGGCGTGTACCAGGCCACCTGGGGCGCCGGCTTCCACTTCAAGGTCCCCTTCCTGATGCGCGTGGTCAAGAAGGTGAGCCTGAAGGAGCAGGTTGTGGACTTCAAGCCCCAGCCCGTGATCACCCGGGACAACGTGACCATGCAGATCGACTCGGTGGTCTTCTTCCAGGTGACCGACGCCAAGATGTTCACCTACGGCGTGGAGCGGCCCATGAGCGCCATCGAGAACCTGACCGCCACCACCCTGCGCAACATCATCGGCGACATGGAGCTGGACCACACCCTCACCAGCCGCGACGTGATCAACACCAAGATCACCGCCATCCTGGACCAGGCCACCGACAAGTGGGGCATCAAGGTCAACCGGGTGGAGGTGAAGAACATCATCCCGCCCGCCGAAATTCAGGACGCCATGGAGAAGCAGATGAAGGCCGAACGCCTGAAGCGCGAAGCCATCCTGATCGCCGAGGGCGAGAAGACCGCCGCCATCACCAAGGCGGAGGGCGAAAAGGAAAGCGCCATCCTGCGGGCGGACGCGGTGCGCGAGCAGCGCATCCGTGAGGCCCAGGGTGAAGCCCAGGCCATCCTGGAGGTGCAGAAGGCTCTGGCCGACTCGCTGCGCCTGCTGAACGAGGCCGCCCCCAACGACAAGGTGCTGGCTCTGAAGGGCCTGGAGGCCCTGGCCAAGGTGGCCGACGGCCGTGCCACCAAGCTCATCATCCCCAGCGACATGCAGAACCTGGCGGGTCTGGTCACCTCCATCAAGGAGATGGCCACCACCGACACCGCCGCCAAGTAAGCAAACTGAAGAAACAGGCCAACACAAACAGCGCGGCCCCGAACCGGTTTTCCCAGTTCGGGGCCGCGTTTTTTTGCGCCCTGCCGCCGGGCCGGGAATTTGCAGTTTCGTTACATCTTCTTGCATACACCGTGCCCCGCCGGGGGCTATACTGGGGCCAGAAACCCGCCGGGAACCTCCGCTTTTTTTCCGGCGAAAGGAGGCCCTTTTATGAAACGACTCGTCGCCACCCTCACTGCCTGCCTGCTGCTGGCGGGCTGCGCCGCCGCACCCTCATCCGATGCCGGGGCCGCTTCCCCAGCATCCAGCGCCCAGAGCACCGGGGCCAACCCGGATCTGGCCGGGCTGGAGCTGCAGGTCCTGCCCGAAATGAGCGCCGTCACCGCCGAGGGTTTTTATACGGTGGACATGGACCCCCTGCCGGACGGTTCCATCCGCATGCTGTACGGGGATTTCGCCTCCTCCTCCCTGATTCCCCTGTGCGCCGCGCCGGGCTGCGCCCACACCGGGCCGGAGTGCCAGGGCCGGATGTTTGCCTACGGCGGCATCCGCTCCATGGTCATCGGCGAGCAGATTTTACTGGTTCTCCCCGGCGTGTCCGGCTCGGTGGACGAGTACGGCGAAGCCGCCCTGGCCGGAATCATGACCATGGAGCCGGACGGCAGCGGTAAAACCCTGCTCACCCGCTTCGGGGCCGAACAGGAATTACGCGACCCCTATATCACCGACGGCAAGGACCTTTACTGCACCCTGCAGACCGCCGAAGACGGGTGGCCGAAAGAGGACCTGATCCGCATTGATCTTGCCACCGGCGAATGGGAATCCATTTACCAGATGGATGCAGAGCACTCCGAACAACTGATGGGCGCCTTCGGCTCCTGCGTTCTTTTGTGCAGTCAGACCTCCGTTCAGGGCAAGCTGGCCATGCCCCTGACCCGACTGGACCTGGCCACCGGGGAAAAGGCCCAGGTACCCTACCCGGACCTGGGCGATACCACCATGGCCGTCCAGGGGCGGAAGATTTACTATTACTCCTTCTCGGAAAATGCCCTCCACGGTCTGGACTGGGTCTCCCTGGAGGACCGGGTGCTGAAGGAAAATCTGTTCGAGGGCGGCCTGGGCGACGGCTCCGCCAGCTTTCTGGACTGCCGGGACGACCACGCTCTTCTCTCCCTGTTCCTGCCGGATTCCGATGAGACGCTCCTGGTCCAGGTGGACCTGGCCACCGGCGAGAGCTCCGATTTCACCCTGACCTGCACCGACATCATGGGCACAGAGCGGCCGGTGCGCGTTCTGTCTCCCCTCCCGGGAACCGAGCAGTATCTGGTGGAAATGGGGGAGCAGCCCGTGGATTATCACACCGAGCTGTCGGACGGCACCCCCACCGTGATGAAGACCTCCCGCCCCCTCTACGGCGTGATGGACGCGGCGGACTACTGGAGCTCGTCCCCCAACTACCAGACCCTCAACTATTCCGAGTGACCCAAGGGAGGAATCCTTCATGAACCGAACAAACCGGCTGCTCGCCGCCCTACTCGCCGCCTGCCTGGCCCTTTCCGGCTGCGCCGCGCCCCAATCCGATGCCGGGGCAGCCAGCGCCCCCACTCAGAGCCAGAGCAGCGCCCAGAGCGCCGAAGCCGCACCGGCCCGGCCTGCCGCCTCCGGCACCCTGCGCATCATCAGCGGCCCGGGCGGGCCCGGAAGCAACGCCGCCGCCGATAACGGCTTGTACACCCTGGAAACCGGCGAGGGCGGCGGCTGCACCCTGCTGTTCCTGGACTACGCCTCGAACCAGCAGACCCAGCTGTGCGCCGCGCCCAATTGCGCCCATGACTCGGCGGCCTGCACCGCCTATGTGGACACCTCCGGCGGCATCACCCCCGGCCTTCTGTGCGACGGCGAGCAGCTGTATCTGGTGTTCGGTTCCTCCGCCGACGGCAGCGAGCCCGCCCGGGTGGAGGTGATGGAGCCGGACGGCTCCGGCCGCCGGGTGCTGGCCCGCTTTTCCTCCGGGCAGGAGCCCGACCCCGACCTCTACGCCGCCGACGGCAGCTTTCTTTACTTGATGCTGTCCGAGACCGGCGCGGACGGCCGGTTCAAGCGCAGCCTCTGCGCGCTGTACAAGGCAAGCGGCGAGCTCTCCCCCCTGATGGACGCCCCCGAGGACACCGGCTTCTGGCTGGTGGGCGCCTACGACCGCTCGCTGCTGGTCAAGACCATCGACAGCCGCAACGTCCACCACCTGAGCCGGCTGGACGCGGACGCCCCCGCCGGTCTGGAGGAGCTGGCCAGCTGGCGGCTGTCCCGGCAATACGGCGTGGTGGACGGCGACTGCCTGTATCTCTACGATTACGACACCAAGTGCTTCACCCGCCAGAGCTTTTCCGACGGCCAGACCCGGGAGCTGCCCAACCCGGAGGGCCTGCCCTTTGAAAGCCTTTACAGCGTGCGCACCATCGGCGGCAAGGCCTTTCTCACCGCCGACCTGGCCGAGGGCGGCGTGGCCCGCAGCTCCAACTTCTGCCTGGATTTTACATCCGGCCAGATTCGGGAGCTGAATCTTTTGGACAACATGGGCCGCCCGTTGACCGTGTGCGGAACCAGCGGCGACCGGGTGTATGTGATCGACCAGTACGTCACCCGGCAGGTGCAGGAATCCTTCGGCGGCATGGTCAGCACGGTGGAACGGGTCACGCCCCACTACGCCTGGCTTTCCACGGCGGATTTCTGGGCCGGCAGCGCCAATTACAACGCCTGCCAGCCCGCCGCCTGACCCCCCTGTACCAAACGCAGCCTCGGAGCCCTTCATGCATCCGGGGCCGCGTGTTTTTGCATTTGATTCATCTGAAGAGGAGTTGACCCGCCATGCAAAAAAACGCCCTGTTCGCCCTTACCCTGGCCGCCTGCCTGGCCCTTTCCGGCTGCGCCGCGCCCGAAGCCGGGGCCGCTTCCCGGACAGCCGGCACCCCCGCCCAAAGCAGCGTCCAAAACAGCGCCCAAAGCACCCAGAGCGCCGACACCGCCCCCGCCGGTCCGCTGCGCCTGCTGCAGGGCTTCGGGGGTGTTCCGCTGGGCGGCTTCGGGCCGGACGGCCTTTACTTCGTCACCCCCTGGGCCCGGGCCGACGGCAGCTTCAACCTCTGGTACGCGGACTACGCCAGCCGCCAGATTCTGCCCCTGTGCGCCGCGCCGGGCTGCCCCCACGATTCCGACAGCTGCACCAGCTACATCCCCCTTTCCCCCGGCGGTGCGCTGCCGGAGGTGGTGGGCGAAACACTGGTGCTCTTTTTCCCGGGCCAGCCCGGCGGCGGGTCGGATGCCTCGGCCCTGCCCCGGCTGGAGGTGATGGGCCTGGACGGCAGCGACCGCCGCGAGGCCCTGCGCTTTGCCGCCAACCAGACGGTGGAGCGCCCCATGGCCACCGACGGCAGCGTCATCTACGCCCGGCTCAACACCTACCTGGAGAAAACCACCGAAGCCGAGCTGGTGTGCATCGACCCGGTGAAGGGAACCTGCCGGACGGTCTGCCCCCTGAGCGCCGAACAGAACGAGTGGGTGTGGGGCTGCGTGGGCTCCTCCCTCATCCTCTACCGCACCGGGGAGGCCGGGGGCTACGAGCTGGTGCGGCTGGACCTTGAAACCCTGGAACGGGAAACGGTGTACCAGTGGGCGGAGGATCAGCCCTACCCGTCCCTCTTCGGCTCCACCCTGGTGTATGAAAACCAGCAGGACCGCCGGTTCCATCTGCTGGACCTTGCCACCGGGCAGGACACCGCCCTTTCCGGCTACACCCTGCCCGAGCCGGGCGGCAGCACCCAGGCCACCGTGTACGACTGCGACGCGGGCCACCTGCTGTTTGAGGAGCGGGTCTTCGCCCCCGGCACCGGCACCCTGGAACAGGAACGCTTTTACACCCTCAGCGCCGACGGCAGCGCACCAAAGGAATGGACGCTGACCTATTCCTATCTGGGCGAGACCACCGCCGCCAGCCGGGTGACCGACCTGGACCAGGACCACTATCTCATCATCCTCTCGCAGCAGGACGTCTCGCTGCCCCAGACCGGCGCGGACGGCACCACCTATTACGTTCCGGGCACAAAGCCCCAGTACGCGGCCATCTCCAAGGCGGATTACTGGGCCGGTACCCCCAGCGCCGAGCCCTTCGGCGACTGGGGCCTGTGAGTCGGGGGAACGCCCGCGCTTCCTGCCATTTTCTTGTGTCACACCGTCCAAAGGAGGACCCTTGTATGAAATCACCCAAGCCACTGTTCGCCCTTGCCCTGGCCGCCTGCCTGACCCTTTCCGGCTGCGCCGCGCCCTCGTCCGAAGCCGCGCCCGGCCAACCGGCAGCCGCCTGGCCGGGCAGCGACACCCCCATCACCCACGTGGCCTATCTGGACAGCTTCAGCGAATACGCCGCCTCGTCCGACGGCCTGTATACGGTGAGCCAGGTCCGGCTGGGCGGCCAGAACCTGTTTTATGTGGACGCTAGCTCCCGGCAGGAGACCTACCTCTGCGCCGTGCCAAACTGCACCCACGATTCCGAGGCCTGCACCTCCTGGCTGCCCCTGGACGGCGGCTACGGCTACGGGCTCTTTTTCGCGGACGGCCACCTCTATGCGGTCCAGAATTCCACCACCCAGTCCCACGGGCCGCAAATTTTGCAGCTGGACCCGGACGGGGCCAACCGCAAAACCGTGCTGGAGCTGCAGGACGGCGAGCGCTTTTTGGGTTCCATATTCGGCTACGGCTCCTCCTTTCTGATGGAGGTCACCGGCGTGGACGAGACCGGCGGCTCCCACAGCCGCCTGGAGCGCATCGACCCGGCCACCGGCGCGCGGGAGGTGGTGCTGGAATACCCTGAGCAGGAGCGTCAGGTGTTCCAGCTGATGGGCGCGGCAGGCACCCGCCTTGTGTATCTGTGTATCGACTACGAGCAGCGCCAGTATTTCACCGTGGACCTTTCCTCCCCCGGCGCCTCGCTGGAGCACTGGCAGGACAATCTGCTGGGCCCTGCGCATGATAACGTTACCACCTACTGCACCATACAGGGGGACTATTTCTGCACCTACGACGCCAATACTGGCCGTCTGGGCTACCAGAACCTTCTCACCGGCGAGAGCCGGGAGTTCGATGCCCCCGCCCTGGCTGAGGGCGAACGGCTGTTTGGTCTGGTCCATTTCTTCGACGACCGGTTTGCGCTGACGCTGGACGACGCGCAGAACAATGTGGCCTGGGCGCTGCTGGACACGGAAAGCGGCCAGCTCACCGGTATGCGCTATCTGCCCACCCAGGAGAACGCCCACATGATCGTGGCCGACCTGGGCGATCAGCTCATCTGCCGGGTGCGGGACGGCGAACTGCCCTTAAAGGGTCAGGAACAGGAAAACCTGGTGGGCGAGCTGGGGTATTACAGCGTTTACACCGTTCTGACCAAGGAGGAGTTTTTGCAGGGCGCGGACGGCGAGGAGATTCCCTTCCCCGGCGCATGACCGGCCGGGAATTTGCAGTTTCGTTACATCTCCTTGCATACACCGTGCCCGGCGAAGGGCTATACTGGGGCCAGAAACCAGCCGGGGGAATACCGCCCCCGCACAGCGAACGGAGGCCCTTTTTATGAAACGATCCAACCGCCTGCTTGCCATCCTCACCGCCTGCCTTCTGCTGGCGGGCTGCGGCTCCGCCCCGGCCCCTTCCGGTGGTTCCGGCGCCGCCCCCGCCGAAAGCGAAACCGCTCAGGTCACCCTGCCCACCGCTTCCGGCGGGCTCGAGGCCCTCGGCCGGGACACTGCTTTCGGCAGCGGCAATTCCAGCGGCTACTATTACCTGTCCACACTGGACGGCGGCGCGTCCCTTCTGCGCTACATCGACTACGCCACCGGCCAGGACCTGCCCCTGTGCAGCCAGCCCAACTGCTCCCACAGCGGCGAAACCTGCCCCGCCTGGTTCGCATACAGCGGCACCAGCGTCAATGTTTACGCCACCGACCAGCAGGTGTTCGTCACCTTCAACGGCTCGCCCTGGGATTCCGACGCCTTCGCGGAATACGGCGAAGCCGCCCTGCCCCGGGTGCTGACCCTTGCGCCGGACGGCTCCGGCCGCCGGGAGGTGGCCCGCTTCGGCGCATCCGATGCCTTCTCCTCCACGCCCGCCGCCGGGGATGGGACCTTTTACACCATTGTGACCGACTACGGCGAGGGCGAGGGCAGCGGCGAAAAGCGCATTGCGGCCATCGACCTGGCCACCGGCAAGGTGACCACCGACAATTCGGTGCAGCGGCGGGAGATGCGCATCGTGGGCGCGGCCGGGCGGGAGCTGGTGCTGCAGTCCATGGTGTCGGACACCCTGAGTGCCTACGCCGCCTACAACGTGGACAGCGGCGAGCTGCGGGACCTGTACAACAGCGCGGAACCGGTGAGCGCCGCCTGCCGGGACGGCGCGCTGATTCTGCTGGAGACCAAGACCGGCACGCTGCGCTGCATCCAGATCGCCACCGGCCAGGAGACCACCCTCTCCACCGACCTGTTCAGCGGCCGCTCGCTGGATTTTGTCACCCTTGCCTTTGTGACCGACGCGGGCTATGTGGTGCAGGCCCACCAGGGCCGCACCGCCTACAATTTCCTCATCGACCAGACGGGCAAAACCACCCGGCAGGAGCTTTTTGCCGACAGCACCGACCCCCGCGACAAGCTGCGCATGCTGGACATCTTCGCTCAGCCGGGCGGCGATTATCTGGTGGCCCCCAGCCGCAGCTACCGCACCGTGAAGGTACCGGGGCCGAAGGGCGTTTCCTACGGGATCGACGAGCCGGTCCATGACTTCGCCCTGATTTCCCAAGCGGATTTCTGGGCCTCCAAGCCCAATTACCGGCCCGTTACCCGGCTGGAATGACCCGGCCCCATTTTCGAGGTGAATGACCATGTTAACGACCCGAATTTCCGCCCTTTTTCTCTGCGGGGCCCTGGCTGCCTGCTGTCTGACCGGCTGCGGCGGGAAAACCGCCGCCCCGACAGCGGCCCCGTCCGGCTCCGCCGCCGTTTCCAGCGCCGGGGACGGCGTCTACGTGCCCACCGAGGAGGGCGTTTACGAACTGCAGAGCATCTCCCCCGGCTCGGCCAACCTGTTTTACACCGACGCCGCCACCAAAAGCCGCATATTTCTGTGCGCCGACCCGGGCTGCAGCCACGACAGCGACCGCTGCACCAGCTACATCGCCACCCCCGGCGCCAGCTTTCCTCCCCTTCTGCTGCGCGCCGGGGACGGGCTGCTGGTATTTTTCGCCGGAACCGACGAGGAGGCCCCCCGGGCCATGACCATGGATTTCGACGGCTCCAACCGGCGCACCGCCTTCACCCTTTCGGCTGGTCAGCAGCCGGCGGGCAGCTTTTTCCTGGCCGGGGACCGGCTGTATTTTGACCTGATGGAGACCGGCGAAAACGGTCAGAACAGCTACCAGCTCTGGTGCGCGGACCTTTCCGCCGGGAAGGCCGAAGCGCTGCTGGACCTGGGCGTGGACGGGGCGTATTACGCCCTTTGCGGCTGCGCGGGGGACGAGCTGTGCTTTCAGCAGGTCACGGAAGAGGGGCTTCGCTACTGCATGTACTCCCTCCGGGACAACAAGCTGGAGCAGCCCTTTTACACCGACAGCAGCGAAAGCGGCAGCTCCCTTGTGGGCGGCGGGTATCTCTTCACCCTCGACGAGACCGCCCGCACCGTCACACGGCTGGACCTTGCGACCGGCGAGCAGCTCACCTGCGCCTTTTCGCTGAAGGAGGGCTACGGCGCGCCCTCCCTGCGCTATCTGTTCGACGGCAAGCTGCTGCTCACCGCCGCCAGCACCCAAAGCACCGGCGGCTCCTACGACCTGTGCGCCTATGTGCTGGATTTTCCGGCGGGCAGCTGCACCGAGATAACCCTGCGCACCCCCTTCAACGACCGGCCGGTGATGGTGTTGAGCCAGGTGGGTGAGCTGTGCCTGGTGGCGTCGGACTACCGCATCGACTCCGGCACCGGCCTTCCAGCCAATGTGTACGCCTTCCTTTCCCGACAGGATTATCTGAACTCCAACCCGGACGGCTATCTGCCGGTGAACGACTGCGTCTGACCGGGCGCGGCTCCATTTTCGAGGTGAACGACCATGACCCAGCAAACGAATCCCGCCCCTTTCCTTGCGGTGGAGGGGCTGAAAAAAAGCTACCTGACCCACGGCGGCCTGTTTGGCCGCTCCGTCACCAAAAAGCAGGCTCTGGCCGGGGTGAGCTTTTCCCTCGGCCCGGGCCTGTACGGTCTGCTCGGCCCCAACGGGGCAGGCAAATCCACTCTCATCAACATCATCACCGGCAGCCTGAAGGCGGACAGCGGCACCGTGCAGTGGTGCGGCAAAAGCGCCCGGGCGCTGGACATCAAATTCCGCCGGGTGCTGGGCTACATGCCCCAGCAGCAGGGCCTTTACGACAGCTACACCGGCCGCCGGTTTCTGGCCTATATGTGCGCCTTGAAGGAGATCCCGAGCAAGGACGTTCCGGCCCAGGTGGAGCGGGTGGCGGAATGGGTGAACCTTTCCGGCGAGCTGGACAAGCGCCTGGCCGCCTATTCCGGCGGCATGAAGCAGCGGCTGCTGCTGGCCAGCGCCCTTCTGGGGGACCCGAAGCTGCTGATTCTGGACGAGCCCACCGCCGGGCTGGACCCCAAGGAGCGGGTGCGGCTGCGCAGCCTGCTGGCCGAGCTGGCAAAGGACCGGATCATCCTGATCGCCACCCACGTGGTGAGCGACGTGGAGACGGTGGCCACCGAGATTCTGCTGCTCAAAAACGGCAAGCTGGTGGACCAGGCCCCGGTGAGCGAGCTGATCGCCGCCCACGCGCCGGGGCAGAACCTGGAAGCGGTGTATCTTTCGGTCTTCGGTGAGGAGGATGGCAAATGAGGCTGCTGCTTGCCGAGCTGAGAAAGGTCTGGGGCCAGCGCATCTTCGCCTTGTGCCTGGCGGTGCTGGCCGCCGCCAACCTGTTTTTGCTCTACACCGGCACCCGCCCCGGGGAAAACAGCGCCCAGCCCGCGGCCTGGCGGGCCGCCGACCGGGACCTTGCCGGGCTGGACACCGCCGCCCAGCAGGCCTTTCTGAACGAAAAGCTGGACCTGGTGTACGGCGTTTTGCAGATCGACCAGATCCTCTCCTACCAGGCGGTGGGCGGGTATGTGGGGGTGGACGTGCGGCAGGAATACGCCGACCTGTTCGCCCAATATGAGCAGGCCTACCAGGATAAGGACTACCAGCTGTACACCGGCGATCTGCTGGTGGAATACGGCTTTCTGAGCCAGCTCAAGGCCGAGCTGGACACAGTGGCGGGCTATCCCCAGTTCCTGGAGGACGTGCAGGCCAAGGCAAAGCAGCTCTCCGGCATTTCCATCTTCAACACCGGCAAAAGCGGCTACGACCGGGCCAACATCGACAAGACTGCCGCGGTGTATGCGGGCATGGGAAACGTATCCATTCAGTATGCCCCCCAGAAGGGCCTGTTCACCGCGCTGGACTACCGGTTCACCGACCTGATTCTGCTGGCGGCCATGCTGCTGGTGGCAAGCCTTTTGCTGCGCCAGGAGCGGGACAGCGGCATGCTGAACCTTTTGCGCAGTATGCCCGGCGGGCGGCTGCACACCGCGCTGGCAAAGCTGGGCGCGCTGGCGGTGAGTCTTTTGGCGGTGCTTTTGCTGTTGTACGGCGTGAACCTCGTGTACTGCGGGCTCACCTTTGGCCTCGGGCCGCTGGGGCGCAGCATCCAGAGCGTGCCCGCTCTGATGCGCTGCACCATGCAGATCACGGTGGGGCAGTATCTGGTGCTGTTTTTGCTGGCCAAGTGGGCCGGGGCCTTTGTGATGGGCCTTTGGGTGATGCTGGCCGCCCTGTGGGCCCGCCGGGCCTTTGCGGGCTGGTGCGCCGCGCTGGCCCTGCCCGCCGCCCAGTGGCTCATCCGGCAGGCCATTCCCGCCACCAGCCGCCTGAACGTGGTGAAGTACGCGAATCTCGCAAGCATTCTGCGCACCAACGAGCTTTTGGGCAACTACCGGAACCTTTACTGGTTCGATGCACCGGTCAGCCTGCCGCTGGTGGAATGGCTGGCGGTGATTTTGTATGGCAGCCTTCTGGCGGGCGGCTTCTGCCTTCTCTTCTGCCGGGGGCAGCTGCTGGCGGCCCCGGCCTTTGCCGGGCTGCGGCGGAAAGCGGCCAAAACCAAAGCCACCACCGTGCTGCGGCAGGAGGGCCGCAAGCTGTTTTTGCTCTGCGGCGCGGCGGTGGTGCTGCTGGCCTTCGCCGGGTACCAAACCTGGCAGACCGTGACCACCGAGAGCTACATCGACGCGGAGGAAATTTACTACGCCTGGTACATGAAGCAGCTGGCCGGGCCCTACACCGAGGCCACCCGCCAGAAGCTGCTGGAGCTGAACGAGGAGTTCAAGCCCATCCACCGGCTGGACGCGGCCCTGGCCGCAGGGGAAATCACCGAGGAAAACTACCAGGCCCAGATGGGCGCCTACTACGGCTTACAGCAGAAGATGGGCGTGTTCCAGCGCATCCAGTACGGAAACCTGAGTTATCTGAAGGAGCATCCCAGGGCCCAGCTGGTCTACGAGAGCGGCTGGCAGAAGCTGTTCGGCTTCTCCGGCGAGGGCGACTTGCAGGACACCCTGATCGCGGGCCTTGTGAGCTGCATCTGTTTTTCCGGCCTGTTTGCCTTCGAGCACGCGGGCGGCATGAAGCGGGTGGTGATGGCAACGCCGCTGGGCCGCCGGGTCACCCTGCGCCGCAAGCTGGCGGTGGGGGCGCTGGGCGCGGTGCTGGTCTGGCTGTTCACCTGCCTGCCCCGTTTCATCATCGTGCTGCGGGACTACGGCCTCTGCCGTCCCTTCGCCCCGGCCATGAGCCTGCAGGACTACGCGGCCATTCCCGCCTGGGTGAGCCTTTCCGACCTGCTGGTCTTCGCCGTGCTGGCCCGGCTGGCGGCCTGCCTTTGCATGATGCTGCTGATGATGGCCTTTTCCGAGTGCGTCGGCAACACGCTGGGAGCCATGTTCCTGGGCAGCCTCGCCTTCTGCCTGCCGCCGCTGCTGGCCCTGAGCGGGCTTTCCGGCCTGCGGTGGGTGGGCTTTTATCCCCTCTTCCATATCGCCGAGCTTGCCCGCCGGGCGGATGTCTGGGCCGGGCTTGGCTGCCTAATCATCGCGCTGGGGGTGGGTTTTTTGTGTATCAACTGGCTGAATGAAAAATGGAAATAGCTCTGAAACAAGGAGCAATTGACAATTGAACCGAGAGAGGTGACAACAATGGAACATACCCGCGCAAAAGTGATCATTACTGTTCTTGCCCTGCTGCTTCTTGCTGCTGCAATTTTTGTGATTGCGAACAAGCAAGGAAGCAGCACGGGAGAAAGCTTTCCGGCACCCGGCATGGAAGCATGTGAACTGGGTGAAAACTATTACTATCTGGCGGACGATTATGTGCTGGACGGCAACGTGATTTATCAGGCCGGATATTACGAAGGCATTTTGATCACAGAGGATTCCGACTACAGGATTTTTATTCCCGTGAACCCCGATACCCTTGAACGTTTGCCCTCGGAGCATTTTTCCGATGGGACAACATTGGAACTTCCCGATGGGAAAGTTTATGAGCTGCATGTCACAGACGGAAACTATCATGCGGAGCGGAAGTGAAAGAAGGTTAATATAACACTTTTTCGTGGTAAGTCTTTCCGGCCCGCCGGGCGCCGCCAAAACGCTGCGGGGGCCTGGAGCTGATTTCAACAAGGAGCGATCCCTATGAACCCTTCCACCTGTTTTACCCGTTTTGCCGCCGTCGCCGCCGCGCTGGCTCTGCTGGCAGGCTGCGGCAAGGTCCCGGCCAGCGCCGCCCCCTCCGGCAGCGGCCAGACCGCCGAGGCCGGTTCGGCCCTTTCCTCCGGCCCGGTGCAGGAGCTGACCGCCCCGCTGCCCTACCAGCTGTTTTCCCAGGGCACGGGCAGCGAGGAGGGCTTTTACTACGTGGAGCCCACCCCGGCCAACAGCCTGGCCGGTCAGCTCCGTTATGTGGACTACGCCAGCGGGCTGGACGTGCCCCTCTCCGCCCAGGTGAACAGCGACCACTCCGACGAGACCGACATCTCCTACCTGGACTCCATCGAAGGGGATTACCGGCTCTTCCTTTCCGGCGGGCAGCTCTACTTCCTCCGCTCCGACGCGGTGTACCGCATGGAGCCGGACGGCTCCGGCCGCCGCCTGGTGTATCAGTGTGACCGGGGCGACCTGCTCATGTGCGCCGCCGCGGATGCAAGCCAGCTGTATCTCTTCCAGCGCGCCGGGCAGGACATCCAGGTGCTCCGGGTGCCGAAGGAGGGCGGCAGCGCCGCCACCCACACCCTGACCACACTGGACCCGGCCACCGGCCAGCTGACCGAACTGGCGGACCTGTGCCCGGATGACACGCAGTATGCCGAGCCCTATATGGCGGGCGAGACCCTGCTGCTGTTTTATCCCAACGACGGGCTGCAGCTTGCCATCTGCGACGAAAAGGGCCAGCCCCAGCGCACCCTGCCGCTGACGGCCCAGGGGGAGGCCCTTCGCCAGACCGAGCAGCCCTATGTGATCGGCGACACCTTCCTTCTCCCCTGCTGGGACGAGCAGCTCCAACAGGGCTGTCAGCTTCTGGTGGACACGGTCACCGGCGAAGTGAGCCGGTCGGACCTGTGCCTGAGCCGGGACGACGGCACCTCCGCCACCCTCTCCAACCAGCGCTATGGCTACAGCCTGGTGGACAAGGACCAGTTCACCGCCGCCTCCCCCCAGCTCACCCCCATCCAGCGCAGCTGACCCACTCAAAAAGCAAAACAGCGCGGCCCCGAACCGGTTTTTCCAGTTCGGGGCCGCGCTTTTTATTGCTAAGGTTTGCCGGTCAGTGCACGCCGTCCGCCAGGTCGGCGATCTCGCCCAGGTCCGGCAGCCAGACCGTTGACGCGTCCACATAGGGGCCGTCCCATTCCTCCCGCTCCTTCCAGGTGGAGGGGATTTCCCCTTCCAGCTGACCCCGGGCACTCTCGGCCCGCAGCAGGCAGAAGTCGGTGAAGGTGTCCACCCCGGTGCAGAAGTCCTGGTAGGAACAGAATGCGGTGGGGTCCCGCTGCACGTAGGGGGCGATCATCCGGGCGGTGGCGGCGGTCTCGGCCGCAAAGCGTCCGCTCTCAAAATATCCGCTCAGAAATTCGTCGAAATACCCATGGTA
Source organism: Gemmiger sp. An87 (assembly GCF_002159185.1). Taxonomy (GTDB): domain Bacteria; phylum Bacillota; class Clostridia; order Oscillospirales; family Ruminococcaceae; genus Allofournierella. The sequence goes on from NZ_NFHD01000008.1 coordinate 112,685, forward strand.
GGCGGCAAAGCATTCGTCCTGCTTCATCACCTGATGGTAGAGCGGGCGGTTTTTCATCACCTGGCCGGTGCCGGGGGTGTCGATGGGATAATTCACATACAGCTCTGCGTCGTTGATGGGGTCCGGCATACCCAGCGAGTAGGTGGCAAAGGCCAGGTTATAGTCCCAGGGCAGCATGCTCAGCCGCCCGTCTTCCTCGTAGAGAAAATAGTTGTGGCCGGTGCGGCCCAGGTAGCTGTCCAGATTGACGGTGAACACCTGCACCACAAAGTACCGCAGCACCCGGTCCAGGTCCACCGCCTTTTCCAGCTGCTGCCCGGTGGAAAGCTGCTCCAGCGCTTCGATCAGCCGCTGCTTGTCCGCCGGGGTGGGGTCGAACTTGGCGGTGCGGAAGATGTTGTCGTAGTTTTCCTCCTCCGGGCCGGTGTAGCGCAGGGCCACGTCCGGGTTTTCGTCGGAAAGGCGCTTGTAGTCCGGCTTGTACAGCTGGCCGTGGTCCGGCCCGAAGCTGCGGCGGGCAAAGGCCTCCTCCGGCTCCTCCACCGCCAGGAACAGCCCCCAGTCCTGCCCGTTCACCGTCACCCACACATAGCTGCTCAGGGGCGCGGGCACCCCCATGTAGTCCATCATCCGGTAGGCGGTGTGGTTTTTCAGGTAGCTGTTGTCCTGAAAGGAGCAGTCCAGCGAGAGCTTGTCCAACCCGTGGTAGCTGGCCCCGGTCTGGTAGTGGTCGAATTCCAGCTTCAGGCTGTAGCGGGAAAGGCCGTATTCCTCGATCAGCCGCCGGGAGTTGTTGCCCTTGGCCCGCAGGCCCACCTGCTCGAACCGCTCGCCGTCCACCACCACCGTGCAGGAGGAATACTCCTCCTCCGGTGCGTCGGCCAGAAAGGCCTGCCAGTCCTCGATCTGAATGTCGATGGTGTGTACCCGATCCGCGTCGAACAGCCGGGAGGCGTAGGCCGGGTCGCTGTGGGTGGGGCGGATGCCCAGCGCCTCCCCTCGCCAGAGCACCCCCGCCAGCACCAGAGCCAGCGCCATGGCGGCAAGGCAGATGCGGTCGATGTGTTTGTGGCGCAGCATGGCTTCACCCCATATAGTCCCCGTTGTAGGATACCAGCACCGCTTCCTCCACGCCTTCCATGGCGGCCAGCTGCTCCACGAAGGAGGCGTCCTCCTGCCGCAGGCGCACCTCGTAGTTCAGCTCGGTGCCACGGGCGCTCACGGTCTTGCTTTTCAGCGAGTGGGCGGCCACCGCCTCTTCCAGAAAAGCGGCAGCGGCGCGGGCGGCGGCATCTCCGGCGCAGTGCAGTACCAGAATGTAGGGCCGGTCGGCGCTTTTGCGTCCGGCGAACACCACCAGCACCAGCCCGATGAGCAGGCTGCCCAGCACCGCCAGCGGCACAAAGCCCGCCGCCAGCACGATGCCCGCCGCGATGCTCCAGAACAGGAAGGCGATGTCCATGGGCTCCTTGATGGCGGTGCGAAACCGCACGATGGACAAGGCGCCCACCATGCCCAGTGACAGCACCACGTTGCTGGTGACTGCCAGAATCAGCAGGGTGGTGATGAGGCAGAGGGCCACCAGCGTGACCCCGAAGCTGGCGGCGTACATCACGCCGCAGTAGCTTTTTTTGTAGATGTAAAAGATGAACAGCCCCAGCGCCAGAGCCAGCGCCATGGCCAGCAGCATATCCAGCGGGCTGACCGCGGCGGAATTGTCCAGAAAGCTGGAACGGAAGATATCCTGAAACGTCATAAAACCCCTCCCGGCTCACCGCTCATTCCCATTTGCGGCAGGCCGCGTATTTGGACCATGCCCCCGCCCGTCGGCCGGGCACCTGCACGGCCATGCGCACCAGATCGGGCAGAAAGGCGTCGTATTTTACCTCCAGAATGGCGCCCCCCGGGGCCACGGTGCAGGCAAGGGCCTCCGGGTCCAGAAAATCGGCGGGCCCGTTGCCCCGGCGCAGCGCCCGGTCCAGAGTGATGCGCACGTTGCCCGGCCGGTACACAAAGGCCTGCCGGTCGTAGCAGACCACGGTGCGCGGGCACAGCCCGGCGCGCATTTTGCTGTACAGCTCCACCAGCAGGGGCCGGCCGCTGTGCAAGAGAAAGTCGATCTGCCCGGCCAGCAGCAGCCGCACCTCTTCCTCGCTCAGCCGGATGCTTTGCTTTTGGCACAGGCCGTTCTGCTTGCTCTTTTTTTCCAGCCGCAGAAAGCCGGTGTCCTGCCCGTAGTACCGAAGCCGGAACTTTTCCCGCCGGTCCACCCCGTCCAGCTTCTGGCGCAGGGCGGTGTCGGCGGGGGTGTCGAAGTAAAGGCTGTTCACCCGGTACACCCCGCCCGGCCCGGCGTGCCGGTCGGCCTCAAACAGCCGCTCCAGCCGCCGGGTGAGCACCCAGTCCTCCTGGGGGGTGATCCAGTGCTTGTATTCGTGCCGCCAGACCGGCGGGCGGTCAGTCGTCATAACCGGAATCTCCGCCGTCGTCCGGTGCGTCGTAACCGGAGTCGCCGCCGTCGTCATAGCCGGAATCGCCATTGTCCGGTGCAGGTGCCGGAGCCGCCGGAGCGGGCGCGGGGGCAGTGTAGGCGGAATCGCCGTAGCCGGAGTCGCCATCGTCCGGTGCGGGTGCCGGGGCCGCGGTGGGCGCGGGAGCGGGAGCCGGAGCGGTGTAGCCGGAATCGCCGTCATCGTTATAATCGGTCACACCGTCGTTGCTGGGGCCGTAGTCGGTGTCGTTGTAGTCGGTCACGCCGTCGTTGTTCGGGCCGTAATCGGTGTCGTTGTAATCGGTCACGCCATCGTTGTTGGGGCCGTAGTCGGTGTCGTTATAGTCGGTCACGCCGTCATTGTTGGGGCCGTAATCGGTGTCGTTGTAATCGGTCACGCCGTCGTTGTTGGGGCCGTAATCGGTGTCGTTGTAGTCGGTCACGCCATCGTTGTTCGGGCCGTAGTCGGTGTCGTTGTAGTCGGTCACGCCGTCATTGTT
>NZ_NFHD01000009.1 GCF_002159185.1 Gemmiger sp. An87
GAAAGAGAATATGCGGATGTGGCGGAATTGGCAGACGCGCTAGATTCAGGTTCTAGTGGTAGCGATACCGTGGGGGTTCAAGTCCCTTCATCCGCACCATATCGGAATGGACTGCAATCCATTCAAAAAGCCCAGCCAAATGGCTGGGCTTTTTTCGTACCACTCCGTCATTCCTTCTTATTTTCACCCTACGGGCTCAGGAGGGGAGCCGGCATCAATTTCATCACACAAACTCATGGCGAGTGTTCTTATGGCATTTGAAACGCTGTAAGAACACTCGCTTTTTGTCGTTTGCATCCGGCAATCTCTGCGGGGGGGTAGTCCCAATCCTCCGGCAAGAACAGCGTGAGGTACAGCGGCCTTTCGATTTCAGCGTATCGTGTTCCGCAGATGATGGTTTGCCGTCGCCGTATAGTCACGGGTTTTCTCAGTGTGTCATACCGCCATGCGGTCACAGGAACGGATGGAAGCAGATGGGAAGTCAAATTGGGGGAGAGCATTTGCCGTAAATTTTGTCTGTGAAAAAATGCACAAATTACGCTGTAAGATCAAAAACATGTAGTCTTGGCTACAATTTGCGTTGTTTTGCCTTAAAAATCTTTCTATACTGAGGAAAAACCGGCTTAAATGCACAAAATGCAGCTGCTGTGATTTTCTGACAAGGAGGAATTTCTATGGGCGTAGAAACCACAACGCTATTCATCAACGGAGAAAAGCGAACTTTCTCCATGGGCGACCACTTCGGGCAGGTGCCATACAGCGAAACGCTGTTGGAAACACTGTGGGACCGGCTGGGGCTGACCGCGGCCAAGAAGTCCTGCGATGAAGGCGCCTGCGGATGCTGCACGGTCATCAAGGACGGGGACGCCGTTCCCTCCTGCATGCTGCTGACCGCGGACTGCGAAGGCGCGCACATTACGACACTGGAAGGCCTGGCAGACCCCGAGACCGGCGAGCTCAACCCGGTCCAGCAGGCATTTTTGGATTACAACGCTTTCCAGTGCGGCTTCTGCACGCCCGGCATCATCATGAGCACCCAGGCTCTTCTGAACAAGAACCCGCGCCCGACGCAGGAGGAGGTTCGAGATGCACTGAGCGGAAACTATTGCCGCTGCATCAGCCATTACCATGTGTTTGAAGCCATTGATTCGCTGGCGGGCCGCGGAGTGGACCTGGATGAAAAGTGGAGGAACAGACGATGAAACATTTTGGAAACGAAAACTATAAGCCGGAAAATTACCGGTATATAGGCAAGGTCAACGTTCCCCGTAAGGACGCCCGCGAGATCGTGACCGGAAAATGCACCTTCCTGGACGACTTTACCCTGCCTCGGATGCTGATTGGCCGGGCGCTGCGCAGCCCCCACGCCCATGCCCGCATCGTACATATTGATGTGGAGAAGGCCAAAAAGGTGGAAGGCGTGGCAGCCGTGCTCACCTATAAAGATGTGGACCAGAGCTGGAAGATGGGCTGGCCTCCCATGAAGCCGATCCTGGGGCAGGAATTGATGTACGTGGGTGATCCGGTGGCCCTGATTGCCGCCGAGACCCGGGAAATCGCGGATGCCGCGGCCGAGCTGATCGAGGTGGAATACGAAGTACTGCCCTCGGTGCTGGACGGTATGGAGGCTGTGAAGGACGGCGCTCCTCAGCTGTATCCCGATCAGTTTAAAAACAACATTGTAACCCCCGGTTACCCGCCGTTCCAGAAGGACGGTCCCTTCTGGCACCTGGTGAAGGGCGATGTGGACAAGGGCTTTGAGGAATGCGCTTATATTGCGGAGGACACCGTGGAATTTTCCAAGATGGCGGCTCCCGCAGCGCCGGAGGCTCCCGGTGCGATCGTCCGCTGGGAGGGCGGCAACGACTTTACGGTATGGTGCGATACCCAGTCCGGCTACATCTGCAAGATCACCAACTCCTCGGTAATCACCGACTGCAACCTGGATATCCATACCTTCAATGTGGGCGGCTCCTACGGCAACAAGCAGAGCCAGGTACCCCAGGTTATGTCCGCGGCAGTCCTGGCCATGAAAACCGGGCGTCCGGTCAAGGTGTTCCAGACCAAGCAGGAGCAGATGTGCTGCTTTGAAACCCGCCTGGGCAGCCAAGTGCATGCCCGGATCGGCATGGACAAGGACGGCGTGGTGAAGGCGGTAAAGGCCGAGTGGTTCGTGGATACCGGTTGCATGAGCAACGCCACCCAGGGCCAGATCGGCGTGGGCATCGGCGAGGCCCAGCTGGTCATGTGCAAGTGCCCCAACTGGGATCTGGACACCAGCCTGGTGGTCACCAACAAGCAGCCCGCCGGTATCGTGCGCGGTTACGGCGGACAGGAGCTGAATTCCTGCCTGTCGCTGCTGATGGGACGTACCATGCGGGAAGGCAACCTGGACCCCGTGGAGGTGTTCAAGAAGAACTACGTGGGCGAAGGCGACATCTACACCTGGCGTGACGGCCGCCAGTGGCAGGCCCACTCGGTTACCTATGTGAAGGCGATTGAGGAGGCTGCCGAGCAGTTCCAATGGAAGGATAAATGGAAGGGCTGGGGCGTTCCCACCTGGACCTCGCCGGACGGCAAGAAGGTACACGGCGTGGGTGTTGGCATCATACGGTCACCGTTGCTGCGGAAGGCGGACAGGAAATTGCCCTTTGCAGCATCACCATTAAGACGGTAAAAAAAGAGACGGAAATCACCGCTGCGATATCGCATGAAAGCAGCGTGAGCGGCGCAGGGATTTGCGCCTTTTTCCGCAGTCGGAAACGAAACAAAAAGTAGCCGATTTCTGTCCCCTGCAAAAAGCCGGAGGCAAACGGCTGCCTCAGTCAAAAAACAGGCGCTCCACCCGGGCAGATGCACCGGGCAGAGCGCCTGTCTTTTTGTATTACTGTTCATCAACTCCCGCAGGCTGCAGCAGTTCCAGATGAATTTCTCCCTCTCGCAAAAGGGGGCAGTCCACCGGCTGAGGCGGCTGGGAACAGGGCCTTTGCGCTGTGGGCAGCAGCTCCCATACGACGGCAAGGTCAGCGGCTGGGTCCCGGTGGCGTGCCTGCTCCAGAAGCTCCCGGAATACCGGACCGGTGATGTGGCACTTCCAGGCCCGGGCAGTCAGCTGAACCCAGTCTGATTCATCGGGCAGCCACAAACTCACCGGCTGATCGAACCAGAGTGCCCGTACCAGTGCGCGTCCGGCGGCGGTCCGCTCCTGGGTAAGGCCCAGTAAGAGTGTGGAGCCATTCTGGCTGGTCACCACAGGACAGGAAAATGGCAGCGAACCCTCCAGATCCTGCGCCTGCACCACGGCTTTATTCCAAACGGGCAGAAGAGCAGCTGTTTCAGGCGGCATCGGGACAAAAATAGGCAGTTCCATCCTCAGTCACCCCTTTCCAGTTCACTGTCCGGGTGGTTCCCACAGTGCTTATAGTCGTCGTTTGTGTTGTAAAGCCCATGCGCTTTACGGATGCTGTGCAGCCCTTCGGCCAGCCGCACGTAGTATTCCAGCGGCGGCATGGGCCGGTAGCCCAGCCGGGTGGCCCGGTGCGGACGCCAGATGGTGCACAAAAAGTTCACTCCGTGGCTGGCGAAAAACTCACAGGCTTCAAAATTGGATTCCAGTGCGGCCTCCACATCGGAAAAGCCGTTCTTTGCGGCCAGCTCCACACCGGCCACCACCTGAGTGCACACCTTGCCGCGGCCAAATACCTCCACCGCATCCAGCGTGCGGCGAATCCATTCCTCATAGCCGACCCATTGCTCTTTGCCGGGGCAGAGCTCCTGAAACAGAGCCTTGCCCCAGACCTCGATGTTGGGCGCATAGGAGGTGATGCCGGTCTCGCGCCAGATGCGTTCCAACTGCTGTTTGGGGTAGGCGGGTGCCATCAGCTGGCAGGGGAAGCGGCCGGTGAAGTTTTCCCCGATGGCCTGCAGAACCCGGATGTACCGGTCCACCTCACAGGAAAAGGGCGGTTCGCCGGAAAAATCCGATCCACCAGACAGGCTGATCTCGGAAAAACGGCCCGGCTCCTTGAGCGCATCCTGAATGGTTTCCCGTACATCCTGGCAGTTTACCTCACCCCGGCTCTGTCCGCCGGTGAAAAAGGCACAGAAGCCACATTGGTGGCCGCCCTCCCAGAAGCGGCAGCGCTGGAAGGCGTTCAGAATCAGCTTCTGGCCGCGTACGTCTGCCACTGCAGCCATGGGAGTGCCGAGGCTGGTGGTTTTGCCGTAAAATTCAGGCCGGGGCACAAAATCGATCACATCGATCAGCGTGTTACCCTCCTTCAGCAAAAACAGCCCGCCCTCCCAGTCAATCTGATAGGGGTCCTCATAAGGGTCGCCGTAGTTGATGTAAACGAAGGTGCCGTCCCGCAGCAGGATCGGTCCGGGCACGGCAGTGCAGGCCTTGCGGCCGGAAAAACGGATGTCAAAGGCATTGTCGCTGGAAAAGGCGTAAATGGAACCTTGAATTTTCTCCAGCGCGGCGGGGGTGAGCACTGCCCCGTAGCGGATCATGCTCAGCTTCAGCAGCACAAAAGGGGAAAAGTTTGGGTAGCGGGCCTGCAGCTGGGCCAGCTCCTCTTGTTTTGTATGATTCATTGCATTGCTCCTGTGGTTATAAAAGCCAGAGCCCGACCAGAAGTGCAGCGGGCAAACCGATCAAAAAGGCGATATCCGCCCAGCCGAACCGTACCCGGAAGGCCACAGCCCGGGGCGCATCGTTCTGGAACCCTCGGGACTCCATAGCCATGGCAAGACTTTGGGAACGCTCCAGTGCGTGAACCAGCATGGGGAGGATTCGTTTGGGTGAAAAGGGAGTTGCCTTTACACCACGAACCCGCAGCGCCACGCCCACGGTGCCGAACTCGCTGCGCACCACCGGGAAGAAATGATAGGCAGCCAGAATGCCATAGGCGAATTTCGGGGGCAGATGGAACTGCTGCATCAGGCTCATAATCAGCTCCATTGGCTCGGTGGTAAACGCGAACAGCATGCCCAGTCCGCCGAAGGCCAGCACCCGGGCGGCCAGCTGGCAGGCACTTTTCAGCGAGCTGGCGTAGATCACCCGCTGGCCGAATACAGCGGTCTCCACCCCTTGTGCAGCCGCCTGACTGGGGAACAGCAGGCCGGTCATGAACATGCCGAAGGCGGCGATGAGAAATGGTGTGAGCGAGATGAACAGAAATTTCCGGTCCACCCGCGGGGTGCACAGAGTTACCACCAGGCAGCAGCCTGCCACCACCAGATCCAGTCGGGTGTTGTAGGTGACCGAGAGCATCAGCGAAGCAATGATCAGGGTGAGCAGCTTGTAGGCGGGATTCAAAGCGCGCATGAGGCATGGCTCCTTTCCTCGGCATATTGATCCAGCTGTTCCGGGCTGAGCAGCTGCATGCGGCCGTCCTCCAGCAGATAGATCCGGTTGGCAAAGCAGCGGGCCAGCGCCAGATCATGGGTGGCAATCACGGCGGTGAGACCCTGATCAATGCGGTGGCGCAGCAGCTCCATGATGAATTGAGTGGCCCGTTCGTCCTGTGCATAGGTGGGCTCGTCCAGCAAAAGAAGCGGTCGGTTGCCCGCCAGCATGGCCAGCAAAGCCAGTCGCCGCTGCTGCCCCTGACTCAGTTCATAGGGGGAGTGCTTGCGCCAGGCCAGCAGGTCAAATTCCTCCAGCAGTGCCCGGGCCTTCTGGCGCAGGGCTTGCTCCTCTGCTTTGGGCTCCCGTGCCCGCAGGGTGGTCAAAACCTCATCCTCCACGGTCAGGCTCAAAAACTGGAACCGGGGATTCTGGAACACCAGCCCAGCCGCGCCGTTTACTTTCAGGCTGCCCTTGCAGCGTCCGGCTCCGGCAAGGCAGGTGAGCAGGGTTGTCTTGCCGCTGCCGTTGCGCCCCACCAGCGCGGTAATGCCACCTCGGGGAAAGTCAAAGCTCAGATGCTCGGCCACTGTGGTTTTGCCCTGCAGCAGCCGCAGGTCCTTTGCCTGCACTATAAATTCCTCCGGCTGGGGCAGAGGCGCGGGAGACTGACCCTCCAGCCAGCTGTCGTCCACAAACAGGCCGCGTTCCCGGAACAGCTCCCGGTGGGCCTGCAGCTCCTCCGGAAGAATGCTTTCCGGCAAAAGGTTGCCGCTTTTGTCCATCAGCAGAATGCGGCTTAAAAACGGCAGCCAGTAATCCGGCCGGTGGTCCACAACAAAGAGGGAAAGCCCCTGCCGGTTCAGCTGAGCCAGCTTCACCGAGAGATCAGCGCAGGAGCCGGGGTCCAGATTGGCAAAGGGCTCGTCCAGAATGAGCAGCTTTGCCTCGGTGGCAAGGGCGGTGGCCAGCGCCAGCTTCTGTTTCATTCCGCCGGACAGGGTGTGAATCAGATGATGCTCCACATCCTCCAGACCCACCAGTGCCAGCAGCTCCCGGGTGCGGGCACGCAGATCGCCCGGATAGTTGATGTTTTCCAGCGCAAACAGGATTTCGTGATCCACCCGGTCCATGCAGAACTGGTCGTCCGGGTTCTGGAACAGGATGGACACACCCCGGGCTCGCTGGGCCAGAGGGTAATCCTCCAGAGGCTTACCCTCAAGAAGAATTTCGCCGCTCAGAGTTCCCGCGTAGGCAGGGTAAAGCCCGGCCAGGCAGTAGGCCAGGCTGCTCTTGCCGCAGCCGGAAGGCCCCATCAGAAGCACAGCCTCCCCGGGCTGAATGGCAAAGGAGAGCTGCCGGAACACATCCTCCTTCTGATAGCGGAAGGTCAGGTCCCGGCAGCTGAGCACCGGCTTACTCATCCCGCATGGCCCGGCCCAGGGCATAGCTCTTCAGCAGACCGGTGCGGGCCAGACTGTCGCCCATCAGCTTGCACAGCACGCCGGAGAAGATAAAGGAGCTGATCAGGCGTACCACAAAATATACCACCAGCAGCTGGGGTGCAATGGCCAGGTAGTTGGAGCGCACGAAACTCCACAAAAAGCCGGTGATGGTGCAGCCCACAGAGGCCAGGTACATGGTGGTGCGGTCGAACCGCTTGTAGCGCCAGGCGGCGAACACCAGCTCAGCGCCCGCGCCCTGTACGATACCCGCCACGATTACCATAGGACCGTACATATTGCCCAGCAGCACCTCGATCAGGGAGGCCAGAACCTCAGCAATGATGGCTGCGCCGGGCTTCTGCAGAATGTAGGCGGCCAGGGTGGCAGCCATAAACCAGATACCGAAAATCATCTCGGTGCCCAGCAACGAAACGCCCAGAGGGGCAAAGATGGCGGTCAGAGGCGAGATCAGGTAAACGCCTGCCAGATATACCACGCCGAACACCACGCACAGCATGGCCACAAAAATAATGTCCTGCAGTTTCCAGGAATAGCTTGATTCTTTCTGTTTCATTGGTTGCTCCAACTCCTTAATTGCTGTTTTTGAATAGTGAGGAATCATTCCGCCGTGGGGCTGTTCACCGAGAGGGTGAAATGCAGAATGTAATGGGGAACCGTTTGCTCCATGTGGCGGCAGACCGCATGCAGATAGTCAAACACTGCCTGTACATCGCCGTTGATGCGGGTGGCATAATGAACGCTGGTGGGATTCAGACCGGCATCCTCTGCCATGTGCCAGACCTCGGCAATGCGGTCGATGTAGTCGCTCACGCCCATGGGATACAGTGCCAGTTTGCACAGCACCGGGAAGTGGGCGCCGGCGATGGTCTGGGCATTGGGGCCGGGGCCTTCCCGGGTGAGCAGGCTGTCGCCGTCGGTGTCACCGGGGCAGCCCTTGGAGAACTGGCCCTCCAGTGCCATATGAACGGTGGGCTGCCATGCGTTTACGAACAGGCCCTCCACCGCGTCCACCACGTAGGGCAGGCGTCCACGGTAAACGGTGGAAAGTGCGTCCGACTGGCTCCACACCGCCGAGGTGTCGGTCTTTTCCAGTGCACCCAAAATGATGGGCACAAAGTTCGAGTCCATGGGGTAGAGCGAGAAACGGCAGCCGGAGATATCCAGATTGGTGCCGCGGCCCGCCCAGGGCAGGTCCGGCCGGCTGCATCCGCAGCAGGTGTTGTTTTCCATAGCAATGATTCCTTCCTTTGCAAGAAATATAAAAGAAAAAGGGATGCCTTTCACCTGGAAAAGCATCCCTTTTACTGCAAGGTCTCGGTGCTCGCACTGAAACAGGCGGGCAGAACCGGGGCTTCAGAATTGCTTCCCTACGCTGGTATGAACCAGATCAGGTTCGTGGGGTCAGGTTTTACCTTCTCAACTCCGAAGAGTCCCCCCAGAATTCCAAAACTATTCAAATTTCGCTATTTACTATAACACCGGAGGAAAGTGCTGTCAAGCGGGGCAATTCAGTCCCTGCTCTCCAGCTGCGCCAGCAAGCCCTGGCAGCCGGCCAGCACATCCTGCCAGGTGCGCTCAAAATCGCCGGTGTACCAAGGGTCTGCCACCTCGCCCGGGCGGTCGGTGTAATCCATCAGCATGCGCAGCTTATGCTGCGGATCACCGCCGCAGATGCGGTTCATATTCCGCAGGTTGTTCTGATCCATACCGATCAGCAGGTCGAACCGGTCATAGTCTGCGGCAGTCATCTGACGGGCGGCATGGCCCTCGCAGGCAATGCCGTGCTCCGCCAGCTTGCGGCGGGCGGGGGGATACACCGGGTTGCCCAGTTCCTCCCGGCTGGTGGCGGCGGAGGCCACTTGAATTTGGTCCTCCAGCCCGGCCTGGCGCACCAGGTCCCGCATCACATATTCGGCCATGGGGCTGCGGCAGATGTTGCCTAAGCACACAAAAAGTATTCTGGTCATAGCACAATAATCCTTTCCGGGGAAATTTTGCGTTTTCGCTGTTTTATGGACCTATTGTAACCTGCTTTGCGCAAAATGTAAAACCCTGCGGCAAGAGAACGGATGCTTGTCTGCCCGGCGGTTCCGTGATAGGATGTTGGAAAGAGGAGGGGGCAAAATCATGGATCTTCGAGTGCTCAAATACTTTCTGGCCGTGGCCCGGGAAGAAAACATTACAAAGGCAGCGGCGCTGCTTCATTTGACGCAGCCCACCCTTTCCCGTCAGCTGATGCAGCTGGAGGAGGAGCTGGGGGTTAAGCTGTTCCAGCGCAGCCGCCATCGGATTATTCTGACCAACGATGGCATGCTGCTGCGCCGCCGGGCACAGGAGCTGGTGGATCTGGCGGACAAAACTGTGCAGGAATTCCGCCGGGAGCCGGAGCTGCGGGGCGTAATCTCCATTGGCAGCGGCGATCTGGAGGGCATGCATCTTCTGGCCGGGTGGCTGGCCTCTTTCCAGGCGCTTCATCCTCAGGTGACTTATCAGCTGTACAGTGGCAACGCCGACAACACAAAGGAGCGGATCGAAGACGGCATGCTGGATCTGGCCCTGCTGCTGGAACCGGTGGACATCAGCAAATACGACTTCATTCGCCTGCCGGTGAAGGAGCAATGGGGCGTACATGTGCCGGAGGATTCTCCATTGGCGCAAAAGGAGTGTGTCACTGCAGAGGATCTTGCGCAGGTGCCCCTGATCGTTACCCGCCGTGAGATGATTCAGAAAGAGCTGGAGCATTGGATGGGTCCCTATGCCCAGCAGATGCAGGTGGCGGCCACCGGCAACCTGCCCTACAACATGACCCTTCTGGCCCGAGAGGGGATGGGAGCATTTCTGACCATCCGGCTCCGCTGCAGCTATGAGGGACTGCGCTTTCTGCCCCTGTCACCGGCGCTGGAATCCAGTACGGTTCTGGCCTGGAAAAAGACAGAGACCTTTCCGCCTGCGGTGGCTGCACTGCTGGACCATATTAAAAAATGCCTTTTTGCTATTTCTGAAACTTCAAAATAAGTATTAGACAGTGATCTGAAAGCGATTTACAATGTAGATGTCCGGCCAGGGCATCTACATTTTGTTTTTTGGAGGGCGGCGTATGACCATTCAGGAGGCAAGCGAGCGATATCAGATTCCCATGAATATTCTGCGGGAATACGAGAGTTGGGGATTGTGCGGAGCGGTCAAAAAGGTGATGGGTGCCTGGCAGTACGACGATTCCGATCTGGAACGTCTGAGTGTTATCATGACCCTGCACGATATCGGCTTTTGCACAGAGGAAGTGGAGACTTACATGCGGCTGCTGCTGGAGGGCGAGGCCACCGGAGCCGAGCGCCTTCGTATGCTGGAAAAAAAGCGGGCCGCGGCCCTGGACGAGATCCACTTCAAGGAGCGGCAGCTCCAGCGTCTGGATTATCTGCGACACGAGATTCGAAAAACACAAACAGGAACAGGAGGCAAGTGATCAATGATCAAACAAACGGCAGGAAGAAACGGACTGGGCGACCTTGCGCCCAAATTTGCCCAGCTCAACGACGATGTGCTGTTCGGCGAGGTATGGTCCCGGGAGGATAAGCTGTCGCTGCGGGATCGTTCCATGATCACCGTGGTGGCACTGGTATCCAAGGGCATCACCGACAATTCCCTGAAATATCATATCCAGAATGCAAAAAATCATGGCGTGACCAAAACCGAAATGGTGGAGATCATTACCCACATCGCCTTTTACGTGGGTTGGCCCAACGCCTGGGCGGTTTTCCCCATGGTGCGGGAAATCTATGCTGAGGAGAAGGCTGATCCCTCGGATTCTCTGTTCGGTCTCGGTCAGCCCAACACTGCCTATGCGCAGTATTTCATCGGCAACAGCTATCTGAATCCGCTGAATGCCGAGGGCGTGAACGTGTGCAACGTGACCTTCGAGCCTCGCTGCCGCAACAACTGGCACATCCATCACAAGGGAGGGCAGATCCTGCTCTGTACCGATGGCGAGGGCTGGTATCAGGAATGGGAGCAGCCTGCCCGCAAGCTGCATCCGGGCGATGTGGTCTATATCGCACCGGAGGTCAAGCACTGGCACGGCGCCGCGGCAGATGAATGGTTCACCCACATTGCCATTGAGATCCCTGCACCGGGAGCTTCTAACGAATGGCTGGAGCCGGTGAACGACGACCAGTACAACAGCCTCGCCTGAGCCATCAGGCAGAGCCGGACGGGGCGGACGAAGTGTGGCCGCCTGCAGCGACGAAGGAGAGGGCAGCGAATGGAATACAGAATCAACAGACGAACGGGTGATCGAATCAGCACACTGGGGTTCGGTACCTCCTATATTGCTCAGGCAAAGGAGGCAGACGCAGTCGCCACAATCCGCCGGGCCTATGAGGGTGGCGTGAATTATTTTGATCTGGCAACGGCGGAGGGTAAAACCTTCCCGTACCTTGGCGCGGCCCTTGCCGATGTGCGTAAAAATGTGATGTACCAGGTTCATTTTGGTGCCGATTATCACACCGGCACCTATGGATGGACTACCGATGAGGAAGCCATCAAGCGCAGCATCGACTGGCAGCTGACCCGACTGCATACGGACTACATCGACTATGGCTTCATCCATTGTATCGACGAGCTGTCCGACTGGCAGGAATACCAGGACAATGGGGCCTATGCCTACCTGCTGCAATTGAAACAGCAGGGTGTGGTACGGCACATTGGCCTTTCCTCCCATACCCCGTCTACCATTCAGCGGGTACTGGACGAGGCGCCGGTGGATATGCTGATGTTCTCGGTGAATCCGGGCTATGATTACCAGAAGGGCGAGTATGCCAAAGGCTCGGTGGAGGAGCGCACGGCTATCTACCGGCGCTGTGAGGCGGAAGGCATCGGCATCGCAGTGATGAAGCCCTTCTCCGGTGGTCAGCTGCTGGACGCTTCGCTCTCGCCCTTTGGTCAGGCGCTGACCCAGTACCAGTGCATGCAGTACGCACTGGACCGGCCCGGGGTCATTACGGTGCTGCCGGGTATGAGCAGCGTGGAGCAGGCCGAGCATCTGCTGGGCTTTTTCTGCGCCTCGGAGCCGGAGCGGGACTACTCTGTGATCGGCTCTTTCAGCCCGGCGGATGCGGTGGGCAAATGCGTTTACTGCAACCACTGCAAGCCCTGCCCGGTGGGAATTGATGTGGGGCTGGTAAACAAGTATTACGATCTGGCCCGAAATGGAGATTCCATGGCCGCGGAGCATTACCACGGCCTGGAACGGGGTGCGGGGGACTGTGTTCAGTGCGGGCATTGCAACAGCCGGTGCCCCTTCCAGGTGGATCAGATGGCCCGCATGCAGGAGATTGCCTCCTATTTCGGTTGAGCACTTACAGAACAAACAAAAACGCCTGTGTTGCGGCAGCTTTCTGCCGGACACAGGCGTTTTTCTTATATTTCGGTGGACAGGCCCATCTCCTGCTTCAGTTCATTCAAAAAGCATTCGGCAGCCTTGGACAGAACCTGATAGCGTTTCCAGATGATGGAGGCTTTTGCTTCAATCATGGGAGAAAGGGGGCGGAAACATAGATTGCTGTCTCCGCTCACATTGATCAGCTTGTCGAAGCAAACCGCATAGCCAAGCCCTTCCTCCACCAGCAGAGAGGCATTAAATACCAGATTGTAGGTAGCCACTACGTTCAGCTTTGTGATATCATGCCCGAACCAGTTGGACATGGGCCAGGCGTCGGCTTTCTGGGCGGAAAGAATCAGCGGCTTATCCAGCAGGTCCTGAGGCTGCACAGCATTCTTTTGTGCCAGTGGGGAATCCCGGCGCATCAAAACGCCCCAGGTATCGTGAACGGGGATCTTGATGGTGTTGTAGATGCTGGTATCCACCGGGCTGTAAACAACGCCGAAATCGATCAGCCCCCGGTCCAGATGTTCCTGTACGAAAGAGGCATTTCCGCTGAGAATGTGGTAGTGGATATCCGGATGTTTTTCTTGAATGTGTTTGGCGGCTCTTGCGAAGATGCGGATCAGGTCTGATTCACCGGTGCCGATGTATACGTCCCCGGCAACCACCTCGTTGGACAGGGAAATCTCGCTTTCCGTCATTCGAACCAGCTCCAGAATTTCCTCCGCCCGTTTGCGCAAAAGCATGCCCTCCTCAGTCAGCAGCACCTTGCGGGAGCCCTTGGTTCCCCGAATCAGCAGCTGCTTGCCCAGCTCGTTTTCCAGCGCCTTTAATTGGGTGGAAAGGGTAGGCTGAGAAAGATGCAGCGATTCTGCAGCCGAGGAAATATTCTGTTCCCGGGCTACCGCCAAAAAATATTGCAGCACGCGAAGCTCCATGTTCACCACCTCCTGGTTCCAGTATAATTGAAAATTCTATAATTTTCAATTATGAAAATGCATCAAATATAAGTATTTGATATAGCATTTCTGCCGCTTTATAATGAAGCCAGAGATCAGGACCAACAAAGGAGGTTGTTGTATTGGAAAAGGAAATGTTGAAAGGCAAGGTAGCCATCATTACCGGCGCCAGTTATGGCATGGGTCAGACCATGGCAGAGTTGTTTGCCGAGGAAGGCGCTGCCGTAGTGCTTACGGCAAGAGGGCAGGAAAAGCTGGATGAGGTAGTGCAGGGCATTCGCGCCAAAGGCGGCCGCGCAGTGGGTGTAGTGGCGGATGTCTGCTCTACCGAGGATACACAGCGGGTGTTTGAGACCGCCCTGCGCGAGTTTGGGGATGTGGATATCCTCATCAACAACGCGGGAATCGGTGAACAGAAGATGATTGACGAGACCGATGATGACTGGATGCTGCTGGTGATGAACACAAACCTGGGCGGCCCCATGCGCTATATCCGCGAGGCTCTGAAAATCTTTATGCCTAAAAACGATGGTGTCATCATCAATATCTCCTCCGTGAACGGCGAGCGGCCCTTCTGTGGAGCTACCTATACCTCCACCAAGGGCGCGCTGAACACACTGACCAAGAATGTGGCTATGCGGCTCATCGACACCAACATCCGCTGCAATGCGGTGGCTCCCGGCGCCACAGTGACACCGGCCCACATCGCCAACAAGGCCGGGGAGCAGCCCGGCGGTGCAAAGATGCTGGAGCACAGCGGGCATTTTGTGTATTTCCCCGGCCCGGAGTGTGACCCCATAGACCAGGCCTATGCCTGCCTGTTCCTGGCCAGCAAAATGGGACGTCACGTCAAGGGCCAGGTGATCCAGGTCTGCAACGGTGCATTCCTGTAAACAGCGGCAGCACGCTGCAGAAGCAACAGCGAAAAAACAAAAACGGAGGCAATTTGAATGATTCAACTGCTGATTGATCTGCTGACACCAATCTTCACATCAATGGGCGTCAGCACAACCGATGTGCAGACCTACGTGAACATGCTCAGCGGCTATATCTATACCATCATCGGACTGTTGGCAGTGGCTATCATTGTTATGGTGGCTGCCCATTTTCTGATAAAAAAAGGAACGCGTCACGTGGTGCGCTGGAGCGCGGGGCTTGCCTGGGTTCTGGCCGTGGCCATTATTGCCAACATTATGTGTTTTGGTCCGCTTTATAACAATCTTTCGCCCATCATGAACACCCGAGCTCAGGTGAGCGACGAGTCGATTGCAAACAGCAAGGCGGTAATCAAAGAGGTCGGTGAGGAGGGCATGGTCCTTCTGGAGAACAACGGCGTTTTGCCGCTGACGGATACCGCCAATCTGAATGTGTTCGGCTGGGCATCCACCAATCCCATCTTCGGTGGCACCGGCTCCGGCTCTTCGGACAACAGCGCTTCAGTGGGGATTCTGCAGTCGCTGACCGATGCCGGTATTTCCTACAGTCGAAAAGAGGATTGCCGGGGCACCTGCAGCAAAAATGTAATCAAGGATGAGCGCTGGTTTTCCATGCAGCTGCAGCCGAAAAGCTGCCTGTGATACAAACGGGAGGAAAAGAAATGTACCGATACGAACCGATTGAAGGGCTGCCGCTTGCCGAACTGGCGGAATGCCTGAATCTGGCTTTTTCGGATTACTATCTTCCAGTCCGGCTGAATGAGTCTGCACTTGCCGGAATTTGCAAAGCAAGCAGAGTGGATGAGAAGTTGTCTTTCGCTGCGTTCCAGGGAGAGCAGATGGTGGGGGCGCTCCTTCATTCCCGGGGCATTTACCGGGGAAAAACCGTGCTGTTTGATGTGGCTGCAGGTGTTATTCCGGAGCATCGAGGAAAAAAGGTCTTTACAAACCTTTTCTCATTTGCAGAGCAGGAGGCCAGACGTCAGGGCGTGGAGGCCTGCTGTTTGGAGGTGCTGCAGCAAAATGAAAAGGCAATTGCGCTGTATCAGAAGGTCGGCTTTTCGATTTGCAGGGAGTTTGTTGTGCTGCGAGCGGATGATCCCTGTCCGACCTCTTCGGCTTCGCAGATTGTGGAATTTACAAATTATGAACCATTCCCTTTTCAGAGAGAAGCCGGTGGCTACTATCCGCTTCCTTCCTATGAACATTCGGATGATGTTATCCGGCATAATCCGGAACTATATGGAGTGGCATTTGTAAAAAGAGAAGTGGCGCCCGCATATTGTGTTTATGCAAAGGCGGATGGGAGGATCATCCAGATGGGGTGCCAAAACATTGAGGATCTGGAAGCGATTCTACGAAACCTGCTTATGCGCTATGGTTCAGTCACAGCGAAAAATATTGATGCAGGGGAACGGGCGATTCTGGAATTGTTCGGCCGGCTCGGCTTCAAAGAGGTGGCAAGACAATTCGAAATGGAAAAGCGGATCGTTCCATAAGAAGTACAAAAAGGAGCCGAAGCGTTTGCTTCGGCTCCTTTTTGTGATCTGCAGGGTATCCAGGATAAAAATGAGATGCTGTGTCTGCCGTTTGGCTCATTCGTGAATTTTCAGATTGTGAAGCATCCGGATGAACGCTGGACTGTTATGGTCCACAATGCCACTGCGTCCGGTGTCCAAAGCGTCAATTCGTTCCATCTCTTCGGGGGTTAAGGCAAAATCCCAGATATCAAAATTTTGCTCCATGCGATTTTTGTGTACGGTTTTCGGGATGACCACAACACCTCGCTGAATGTTCCAGCGCAGCGCTACCTGAGCAGCAGTTTTGCCGTGGGAACGGCCGATTTCGGTCAATACAGGATTCGTGAAAAGCCCGAATTGTCCTTCTGCAAAGGGGCCCCATGCTTCGGGAATCACCCCATAGTCCGCCATGACCTTCATAGCTTCTTTCTGATGGAAGAAGGGATGAATCTCAACCTGGTCCACAGCAGGCTTTACGGTTACGGATTCGCAGAAGTCCAGCAATCGGGCAGCGTTGAAATTGCTTACGCCGATGGCCCGCAGGCGGCCTTCCCGATAGGCCTCCTCCATTGCCCGCCAAGCGCCGATGTAATCGCCCACCGGTTGGTGGATCAGATACAGATCCAGATAATCCAGACCCAGATTGTCTAGAGAAGTCTGAATGGCTTTTTTTGCCGCCTCATAACTTGCATCCTGAACCCACAGTTTGGTGGTAATGAACAGCTCCTCACGGGGAACGCCGCACTTGGCGATGGCGGCACCCACGGCTTTCTCGTTCATATAGGCCGCCGCCGTGTCAATGAGGCGGTAGCCGGTGGCAATGGCATCCAGCACTGCCTGCTCGCACTGAATCGGGTCTGGTACCTGGAAAACGCCAAATCCCTCTAAAGGCATTTTTACACCGTTGTTCAAGGTTACATAATCCATTTTCACACACTCCATTCGGATTTAACATAGTTGATGGTTCTGAAACCTATTGTACCGGCAGAGAATATCAAAGTACAGAATTGGTTTCACATAGCAGTATTCGTTAAACGAATACTGGATTGCTGCGGATGGCACACTTTGTTATAATGGAGAAAAAGGGGAGTGTTATGGATGGAATTGGAGCAACTGCGGCAGCTGGTGGCCTTTACGGAATACGGTACGCTCTCTAAGGCAGCGGAGGCGTTACACCTTTCGCAGCCTTCTCTGAGCCGGACCATGCAGGCACTGGAAGAAGAATTGCAGGGGAAGCTTTTTGTCCGGCAGAAAAACCGCATTGTGCTGAATGAAACAGGATGGATTGCTGTGGAGCAGGCCCGAAAGGTTCTTTCTGCAGCAGAGGAGCTGGCCGAGCGGGTAAGGCTGGCCGAACGCTCCCGGCAAAGCATCAGCCTGGGGGCCTGTGCGCCGGTTCCCATTCAGGATCTGAGGCCACTGCTGCGGGAACTATATGGTGAAATCACCGTTTCTGCGGAGTTGAGGGATACGGATGAGGCGCTGCTGGAGGGACTTCGCCAGAGGGAATATCAGATTGTGGTTACCCACCAGAAGCCGCCCGAGGACGATGCGCTGTTCTGCTTCCCTTATCGGGAGGAGCATCTCAGCCTGCTGGTGCCTGCGGGGCACTCTCTGGCAATGCTGCCGGTTATTCATGCGAGCGACCTGGCCAATCAGAACCTTCTGCTCTATTCTGAGATCGGCTTTTGGACGCAGGTTTGCCGGGAAAAGCTGCCCGAGGCTCATTTCCTTTTCATGAACGAATGGGATGCATTTGGGGAGCTTGCAGGGCTGGGGGCGTTTCCGTGCTTTGTTACAGATGCCTTTTCTCACCGGACGCAGGCTGTGGATAAGGTGGTGATTCCCATTGAGGATCGGGATTTTCAAACCACGTATTATTTTGTGTGTATGGTGCAGGAACAGGAAAAATTCCGTGAGCTCATCACTCGCCTTAAGGAAAAACGCTTCCGTACAGAACCGCTGTAAGGGTGAAAAAGTTAATGTTCCTTATGCTTCTGAAAAAGGCCCGCTCTTCGGCAAAGAGCGGGCCTTAAACGAAATAAAAAACACCACAGCCGAAACTGCGGTGTTTACTGTTGGAACATCGAAACACTATAGAGGCCAAAGCATTTCGGAGATTGAGCAGCAGTGAGTGTGATGCCCTTGCCTTCTGTGGCAAATCATGTAGCAGTATGCTATACTGAAACTGATCCATACGAATTTGGAAGGGAGCGGTATTGTAATGAATTGTCCATTTTGCGGAGCAGAAATGATACAGGGCAAAGTGTGCAGCCGTGGGGCATTATGGTGGCAGAGCGAATCGCATCGCCACCGTCTGAATGATGAGGGCGGTCTCGTGGCAAAATTGAGTGGCTACAGGGTCACCGCATACCGCTGTGAGAAATGCAAAAAAATCATAGTGGATGATAAATAGGTAACGAACACAGACCCGAAGATATCGCTTATTAGTTGAAAAAAGGTCGTGAAATCAACGATTTCACGACCTTTTCTGGTGGACCTGGAGGGATTCGAACCCTTGACCTCTGCGATGCGAACGCAGCGCTCTCCCAACTGAGCTACAGGCCCGTATGAAGATTACTTTTCATATTTTACTCCATTTTTTTGAAAAGTCAATACCAAAAAGTAAAAAATCGAGCACGTTTTTGATTTTCCGGCCAGAGCAGTTCAAACGCAAAGAAGCTGTTTGAAAATGCTCTGGCCGAAGAAATCAACTTCGACGAAGACGCAGCTGCCAGAATGCTACAGCACTGGCGGCGGCAACATTCAGCGAGTCCACACCGTGTTCCATGGGAATCATTACAGTGTAATCACAACGGGCAATGGTCTGATGACTCAGCCCGTCGCCTTCGGTGCCCAGCAGAACAGCCAGCTTTTCTTCCTGCTGCAGCCGTGGGTCATCGATGGAGATCGCCCGTTCATCCAGCGCCATCGCTGCTGTGGCAAAACCATGCCGGTGCAGCAGTTCCATGCCCGCCTCAGGCCAATCCGCAGGGCAATCTCCAATACGCGCCCAGGGTACCTGAAAGATGGTGCCCATGCTGACCCGTACCGCCCGGCGGCACAGCGGGTCGCAGCAGGTGGGGGTGAGCAGGACTGCATCCATGCCAAGGGCGGCAGCCGAGCGGAAAATCGCGCCCATATTGGTGGAGTCCACAATGCCTTCCAGTACAGCAATCCGCCGCGAACCATCGAGAAGCGCTTCGGCCTTCTGGAGTTCGGGGCGCTGCATGGCGCACAGAATTCCCCGGGTGAGAGCATAGCCGGTAAGGCTGGCCAGTACATCCCGGTCAGCGGTGTAAACCGGTATCCCGGGGCAGCGCTCCATCAGCGGGGCACCCTGGCCCTGCAGATGTCGCCTCTCCATCAAAAAGGAAAGGGGAACACAGCCTGCATTTAAGGCCAACTCAATCACCTTCGGGCTTTCGGCGATGAAAACGCCGCGTTCGGTTTCCATCCGGGTTCTCAGCTGGGCTTCGGTCAGCCGGGCGTACACATCCAGTTCAGGAAAATTCAAATCGGTAATTTCGATAATTTTATTCATATTATAATACTCACTTGTATTGCAGGGTGGATGATGCAGAAAAGCATGCCGGTTTCGGTCGCTTTTCTTGCTCAGAATGGTTCTATTATATCATGCCGGCAGCCGCGGCGCCAGGCGAAGTAAAACGAAGAATAAAACCTGTTGCACGGTATGACATATTTCGCTACTATTATATTAGGCAATGATACGCCCAAGCGGCCGAAGGCACTGCGTAGTGCCGCATTGGGCAGGAAAAAGATAAATGGTGGGAAGTTTTACGTGGAAAAAGGCAATCGAGAACAGGTGCGGGAGGCAGTGAAAAACATCGTGTTGGTTTATGCCGACCCCATTATGCTGCAAACCCTGAACTGCCTGCTGAATATGAACGGTTATCAGGTCGTGAATTCCTTTCAGACCGGGCGCAGTGCCCTGCGCTTTTTGAAAAGTGGCCCGCAGGTGGACCTTGTTCTGCTGGGTTGCTATCTGCAGGATATGGACACCGTGCGCTTTCTGCGGCAGATGGAGCAGGAATGTACAGACCAGCGCCTGCGCGTGATCCTGACCGGCCCGGCCCGCTACATCGAGCTGGTGGAACAGGGTCACTTGTCAAACTGTGTGGATTATTATATGATAGAGCCATACGATCCGGACGATCTGCTGTCTGCGCTGGCGATGTTTTCACCGGCGCGCCGTTTACCTCAGGTCACACCGATGGATAAAATCATTCACCGGCAGCTGCGCGCGCTGGGTGTTTCCGATACGATGGAAGGATATTGGTATCTGGGTGGCTGTCTGCAGGAGTGGCTGCGACTGATCGGCTGCGGGCAGGTGCCCCAGATGAAAAGCGTACTGCCGGGTGTGGCACGCTATCATGGTGTGGCGGTAAAAGCGGTGGAAAGCGGGATTCATCGGGTGATCCTGCAGCTGAAAAAAGAGGGGAAGATCCCTGCTCCCTATCAAAAAATGAAGCCGTTTCTTGGATGGCTGGCAGATCGTGTCTGGGCGGAATCCTTGCAGGAAGGTTTGAACGACGGTTATGAACAAGAGCCTGGAACAACAACTGTATGAAGAAAAGCAGAGGGGAGCGCTGTGCTCCGGTCTCTCTCACGAAATTTATCAGGCATTGTCTGCAATCCGGGCTTCCAGCGGGCTTTTGCGGCAGGCCATGGACAAGGAGTCGCCCCAGGCCTGCGGTCAGCTGGGCTGGGTGTTTGAAAACATTGATCAAAGTACCTTGCGGCTCAGCCGTGTGGCGGAAAACCTGCAGGACCTTTTGCAGGCGGAGCGGGGTACGCTGGTGCCGCGCATGGAGTCTCTGGACCTGAAAAGTCAGTACGGGGAAGCGATGGCGCTGCTGGCCAATGGCGCTAAGCTTTATGGTGTCTCTCTGGAATGGGAATGCGGCCTGGAAAAGCCGCTCTTTCTTCCGGCAGACAGCGACTGGGCCGATAAGATCCTGCTGCATCTGGTGACCAATGCGGTGCTGTGCAGCGAACGGGGTCAGGTGGTGAAGGTGTCGCTTCAGCAGGGGGAAACAGCGCTGGTCCTCACGGTGGAAGATCAGGGCCCGGGCCTGCCCGACTGGGTGAAGGGGCATCTGTTCGAGGCCTTTGTGGGGCAGTATGATCCCATGGGGGAAGGCGCGGCTACCGGTGCGGGGCTGGGCCTTTATCTGGCGCATATGTATGCAGAAGCAATGGGCTGGACGCTGGAGCTGAACAGCTCGCAGCGGGGAACAAAAGCCTGTGTTTTGATCCCGTTTGCCCAGGCAGAGACGCTGACCGGCGCAGCTGTTGAACCGGTGCTGCGAAGCGACGGGCGCGGCTGGCAGAAGTCTGTGCAGCGAAGCCGCGTTCTGGCGGAGCTGGGTTTATGGCAGGCCCGCAAGATCACGGATGAGGAACGGGAAAGCAGATAAAAGTGTTACGCCGGGGAAGGTTTTCCCCGGCATTATTTTTTGTTTATTGTTTACAAGAAATATGTTTTATTGTAAAATAGGAACAAATATAATATGGATCAGGCGGTGTATTGGTTTTGGATACAAAATACAAGCGTATTTTATTGAAGGTCAGCGGGGAGGCACTGGCGGGCAGCAAGGGCACCGGGTTCGATGAACCCACCATGGAGGCCATCTGCCGCGGCATCAAGCAGGCATATGATCTGGGCGTACAGATCGGCCTGGTTGTGGGCGGTGGTAACTTCTGGCGCGGCCGTTCCAGCGGCAGCATGGAGCGCACCTGCGCCGATAAGATCGGCATGCTCGCAACCGTGATGAATTGCCTTGCAGTGGCGGATCAGCTCCGGCAGCTGGGTGTTCCCGCGCAGGTCCAGACCTCGATCGTCATGCCTCAGGTGGCTTCTGTGTTCACCCGTGACAGCGCGGTGGAGAGCATGGAGGCCGGCAACGTGATTCTGTTCGGCGGCGGCACCGGCAACCCGCTCTTCTCCACGGATACTGCCAGTGCGCTGCGTGCCATTGAAACGGGCTGTGACGTGATGTTCAAGGCCACCATGGTGGACGGCGTGTACGACAAAGACCCGAAAAAAAACGCGGATGCCGTGAAGTACGACCAGCTTACCTTCACTGAGGTGCTGGAAAAGAACCTGGCCGTAATGGACGGTACCGCGGCCACCCTCTGCCGGGAGAACAAGCTCCCGATTCTGGTGTTCGACCTGAAGGACCCGGACAATATCGCAAGAGCGGTGCGCGGCGAAACCATCGGCACCCTGGTTGTGGAGGAGTAACAGCGTAGTTCTTGAGAGAAGCTGCGCTGAAAACCGGCCGCGTATTGCCGCCGGAAAAGCAAAGAGCAAAGGATTCGGCCCCGGGCCGAAGAAAAGGAGTATAACACATGAGCACTTACACCAAGCCCTATGAAGACAAGATGAACGGCGCCATTCACCACCTGGGCAAAGAGCTGGCTGCCATCCGTGCCGGCCGCGCCAATCCCGCGATTCTGGACCGTGTGGCAGTGGACTATTACGGCACTCCCACCCCCATCAATCAGGTAGCCGCGGTGGCTGTGGCGGAAGCGCGCATTCTGACCATCACTCCCTGGGATACCTCTCTGATTCACCCCATTGAGCATGCGCTGCTGGTCAGCGATATCGGCATCAATCCCACCAACGACGGCCGTGTGATCCGTCTGGTGTTCCCCGCTCCCACTGAGGAGCGCCGCCGTCAGCTCACCAAGGACGTGCAGAAGCTGGGCGAGGAGACCAAGGTTGCAGTGCGCAATGTGCGTCGTGAGGCCATGGATAAGTTCAAGACCCTGAAAAAGAACAGCGAAATTACCGAGGACGACCAGAAGAATCTGGAAGAAGAGATGCAGAAGATCACCGATAAGTTCGTCAAGCAGATCGACAAGGACTGCGAGGCCAAGAACAAGGAGATCATGGAGATCTGATCCCCGGGCAACAAATATTATGTGCCGCGTGCGAGCTTTGCGCGCGGCACCACTTTGTAACAGGAGAGATTTGCGCTTATGCCACAACCGGAAAATTTTGCAAAAGGGCTCAGCATCGGTATCATTATGGATGGAAATGGCCGTTGGGCCAAAAAGCGGGGCCTTCCCCGGACTGCCGGCCATAAAAAAGGGGCAGAGGTTTTTCAGGATATTACCCGTTACTGCAATTCCATTGGGGTGGAGTCGGTCACCTTCTACGCCTTTTCCACCGAAAACTGGAAGCGCCCCTATGAAGAGGTGGGGGCGATCATGAAGCTGTTCGGGGAATACCTTATCAAGGCCTTCGATTACGAAAAGGAAAACAATCGGGTCGTTTTTCTGGGTGATCGCAGCGCGCTGGAGCCCAAGCACCAAAAGCTGATGAATGAAATCGAGACCAAAACTGCGAACAATACCGGTATGACGCTGAATATTGCGGTAAACTATGGTGGCCGGCAGGAAATTGTGCGTGCGACACGCATCCTGGCGGAAAAGGTGAAGAACGGTGAGCTTCGGCCCGAGGAGATCACCGAAGACCTGATGAGCGCCCATATGTATACCTGTGGTCAGAAGGACCCGGATTTCATCCTGCGGCCCAGCGGAGAAAAGCGCCTGTCCAATTTCATGTTGTGGCAGGCCGCCTACTCGGAGCTGGTGGAGATGGACGTCCTTTGGCCGGACTTTACCCGCGCCGATCTTGATCTGGCAATCGAGGAGTTCAACCGGCGCAGCCGTCGCTTTGGCGGGATTTGAGCATTGCGGAAAGAAAGGAAAAGCCTGTTGTGAAAACAAGGATCATAACTGCCGCGGTGGGCCTTTGCGTGCTGGCCGTGGTCATGCTGATGTTCAACACCCTGGTGTTTGAAACCGTGGTCGCTCTGATCGCCATCATTGCCGTTCACGAAATTTACAAAGCGTTCGCATTGGGCGAAAAAGAATCACACATTTTTATCGCATTTGTCCCGTATACTTTTCTGGTAATGTTCTCCCACGTACCAGCGGTAAAGGCGCTGCTGGTTCCCGGCAGCTATCTGCTGGCGGTGTATCTGGCGGTGTGCCTGCTGTGGCACAACCAGACCCTGAGTGCCGCAAAGCTGGGGGGTATGGTGGTGTTCAGCGGGCTGATGATTGCCTGCTTTTACTCCATTGTGTTCATCAAGAACCACCTGAATAACCAGTTCGAGTCCATTTACCTGATCATGATGATTTTGTGCTTTGCCTGGGGCGGTGACAGCGCAGCCTATTTTGCCGGCCGCTACTTTGGCAAGCACAAGCTGGCCCCGGTGGTCAGCCCCCACAAGACCATTGAGGGTGCCATCGGCGGTGTGCTGGGTTCCGGCGCGCTGGGTGTGCTGTGCACCCTGGCTGCTCAGGCACTTTCGGTCCATCTGGCAGGGGGCAAGGCTTGCCTGCTGTTGGAGCGCATGTCTGCCAGCGCGGTCAGCTATCTGGTGGTGTTTATCCTTGGTATGGCCTGCTCGCTGCTGGGCATTCTGGGCGATCTGTTCGCCAGTGCGGTGAAGCGCCAGTGTGCCATTAAGGACTACGGCACCATCTTCCCGGGCCATGGCGGCATCATGGACCGGTTTGACAGCGTCACCTTTATTGCGCCGGCCGCTGCTCTGCTGGTCTGGCTTACCACAACGTTTTTGAAGTAACGAGGAACAGAAAATGGCTAAAAAACTTACTTTGCTGGGCTCCACCGGTTCCATCGGTACCCAGAGCCTGGATGTGGCTCGTGCCCAGGGCTATGAGGTGTATGCTCTGGCGGCGAATTCCAATGTGGACCTGCTGCTCAAGCAGATCGAAGAGTTCCACCCGGCCTATGTGGCGGTTGCAAATCCGGATGCCTGCGACCAGCTGGCGGCCCGCCTGGGCGGTGTAGCCGGCGCACCCAAGCTTTTGCGCGGCGCGGAGGGCATTGTGGAGCTGGCTAAAATGGAAGGTCCGGATGTTGTGCTCAACGCAGTGGTGGGCATTGCAGGCCTGGGTGCAACCTTGGCTGCGCTGGAAAACGGGCATGATGTGGCCCTGGCCAACAAGGAAAGCCTGGTCACCGGCGGTCATCTGGTCACCGAAGCTGCTGCCAAGCATGGCACCAAGCTGCTCCCGGTAGACAGCGAGCACTCCGCCATCTTCCAGTGCCTGCAGGATGCCCATTCTGCCAAGACACTCACCAAGATTTTGCTCACTGCCTCCGGTGGCCCCTTCTTCGGGATGAAGAAGGAAGAGCTGGCAGGCAAAACCCGGGCGGACGCCCTCAAACACCCCAACTGGAATATGGGCGCAAAGATTACCATCGACTCCGCCACCCTGATGAACAAGGGCCTGGAGCTGATCGAGGCAGTCTGGCTGTTCGGTCTGCCGCCGGAGAAGATTCAGGTTGTGGTACAGCGTCAGAGTATCATTCACTCCATGGTGCAGTTCAGCGATAACTCCATCCTGGCTCAGCTGGGCGTGCCGGATATGCGTATTCCCATTCAGTATGCGCTCACCTGGCCGGACCGGTTCCCGGGTTGTGCACCCGAGCTGGATTTCACCCAACTCAAGTCCATCACCTTCGATGTGGCGGACGAGGAGACCTTCCGCTGCCTGGCAGCCTGCAAAAAGGCCATTGCCAAGGGCGGTCTTGGTCCTTGCGCGGCCAACGGTGCCAACGAGGAGGCCGTCCGGCTGTTCCTGGAGGATAAAGTCGGCTTTTTGGACATTGGCCGTCTGGTGGAGGCTGTGGTGGACAGTGATTCCTTCGGCGGAAGCTATACGCTGGCCGATGTGTATGAATGCGACCGCATGGCCCGGCAGTTTGTGCTGAGCCACATTTAAAAAGAAAGAGAGATTATTCACACATGGCAACAATCCTTACCCTCATTATATCGGTGCTGATCTTTGGCCTGGTGGTTATGATCCACGAGCTGGGGCACTTTGTCTGCGCCAAAAAGGCCGGGATTCAGGTGAATGAATTTTCCATCGGCATGGGGCCTGCTCTGTTCACCA
This sequence comes from Gemmiger sp. An87, assembly GCF_002159185.1. Classification (GTDB taxonomy): domain Bacteria; phylum Bacillota; class Clostridia; order Oscillospirales; family Ruminococcaceae; genus Allofournierella. The sequence goes on from NZ_NFHD01000009.1 coordinate 25,574, forward strand.
CGGTGCGGGGCGGCACCCGTTACAGCGTGCGTGCATTGCCCATCGGCGGCTATGTGAGCATGGAAGGGGAGGATGAGGAGCTGGAAGAGCCGGAGACCGGCGATGCGCTGAAGGAGCTTGACCCGGTGGAGGAGCAGCCCAAAGGCCTGCCCTTCCCCCAGGTAAAGGTCTGGAAACGGATCATTGTGGTGGCGGCCGGTGCGGTAATGAACCTGATCCTGGGCTTTCTGGTGCTTCTGCTTATGCTGGCGTTCGGCGATCCCGGTGCCAGCAAAACGGTAGGTTTTGTGGAAGAAGGCTCTCCGGTGCAGGCTGCGGGCCTGCAGGTGGGCGACGAGATCCTGGCGGTGAACGGTCATCACTGCTTTGTAATGAACGATGTGCTGTATGAACTGCAGCGTACCCCGGATCAAAGCGCAGGCCTGACTGTGAAGCGGAATGGTGAGATCATTCAGCTGGATAACGTGGGCTTTGAGCTGGTGGAAAACGGCGATTCCGTTACCATGAACATCGGCTTCAAGGTCTACGCCCTGGAAAAGAATGTGAAAACCGTGGTGTCGCAGGCCTTCAATTACACCCTGTTCTATGCTCGGCTGGTCTTTCGTTCACTGATCGACCTGGTGGTAGGCCGGGTGAGTGTGAATGAGCTTTCCGGCCCGGTGGGCATTGCATCCGCCATCGGGCAGGCAGCGAGCATGGGCGTGGCCGAGGTGTTGTCCATGCTGGCATTGCTCACCGTAAACCTGGGTGTATTCAACCTGCTGCCGGTGCCCGCTCTGGACGGCGGCAAGCTGGTTTTCCTGGCGCTGGAGGGGATTTTCCGGCGGCCGGTGCCCAAGAAATTCGAAATTCTGGTGAATGCGGCAGGCATGTGCTTCTTGTTCGGGATTATGATTTTTGCCACATTCAACGATATCGTTCGTCTGTTTTAAAAGCAGGAGGATAATCAATCATGCGTAAGGTCAAACGTGAAGTGAAAATCGGCAACCTGGTGATCGGCGGTCACAATCCGGTGGCGGTTCAGACTATGCTGAACGTGCCCGTGGCGGATATCCCGGGCAACGTGGCCCAGGCAAAGCGGGTGGTAGAAGCCGGTTGCCAGATCCTTCGTGCCAGCGTTCCCAGCCTGGAGGACGTGCGCATTGTGGAAGCGGTGAAAAACGCAGTGGATGTGCCCTTTGTGGCAGATATCCATTTCAACTACAAGATTGCGCTGGCTTGCGTGGACGCGGGCGTGGACAAGATTCGCATTAATCCCGGCAACATCGGCGCGGACGAAAATGTGCGCGCGGTGGCCCGGGCCTGCAATGCTAAGAATATCCCCATCCGCATCGGCGTGAATGCGGGCAGCCTGGAAAAGGAGATTCTGGCCAAGTATGGTGCGCCGGTGCCGGAGGCTCTGGTGGAAAGCGCTATGTATCATGTGGCCCTGCTGGAAAAGCACGATTTCAACAACATTGTAATCTCCATTAAATCCAGCAATGTGCCCACCATGATGCAGGCCTACCGTCTGCTCAGTGAGAAGTGCGATTATCCGCTGCATGTGGGTGTTACCGAGGCCGGTACCTACCGCATGGGCCTGATCAAGTCCGGTATGGGTATTGGCGGCCTGCTGCTGGAGGGCATCGGTGATACCCTGCGCGTTTCCCTGACCGATGACCCGGAGAAGGAAGTGCAGGCTGGTTACGATATTTTGCGTGCTGCCGGTCATGCGGTGGGCGGTCCGGAAATCATCAGCTGCCCCACCTGCGGCCGTACCAACATTCAGGTGGCTCAGATTGCCGACGAGGTGGAGAAGCGCCTGAAGGGCTACAAAAAGCCCATCAAGGTGGCCGTGATGGGCTGCGTGGTGAACGGTCCCGGCGAGGCCCGGGAGGCGGACATCGGCATCGCCGGTGGCAAGGATGAAGCGCTGCTGTTCATCCGGGGCGAAAAGATCCGGATGCTGCGGGGCGACATTGTGGGCCAGCTGGTGGATGAGATCTATAAGCTGTGATGCATGTTGAGCCTGCGGGCGGGATTTTCCTGCCCGCAGGCCATTGCTTTGTAAGAAAAAGGAGACAACCTCATTGAAACCTTTGGTAACACAACTGTGGCCCCAGTTCACGGTGGACGAAACCTTTGCCCGTTGCTTTGCGGGCGTGCTGGTGGAGCATGTGGAGATGCTGCGCCTGAGCCGGAAGATCCGAATCCACCTGCGCAGCGGTGCGCCGTTGCCGGTGAGCCTGTGTGAACGCCTGTGCACCTCGCTCAGCCCTTTGTTTGACGGTTTTCAAGTGGAGATCCAGAACAGTTTCCCCTACGAGACCATCACGCCGGAGAGTATCCAGAAGCTGATCGGTGAACTGCGGGACGAGGATTATCCGGTCAACGGCTTTCTGGACCATGCTGCCATTGACATTGAGGGCCAGACCATTCGGCTGCACATCAAGGTAGGCAAAAAGATACTGGAGGAGATTCAATTTCCCCAGGCGCTGGCTCAGCGAATTGAGCAGCGCACCGGAACTCTGCCTCAGGTGGAGCTTGCCCAGACCGGTAAGACTGCCACCGTGGAGGAATGGGAGAAGAAGGTACTGCAGAAGGTGCCCACCGTGAAGTTCGAGGAGAAGAAGGGCCTGCCGCCCATCAAGATCCCTGGCCTGGACCTGACCGACAAGCCGGTCAAGCTGTTCCATGGCAAGAACTTCAAGCCCGGCGAGCTGACCCCGCTGAAAGATCTGGGCGGCGATGGTGGCCGCGTGATGATCTGGGGCGACGTGTTCGCGGTGGAGGTCAAAGGTAACTTCCAGAAGAGCTACATCGTTTCTATCACCGACTACACCGGCTCCATCAACCTGAAGCTCCGCAGCCGGGAAGGGGAGGACTTCAGCAAGTGGGAGGAGCTGAAAAAGGGCACTACCCTGGTGCTGAAGGGCGAATGCACCTACGATAAATATGAGCACGATTATGTGGTCTATCCCTATGATGTGCTGCAGGTGGAGCGCCGCAAGCGGGAGGATAACGCTCCCCAGAAGCGGGTAGAGCTGCACCTGCATACCAAGCTTAGCAGCATGGATGGCTTCTGCGACCCGGGTGAGATCGTGCGCACCGCCCACCGCATGGGCCATCGGGCCATTGCCATCACCGACCACGGCGTGGTACAAGGATTCCCGGAAGCTATGCTGGCGGCGGATTCCATCCGCAAGAGCGATCCGGACTTCAAGGTCATCTACGGTGTAGAGGCCTATTTTGTGGACGATATGATCCCGGTGCTGTACGGCGAGGCCACCGGTCCCATGAGCGGCAGCTTTGTGGTGTACGATACCGAGACCACCGGTCTGGACCCCAACACCGAGTTCCTTACCGAGATTGGCGCGGTGGTGGTGGAGAACGGCCAGATCACCGAGACTTTCGGTACCTTCGTGAACCCAGGCAAACCGATTCCACCCAAGATCGTGGAGCTCACCGGCATCAACGACAGTATGGTGGCGGACGCCCCCACGCCGGACGAGGCGGTGCGCATGTTTGCGGAATTTGCGAAGGGCCGGGTGCTCATTGCCCACAACGCCCACAAGTTCGACATGCGCTTTATGCACATTGCCGCAAAGCGGGCGGGTATCGAGCTGGACAACGCCTACATCGATACCCTGCCCATGGCCCAGAATCTGTATCCGGGCCTGCGTAACTATAAGCTGGATACCATCAACGACCATCTGGAGATTGAACCCTTCAACCATCACCGGGCGGTGGATGACGCTATGGCCCTGGCCAAGATCTTCTGCAAGATGCTGGAGGACTTGGCGGAAAAGAAGATCGAGCGTCTGGAGGATATCAACATCGGTCTGGGCGGCGGCAACAAAGAGGTCATCAAAAAGAAGTATTATCACCTGATCATTCTGGTGCGCAATCAGGTGGGCCTGAAAAATCTGTACAAGATCGTCAGCGAGGCCCATACCAACTACTTCTTTAAGAAACCCCGGGTGCCTCGCAGCATTTTGAACAAGTATCGGGACGGACTTTTGATCGGCTCAGCCTGTGAAGCGGGTGAACTTTACAGGGCTGTTGTGGAGGGTCAGAGCTTCGAAAAGCTGTGTCAGATCGCGGAATATTACGATTTTCTGGAGGTCCAGCCTCTGGGGAATAACGAATACATGGTGCGCGAGCATCTGGTGGATTCCATGGACAAGATCCAGGACTTCAACCGGACGATTATCAAGCTGGGTGAGGTGCTGAACAAGCCGGTTGTGGCCACCGGCGACGTTCATTTCCAGGACCCGGAGGACTCGGTCTACCGGGCGGTACTGCAGGCCGGCAACGGCTTCAAAGATGCAGACAATCAGGCGCCGCTGTACTACCGCACCACCGAGGATATGCTCAATCAGTTCAATTATCTGCCCAAGGAAAAGGCCTTTGAAATCGTGGTGACCAACCCCAACAAGATTACCGACATGGTGGATGGAGGAGTGCGGGCAATTCCCAAGGGGACCTTCCCGCCTTCCATCGAGGGCGCCGAGCAGCAGCTGCGCGACGCCACCTGGAACACCGCCAAAAAGCATTACGGCGACCCCTTGCCGGAGCTGGTGCGGGCCCGTTTGCAGCGGGAACTGGATTCCATCTGCGGCCACGGCTTCGCGGTGCTGTATGTAATTGCTGTAAAGCTGGTTGCCTTTTCAAACCAAAATGGGTACCAGGTGGGCAGCCGTGGCTCGGTTGGCTCCTCTGCGGTGGCCCATTTCTCGGGAATTTCCGAGGTAAACAGCCTGCCGCCCCATTACCTGTGCCCCAACTGCCAGTACAGCGAGTTTATCACCGATGGCAGCGTGGCAGACGGCTTCGACCTGCCGGATAAAAACTGCCCTTGCTGCGGCGCGCCTCTGATCGTGGACGGCCATGACATTCCCTTCGAGACCTTCCTGGGCTTCGACGGCGACAAGGAGCCGGATATTGACCTGAACTTCTCCGGTGAGTACCAGAGCTACGTGCACCGGTACACCGAGGAGCTATTCGGCAAGGAGTTCGTGTTCAAGGCGGGCACTGTGTCCGGTCTGCAGGATAAGACTGCCTACGGCTATGTGAAAAAATATCTGGAGGAGCGGGGCCGCATTGTGAACCGTGCGGAGGAGAACCGGCTCACCCAGGGCTGCACCGGCGTAAAGCGTACCACCGGCCAGCATCCGGGCGGCATGGTGGTCGTGCCGGATGTGCACGAGATCCAGGACTTCTGTCCCATCCAGCATCCCGCCGACGATAAGGAGAAGGGTGTGCTTACCACCCACTTCGAATTCAAATACCTCCATGATACTTTGCTTAAGCTGGATGAGCTGGGCCACGATGTGCCCACCATGTACAAATATCTGGAGAACATGACCGGCATCCCCATGGAAAAGGTGCCCATGAACGACACCAAGGTGATCAGCCTGCTGGTGTCCACCGAAGCACTGGGGGTCACTCCGGAGCAGATCGACAGCCAGACCGGTACCTTCGGCATTCCGGAGCTGGGCACCCCCTTCGTGCGGCAGATGCTTATCGAAGCCCAGCCGAAGAACTTCAGCGACCTGATTCAGATTTCCGGCCTTTCCCACGGCACTGACGTTTGGAACGGCAACGCCCAGGACCTGATCAAGGACGGCGTGTGCACCATTTCCGACGTGATCGGCTGTCGTGACAGCATCATGACCTACCTGCTGCACAAGGGCCTGGAGCCCAAGCTGGCCTTCAACATCATGGAGCTGACCCGAAAGGGCAAGGTGGCAAAGGGCGGCTTCCCGCCGGGGGCAGAGGAGACCATGAAGGAGTGCGGTGTGCCGGACTGGTACATGGATTCCTGCCGCAAGATCAAGTACATGTTCCCCAAGGCTCATGCCGTGGCCTACCTGATCGCGGCCATCCGGCTGATGTGGTTCAAGGTGTACCATCCCCAGGCATTCTATGCCACCTACTTCACCGTCCGCGGCGACGACATCGACTACGAAGCTGCGGTAGGTGGTGTGAAGGTAGCCCAGCAGCATCTGAAAGAGGTAAACGCCCGCCTGCGGGAGGAGCGGAAAGCCAAGGACGAAGATATCCAGGTTTCGCTGCAGCTGGTGAACGAGATGCTGGCTCGCGGCTATGAGTTCCTGCCCATTCAGCTGGGCAAGAGCCGGGCCACCCAGTATGTGGTGGAGGATGACAAGGTCCGTCTGCCCTTCGCTTCTCTGAAGGGCGTGGGTGAGTCCGCCGCGGTTGCACTGGAGCGGGCCACCATTAACGGGCAGGAATACCTGTCCATCGAGGAGCTTCAGCAGGCCACCGGTGTTTCCAGCGCTGTGATGGAGAACCTGAAAAATGTGGGTGCTCTGGGCGGTCTGCCGGACACCAGCCAGGTGAGCTTCTTCTGATCATTTACTTCCCGCGATCTGCGCCTCTTTTGATGCGTGCATGCCGGGGAAGATGGTTCGAACAAAAGAGCGAAACGCGTTCATAAAACGAGTTTCGCTCTTTTTCTTATGTCTTAAAGGAAAGAGGAAAAACAAAACGCCCGACACCAAATGTGACGGGCGTGAAAATCTTTTTCAAAAAGCGAATATCAAGAAGCCTTATTCTCTGCAAAGCAGGGGAAAACAGTGGCCAGAACAGGCAAAATGCAAGAATATGCAGCCTGACTGCCGAAAGAATTCACCGGGGCCCCAGCTTGGCCAGGTCGTTGAAGGTGGTCAGGATCTGAGGCTGCTCCAAACGGATCTGCTTGCCGCTCAGGTAATGCAGCGAGCTTTCCTCCGGGATCTGGCCGAAAGTCAGTTGTACTGCACACAGGGCCTGGGTCTTCAGGCCGGCCTTTTCGTTCCACTTCCGGTTGCCGTATTTGATGTCGCCCAGCACCGGTGCACCCAGAAACGCCAGATGAGCGCGAATCTGATGGGTGCGGCCGGTCACCAGCCCGATGCGACAGAGGGTGAAGGGGCCAATTACCTTTTCCGGAGTCACCTCGGTGATGATCTCTTTGAAGCCCTCGGCAGCGTCGGCACGGACCTGCACCTTGTTGTTGGATTCATTGTGGCGCAGCCAGGCGGTGTGGCGGCCCTTGGGCGGCTTGCCGAAAGTGATGGTCAGGTACTCCTTGCGCACCAGATCGGTGCGGATGATCTCGTTCATGTCCCGCAGCGCGGCATAATTCTTCGCGGCCACCACCAGACCCTCGGTGCCCCGGTCCAGCCGGTTGCACAGCGCGGGGGCAAAGGTATGCTCCTGCCCGGCAATATATTCGCCTTTCTGGGTAAGATAAGCGGTGAAGGCATCCACCAGATTGGCGTCGCCGGTGCGGTCCGAGTGGCAGAGCAGGTGAGCGGGCTTGTACAGCACCGCCAGATTCTCGTCCTCGTAGACCACCTGAACCGGCGGCTGACGGCGGGTCGGGGCCTTGGGTGCAGGCGCGGCGGAAAAGAACTCGTCGTTGATATAAAGCTCCAGCACATCCCCGGCATGAATGCGGTAATCCGCGTCGGCTTTTTTGCCGTTTACCTTGATGCGTTTGTTCCGAAAGCTCTTGTACAGCAAGCTGTTGGGCAGATTAACAGTAACGTTTTGCACAAAACGGGAAAGGCGCACGCCCTCCTCGTTGGTGCCCGCGGTAAAGCGTTTCATTCAAAAGGTTCCTCTCTTTCCAATAACCTGTAAATAGTATATAATATAAAGAATAGCGCGTAAAGCGTAACTTTGAAGGGAACGGGGAACAGGGAATGGCGCAGCAGCAGATTCACGCAAACCACCGCCAGCGGATGCGTAAGCGGTTTGAAGAGACCGGCTTCGATGGCTTTTCCGATCATGAGGTGCTGGAATACATCCTGTTTCATGCAATTCCCCGCAAGGATGTGAACCCGATTGCCCACGCGCTGATGGATCATTTCGGCGGGCTGGATCGGGTGCTGGAGGCCAGTGAGCAGGAGCTCACCCAGGTGGAGGGCGTGGGCCCGGCTACCGCCCGGCTGGTCCGCTTGTTTCTGGCGGTGGACCGGCGCTACCACCAGCATAAGACCCGTCCGGTGCGCACCGTGAAAAGCCTGGAGGAGATCGGCGAACACATGGAGTCGCTGTTTTACGGCGCTCGGGTGGAGCAGGTCTACGCCATGTATCTGGACGACCGCAATCATATCCTCAAGGTGGAAAAGTGCTTTGAGGGTACGGTGAACGCCTCGTCGGTGTTTGTGAACGTACTCAGCAGCCGGATGATCACCCTGGGGGCCACCCAATTGGTGCTGGCCCATAACCATCCCAGAGGCTTTGCGCTGCCCTCCCGGGAAGATATGAATCTGACCAGCCAGATCCGCCAGAAGCTGGGGACACTGGGTCTGAAGCTGGTGGACCATGTGATCGTTGCGCCGGATGGGTATATTTCCCTGCGGCAGAGCGACCGATTCCAGAGCCTGTTTACCTGAGGCGGCCGGCAGAAAACCCGCGGTTCTACCCGCGAACAGAAAGGATGATCGAATGGATCAGTTTAAACTTGTAGCACCCTATCAGCCAACGGGCGACCAGCCCCAGGCCATTGAAACACTGGCCCAGGGCATCCTGAACGGCGATAAGGCTCAGACCCTGCTGGGTGTGACCGGCAGCGGCAAGACCTTTACCATGGCCAACGTGATCGCCAAGGTTAACCGGCCCACACTGGTGCTGGCCCACAACAAGACCCTGGCGGCCCAGCTTTGCACCGAGTTCCGGGAGTTCTTCCCGGAGAACGCGGTGGAATACTTCGTTTCCTACTACGACTACTACCAGCCCGAGGCTTATATCCCGTCCACCGATACCTACATCGAAAAGGACAGCGCCATCAACGACGAGATTGACCGGCTGCGCCATTCCGCTACGGCGGCTTTGTCCGAGCGGCGGGATGTGATCATCGTGGCCAGCGTGTCCTGTATCTACAGCCTGGGCGACCCCATCGACTACCGGAGCATGGTCATCAGCCTGCGCCCCGGCATGCAGATGGACCGGGACGAGCTGTGCAAGCGGTTGGTGAAGCTGCAATACGAGCGCAACGACATCAACTTTGTGCGCAACAAGTTCCGTGTTCGGGGCGACACGGTGGAGATCAACCTGGCCTACATGAACGACGTGGCCATCCGGGTGGAATTCTTCGGGGACGAGATCGACCGCATCAGCGAGATGAACCCCCTTACCGGCGAGCGGAAGAACGTGGTCAAGCATGTGGCCATTTTCCCGGCCAGCCACTACATCGTTTCCCCGGAAAAGATGCAGGCGGGCCTTGTGAGCATCCGGGAAGAGATGGACCGGCAGGTGAAGAAGTTTACCGAGGAGGGCAAGCTGCTGGAGGCCCAGCGCATTGCCCAGCGCACCAACTACGACATGGAGATGCTGCAGGAAGTGGGCATGTGCAAGGGCATCGAGAACTATTCCGCGGTGCTTTCCGGCCGTGCGCCCGGTTCCACCCCCACCACGCTGCTGGACTACTTCCCCAAGGACTTTTTGCTGTTTGTGGACGAGAGCCATGTGATGCTGCCCCAGCTGCGGGCCATGTACGGCGGCGACTACGCCCGCAAGAAAACCCTGGTGGACTTCGGTTTCCGCCTGCCCTCCGCTTTCGATAACCGCCCCCTCAAATTCGAGGAGGTGGAAAGCAAGCTGAACCAGATCGTATTCGTGAGCGCAACGCCCGGCGAATACGAGCGGGAGCACAGCGTGCGGGTGGCCGAGCAGGTGATCCGCCCCACCGGCCTGTTGGACCCCCAGATCATCGTCAAGCCGGTGGAGGGCCAGATCGAGGACTTGCTGGGCGAGATCAACCAGCGCACCGCCCGGAACGAGCGGGTATTGGTGACCACCCTGACCAAGAAGATGGCCGAGGACCTGACCGACTTCCTCACCGAGCACGGGGTCAAGGTCAAGTACATGCACCACGAGGTGGATACCTTCGAGCGGATGGAGCTGATCAAGGACCTGCGTACCGGCACCATCGATGTGATCGTGGGCATCAACCTGCTGCGTGAGGGCCTGGACCTGCCGGAGGTTTCGCTGGTGGCGATTCTGGACGCGGATAAGGAAGGTTTCCTGCGCAGCGAGACCAGTCTGGTGCAGACCATCGGCCGTGCCGCCCGAAATGCGGACGGCATTGTCATTATGTATGCGGATGAGGTCACCCCCAGCATGGAGAAGGCCATCACTGAGACCGAGCGTCGCCGCTCCATCCAGATGGCCTACAACGAGGCCCACGGCATTACCCCGAAAACCATCGTGAAGAGCATCCGCGACAGCATTGAAATCAGTGACCACAAGGAGAACGCGAAGCTTGGCACCCGCCGCATGAGCAAGGCGGAGCGGGAGCAGCTGATCACCCGCCTGACCCGTGAGATGAAGGAGGCGGCCAAGCTGCTGGAATTCGAGCACGCGGCCTTCCTGCGTGACCGTATTGAAAAGCTGCGCCGGGGCGAGAATCCAAACGACGATGCCCCCGAAGCAAAGCCGAAAAAGAGGAAAGGAAAGTTCTGAGCATTGAATAACGATAAGATCGTCATCAAGGGTGCCCGCGAGCACAACCTGAAAAATGTAAATCTGACCATCCCGCGGGACAAGCTGATCGTAATGACCGGCCTGTCCGGCAGCGGCAAGTCCAGCCTGGCTTTCGACACCATCTATGCGGATGGCCAGCGCCGGTATATGGAGAGCCTTTCCAGCTATGCCCGCCAGTTCCTGGGCCAGATGGAAAAGCCGGATGTGGACGACATTCAAGGCCTTTCGCCGGCCATCTCCATCGACCAGAAAACCACCAACCGGAACCCCCGGTCCACCGTGGGTACCGTAACCGAAATTTACGACTATCTGCGCCTGTTGTACGCCCGCATCGGCGTGCCTCATTGCCCCATCTGCGGCCGGGTCATCAGCCAGCAGACGGTGGACCAGATGGTGGACGCCATTCTGGCGCTGCCCAAGGGTACCAAGTTCCAGGTGCTGGCCCCGGTGGTGCGGGGCCGCAAGGGTACCCAGCAGAAGGAGCTGGAGGCAGCCCGGCGGGGCGGCTATGCCCGCGTGCGCATCGACGGCAACCTCTATGACCTGGATGAAGAGATCAGTCTGGAAAAGAACAAAAAGCACACGGTGGAGATCGTGGTGGACCGTCTGGTCATCAACGACACCGTGCAGAGCCGCCTGGCGGATTCGCTGGAAACAGCCATCGCCCTTACCGGTGGTCTGGTGACCATCGACGTGAACGGCGGGGAAGAGATGCAGTTCAGCCAGAGCTATGCATGCCCGGACCACAGTATCTCCATCGACGAGCTGGAGCCCCGCATGTTCAGCTTCAACAACCCCTTCGGCGCCTGCGAACGCTGCACCGGTCTGGGCACCTTCATGCGGGTGGACCCGGAGCTGATCATTCCCAACAAGGATCTGTCCATCCGAGAGGGGGCCATCAAGGCCAGCGGCTGGTACTACGCTGAGGGTTCGATCAGCGAGATGTATTACAAGGGCCTGGGCAAAAAATACGGCTTCACGCTGGATACCCCCGTCAAGGAAATGAGCGCCGAGGCGGTGAACGCCATCCTCTACGGCACCGGCGGTGAACGCATCGAGATGCACCGGGAAAACGAGTTCGGCTCCGGCCGTTATCTGAACGAATTTGAGGGCATCGTGAACAATCTGGAACGCCGCTTCCGGGAGACCAGCAGCGAGTGGATGAAGGAAGAGATCGCCACCGTGATGAACGGCGTGGAATGCCCGGACTGCCACGGCAAGCGACTCAAGCCCACCAGCCTGGCGGTCACCGTGGGCGGGGTGAACATCAGCGACCTGTGCGAGATGAGCGTGCGTCAGGAGCTGAACTTCATCAACGACATCCAGCTGACCGATCAGGAGCACCGCATCGGCGACGGCATCCTGAAAGAGGTGCGCGAGCGCCTGGGCTTCTTGCAGAGCGTGGGTCTGGATTACCTGACCCTTTCCCGCGGTGCGTCCGGCCTGTCCGGCGGCGAGAGCCAGCGCATCCGGCTGGCCACCCAGATCGGCAGCGCCCTCACTGGCGTGCTCTATGTGCTGGACGAGCCCAGCATCGGTCTGCACCAGCGGGACAACGACAAGCTGATCGCTACCCTGAAACGCTTGCGGGATCTGGGCAACACACTGGTGGTGGTGGAGCACGATGAGGACACCATGCGCCAGGCAGACTATATCGTGGACATTGGCCCCGGCGCAGGCGTACACGGCGGCGAGGTTGTGGCCGAGGGCTCGGTGGAGGATATCTGCAAGGCCCCCCGCAGCATCACCGGCGCGTATCTGTCCGGCCGTAAACGAATCGAGGTGCCTGCCACCCGCCGTAAGGGTAACGGCAAAAAGCTGCACATCGTGGGCGCGGCCGAGAACAACCTGAAAAATGTGAATGTGGATATCCCGCTGGGCAAGATGATCTGCGTGACCGGCGTGTCCGGCAGCGGCAAGTCCAGCCTGATCAACGAGATCTTCTACAAGGCCCTGGCCATGGAGCTGAACGGCGCCAAGCGCCGCCCCGGCAAATACAAGGAGATCAAGGGCCTGGAAAACGTGGATAAGGTCATCGGCATCGACCAGGCACCCATCGGCCGCACACCACGTTCTAACCCGGCCACCTACACCGGCGTGTTCACCGATATCCGCAACGTGTTTGCCCAGACGCAGGACGCCAAGATGCGCGGCTACGGCCCCGGCCGGTTCAGCTTCAACGTGAAAGGCGGCCGCTGCGAAGCCTGTGAGGGCGACGGCATCGTGCAGATTGAGATGCACTTTTTGCCGGATATCTTTGTGCCCTGTGAGGTGTGTAAGGGCGCCCGCTACAACCGGGAAACCCTTGAGGTAAAATACAAGGACAAGAGCATTGCCGATGTGCTGGACATGACGGTGGAGGAGGCCTGCACCTTCTTTGCCAACATTCCCCGCATTCACCGCAAGCTGCAGACCCTGCTGGACGTGGGCCTGGGCTATATCAAGCTGGGCCAGAGCGCGACCACTCTCTCCGGCGGTGAGGCTCAGCGCGTAAAACTGGCGCTGGAGCTGGCCAAGCGGGAGACCGGCCAGACCGTATACGTGCTGGATGAGCCCAGCACCGGCCTGCATGTGGCGGACGTGCACAAGCTCATCACCGTACTGGATCGTCTGGTGGACGCGGGCAACACCGTGGTCATCATCGAGCATAATCTGGATATTATCAAGCGGGCGGATTATATTATTGATCTGGGCCCCGAGGGCGGTGACGAGGGCGGCACCATCGTGGCCACCGGCACCCCGGAAGAGGTGGCCAAGGTGCCTGCCTCCTACACCGGCAAATATCTGGGCCCCATCCTGGAGCGGGACCGGGTGACCGAATAAGAAAGCAAAGAGGGATTCCATGGAAACCATCCTGTTGGTGGAAGACGATGCGGCGCTGAGCGAGGGAATTGCCCTGGCATTCAGTCAGCAGCCCTATGAATTTGTTCGCTGTGCCTCGCTGGCTGATGCCTGGCAGGCGCTGCAAACGCGGGCGTTCTCTCTGATCCTTCTGGATCTGGGCCTGCCGGACGGCAGCGGGCTGGAGCTTTGCCGCCAGCTGCGTGACCGGAGGGACCCGGTTCCAGTGCTTTTTCTCACCGCCAACGATACCGAGTACAGCGAGGTGGCGGCACTGGAAGCGGGCGGTGACGATTATATCACAAAGCCCTTCAGCCTTGCGGTGCTGCGCGCAAGGGTCACTGCGGCGCTGCGCCGCCGCGCACCCGCCGGGCCGGAGCTGGTGGAAGTTGGCCCTTTCCGGTTTGACTTTGCCCGGCTCCGGTTTGAAAGGCAGGGTGTTGAGCTGGCACTCAGCCGCACCGAACAGCGCCTGCTGCAGCTGTTGGTGAAGAACCGAGGGCAGATCGTTCCCCGGGACACTCTGCTGGACCAGGTGTGGGATGGTGGTGAATTCGTGGACGAAAACACCCTGTCGGTAGCGGTGCGCCGCCTGCGCGCCAAGCTGGAAGAAGACCCGCGCCGCCCGCGTTATATCCAAACGGTCTACGGCGTGGGCTATACCTGGAAGGGGAACGCCGATGAATGACTGGTTTTTCGGCGTCACTCCCGGACAGCTGGCCCTATTGCTGGGATTGGGCGCGCTGGTGGTCGCGGCGGCAGGTGTCGGTGTTGCTGTATATGGCTGGTACACCCGGCGCACCATGCGCCGCCTGGAACAGATGCTGGAGCAGGCCATTGCGGGCAGCTTTGAACAGGACGACTACAGCGAAGCCCGGCTTTCCCGCCTGGAGGAGAAGCTGAGCCGGTTTCTGCATTCCAGCCAGCTTTCCCGCAGGGCCATCGAGGAGGACCGGGGACGCATCAAGTCCCTGATCGGCGATATCTCCCATCAGACCAAGACTCCGTTGGCGAACATTCTGCTCTATGGGCAGCTGCTGGATGAGCAGCCACTGCCCGAAGCTGCCCGCCCTATGCTGGCTCAGATCAACACCGAGGCGGAAAAGCTCCGGTTTTTAATCGAGGCGCTGGTCAAGCTGTCCCGCCTGGAAAGTGGAGTTGTTCAGCCCGTGGCCCAGGTTCAATCGCTGGAACCACTGCTGCAGGCGCTGGAATATTCCTTCCGACCCGTGGCCGAACAGAAGGGCGTTTCACTGAGGGTTGCATCTACTGGTGCCCGGGCCTGCTTTGACTGTAAGTGGACTCAGGAGGCGGTGGGCAACCTGGTGGACAACGCCATCAAGTACACCCCGGCGGGCGGGCATGTATCTGTTGCCTGTGAGCAGTATGCCATGTTCTGCCGTGTTACTGTGAGGGACGACGGTCCCGGCATTCCGGAATCGGAGCAGGCGGCGGTATTCCGGCGGTTCTACCGGGGCAGCGCCGCGCCAAAAAGCCCGGGTGTCGGAGTAGGACTGGCCCTGGCAAGGCAGATTGCCACGCTGCAGGGCGGTTACATCAAGCTGGCATCGGAGCCGGGCAAGGGCAGTGAGTTTTCGCTATATCTGCCCCTGGAAGCGCAAATGTGACAGAACTGTTCGATTTGTCCTGCTGCCTGTAAGGCTGCGGTAAGCTTTGTTTGGTATAGTCTGTGCTGTAAAGAAAAGTGCTTCGCGCATTCTTTGCTGCACAGACTATTTTTATTGGGAGGTTTTGGGAGAATGAACGTTCTGGAAACAAGAGCGCTGAAAAAATACTACGGCGAGGGCGAGACCCAGGTGCGCGCCCTGGACGGGGTGGACCTTACCGTGGAGGAAGGGGAATTCGTGGCCATCGTGGGCACCAGCGGCAGCGGAAAATCCACCCTGCTGCACATGTTGGGCGGGCTGGATGAACCCACCAGCGGTAAGGTACTGGTGGAAGGCAAGGACATCTTCCAGCTGAAAAAGGACGCGCTCACCATCTTCCGCCGCCGCAAGATCGGCTTTGTGTTTCAAAGCTATAATCTTGTGCCGGTGCTGAACGTATACGAGAACATCGTGCTGCCCATTGAACTGGATGGCAACCGGGTGGACCGGGCCTTCGTGAGCCGGATCATCGCCACACTGGGGCTGGAAAACAAGCTGCAAAGCCTGCCCAGCCAGCTTTCCGGCGGCCAGCAGCAGCGGGTGGCCATTGCTCGGGCGCTGGCCACGAAGCCCGCCATTCTGCTGGCGGATGAGCCCACCGGCAACCTGGATTCCAAGACCAGCCAGGATGTGCTCAGCCTGCTTCGGGTGACCAGCGAGCGGTTCGGGCAGACCATTGTGATGATCACCCACAACGAGGAGATTGCCCAGCTGGCGGACCGGATCGTGCGCATTGAGGATGGCCGCATCCGGGAAGGGCGGTGATGGGCTGTGTTGAAGATCGACAACCGCAAGGCTCTGCATCGCCTGGCGGACAAGAGTTTCCGGGCAAACCGGGGCCGTAATCTGATTGCCATATTGGCAATTATACTCACCACCATTCTGTTCACCAGTGTGTTTTCCATTGGCGGCAACCTGATTGCTTCCTTTCAATACAGCACCATGCTCCAGTCCGGTGGCAGTGCTCACGGCACCTTCAAGGACCTTACCCAGGAGCAGTTTGAACAGCTCAAGCAGGTGGCCCCGGCAGGAGCCATTCTGGACCGGAATATCATTTGTGCCTATGAGGTGGAAAATCCGGAGTTCTTAAAGCGCCATCTGGAGCTGTGGTATCAGCCACCGGAGGCATATGAGCGCCGGTTTTGCCAGCTGACCGGCGGCCGCGCGCCCCAGGCGGCAGACGAGATCGCCATGGATGAGCGAAGTCTGGAGTTGCTGGGAATCACTCCCGAGGAAGGGCAGACCATTACGCTGCAGCTGAAGATGGGCTATGACCAGCCGGTGATTGAGCGCCAGTTCACGCTGGTGGGCTGGTTCGGCTACAGCGATATCATGAACACGGGCTTTGGTATCGTGAGCGAAGCCTATCTCACGGAGCATGCCGATGAACTGGCCGAGGCAAGCGAGCAGACCGGAAGCCAGGTGGGATTGATTCAGTGTGACGTGACCTTTTCCAATGGCATCAATATCAGCGGCAAGCTGCGGGCCATGGCAGAGAAGGCGGGCCTTGCGGAAGAGGTGGAATGGAACGAAAACTGGGCCTATGTGGGGGCAGGCATTACCGACTGGACCAGCATCAGCGCAGTGGCAGGCCTTCTTCTGCTCATCATGCTCACCGGATATCTGATCATCTATAACATCTTTCAGATTTCCGTCATGCAGGACATCCGCTACTATGGTTTGCTGAAAACTATCGGGACCACCGCAAAACAGATCCGGCAGATTCTGCGCTGCCAGGCGCTGGTGCTGTGCGGCTTTGGAATCCCTGTGGGGCTGGTGCTGGGCTTTTTGCTGGGCACCGCGTTTACACCGCTCATTTTGCAGATGCTCAATACGGTGGACGAGGTCAAACTGGCCCTGAACCCGGCGGTTTTTCTGGGGGCTGCAGCCTTTTCGGTGATCACCGTGCTGCTAAGCATGCGTAAGCCCGCCCGGCTTGCCGCAAAGGTTTCCCCGGTGGAGGCTGTCCGGTATACCGAGGGAAACGGCAAGGCTGCCAAAAAGGCGAAACGTTCCACCGGCGGCGGGAAGCTTTGGCGGATGGCTCTGTCCAATGTGGGGCGCAACAAGCGCCGCGCCGTGCTGGTGGTTCTTTCCATGAGTCTTTCGCTGGTGCTCATGAACAGTGTGTTCACGCTAACGGGCAGCTTTGACATGGACAAATATCTGGCCCGTTTTATCAAAACGGATTTTGTGGTGGCAAATGCCCGCTATTGGGGAATTGACTCCTTCCGGGCGCTGGACGGTGAGGATGCGGTGAGCGATACATTGATTGCCAATGTGCAGGCGCAGGAGGGCTTTGTACAGGGCGGCGCGATCTGGTGCGACATCTATTCCTGGACGGAGGAGTATCAGTGGCCGGAGGATACCATCTGGGACGAAGCGGGAAACCCCTGCCGGAATGACGGGAAAAACCGGCCCCAGGCGGTGGACGAGGAAAAGAATCCCCTCACCGTAATCTATGGAGCGGATGATTTCATTCTGAACAATCTGCAGGTGATGGAAGGGGAGCGCGACCCGGAAACGATCCTGCAGAAGCTTTCCACCGGTGAATACATTCTGTTTGCAGGTCAGGTGAACGACGAAGGTAAGCTGGAGCCAAACCAGCGCCACAAAGCGGGCGATGTGGTTACCCTGTACGATGCAGATGGCGCCCGGCATACCTTCACCATCCTCTCGGTGATCCACCCCGCCTATTACTGCGAGACAGCGCAGGCCAGCTTTTCCGAATTTGTCTATTACACCACAGCGGATGTGTATGCGAGAATGTGCAACACCGCCAACAAGATGAACTATGCCTTTGAGGTGGAGCCGGAATCGGTGGACGCCATGGAGCAATACTTGAACCTCTACACCACGCAGATCGACCCGCTGATGGATTACCGTTCCCGGGATGGTTATATCCAGGAGTATTCTGGAATTCGCTTCCTGTTCGCGGCGGTGGGCGGCTCGCTCTCGCTGGTGATCGGGCTGATCGGTGTGCTGAACTTCACCAACTCCATCCTGACGGGCATTGTGACCCGCCGCCGGGAATTTGCCATGCTGGAGGCTATCGGTATGACCCGGCGGCAGCTTCAGACGATGGTTATGATGGAGGGCAGCTGCTATGCGTTGTTCACCGTCCTGTGCAGTCTGGCCGTTGGGGTCGGCGTTTCACTGCTGTGTGTGAAGCCGCTGGTGGATGGCCTGTTCTTTACCAGCTACCGGTTTGTGATCTGGCCGCTGCTGGCAGCAGTTCCGGTGCTGGTTGTGCTGGGGCTGCTGGTTCCGCGGCTGGCTCTGCACTTCGGTGCCGGGCAGCCGGTGGTGGAACGGATGAGGCAGACGGAATAACCGGAAAAATAGGATAGAAAACAGGCCCCGGCCGCTGAAAAATGTTTTTCGGCGGCCGGGGCTTTTGCGTGCCTGCAATTTTACTGCGGGAGGCGTGGATATCCGGCGCAAAGGGCTTGTGAAACAGGAAAAAGTATTGTATACTAAAACGGTGTATTGAAACCAAGCTATTTTCAGAAGGAGCTCATATTTTGGAGATCATTCATTTTGAACATAACAAACAGGCGGCGGAGCTGGTGGCCAAATGGTACGACAGCCCCCCGCTGGCCTATGTGCATTCCTTCGGCTGCCAGCAGAACGTGAACGATGGTGAGAAGATCAAGGGCGTTCTGGCGGACATCGGCTACGGTATGTGCGACTCGGTGGAGGAGGCGGACCTGATCCTCTTCAACACCTGCGCGGTGCGGGAGCACGCGGAGCAGCGGGTCTTCGGCAACGTGGGCGCGCTCAAGCGGCTGAAGAAGGACAAGCCCGGCCTGATCATCGGCCTGTGCGGCTGCATGGCCCAGCAGCAGAGCATCGTGGACAAGATCCGCGAAAGCTATCCCTTTGTGGACATCGTGTTCGGTGTGAACGGCATCGACACCCTGCCCCAGCTGCTGTGCGAGAAGATCGCCGGCAACAAAAAGCGCATCCTGCTTACACCCGCCGAGCGGGCCGAGGTGGTGGAGGAGACCCCCATTCGCCGGGATTCCAATTTCCGGGCCTGGCTGCCCATCATGTACGGCTGTGATAACTTCTGCACCTACTGCATCGTGCCTTACGTGCGCGGGCGGGAGCGCAGCCGCCGCAGCGCGGACATTCTGGCCGAGTTCAAGGAGCTGGTGGCCGCGGGATACAAGGAGATCACCCTGCTGGGTCAGAACGTGAACTCCTACGGCAAGGGTCTGGAGGAGCAGATCGACTTCTCGGACCTTTTGAACCTGCTGTGCACCGTGCCCGGCGATTATCACATCCGCTTCATGACCAGCCATCCCAAGGATGCCAGCCGCAAGCTGATCGACACCATCGCCGCGCAGGACAAGATCTGCAACCATCTGCATCTGCCGGTGCAGAGCGGCAGCGACCGGATTCTGGCCCAGATGAACCGTCATTACACCGTAGCCCAGTATCTGGAGCTGATGGATTATGCCAAGGAGAAGATCCCCGGCATCACCTTCTCCAGCGACATCATCGTGGGCTTCCCCGGCGAGACCGAGGAGGATTTTGAGGGCACGCTGGAGCTGATCCGCAAGGTGGGCTACATGCAGCTGTTCACCTTCATCTATTCCAAGCGCAGTGGTACCAAGGCCGCCACCATGCCGGACCCCATTACCCGCAAGGAGAAGACCGACCGCATGGCCCGGCTGCTCAGCGTGCAGGACGAGATCGCCCGCAAGCTGGTGGCAGACATGACCGGCCAGACTCAGCGTGTGCTGGTAGAGGGCCCCGGGCGGGATGAAGGCACCCTTTCCGGCCGTCTGACCAATAATCTGGTGGTGGAGTTTACCGC
Source organism: Gemmiger sp. An87 (assembly GCF_002159185.1). Lineage (GTDB taxonomy): Bacteria > Bacillota > Clostridia > Oscillospirales > Ruminococcaceae > Allofournierella. The sequence continues at coordinate 45,386 of NZ_NFHD01000009.1, forward strand.
CGAACCCTCTCTGGTGGGCAGTTATGCCATGGTGCACCTGACCGGTTCCCGCGGAACGGTGCTCAAAGGCGAACTTGTGTGAAAAAACTGCGCGAGCCGCTGTTTTTTGTAATTTTGTGGTATAATATTTTTATTATATAAATTGTTCCAATCAAAGGAGAATTATCATGGACGTTATCGACCTGTTTAAGAAAGCCGCCGCAGCCCTGCAGACCGACGCCCGCTACCTGGCGCTGGACGCTGCCCGCAAAGCCAACGATGCGGACGAGACCCTGCAGAACATGATCGGCGAGTTCAATCTGGCCCGTCTGGATCTGAACAACGAGATTGCCAAGGACGAGCGCGACGAGGCGAAGGTGGCCGAGCTGAACGCCAAGGTCAACCAGCTGTACACCGACATCATGAACAGCGAGAGCATGGTTGCTTACAATGAGGCCAAGGCTGAGGCTGAAGCCCTGATCGGTTACATCGACGCCATCATCAACACCGCGATGAACGGCGGCGACCCCATGACCGTACAGGAGCCCCAGGCCGGCTGCAGCGGCAGCTGCTCTTCCTGCTCCGGCTGCCACTAAAAGGCATTTGCCATAAAAGCGTTCGTGCGGCCCGGAGGGTGCTGAGTTCCAGTGCTCTTTGGGCCGCACTCTTTCCCGTCTAAAAAATGCAGAGGTGATAACCGTTGGCACAGCTTTCGCCCATGATGGCGCAATACTTCGAGATCAAAAAGAAGCATAAGGACGAGATCGTCTTCTTCCGGTTGGGCGATTTTTACGAAATGTTCTACGACGACGCGATCCTGGCGTCCAAGGAACTGGAGCTTACCCTCACCGGCCGCGACTGCGGTCAGGAGGAGCGGGCACCCATGTGCGGCGTGCCCTTCCACAGCTATGAAAGCTATGTGGCGAAGCTGATCGCAAAGGGCTACAAGGTTGCTATCTGTGAGCAGATGGAGGACCCCGCCACTGCCAAGGGCCTCGTCAAGCGGGATATTATCCGAGTAATCACACCGGGTACCGTGATCGAGAGCAGCATGCTGCAGGACGACAAAAACAACTACATCGGCAGTGTATACTTAAAGAACGGATGCATCGGCGTCTGCTTTGCTGACGTTTCCACCGGCAGCGCCCACACCACCGAACTGGCGGGGGAGAAGCTTTCCACCCAGCTGATTGCGGAGCTGTGCCGCTACAATCCAAGCGAGCTGCTGTTCAATACAGCCCTTTTGGATTTCAAGGACGTGACTGCTTACATCAAGCAGCATATGACCTGCTCGGTGGAGCTGATGGAGGACGAGTGCTATGCTCCGGACGAGGTGGAGCGTCTGCTGACCGAGCAATTCGGCGCGGATTGGTCCAAGGCCACCGGCCTTTCCCGGGATGGCAATGCCCACGCGGCACTGAGTGCGCTGCTGGGTTATCTGCACCGCACCCAGAAAAAAGGCGTAGAGCGGCTTAAGTTGGTACATAGCTATGCCGAAGCCCAGTATATGCAGCTTTCCCCGGTGACCCGTGCCAATCTGGAGTTGACCGAGACCATGCGCGGCCGGGAAAAGCGGGGCACCCTGCTCTGGGTGCTGGACAAGACCCAGACTGCCATGGGCAAGCGCCTTTTGCGCAGCTGGCTGGAGCAGCCTCTGGTAAGCTCGGTGGCCATCAACCGCCGCCTCAACTGTGTGCAGGCCCTTTACAGCGAAAACATCCAGCGCGCCGAGCTGAGCGAGGCGCTGTCCCACGTGTTCGACATGGAGCGGCTGATGACCCGCACGGTTTACGGCTCCGCCACCCCCAAGGAGATCTACGCACTGGCCAGTACCTGCACCCAGCTGCCTCTGATTCGGGAGCTGGCCTCCGGGTGCAGCTGCCCGGAGCTGGAGGAACTGGCCCAGCGCATTGATCCGCTGGAGGATATCCGGGACCGTATTTTTGCCGCGCTGGAAGAGGAGACACCCGCCACCCTGAAGGATGGCGGCGTGATCAAGCAGGGCTACAACGCCGAAGTGGACGAGCTGCGCGACATCGTACACGGCGGCAAGGGTTATCTGTCCCAGCTGGAAGCCCGCATGAAAGAGGAGACCGGCATCCGTACCCTGAAGGTGGGCTACAACCGGGTGTTCGGCTACTATCTGGAGGTCAGCAAGTCCTTCACCGACCAGGTGCCCGAGAATTTTATCCGCAAGCAGACCCTGGCCAACGCGGAGCGTTACATCACCGAGGAGCTCAAGCAGCTTGAGGGGAAGATCCTGGGGGCAAGCGAGCGGCTGCTGGCGCTGGAGCGGCAGCTGTTCGAGGAACTGCTGCAGGACCTCTCCGCCCAGATTCTGCGGGTACAGAATACCGCCTCCGCCCTGGCTCAGCTGGACGTATTCACGGCACTTGCCCAGGTGGCGGTAAACAACAACTATGTGCGCCCGGTGGTGGACGACGGTGACGAGCTGATTATCACCGAAGGCCGCCATCCGGTCATCGAGCAGATGCTCAAGGGCAGCCTGTTCGTGCCCAACAACACCCTGCTGGACTGCGGGGAAAACAACATGCTCATCATCACCGGCCCCAACATGGCCGGTAAATCCACCTACATGCGCCAGAATGCACTGATCACTCTGATGGCGCAGATCGGCAGCTTTGTTCCGGCCCAGGAATGCCGGGTGGGCGTGGTGGACGCCATCTTCACCCGCGTGGGTGCGTCGGATGATCTGGCTGCCGGTCAGTCCACCTTCATGGTGGAGATGACCGAGGTGGCCGAGATTCTGCAATACGCCACCAAGCGCAGCCTGGTCATTCTGGACGAGATCGGCCGCGGCACCTCCACCTTCGACGGCATGAGCATTGCCCGGGCAGTGGTGGAGCATATTGCCGGCCAAATTGGCTGCAAGACCTTGTTTGCCACCCATTACCATGAGCTGACCGAGCTGGAAAGCGCCATGGACTGCGTGAAAAACTACAACATCGCAGTGAAGAAGCGGGGCGATGACATCACCTTCCTGCGGCGCATTGTGCGCGGCCCGGCCGACGACAGCTACGGCATTCAGGTGGCGAAGCTGGCAGGCCTGCCGGACAGCGTGACCAAGCGTGCCAAGGAGGTGCTGCGCGCACTGGAGGCGTCCGCACCCAAAAAGCAGCAGGTGGAGCAGCTGGACTTCGGCGTGGTGGAGGAGATGAGCAGCCCGGCGCTGCCCAGCGAGATTCTGGACAAGCTGCGCGATACCGATCTGAATACCCTGACCGGTATCGAAGGGCTGCAATTCCTGTGTGAAATCAAAAACGCGCTGCAATAAGGCGGCGTTTTCAGGGAGGTGACCGGATTTGGCGGTCATACATATTCTGGACAAGCATACCGCAGAGCTGATCGCCGCCGGTGAGGTGGTGGAGCGGCCTGCTTCCGTAGTAAAGGAACTGCTGGAGAATTCCATTGATGCCGGAGCCACGAAGGTTGCGGTCACCATTGAACGGGGCGGCGTTTCGCTGATCCAGGTGGCGGACAACGGCAGCGGCATCGAGGCGGAGTACATTTCCACTGCCTTTATTCGCCATGCCACCAGTAAGATTCAAACCCAGGAGGATCTGGAAAGCATCCACACCCTGGGCTTCCGCGGCGAGGCACTTGCCTCCATTGCCAGCGTGGCCCGGGTGGAGGTGCTTACCCGCACCGAGCCGGACGAGTTTGCCTGCTGCTATCGCATTGAGGGCGGGGAAGAGCTGGGGATGGAACCGGGGGCACGCCCCATCGGAACCACCATCTCGGTACGGGATCTTTTCTACAATACCCCCGCCCGGATGAAGTTTTTGAAGAAGGATTCCAGCGAAGGTACCTTCGTGGGCGAGACGGTCAGCCGAATTGCCCTGTCTCACCCCGAGGTGAGCGTGTCTTTCATCCGTGAAGGTAAACTGCTTTACAAGACTCCCGGCGACGGAGATCTGCGCAGTGCGGTTTATGCGGTGCTGGGCAAGGAGTTCGCTCGGGACCTTCTGCCGGTAAAAAGCAGCATGGGCAACTATTCCGTGTCCGGCCTGATCACTCCGCCGCGAGCCTGCCGAGCCAGCCGGGGCATGCAGTTCTTCTTCATCAACGGGAGGTTCGTAAAGAACCGCACCATGATGGCCGCTATGGAGAACGCCTACCGGGGAACCCTGATGCAGGGCAAGTTCCCGGGCTGTGTGCTGATGCTGGATATGCCGGCACAGCTGGTGGATGTGAACGTGCACCCCGCTAAAACAGAGGTGCGCTTTGCCCGGGAAAATGATGTGTTTGATGCAGTTTACGGCGCGGTGAAAAACGCGCTGGGTCAGCCCGGCAGTGGCGAGCAGCAGTTTCAGTTCACCGCCGGTCAAACACCCGAAAAGGAGTCGGTCAAGCAGCCCACGGCGCAGCCGGAAGCAGCGAAAAAAGCATTTGATTTCGCTGTGAAGCAAGACGGCTTTACAGTAAAAGCGGAGCCGAAAAAGGCGGAAACCGGCGGAATCTGGCCGGTTCTGCCCAAAAAGGAGGAGCCGCTGGAGCCCATCGTTACGATACCGGATGAAGAGGACGCTCCGCGCATCTCCCGCGTTTGGCAAAACAGTCAGAGTAGCTTTGCGAAGTCGGTGGGAGAGGGCTTCCGCTCAGAACCGGTTCCGCTAGCAAAATACGCCGAGCCGGAGCAAACCAGGGAAGAGCCTGCCGCTCAATGGGATACGGTGAAGCCCGTGCCTCAGCCGGAGCCGGCGAAACCGGAAGTGCCTGCCGAACAGACTGTATTTGCCCAGTCGGTGGCAGAGCCGTTGGAGCCCCGGCAGCAGACAATGGAGCCGGAGCAGACCAGTCAGCCATTGCAATACGTGGGCGAGGTGTTCAAAACCTACATCATCACCCAACGCGGACAGGAGATGTGCCTGATCGACAAGCACGCAGCCCACGAGCGCATTCTGTATGAACGGCTGGCCGCAGATTACGGCAAGGTGAGCAGCCAGCTGCTGCTTGCCCCCGTCACGGTGAACCTTTCCGCGGAAGAGAAAAACGCCATTCTGGAGCATGAGGCCCTGTTGCGGGATGCAGGCGTGGAAACCGAGGATTTCGGCGGTAGCACGGTGCTGGTCCGTTCGGTCCCGGCCGATGTGGAGACTCCAGACGTGGAAGGCCTGATCTGTGAGCTGGCTGCAAAGCTAGCCCGAGGCAGCCGGGATGCTTTGAGCGAGAAGACCGAGTGGGTGCTGCATTCCATCGCCTGCCGGGCAGCGATCAAGGCGGGCGATCGCACCGCCAGTGCCGAGCTGATGCATCTGGCCCAGGATATTCTGGACGGCAAGGTGCCGCCCTTCTGCCCCCATGGCAGACCGGTGGTGTTGAAATTGACAAAGAAGGAGCTGGAAAAACAGTTTGGGCGGATTGGATAAACCGAGAGTTCTCGCCATCGGCGGACCCACAGCTTCCGGCAAGACCTCTTTGTCGGTGGAGCTGGCCAAGCGTTTGAACGGCGAGGTGATCTGCGTGGACTCCATGCAGATCTACCGGGGGCTGGATGTGGGCACCGCAAAGGTGACCGAAGAGGAGATGCAGGGAGTACCTCACCATCTGGTGGGCTTTCTGGCACCGGAGGAAGCCTTCAGCGTGGCGGACTTTGTCGCGCTGGCAGACCGGTGCATCCGGGATATCAGTGCCCGGGGCAAGCTTCCGGTGCTGGTGGGCGGAACCGGCCTGTACATGGAAAGTTTGCTGTGCGGGCTTCGTTTTGCCGAGCAGAAGACAGACCCGGCTGTGCGCAGGCAGCTGGAAGAACAGGCAGAACTGCTTGGAGCCGATGCCATGCACGAAAAGCTGGCGAAGATCGACCCGGAATACGCGGCCACGGTCCATCCCAACAATGTGGGGCGGGTGCTGCGGGCTCTGGAGCTGTTCCAGGTAACCGGCGTTACCATGACCCGGCAGCGTGCGGAATCAAAGCCGAGTGAGCCTCCCTACGACAGTCTGCTGTTCTGCATCGGGTTTGAGGACCGGAGTGCTCTGTATCAGCGAATCGACCGCCGGGTGGATTTGATGCTGGAACAGGGGATTCTCGAGGAGGCCCAGCTGGTCTATGACCACCGGGATACCTACCGGACTGCAGCGCAAGCCATCGGATACAAGGAATTCTTCCCGTATCTTTGCGGGGAAAGCCCGCTGGAACCCTGTGTGGAAAAGCTCAAGCAGGCATCCCGCAACTATGCAAAGCGGCAGCTTACCTGGTTCCGGCGGATGCCCCAGACCATCTGGCTGGATGGCATGCGAGGCAATCTGGAAGAGCAGGCCTGGGCGTATATTCAAGAGCGCTGGCCGCAGTTGAATCTCGGTCTGTGAGACTGTAACTCGGTTCAATTACAACGGGAGATGCAGGGCCGTCCGCCGAACGGCTGCGGTTCAAATTCATTGCAATAGGAGGAGCGAAGCATGCGAAGCTCCAAACAAAAAATTATCACAGCAGTGGTGCTGGCGGTGCTCGTGCTGCCGGCAGTATATCTGGGGGTTCAGCTGTTTGCTATTCTGAACCGTCCCTACCGCACGGAAACGGCGGTGGAATACACCATGTCTGACAGCGTTTTTGCCAACGGCTATGTGGTGTTCGATCAGACCGCGGTGGAAGGCAGCGGCGATTTGGGGTACCTGGTGGAAAACGGCGAGCGTGTGGCGGCCGGCACCGCAGTGGCGGAGGTTTATGCCAGCACTGAACAGGCGCAGAGCCGCCGCCAGTTGGAGGAGCTGGAGACTCAGCTCAGTCTGCTGGAAAAATCCGAAAACACCAGTGGTACCGATGTGGACATGCTCTATAAGCAGCAGCAGAACGCACTGTACGATCTGCTGGACTGCATTGACATGCAAGCCTACGATCAGGTAAAAGAGGCAGGCAACCAGTATCTTCTGGCGGCAAACAAGATCCAGATCATGACCGGCGCAGTAAGCAATTTTGATCAGGCCAAGCAGGAACTGCAGGCACAGAAGGATCAGGCGGAGGCTCAGCTGGGTCAGCCGGAAACCATCTCTGCGCCGGTGGGCGGCTACTTTGTGGCCTCTGATTCGGCGGATCTGCTCTCGCTGACGAGGGAGCAGCTGGATGAAATGGATGCGGCTACGCTGGCGCAGTCCATTGAGGACGGCGAGGGCGTGCAGCCCCTGGAGGGCGCGGGTAAGATCGTAACCAGTTATACCTGGTATTTCTACGGTACCTGCAGCCTGGAAGAGGGCAAAAAGTTCGAGAATGTGTCCAGCGTTCAGATCAGCTTCCCGGGTGCGGCAGAAAAGACACTTCCGGCCACGGTGGAGTCCATCGAGCTGAATGAGGAACAGGGGCTTGCCAAATTTGTGCTGCACTGTGAATACATCGGCGCCGATGTGCTGGGCCTTTCACTGGAGGAGGCGAAGATCGACTTCGAGTCCTACGAGGGCCTGCGTGTGGATGCAGACGCGCTGCATATTGTGGATGGCGAAAAGGGCGTCTATGTGAAGTATGGCAATCTGGCGCGCTGGCGTAAGATTCAGATCGTCTATCAGAACGATGAATATATGCTGGTAGCAGAGGACGGCAAGGTTGGTACCGACAATGAGCTGCGCATGTTTGACGAGGTAATTGTGGAAGGTACGGACCTGCGGGACGGAAAGATCCTGAGCTGATTAGAGCCGCGTGAAAATTTATGGAAGCAGCCAAAAAAATGATTTTGTTTGTTGACAGGTTGCCGAAAAACGGCGATAATATATACTAACTTATTCTATATTTTTCTTGCATGAAAAAGGTCAATCTTATCAATGCACATTGGAAGGAGCAATGAAAGATGTTTGATAAAGTGAAAAGCATGCTGGGCGTGGGTGACGAAGCCGAGGACGACTACTACGATACCGACGATATGTTCATCAATCCCTCCCGCGGTGGCGCTGCCCCCGAAGAGGATTATCCGCCGGAAAATACCGGTAAACGCAATAAGGTGGTAAACATCAATGCCACCACTCAGCTGCAGGTGGTTCTGGTCAAACCCGAACGGTTTGATGACGCCAGCACTGTGGCGGATCATCTGAATGCCAAGCGCACCGTTGTGCTGAATCTGGAGTCCACGAACAAAGAGGTTTCCCGCCGTCTGGTGGACTTTTTGTCCGGCGTGGCCTACGCGAACAACGGCCAGATGAAGCGTGTGGCCAACAGCACTTTCATCATCACTCCCTATAACGTGGATATTATGGGTGATCTGCTGGACGAGCTGGAGAGCAATGGCGTATTCTTCTGATCCGATTGCCCAGCGGGGCTTTGTTCCGCCGCAGAACGATCAGGAACGGCTGGTGATGCGCCGAGTTCAGGACCTGTGCGAAATCGCCATGCGCAAGGGAATTGCACGCTACAGCACCTTTCTGAGTGACCGGGAACAGACGTTGGCACAAGCTGCGCTGAACCGGGAGGGGTGTGAGGAGTATTCCTTCGATGGCGGCTATCCTTTTGCAGAGCGAAAAATCCTGTGCATCGAACCGGTGGGGTCTTGCGGGACCCTGCCCATTGCCTGTGTTCAGGTGGAGTGCTTCCGTGCGCAGGATGTGCCCGCCCACAAGGATTATCTGGGCGCGGTTCTGGGCCTTGGGCTGGACCGATCCAGCATCGGCGATATTGTACTTGACCCCCAGGCGCCGGGCACGGCCTATGTATTTGCGCTGGAACCGGCAGCAGAGCTGCTTTGCAATGAGCTTGCCAGTGTGGGCCGGTATTCCGTTCACACGCAGCGCTTTTACGGAGAGATTCCGGTGCAGGAGCCGGAGCGAACCCGGCAGAGCGCTACGGTTTCGTCCCTTCGGGCGGACGCAGTCCTGGCGGCGATGCTTCGATGCAGCCGTGGTCAGGCCGCTGATCTTGTGCGCGGCGGCCGGCTGGAGATCAATCATGTGGCTGTGAGCAATCCGCATGCACCGGTGTATCAGGGCGACCTGTTCACGGTGCGGGGGAGCGGCCGGTTTCGCCTGGAGGAGATTGGCGGAAAAAGCAAAAAAGATCGCCAATTTATTACATTTTTTCAATACTGATACCAGAAGCACTGGAGGAATTAGATTATGATCTCACCGCAGGAAATCCGCAGCGTCACGTTCGACAAGGTCATGCGTGGATATCGGCCGGAGGACGTGGACGCCTTTTTGCAGCAGGTGGCTCAGGATATGGAGCAGCTGGCCGCGGACAACGCCGACAAGGAGAAGAAATTGTACATCCTTGCGGAGAAGATCGAAGAGTACCGGCGGGACGAAGACAACCTGAAGACTGCGCTGCTGAATGCGCAGCGGATGGGCGAAAGCGTGATCCGTGAAGCCAAACAGAAGGCGGAGTCTTTGCTGCGCGAGGCCGGCATCCGGGCCGATACCCTTACCCGGGTGGCTCAGGAGCAGAGCGAAGAGCAGCAGCAGGAGCTGGAGCGCGTCAAGGCTGAGGTAGCTCATTTCAAGAATACCCTGCTGGCCATGTATAAGCAGCACATCGAGCTGATCAGTGGTCTGCCTGGCGATGAAGAGGCAGAGGAAGCCGAGCCTGTGGTGGAGACTGTTGAGCCTGTGCAGGAGGAAGTACCTCAGGCACAGTCGGAGGAAGAGGCACAGCCCGAGCAGGCTCCCGCTGCGGAGGAGCCGAAGGCGGAGACGATGCAGTTCCCCGATCTGTCTGAGCTCTACGGAGAGCAGTCCAGTGAGCCGTCCGGCAATATGCTGGATACCGTGGAAGAGTTCTTTGAGGAAGATTTTTCCGCGCAGAGCTTCAGCCAGCAGCCCACAGAAGAGCCCAAGCAGGCGGAGCAGCCTGAGCAGGCTCCTGCGTTCCAGGGATTCAAGGGAATCCAGTTCACCGATTGATCGGAATAAAACACTCGGGAAGGCGGCGTTTTGAAAAAGGCGCCGCCTTTGCTGCGAAACGGAAGACTAAAGGAGAACATTTGTTTTGGCAACTGTATTGATTACCGCCGCTGTGGTGGCGTTGCTTGTGATTTTGGACCAGGCCATCAAACTCTGGGCGACGGCAGTGCTTGCCCCGGTGGGGGCAATGCCGCTTATCCCCGGTGTAGTGGAGCTGCGCTATTACTTGAATGACGGCGCAGCCTTCAGCAGCTTCAGCGGTCAGCAGCTGTTCCTGATTGTATTTACAAGCGTGGCGATGGTAGCCATTGCAGCCTATCTGCTGATCAAACGCCCGGCCCGTAAGCTGGAATATTGGGCCTGGGTGCTGGTTCTGGCAGGCGGAATCGGAAACTGGATCGACCGGGTGTTTAATCATCAGGTTGTGGATTACATCAACTTCCTGTTTATCCGCTTTGCGATCTTTAACCTGGCGGACGTATTGGTTTGCACGGGAATCGGCCTGCTTGTCCTGAATCTGATTCTGGAAGAGCTGGCAGCCAAAAAGAAGGCTTCTGGAGAAAAAACGGATGGAACGATTTGAATTTGTGGTGCAGCCTGAGCAGGCAGGCGATCGGCTTGACCGGTTTCTGGCTGCACAGACCGGGCTTTCCCGCAGTGCGCTGCAGCAGCTGATGGAGCAGGGAGGCGTGCTTTACGCTGGTAAGCCTGCCGCGAAAAATCAGAAGATTCAGCCGGGAATTGCTATCTGCGTGGAAGTGCCTGAGGCTCAGCCATTGGACGCGGTACCCCAGGATATTCCGGTGGATATTGTCTATGAGGACGAGCACCTTCTGGTGGTGAATAAACCTAAGGGGATGGTGGTGCATCCTGCACCCGGGAATCCGGACGGTACACTGGTAAATGCACTGTTGTATCATTGTGCGGGCCGGCTTTCCAGTATCGGGGGTGTAGTGCGCCCGGGTATCGTCCACCGCATTGACAAGGACACCAGTGGCCTGCTGGTGGTGGCAAAAGACGATGCTACCCACACCGGACTGTCGGAGCAGATGGCCGTCCACAGCATTAACCGGGTGTATCAGACTGTGGTGTATGGCGGTTTTGCAAACGATGAGGGCTTTGTGGAAGCACCCATCGGCCGCCATAAAATCGACCGGAAAAAGATGGCGGTCACCGAGCAGAACTCCAAATATGCATACACCGCTTATCATGTGCTGGGGCGTTATCAGGGATTCAGCCATCTGGAGTGCAGGTTGAAGACCGGCCGGACGCATCAGATTCGGGTCCATATGGCAAGTATCGGCCATCCGGTGGCCGGCGACCCGGTCTACGGGCCCAAAAACGTGATCAAGAGCTTGCAGGGGCAATGCCTGCATGCAAAAACGCTGGGATTTGTGCATCCGATCACCGGCGAATATCTGGAATTCGACAGTGAGCTGCCGGAGTATTTCACCCGCTTTTTGCGCTCGCTGGGAAAGGAGCAGGAGGAATGGAGCAGCTGAAAAATTACCTTGTGGTCTGCGATATGGACAACACCCTGCTCACGGCCAAGGAGGGCATCCCTGCCTGTAATCTGGCGGCCATCCGGCTGTTTATGGCCATGGGTGGGCGCTTTACTGTGGCCACCGGCCGCCCGCCGGAATCGATCCGGGCGGCGTTGCAGGGGCTGGAGCTTTCCTGCCCAGCCATTGCGTGCGGCGGTTCGGTGCTGTATGATCTGCGTGCAAATGAGGCTGTGGATCAGCATTTTCTGAACCAGGAATCCGCTGTGCAGGCCATTGAGGAAGCGATGGCCGCATTCCCGGATCTGGGCGTAGAGATCATGGTGGAGGAGGGCCGTCCCTATGTGGTGCGGGCCAACCAATACACCACCGCACATATGAAGGACGAAAAGATGGGCTGTGTGCTCTGTCCGCTGGACCAGGTTCCGGCGAACTGGGCCAAAGTGGTTTTTGCGGCGCACCCTGCAGCCCTGTTCAAAGTGCAGCAGTATTTTGCGGACAAAAGTTATCCCGGGTTGCAGTTTGTGTCAACCAACTTCATCTATTTTGAGATTATGCCGGAGCAGGTCTCGAAAGCGTCCGCACTGAAAGAGCTTTGCCGCAGGGAACTCATCCCTATGGAACATACCATCGTGATCGGCGATTACTTCAATGATCTGGAGCTGATGGCCGCCGCCGGCTATTCGGTGGCTGTGGGCAACGCGCCGCCGGAGGTGCAGAATGCCGCCGACGAGGTGGTTGCCCGCTGCACGGACGGGGGCGTGGGTGAGTACCTGTATGCATTGGTTAAAAAACAAGAGGGAAAATAACGGGAGGAACAGCATGGACAAACAAACGATGAACCACCTGAAGCGTATGGCGAATCAGGTGCGGCAGGACGTTCTGAGCGAGGTGTACAGCGCCGCTTCCGGCCATCCGGGCGGATCTCTGTCGGTGGCCGATACTCTGACCTATCTCTACGAGGTACAGATGCGGGTGGACCCCCAGAATCCTTCCTGGGAGGGACGTGACCGTCTGGTGCTCTCCAAGGGACATACCTGCCCCGCGCTTTACGCGGTTCTGGCACAGAAGGGCTTCTTTGACCGGGAGGAGCTGAAGAAGTTCCGCCACCTGGGCGCGATGCTTCAGGGTCATCCGGATATGAAGGGTACCCCCGGTGTGGATATGAGCACCGGCAGCCTGGGCCAGGGCATCTCTGCCGCTGTGGGTATGGCGCTGGCTGCCAAGACCCAGGGCGCTGACTGGCGTGTGTTCGCGGTTCTGGGCGATGGCGAGCTGCAGGAAGGCCAGGTTTGGGAGGCTGCCATGTTCGCAGCACACCATAAGCTGGATAACCTGATTGCTGTGGTGGATAACAACGGCCTGCAGATCGACGGCAATGTGAGCGACGTTTGCTCGGTGTACCCCATTGACGAGAAGTTCCGTGCCTTTGGCTGGGAAGTATTTACTGCAGACGGCCACGATTTCGAGAGCCTGGATGCGGCATTCAGCGCGGCGCGTCAGGTGAAGGGCAAGCCCTGTGTGATCGTGCAGAAGTCGGTAAAGGGCAAGGGCGTGTCCTTTATGGAGAACCAGGCTGGCTGGCACGGCAAGGCCCCCAATCAGCAGCAGTATGAACAGGCTATGGAAGAGCTGTGCGCCGCGGCGGCCGAACTGGAGGTATAAGAACGATGATGCAGACAAAACCGATCGCTACCCGTGAGAGCTATGGCCGCACCCTGGCACAGCTGGGCGCAGAAAACAACAAGGTCGTTGTCCTGGATGCGGACCTGGCGGAATCCACCAAAACCTGCATGTTCCAGGAAAAATTCCCCGAGCGTCATTTTGATTGCGGCATTGCCGAGGCCAACATGGTTTCCATTGCTGCTGGTCTGGCTGCCGCCGGGATGATCCCCTTCGTATCCAGCTTCGCCATGTTCGCCACTGGTCGTGCATATGAGCAGATCCGCAACTCGGTGGGTTATCCTCATCTGAATGTGAAGATCTGTGCCAGCCATGCAGGCATTTCTGTGGGCGAGGACGGTGCGACTCACCAGTGTGTGGAGGATATCGCCCTGATGCGCGGTATTCCCGGCATGGTTGTGGTGAACCCCGCTGACGATACCGAGGCCAGCCAGGCAGTTCGTGCTTTGGCCGAGTACAAAGGCCCCGCTTACCTGCGTCTGGGCCGCCTGGCAGTTCCTGTGATCAATGATCCGGAAAGCTACCACTTCGAGCTGGGCCGTGCAGTCACCCTGCGCGAGGGCAAGGATGCAACGGTCATTGCCACCGGTCTGATGGTTGCCCGCGCTCTGGAAGCCGCGGAGCAGCTGGCTCAGGAAGGCATTCAGGTACGCGTGGTAAACATGCACACCATCAAGCCTCTGGATGTGGAGGCTGTGGTAAGCGCCGCGAAGGAAACCGGCTGCATTGTGACCGCTGAAGAGCACAGTGTAATTGGCGGCCTGTACAGCGCGGTTTGTGAGGCTATGGTGGGTGCGGGTGTTTCCTGCCCGGTTTCTCCCGTTGCAGTTATGGACGCGTTCGGCCAGTCCGGCCCTGCCAATGACCTGCTGGAATACTACGGCCTCACCGCTGAGGCGATTGCCCAGAAGGTACGTGAGCGTCTGGCGCACTAATCGCTATTCGCAATTTGTTATCTCCCGTTCTGATGGAATATCGGAACGGGAGATTTTTGTATATCTTTACAAACAATGGCAGGGATTTGTGATATAATAGAAAAAAGACCGTGTTCGGCAAAAAACGATTAAGGAACGCGGCCAAACGAAGAAGGTGCGGCACGGAATGATAGGGGATCGGGCCACCGGAAAGGTGCTTCTGAGCTGTGCGGCGGCGCTCCTGTTTTTGCTGGCGGGAGCAGTCGGGTTCAGTGTGCCATTTTGGCAGCCGGGTTATCGGGCCGTTGCTTCGGAAGAATTCGATGTACAGCGGATGATGCTGGTGGATCTGAATTCCGCTGGGCTGGAGGAGTTGTGTTCGCTTCCCGGTATCGGAGAGAAAAAGGCACAGGCAATCCTGGACTACCGGGAGGAGCATGGTCCGTTTTCCCGTATAGATGAGCTGGATCAGGTCGACGGCATATCTGCAAAGAGCATCGAGGCCTGGCGTTCAAGGCTTTACATCGAAGCGGATGAGATGCAAAAAGAGGAGAGATAGATCGTGATGACAGAGAACAACATCTACATCAACCGTGAGCTCAGCTGGCTTGACTTCAACAAGCGTGTACTGGCTCTGAGCAAGGATAAAACGGTTCCACTGGCAGAGCAGATGAAATTTGCGGCGATTTACGGCAGTAATCTGGATGAGTTTTTCATGGTGCGTGTTGGTTCGCTGTATGACCGGACCCTGCTGAAAAACGAAATTACTGAAAATAAAACCAATATGACGGCTGCCCAGCAGCTGGCGGCTATCATGCCCAAAACTGCTCTGCTGCAGGATCAGTGCGATAAGTACGTGACCAAGCTTCGGGATAATCTGGCGCAGATCGGCTACCGGAAGATTGATTTTGAAAATCTGGAAAAGGAAGACGAGAAGTTCTGGAAGAAATATTTCCAGAGCGAGCTGTTCCCGGTACTGTCTCCCCAGATCATCGATCACCGGCATCCGTTCCCGTTCCTGCGCAACCAGGAAATTTACCTGTGCGCTACCCTGAAAGCAAAGGGAGATGCAAACCTGTCCTTCGGTTTGATTCCCATCGGCAATCAGTTTGAGCGGGTTCTGTACCTGAAAAAGGACGATGCGGTGTACTACGGCTTGGTGGAGGAGCTGATTTACCACTATGCCGAGCTGGTTTTCCCAATTCTGCAGAAGAAGTGCCTGTTCCGGGTAACCCGCAACGCGGATATCGATGTGAAGGAAGGCATGTTCGATCAGGACATCGACTACCGTCAGGTTATGAGTGAGCTGCTGAAAAAACGGCGTAAGCTGGCGGCGGTACGCATCCAGTTCTGGAATCAGCCCCCGCAGGAAGTGAAGAACTACCTGTGCGAAAAGCTGGTGCTGCCCGCACAGCAGTGCTTCAACCAGAGCAGTCCCCTGGACCTTTCCTATTGCTTCAAGCTCACTGCCCGGCTGCAGAATGAGGGCCACAGCGAGCTGTTCTATGCACCGGCCAAGCCGATGCAGGCCCCCCATGGCTATAAGCTGAGCGAGGCGGTACAGAAGAACGATGTGCTGATTGCATATCCGTACCAGAGTATGCGTCCCTTCATCAAGATGCTGATGGCGGCGGCGTTTGACCCGGAGGTCATCTCCATCAAGATGACTCTGTATCGCATGGCACGAGATTCTCAGATCGTGCAGGCCCTGATTGCAGCTGCGGAAAACGGCAAAGAGGTGGTAGCGGTCGTAGAGCTGCGTGCCCGCTTTGATGAGCAGAACAACATCGACTGGTCCAAACAGCTGGAAGAGGCTGGCTGCACCGTGTTGTATGGTTTGGATGACTACAAGGTTCACTCCAAGCTGACCCTGATCACTCGCCGCACCAAGGATGGTTACCGCTACACCACCCAGATCGGCACCGGCAACTACAACGAAAAGACCAGTGAGCAGTATACCGATCTTTCCTACGTGACTACCCGCACGGAGATTGGTGAGGAGGCTGCCGCTGTATTTAATAATCTGGCGGTGGAGCGGCTGACCAGCAACACCAAGTATCTGCTGGTAGCGCCTCTTTGCTTCAAGAGCGTTCTGCTGGAGGAAATGGATCGGGAGATTCAGAAAGCCAAAGAGGGCAAGCCCGCCCGCATTATCCTGAAGAACAACTCGGTCAGCGATAAAAACGTGATCGAAAAGCTGTCGGAAGCTTCCTGTGCGGGTGTCTCGGTGGACATGATCGTGCGCGGTATCTGCTGTGTAACCGCCGGGGTGCCCGGCCGCACGGAGAATCTGCGGATTCGGAGCATCGTGGGCCGGTATCTGGAGCATTCCCGCATCTACTGCTTCGGCGACGGCGACGATATGCGGATCTACATCGCCTCCGGTGACTTCCTCACCCGCAACACCGAACGCCGTGTGGAGGTTGGCCTGAAGGTGCCGGATCGTGCATTGGCCAATAAGCTGCGCCAGATTCTGGAGCTGCAGCTGAGCGATAATGTGAACGCCCGGGAGATGAAGCCGGACGGTAGCTATTCCAAGGTGAAGGCGGAGCCGGGTACGCCCCGTGTAGACAGCCAGATGGCTTTGTACGACGCCTTCCGGGATGGCTTTGTACTGCCGGAATCTCCGGCGGCTCCGGCACCTGCCCCGAAGCCCAGCCTGCTTGATAAAATCACCGGTTTGCTTCGCTTCAAGAAAAAGTAAAGAATCGATATTTGATTCCCCCTGTCCGGGCAATTGTGCTCCGGGCAGGGGATTTTTTTGCGGAAAAAGGACTATTCCGCCAGCAAAAGGAATAGAAATGCAGTAGCGCTTTTGTGAACAGCCGTAAAAAGGAGGAATACCCATGTGGAATGTGGAAACCAGAGAGACGATAACACCACCTGTGTTTGCCAGCCGGCAGGAAATGGAACAGTTGCTGTGCCCACCGCCGGTTCGTCAGCAGAATCCGGAACGGAAAAATCCGGTGCTTTCACTGCAGATTTTAATCTGCGGACTGATCCTGCTTTGCGTTGTGTGCATCCGCTCGGTATCGCCGCAGCTTTATAAATCCTTTCAGGATGGCTACCGCCAGCTGCGGTATCAGGGAATTGCCCTGTCCGGTGAGGAGGAACTGGTGAAGTTTGCAAGCGCGGCGGTTCGTGATCTGAGCGTACAGGCAGCGGAGAAGATTGAGCAGCTTTCCGGGGAAAGCACATTGGCTTTGGGATATGGTGCGGGTGGATGGAGCCGCCGGGCGGCGCCGGAAGGCAGTTCTCTGGAAGCGCTGAAGCCGGAAAACGCACTCTCGTTGCCCATCCGGGGCTATACGATTACCTCCGGTTACGGCTGGCGCAGCGATCCTTTTACCGGGAAAACGGATTTTCATACCGGGATTGATCTGGCGGTCGCAGAGGGAACAGCCATCCATCCGGCCTGGAGCGGTATTGTGCAGAGAAGTGCATGGAATTCTTCCTACGGAAATTATGTACAGGTCCTTCATGAAAATGGTTTGGTTACCCGATATTGCCACATGCAGTATATTTTTGTGCGGCAGGGGCAACGGGTGACTCTGGACGATGTGCTGGGTACTGTGGGCCAGACCGGGGCTGCCACCGGTCCGCATCTGCATTTTGAGCTCTTTTGTAATGATGTACGCTACGATCCCACAAAGGCATTGGAGGCGGGTGCATGATTCGATTGCGGCAGCCGGAGGTGCTGCTGCTGGGATTGTGGTTTGGGCTGATGCACGATCCTTTGGGTGTTTTGCGAATCAGCCTTTTGTGTTCACTGCTTCACGAGAGCGGGCACATTGCAGCCTGGGTTATTTTTACCGGAACACTGCCGGTGTTGGAGCTTTCGCCCGGCGGAATTGGGTTGTGCCTGGGGAACGCCCGGCTTTCTCCCTGTAAGGAAGGAGTCCTGGCTGCTGCCGGTCCGTCGGTCAATCTGATTGCAGCCGGAGCGGCGTATCTGTGGATGCATCAAAGCGCCAGCTACTGGGGATGGTTCTTTCTGGGAACAAACCTTCTGGTGGGTGGTTTTAATCTGCTGCCGGTGGGCCCACTGGACGGCAAACGCATCTGGAATAATTTCTTTGGCGGATAAATTGCATTTCCGGCGCAAATCGGTTAAAATGAACTGTAACATTCAAATTGCAAAGGAATGAAGCAAGTGTTTGATCCGAAATTGAAGGAGGCCCTGGCACGGGTGCAGAAGCCCGGCCGCTATACCGGCGGCGAGCCCGGGTGCATTATAAAAAACAAAGAGGATGTGGACCTTCGGTTTGCATTCTGCTTCCCGGACACCTACGAGGTGGGCATGTCCTTTCTGGGCATGAAGATTCTGTATGAGCTGCTGAACGAGCACCCCAACTGGTGGTGCGAGCGTGCCTTCATGCCCTGGCTGGACATGAAGCAGGAGATGGAGCGGCTGCATATTCCCACCTATGCGCTGGAGAGCAAGGACCCCCTGACAGCGTTTGACATTGTGGGTTTTACTCTGCAGTACGAGCTGTCCTACACCAATATTCTGGCCATGCTGGATCTGGCGGGCATCCCCCTGTACAGCAAGGACCGGGACGAAAGCTGGCCCCTGATAGTGGCTGGTGGCCCCTGTGTGTGCAACGCGGAGCCCATTGCCGACTTCATCGATATGATGATGCTGGGCGAGGGTGAGCTGCAGCTGCCCGAGGTGTGTGCCACTGTGGAGCAGGCCAAGAAGGAAGGCATCAGCAAGAAGGAACTGCTGCGTCGTCTGGCCAAGATCGAAGGCTGCTATGTGCCGTCCTTCTACGATGTGAGCTACAAAGAGGATGGCCGCATTCAGGCCATCACCCCCAATGAGGACTGCGCCCCGGCGGTGATTCACAAGGCAATCATCAAGGATATGAATACCCAGAAGCTGCCCACCAATTTCGTGGTGCCCATGGTGGGTGCGGTGCACGACCGCGCCCAGATCGAGGTGCTGCGCGGCTGTGTGCGCGGCTGCCGCTTCTGCCAGGCGGGCTTCATCTACCGGCCCATGCGTCAGCGTGATGCCCAGCTGCTGAACCGCGCCGCACAGGATCTGTGCGCCAATACCGGCTATGAGGAGATCAGCCTGACCAGTCTGTCCACTTCGGACCACAGCCAGCTGGAGACCCTGCTGGACGATATGGCCCCCTGGACGGAAAAGGAACATGTGAGCATTTCGCTGCCCTCGCTGCGCATTGACAACTTCACCGAAAGCCTGATTGAAAAGACCACCAAGGTACGCAAGAGCGGTCTGACCTTCGCTCCGGAGGCGGGTACACAGCGCCTGCGGGATGTAATCAATAAAAACATCACCTGGGACGAGATCGAAAAAACCTGCACGCTGGCCTTTAACGCAGGCTACACTTCAGTAAAGCTGTACTTTATGATGGGCCTGCCCACCGAGACGCTGGAGGACATTGAGGGTATCGCCAAAACCGCTCAGCAGATCGTGGAGCTGTATTACGCCAACCCCAACAAGCCCAAGGGCCGCGGGGTGCAGGTGACCATCAGCTGCGCCTGTTTCGTGCCCAAGCCTCACACTCCCTTCCAGTTTGTTCCTCAGGACACTGAACAGATGCTGCGGGAAAAGCAGCAGCATCTGCTGCACAGCGTTCACAGCAAGAAGATTCATGTGAACTATCACGACAGCAAGACCAGTTTCCTGGAGGCTGTGTTCGCCAAGGGCGACCGGCGGCTGGCTCCGGTGATCGAGGCTGCTTATCGCAAGGGCTGCTTCTTCGACGGCTGGGACGAGTGCTTCCAGTACGATACCTGGCTGGAGACCTTCCGGGAATTCAATATGGACACCGCTTTTTATGCCAACCGGTTCATTGAACTGGACGAGCTTACACCCTGGAGTCATCTGGATTACGGTGTAAGCCATGAGTTCCTGGTACGGGAATACAAAAAAGCCACCATGGCACAGACCACGCAGCCCTGCAACCGGGTATGCAGCGCCTGTGGTGCAAATAAACTGTTGGGAGGTGCCTGCTTTGACTACAGTAAGGATCTGGTTCACTAAGACAGGGGAGGCATCCTACATTTCTCTGCTGGATCTGCAGCGCGTCATGCAGCGATCCATCAAACGCAGCGGAATTCCGGTGTGGTACACCATGGGCTTCAACCCCCATATCTATATGACCTTTGCCAATCCTCTGCCTCTGGGACAGGAGAGTCTGGTGGAGAGCGTGGATGTGAAAACCGAGCTGGAGCAGGTACCGCTGGAGGACTGGCGGCAGGCTCTGGACCGGGTAATGCCTCTGGGCATCAAGGTGACCCGCGTCACGCTGCCCCAGTACAAGGCGGAAAAGATCAGCTTTGCGCGTTATCAGCTGCGCATGCCGCTGAGCGCACAGGCCAGTGTGGATGCCTACAATCAGTTGGAAACCGCCGTGATTCAGAAAAAGACCAAGCGCGGCCACAAGGAGATTGACCTGAAGCAGGCACTACCCCGCATTGAGACCGAACAGAAGGAGAATGAACTGCAGGCAGAGCTGCTGCTGACTGCGGGTGAGGGAAACAATCTAAATCCCTCTCTCTGGCTGAATTTCATGCAGGAGCACTGCGGGCTCAATCCCACCGACGTTTCGGTGCTGCGCACCGCACTTTTACTGGAAGATCAGACGGATTTTCGGTAAAAAAGCCTTGCAAAAGCAAACAGGCTATGATACAATATTCAGGCGTTAGTGTTCGCTGGCTCCAACCAGCGGGGTTAATGTATATCATTAAAACAGGCGGTCCTCTGCTGTGCGGCCATTTGCACGGGTACGAACGTCGATAAAAATGGAGGATTTTACAATGGACGCAATGAAGATTATCACCGAGGGCATGATCAAAGAGAACCAGCCCAAGTTCGAAGTCGGCGACACCGTTCGCGTGTCCGTTCGCATCAAGGAAGGCGAGCGTGAGCGTATCCAGGCCTTCGAGGGCACTGTGATCGCTAAGAAGCATGGCGGCGTGGCTGAGACCTTTACCGTTCGCCGTTCTTCCTACGGTGTTGGCGTGGAGCGCGTGTTCCCCGTGAACTCTCCCTTCGTTGAGAAGGTTGAGGTTGTTCGCTGCGGTAAGGTTCGCCGTGCGAAGTTGTTCTACCTGCGTAGCCGCACTGGTAAGGCTGCCAAGGTTAAGGAGCAGATCTGATAATCGACAAAAAAGGGGCAATTTATATTGCCCCTTTTTTCGTTATATGGTAAAATGTGAAATACGTTCTGTAAATCCCTGGAAAGAGGATGTACCCAATGGAAGAAAAACGTTTTCGCAAAAATGTGGACTTGCTGGACTGGTACGACGCGCTGGTATTTGCGTTGGCTGCCCTGGTCCTGATCTTTGCGTTCTGCGCCCGGATTGTGGTGGTGGATGGCCATTCCATGGAACCCACCCTGCATGAGCAGGACCGCCTGCTGGTGCAGAGTACCTTTTATAAACCCCAGCGGGGGGATGTGGTCGTGGTGGATGGCTACATCAATTATGGTAAACCGCTGGTCAAGCGTGTGATCGCCGTGGGCGGTGATACGGTAGATATCGACGCGGAGCAGGGTATCGTGTATGTGAACGGCGAAGCCCTGGACGAGCCCTATACCGCCGAGCCCACCTATACTGAAGGCAACATTGGCTTCCCGCTGACGGTGCCGGAGGGCCAGCTGTTTTTGATGGGTGATAACCGGCAGCACTCCACCGACAGCCGCTTTGTGAGCGTGGGTCTGATCGATGAACGGGATATCCTGGGCAAGGTGCTGTGGCGCATCTTCCCGCTGAACGCATTTGGGAGGATCAAATGAGCAATGATATGATCAATCGCCGCAACATCCAGTGGTTCCCTGGCCACATGATGAAGACCCTGCGGCTGATGGAAGCGAATATCAAGAATGTGGACGCGGTTCTGCAGTTGCTGGATGCCCGCATCCCCATGAGCAGCCTGAACCCGGAAATTCAGCGGATCACCGAGCAGAAGCCTCGCCTGTATGTGATGAACAAGGCGGATCTGGCGGACCCGGCTCTGACAAATGCCTGGGTGAAGTATTTCCGGGCTTCCGGCGCCGGATGTGTGGCCATTAGTGCCAAACAGAAGGGCAGTGCTGCGCAGGTGCGTACCGCCATTGAAAAAGAGCTGGAGGACCTGATTGCCCGCCGGGCCATCAAGGGTATGGGCGGTGCCCGTATCCGGGTTATGGTAGTGGGCATCCCCAACGTGGGCAAGTCCACCTTTATCAATAACTTTGCGGGCCAGGTACGTGCCAAGGCGGCAGACCGCCCGGGTGTGACCCGCGGCAAGCAGTGGGTTACCGTGGGCAACTATGACCTGTTGGATATGCCCGGTGTGCTGTGGAAGAAGTTTGACAGTCTGGAGACTGCCACCAACCTGGCGTTCATCGGCTCCATCAAGGACGATATTTTGGACATTGAAGAGTTGGCCATGGGCCTGCTCAGCCAGATGCAGAAAATTTATCCGGAGAAGCTGGCAGAGCGCTAC
Organism: Gemmiger sp. An87; assembly: GCF_002159185.1. GTDB lineage: Bacteria > Bacillota > Clostridia > Oscillospirales > Ruminococcaceae > Allofournierella. The sequence continues at coordinate 67,762 of NZ_NFHD01000009.1, forward strand.
AAACTCAGTGAGGAGCAGCTGCAGTTGGGTCCCTGGGAACTGCTGGAGGCCATCGGCCGCAAGCGCGGTATGCTGATCAGTGGCGGCGAGGTAAACACCGAGCGGGCGGCGATTATGCTGGTGGATGAGTTCCGTGCCAGCAAATGGGGCCGCATTACTCTGGAAAAGCCTTATCAGATGGAGCAGACCCAGGAGCAAGAGGTGCAGGAATGAACGCATTGTATGAATTCGACGAGCAGCTCCGCCGGGAAAAAGGTGTGTTCTGCGGTGTGGATGAGGCAGGCCGCGGCCCTCTGTGCGGTCCGGTCTGCTGTGCGGCTGTCATTCTGGACCCGGAGAACCCGATTGAGGGGATTAATGACTCCAAAAAGCTCAGCGAAAAAAAGCGTGAACAGCTGTTTGATGTGATCCGGGAAAAGGCGCTGGCTTACAGCATCGTGATGGTGGACCCTGCGGTGATTGATGAGAAAAACATCCTGTGGGCTACCATGGATGGCATGCGTCAGGCGGTGGAGCAGCTTTCCATCCGGCCGGACTATGTCTTGGTGGACGGCAACCGGGTACCGCCGGAACTTTCGGTTCCGGCAGGGGCTCAGGTAAAGGGTGATGCCACCAGTGCAAGCATTGGCGCAGCTTCTATTCTGGCCAAGGTCAGCCGGGACCGGTTCATGCTGGAGCTGGACCGGCAGTATCCTCAGTATCAGCTGGCAAAGCACAAGGGATACCCCACCAAGCTGCATTATGAGTTGATTCAGCAGTACGGCATCCAACCCTTTTACCGCCGGTCTTTCCTGAAGAAGCTGGGGTACTAAGGGTGAATGCTCAGGAGACGGGCCGGCGTGGAGAAGCCGCTGCCGCCCGCTATTACATGAACCGCGGCTATAAGCTGCTGGAGCACAACTACAAAACCCGCCAGGGCGAACTGGACCTGGTGTTGCAAAAGGGTGAGCTTGTAGTTATCGCGGAAGTAAAGACCCGCGCGGAAAATGCCTGGTACCGGCCGCAGGAAGCGGTGACCCGGGCGAAGCAGCAGCGAATTCTGCTGGCTGCACAATCTTACCTGCAAACCAACGGATTGCTGGAAAAAACAATCCGGTTTGATGTGGTGGAGGCACTGACTCTGCCCCAGGGTGGTTTTGCGATACACTGCATTCAGGACGCGTTTCAGGCGTAAGAATGCAGGTCCACAGAAAAGAAAGGGGACAACTACCATGCAATTTTTCAGTACGCGGAACGCGGGCAGCCGGGTGTCGGCAGCTCAGGCCATCGTTCAGGGCCTTTCCTCCGAGGGCGGACTCTTTGTACCGGAATCCTTCCCTCAGGCAGACTTGAAAACCGCTTGTGAAAGGGGCAGCTATGCAGAACTGGCAGCCTATGTACTTGGGCTTGTCCTCCCTGGTTATCCTCAGGAATTTGTGGCGGAAGCCACAGAGAAGACCTATGGTGAGGCTTTTCAGGGCAAAGCCGGATATCTGCGTCCGGTAAACAAGGATCTGTATTCTCTGGAGCTCTGGCACGGGCCCACCTGCGCCTTTAAGGATTATGCGCTGCAAATCATGCCGAAGCTTCTGGTCAAAGGCAAGGAGCTTTTGGGGCGCAGTGAACTGACCTATATTCTGGTGGCCACCTCCGGAGATACGGGCAAGGCTGCCCTGGCCGGGTATCAGGATGTTCCCGGCGTGAAAATTGCGGTGTTCTATCCCTCTCACGGCACCAGCCAGGTGCAGCGCCTGCAGATGACTACACAGCAAGGCGATAATGTGGCGGTGTATGCGGTGAAAGGCAACTTCGACGATGCGCAGACCGGTGTGAAAAAGGTCTTTGCGGATCAGGAGCTGGGCCGTCAGCTGGCTGAGCAGAATGTGTGCCTGTCCAGCGCAAACTCCATCAACTGGGGCCGTCTGGCTCCTCAGATCGTATACTACTTTGCTGCTTACCGGCAGCTGCTGGAGCAGGGCCGTATTCAGATAGGTGACGCGGTGGATTTCTGCGTGCCCACCGGGAACTTTGGCGATATCCTGGCGGGCTATTATGCCAAGCGGATGGGCCTGCCTGTAGGCCGGCTTGTCTGCGCGTCCAACCGGAACAATGTGCTTACTGAGTTTCTGAAGACCGGTCATTATGATGCCCGCCGCACCTTCTATCGGACCACCTCGCCCTCCATGGACATTCTGGTCTCCTCCAACCTGGAGCGCCTGCTGTATCATATGTGTGAGGACACCGAAAAGGTGAGCGGATGGATGGAAGAGCTGCGTACGCAGGGCCACTATCAGGTGGATGCACAGTGCCTGGAGAAGATTCAGGAAATCTTCTCTGCGGGCTGCACGGATGACGAGCAGGCAGCTGAAGAGATCAGCGCCATGTTCCAGGGCAATCAGTATCTGTGCGATCCTCACACGGCGGTGGCTTTCCGCGTGGCGCAGGAATACAAGAACGAAACTTCTTCTGGTGCGCCTATGGTGGTATTGTCCACTGCGAGCCCCTTCAAGTTCCCCGGCGATGTGCTGAAGGCTTTGGGCCAGCCGGTGCCGGAGGATGAGTTTGAGGCGATGCGGCAGCTGGCCGCACATACAAATGTCCCCGCGCCGCAGGCGCTTGCTTCGCTGCAGGGGCAGCCGGAACGCTTTGATCGGGAGATCGAACCGGAACAGATCCGCGAGATCGCAAAAATCCTGTAAAAAAGCAGCAGTGCCGCTTCGCGTATTTGCCGAAGCAGCACTGCTGTTTCCCGGAGTGGAGAAACTGCTTTTAATCAGATCTCCGCAAAGGTATCACATTTGGTTTTGCCCGGGTCGTCGGAGCAACGGTTCACATGAATCGAATCGGCGGTGCAGCAGCACGAGCCGTCGTTGTGGACGCAGTTGCGCACATCACAGCAGACTCCCCGAATGACAGGTTCTTTGTGTTCCATTTTCAAAACCTCCTTTGTGAGGTTATTGTTTGCCGGATCGACTGGAATATGAGGAGAAATATATGGCAATTTACACGATCGGGGATCTGCATCTTTCGCTGGGATGCGAAAAACCCATGGATATTTTCCCGGGCTGGCAGGGCTACATGGAAAAACTGGAGCATCACTGGAACACACTGGTGCGGCCGGAGGACACCGTTGTGCTGGCGGGCGATACCAGCTGGGCCATGAAGCTGGAGGATACCGTTGCAGATTTTTCCTTTTTGCAGCGACTGCCCGGACAGAAGCTGCTTTTGAAAGGCAACCATGATTACTGGTGGACGACGGTCAAAAAAATGGAGCGTTTTTTGCAGGAAAAAGGCTTTGACAGCCTGCACATTCTGCACAACAATTCCATTCTGACCGAGGGCCTGGCCGTATGCGGTACTCGCAGCTGGATGTTCGATGTGGGGGAACCTCATGACGAAAAGGTGATGAACCGGGAGCTGGGCCGGCTGCGCGCCAGCCTGGAGGCGGCCCCGGAAGGTGCCGAACGGGTTGCCTTCCTGCATTACCCCCCGGTATATCCCAATGCCAATGCTCAGCAGGTGATTGACCTGCTGAAGGAATACAATGTAAAACGCTGTTTTTACGGCCATCTGCATGGAAATGCAATCCGCTTTGCGGTGCAGGGAATGGTGGATGGAATCGAATATCGACTGATTTCAGCGGATGCACTGGCATTTTGCCCATATAAAATTTAACGAAAGTATGGAAATTCCATGCACAGCATGGTATAATAAATTGAATTTCTTTGTATGGAGGAAATAAAATGAATCTCGTAAAAAGTGAAAAGCTCGAAAAGAGCATGCATGAGTTACAGTTTTCGGTGGATGCCGAGGCTTTTAAGGCTGCCATTGACAAGGCGTTCAAGCGCGAAGGCAAGAAGTACAATGTGCCTGGTTTCCGCAAGGGCCACGCTCCCCGCGCTGTGATCGAGAAGATGTATGGCGCTGATATCTTCCACTACGATGCCATCAACGATCTGTTCCCCGAGGCTTTTGAGGCTGCGGTGAAGGAAGCCGGCATCGAGCCTGTGGGCCGTCCTGAGGCTGACGTTGTTTCCCAGAGCCTGGAGGACGGCGTTGTGCTGAAGGTGGTTGTGGCTGTGAAGCCCGAGATCAAGCTGGGTCAGTACACCGGTTTAAAGGCCACCAAGAAGGTCAATACTGTTGAGGACGCTGATGTGGATGCCGAGCTGGCTCGCATGCAGGACCGCAACGGCCGCATCGTTACCCGTGACGGCAAGGCCGAGAACGGCGATACCGCCGACATCGACTTCGAGGGCTTTGTGGATGGCGTCGCCTTTGAGGGCGGCAAGGCCGAGCACTACAGCCTGGTTCTGGGCTCCGGCAGTTTCATCCCCGGTTTCGAGGAGCAGGTTGTTGGCCACGCTGCCGGCGAGGAGTTCGATGTGAACGTGACCTTCCCCGAGGAGTACCAGGCCAAGGAGCTGGCTGGCAAGGCTGCTGTCTTCAAGATCAAGCTGCATGAGGTAAAGACCAAGGAGCTGCCCTTGCTGGACGACGAGTTCGCCAAGGACGTAAGCGAGTTCGATACCCTGGATGAGCTGAAGGCTAACATCCGTAAGGGCATGGAGGAGCAGAACGAGAAGCAGGCTGCTCTGGCCGTTGAGAACGATCTGGTTGACCAGGTGATCGGCACCATCGAGGGTGACATCCCCGAGGTAATGTACGAGAACCGCATGGACGAGATGGTTCGTGATTTCGAGTACCGTCTGGCTCAGCAGGGCCTGAAGCTGGATATGTACCTGCAGTACATGGGTCAGACCATGGACAGCTTCCGTGCTTCCTTCAAGGAGCAGGCTGAGAAGCAGGTTAAGATCCGCCTGGCTCTGGAGGCTGTTGCTGCTGCTGAGAACATCACCGCCAGCGACGAGGAGTACGAGAACGAGATGCAGCGCATTGCCGATCAGTACAAGATGGAGATCGACAAGGTGAAGTCTCTGGTCAACGCCGACGAGGTGAAGAAGGATCTGGCTGGGAACAAGGCCATCGACTTCATCAAGGAGAAGGCTGAGATCACCGAGGAGAAGGTTACCAAGGAGTAATTCCTTCGGAGCTCTTCCTCTTACATAAGCGGAATCAATTTGACCGATACGCGCAATGTGACTGCTCGTATCGGTCATTTTGCAGGCGCTTAATTTTATCAACAGGAGGCGACGAATCATGAGTTTGGTTCCTTACGTCATTGAACAAACCGCTCGAGGAGAGCGTTCTTACGACATTTTTTCCCGTTTGCTGAACGACCGCATCATCATGCTGTGCGATGAGGTGAACGACACCACCGCCAGTCTGGTTGTGGCTCAGCTGTTGTATCTGGAAGGCCAGGATCCGGACAAAGATATCAGCCTGTACATCAACAGCCCCGGTGGCTCCATCAGTGCAGGTATGGCCATCCATGACACGATGAAATACATCAAGTGTGATGTTTCCACCATCTGCATGGGCATGGCTGCCTCCATGGGCGCGTTTTTGCTGGCCAGCGGCACCAAGGGCAAGCGTCTGGCTCTGCCCAACGCCGAGATTATGATCCACCAGCCGCTGATGAGTGGCCTGCAGGGTCAGACCACTGACATCAAGATCCATGCGGATCATCTGGTGCGTACCCGTGAACGCATGAATCGCATGCTCAGCGAGTACACCGGTCAGCCCTATGAGACCATCGTGGCGGACACCGAACGCGACAACTTCCTGTCTGCGCAGCAGGCTGCGGATTACGGCCTGATCGACGCAGTGATCACTCATCGATAAAGGAAAGCTGATTGTATGGCAAATATCAACTCCGGAAAAGATAAGGAAAAAACACTCCACTGCAGCTTCTGTGGCAAAAGCCAGGACGAAGTGGAGCGCATGATCATTGGTCCCGGCGTAAACATCTGCAACGAGTGCATCACCTTGTGCCACTCGCTGTTGGATGAGGAGGGGGTGCCGGAGCCGCCGCGTCAGCAGCAGCCGTCCGCGAAGCCCCGGAGCAATGCGAGCCGTCCGGCTGCCACGGAATCCATCAACATTCTGACCCCTGCCGAGATCAAGGCGGGACTGGATCAGTATGTAATTGGCCAGGATGACGCCAAGCGTGTGCTGGCAGTTTCGGTTTACAACCATTACAAACGCATCCTCAGCGGTGACGATAAGGATGTGGAGCTGCAGAAGAGCAATGTTCTGCTGCTCGGTCCTTCCGGTGTGGGCAAAACCCTGCTGGCACAGACTCTGGCCAAGATGCTGGGCGTTCCGTTTGCAATCGCGGATGCTACCACTCTGACCGAAGCCGGTTATGTGGGCGAGGACGTGGAGAATATTCTCCTGAAGCTGATTCAGGCTGCGGATTTTGATATCCAGAAGGCCGAAATCGGCATCATTTACATCGACGAAATCGATAAAATCACCCGCAAAAGCGAAAATCCCTCCATTACCCGCGATGTGGGCGGCGAGGGCGTACAGCAGGCCCTGCTGAAAATCCTGGAAGGCACTGTGAGCAATGTTCCTCCCCAGGGTGGACGCAAGCATCCTCAGCAGGAGTTTATTCAGATTAATACCAAGAACATCCTGTTCATCTGCGGTGGTGCTTTTGATGGTCTGGAAAAGTACATCCAGCGTCGTACAGAGACTTCTGTTCTGGGCTTTGGCGGTCAGCTGAAGAGCAGTGAGGAGAAGGAGCGGGAGGCCCTGCTGCGCAAGGTAGAGCCTCATGATCTGGTCAAGTTCGGTTTGATTCCCGAGCTGATCGGCCGTATCCCTGTGATTACGGTTCTGGAAGCACTGGATGAAGACGCTTTGGTCCGTGTGCTGAAGGAGCCCAAGAACAGCATCGTGAAGCAGTACCAGGCGCTGTTCAAGATGGACAACGTGGATCTGGACTTCACCGATGAGGCTCTGCGCATGGTGGCCCGCAAGACCATTGAGCGCAAGAGCGGTGCGCGTGGTCTGCGCAGTGTGATGGAGAATATGCTGATTCCCATCATGTACGAGATTCCCAGCGATCCCACCATTATCCGGGTGACCATCACCGAGGATACGGTGAACGGCGGTAAGCCGGAGCTGGAATACGGCGCGGTGCGCAAGCGTTATAAGAACAATATGCCGATCCTGTGATTGGCAGAAATGCCGAAAAGGGGCTCTCTGTTTGCAGAGGGCCCCTTTGATGCATTCATCCCAAGGCTGTTCACAGAGGATCACTTGAATTAACTCTACTTTTTGTGTATAATATAAAGTCAAATACACTATATTGATCCGTCTCCTTTTTAGGAGACAGCAGGAGGTTCCTGGATATGTCTGAGCGTGTGAAGATTAAAGTGGAGCACAATGTGGAACGCCTTCCCGCCATTGCGCTGCGCGGATTGGTGCTGTTTCCCAATAACGTTGTACATTTTGAAGTGGGCCGGGCCAAGAGCATTGCGGCCATCGAATGGGCCATGGCCAACAGCAGCCCGATCTTTTTGATCGCCCAGCGCGATATGGAAACGGAAGATCCTACCACGGACGACCTGTACCGGCATGGTGTGGTGGCGGAAATTAAGCAGATTCTGCGGGTGTCCGATGAGCTGGTGAAGGTACTGGTGGAGGGCAAAGAACGAGCCCGACTGCTGGCGGTGGAAAGCAATGACCAGATGCTGGTGGCTTCCATCAAGCCTGCACCGGTCCGAGGTATAAAGGCGGAAAAAAGCGTGGAGGCCGAAGCGCTGGTCCGCAGTCTGAAGGGCCTGTTTGAGGAATATCTCAGCTTGAACAGCCGCCTTTCCAAAGATGTAGTCTATAACATCGTTACTAATAATGATCCGGTATTTCTGAGCGAATATGTTCCGGCAAATCTGTTGTTCAAATATCAGGATAAGCAGGCTATTCTGGATGAGGGTACCCTGATGGGCCGTCTGCAGAAGCTGGTGGATTTGCTCAAGCGGGAGAACCAGGTTTTGGCCATTGAACAGGACATCCACGAGCGTGTGAATGACCAGATGGACAAAAATCAGCGGGACTACTACCTGCGGGAACAGATGCGGGTAATCGCCCAGGAGTTGGACGAAGATGAGGATACCCGCTTTGAAGCGGACCGCTATCGTCAGCAGATGGAGGCGTTGAAGCTGCCGCAGGAAGCAGTGGAAAAGCTCGGCAAGGAGATCGACCGATTGAGCCGTATGCCTGGCAACAGCCAGGAAGCGGCCGTGATTCGCACCTATCTGGATACCTGTCTGGGTCTGCCTTGGGGGCAGTACACGGTGGATGATCTGGATATCCGTCGGGCGGAAAATATCCTGAACAAAGAGCACTACGGTCTGAAAAAGGTCAAGGACCGTATTCTGGAGATTCTGGCCGTGCGGAAGCTGAATCCGGAGCTGAAAGGACAGATCATCTGTCTGGTCGGCCCTCCGGGTGTGGGCAAGACCTCCATTGCCCGCTCTATTGCCACCTGCATCGGACGCAAATATGCCCGAATGAGCTTGGGCGGCGTGCGGGATGAAGCGGAAATCCGTGGCCATAGAAGAACCTATATCGGTGCTATGCCCGGTAAGATCATCAGTGCCATCAACACAGCCAAGAGCATGAACCCGCTTTTGCTGCTGGATGAGATCGACAAGCTGGCAAGTGATTTCCGGGGTGATCCTGCCGCAGCTCTGCTGGAGGCTCTGGACCCGGAGCAGAACAAGACCTTCCGCGATCACTATCTGGATATTCCCTTTGACCTGAGCCAGGTGTTGTTTATTACCACGGCCAATAGTTTGGACACTATCCCGGCACCGCTTCTGGACCGTATGGATGTGATCGAGCTGCCCAGCTATACCCGGGTAGAAAAGTTTAACATTGCCAAGCGCCATCTGCTGCCTAAGCAGTTGAAAAGCAACGGGATGGAGGGTATGGTCACCATTACCAACAGCGGTTTGTACGGTCTGATCGATGGCTATACCCGCGAGGCAGGTGTGCGCCGGCTGGAACGCCGGATCGCAGAGGTTCTGCGCAAATGCGCCCGGCAGCTTGCCAGCGGCGACGCGGAAAAGATCTCTATTGGTGCTGCCGATTTGGAGGCGCTTTTGGGCCCCCGTCGTGTAAAGCCGGATTTCTACAACCGGACCAATGCAGTGGGCATCGCCAACGGTCTGGCCTGGACCAGTGTGGGAGGAGAGATTCTTCCCATTGAGGTGCTGGTCATTCCGGACGGAAGCGGAAAAATTGAGCTGACCGGTTCTTTGGGCGATGTGATGAAGGAAAGTGCCAAGCTGGCGGTAAGCTATGTGCGGGTCCACGGTGCGGAATATCACATCGATTCGGCGGTTCTCAAGAATGCGGATATCCATATTCACGCGCCGGAAGGTGCGGTTCCCAAGGATGGCCCCTCCGCTGGTGTCACTCTTACCACTGCGCTGGTATCCTGCCTGTCCGGAATGCCAGTGCGGGCGGATGTGGCGATGACCGGAGAGATCACTCTTCATGGTAATGTGTTGCCCATCGGTGGTCTGAAAGAAAAGAGCATGGCCGCGTACCGGGAAGGAATCAAGACGGTTCTGATTCCCAAAGATAATGTGAGCGATCTGTACGAAGTGGATGAGGAAGTAAAGAAAGCAGTGGAGTTCCTGCCCATGAGCGATCTGGGTCAGGTTTTGAAGGCTGCTCTGGTGTGGCCTAAGGCTGCGGAGAAAAAGAGCCGTTCCAAGAAGGCTGCTGCTCCCGTTGCGGCCGGTGAGCACAGCGGCCCGCTGGAAAATGTGGTACAGCAGTAAGGAGAGAATGTGCAAATGCTGAATTATAATAAGGCGGACTTTCAGGCGTCCTACGGTCTGTCCAGCCAGCTTCCGGACAGCGACCGACCGGAGTTTGTGTTTTCCGGCCGGTCCAATGTGGGCAAGTCCAGCCTGATCAACAAGCTGTGCAACCGGAAGAATCTGGCGAGAGTAAGTGCTACACCAGGCAAAACAGCTACCATCAATTTTTATACGGTGGATACTGCCTATTTTGTGGACCTGCCCGGATACGGCTACGCCAAGGTATCCAATGCGGACCGACGCCGCTGGGATGAACTGATCAACAGTTATTTCGATGCAGACCGTAACCGGATGCTGCTGGTACAACTGCTGGACAGCCGCCATATGCCTTCGGCGGATGATCTGCAGATGCTCGAATATCTGCAATACCGGCAGATTCCTTTTGTAGTAGCGCTGACCAAGGCGGATAAACTGAAGAAAAGCGAGATCGAGCCCACAAAGCAGCGTTTTGCAGAGCTTTGTGAAGGTTATGGTTGCAGTGCTGTTATCCTGACCAGCAGTGAGAAGGGAACTGGCATTCCGGAGCTGCAGGCTCTGTTCGAGCAATGCCTTCAGCAGGGGGAAGCAGTAGATGGCGTATAATGAGTTTGCCTACTTCTATGACGAGCTGAATGGTGCGGCGGATTATGATGCGCTGTACCTGTACGTGAAAAGCCAGCTGGAGAAGAATGGCATCCAGGATGGGATTGTAGTCGATCTGGGCTGCGGTACCGGCGAACTGACGCTGATGCTTACCCAGGCGGGTTATGATATGATCGGTGTGGACCAGTCGGAGGAGATGCTGGCTGTCTTACGGGAAAAAGCCGATGAGCTGGAGATTTCAGAGAGGCTGCTTCTTTTGCGGCAGGATATTCTGAATCTGGATCTATACGGAACCATTCGGGCAGCTATTTCCACCTTTGATACCTACAATCACATTGGCCCCAGAGAGAATTTTGAAAAGGCTATCGAAAAGGCTGCTTTTTTCATGGAAAAGGACGGTGTGTTTTTGTTTGACCTAAATACACCGTATAAGCACAGGGAAGTGCTGGCAGACAATGTATTCGACCTGGAGGGCCCGGATGCCACCTGCCGCTGGGAAAACCATTACGACGAAACGGAGCAGACGGTGGATATCCGGATCGGCATTCATTATCTGGATACCGATGAGCGCTTTGAGGAGCATTTTAAGGAGTATACCTATCCGCTGGAATATGTGGAAGAGGTTCTCAAGCGCTATGGTTTCCGTATGGAAACAGTATGTGATGGAGAAACGTTTGCTCCCCTTACAGAGGAAAGCCAGCGCTATATCATCACGGCAATTAAAGAATATACACAGATGGAGAAACGATAATTATGGGAAATATGATTCGCGGCATTTCGGAAAATGGCGGCGTGATTTTCTGCGGGGTTGATTCTACAAATCTTGTCCGCACTATGGAACAGATTCACAAAACCAGCGCGGTGACCAGTGCAGCTCTGGGCCGTTTACTGACTGCAGCATCCATTATGGGCATCATGCTGAAAAACAGCAAAGACTCTATTACTCTGCGAGTAAATGGCGGTGGCCCGGCGGGTACTGTTCTGGCTGTGGCGGATGGTATGGGCTGCGTAAAAGGTTATGTGGAGCATCCCGTGGTGGAAATCCCTCTGCGCCCGGACGGAAAGCTGAACGTGGGCGGCGCTGTGGGCCGGGATGGTACCCTGAGCATTGTGCGTGACCTGGGGCTGAAAGAGCCCTATGTGGGTCAGATTCCTCTGGTATCCGGCGAAATTGCCGAGGATATCACCAGCTATTATGCGACCAGTGAGCAGATCCCCACGGTATGCGCGCTGGGCGTTCTGGTGGCGCCCGATCTGACCATTTCCTGTGCTGGTGGTTATCTGCTTCAGCTGCTGCCTGGTGCCACTGAGGAAGAGATCACCATGCTGGAAAAGAATATTGCCAATGTTCCCAGCGTGACCACTTTGCTGCAGCAGGGAAAGACTATGCAGGAGATCATGGAAATGGTCATGCAGGGATTTGATCCGCAGGTCTTGGATGAGTATGACGTGGAATACTGCTGTGACTGCACTGAGCAGCGTGTGGAGCGTGCACTGATCAGTATGGGCCGTGCCGAGCTGGAAAAGCTGGCGGCAGAGGAACCTGTGGTGGAAGTGAACTGTCAGTTCTGCGATAAGAAGTATCATGTGGATGTAAACAAGCTTTTGAAAAGCCTGGATTAATAACTGATTAAACAGCTTTTTACATTGCAGAATGCCCCGTCGAGGCTGCTTGAAACAGGCCCGGCGGGGCAAAATAAAAAAGAGAAAAATTTTTTCAAAAACCTGTTGACAAAAGGAAGAATCTGCGGTAAAATAAACAACGTCGCTGAGAGACAGCGGCACAAAAACCACATCGTTAAGCGGCTTTAGCTCATCTGGTAGAGCGCCACCTTGCCAAGGTGGAGGTAGCGAGTTCGAGCCTCGTAAGCCGCTCCAACGTGGAAGTTTAGCTCAGCTGGGAGAGCATCTGCCTTACAAGCAGAGGGTCACAGGTTCGAGCCCTGTAACTTCCACCATGTGGCCCGGTAGTTCAGTTGGTTAGAACGCTAGCCTGTCACGCTAGAGGTCGTGGGTTCGAGCCCCATCCGGGTCGCCAATTTTGCCTCTGTAGCTCAGTTGGTAGAGCAGGGGACTGAAAATCCCCGTGTCATTGGTTCGATTCCGATCGGAGGCACCATTTATAAGCGGCTTTAGCTCATCTGGTAGAGCGCCACCTTGCCAAGGTGGAGGTAGCGAGTTCGAGCCTCGTAAGCCGCTCCATTTTTTTGGTGCTGTGGCCAAGTGGTAAGGCAAAGGTCTGCAAAACCTTCATTCACCAGTTCAAATCTGGTCAGCACCTCCAGGAGATCCCGGTTGCAGTTGCAGCCGGGATTTTTTGTTGTCTTTAAACTGGTGGTCAGCTATGCTATAATACCACTAAACAATGAAACAATATAGATCGGGGAGGGGTTGCTAATGGAGCGCCGCGATAAAATCAATTACTACTTGGATCTTGCAGAGATTGTTCTGCAGCGAGGGACATGCCTGCGCCGGAATTACGGTGCAGTGATCGTGAAAAACGACGAAGTGATTTCCACCGGTTATGTGGGAGCTCCCCGTGGAAGAAAGAACTGCACAGATCTGAATGTGTGTATCCGCCAGAAGCTGCAGATTCCTCGCGGAGAGCGGTACGAAATCTGCCGCAGTGTGCACGCAGAAGCGAATGCGATCATCAGTGCGCCCCGTGATAAGATGCTGGGCAGTCAGCTGTATCTGGTGGGCATCGATATGGCTACCAAGGATTATGTGCAGAACGCCAACAGCTGCTCCATGTGCAAGCGTATGATCATCAACGCAGGTATCGAACGGGTCTATATCCGCGACAGCAAGGACGAATATCGGGTGATCGAAGTGCAGGATTGGATTGATCAGGATGAATCCCTGGAAGGCGTATTCGGATATTAAGCAGAGAGGAAACAGTAGCGAATGAAGGATGGCAAATTAAAATCCATTTATGTGTGCTCCAACTGCGGGGAAACCAGTCCCCGTTGGATGGGGCGCTGCCCATCCTGCGGCGAGTGGAATACCATGACCGAGGATGTGGTCATGGTAGAAAGCAAAGCCACAGCAGCCAAGCGCAGCGCAAGCGTGGCAACTGGCCGTGTACAGGGGCAAACCTCACTAAGAGCAGAACGCCTGGCAGATATCAGCACCGATGAGGAAAAAAGCCGTATTGTAACCGGAATTCACGAATTGGATCGTGTTCTGGGGGGCGGTATTGTCCTGGGTAGTGTGGTTCTGTTGGGTGGTGAGCCTGGCGCAGGTAAATCCACACTGCTTCTGCAGCTGTGCGGGGCAATTTCCGGCAGCCATCATGTTTTGTATGTGACCGGTGAGGAATCTACCCGTCAGATCAAGCTGCGTGCCAATCGGCTGCGGGTTGCCCAGGAAAATATCAGTCTGGTGGCAGAGACGGAGATTGATGAGATTTGCGGTTTAATCGAACAGATGCGTCCCGACCTGGTGGTGATTGACTCCATCCAAACGATGCACTGCTCGGATGTTTCTTCGTCCGCAGGCAGTGTTTCACAGGTGAAGGAATGCTCCGCCAGATTGCTGGCTGTGGCAAAGAGCTGTGAGATCCCGACCTTCATTGTGGGTCACGTAAACAAGGATGGCGCAATTGCGGGCCCCAAGGTCATGGAACACATCGTGGATACAGTGCTGTATTTTGAAGGGGATAAGACCCTTCCGTATCGAATCCTGCGTGGTGTAAAAAACCGCTATGGCTCTACCAATGAGATCGGTATGTTCGATATGACAGGAACCGGCCTGACTGAGATCGAGAACCCCTCTCAGTTGCTTCTAGATGGCCGTCCGCTTGGAATCAGCGGAAACTGTGTTGCCTGTACCATGGAAGGTACCAGACCCATTCTGAGTGAGGTACAGGCCCTTGTGACGAAGAGCGGCTTTGGTACGCCGCGTCGTGCTGCCAGCGGGTTTGACTTCAATCGAACCAATCTGTTGCTTGCAGTGCTGGAAAAGCGGGCAGGCTACTTCTTTGCAAATCTGGACGTTTACATTAATATTGTGGGCGGCTTGGATTTGAACGAGACGGCTTGCGATCTGGCGGTTTGTCTGGCGATGGCTTCGGCGTTGATGGATAAGCCCATTGGGGACAAGACCATTGCCATTGGTGAGGTTGGCCTGGCTGGTGAAATCCGTAACGTGACGTTTTTGGAAAACCGGCTGCGGGAAGCGCAGAGAATCGGCTTCACGAAAGCCATTGTGCCGAAGCATAGCTTGAAGCAGCTGGAACTCAGCGAATTTTCGGATATGGAACTGATCGGTGTTTCGTATATTCGAGATGCCATTCAGGCCATTAAGTAATAACAAAAAAGCTCAGCGGCGCTGGAATGCAGAAGTTGTGGTACCAGCGCCGCTGCAATAAAAAATCAGATGAGAAATGTGAAAGGGCAAAACCTCGGGATTAAGTGAGGAATAAAAAGGAGGTATGGGGCAGGGGCCCTTCTATTTTGTTCCATATAGTATTTCGCTAAATGCAAATTTAGCGAAATAGAGGGGAGCGAAAAAGGGCATGCTTCTTCCGATATAGCTTTTTCTGGGCCGACGGCGCTCTGATCAGCCTGGACAATCTGTTGGACTGATTTGATGCAAAATCATTGTTTTTACAAAAAACAAATTCAAATGTTTCTGTTATAATAATATGGTCAGTTTATTTTGGGATGTGATTATCTTATGAGTACCTACATCAATCCGCTTCATCCGAATCGTCATGCGCCGTATGATGATATCCCGCGGGATGTTCGGGACTTCTTGAATTATCTCGGCGCGATTCTGAATCGCTCGCCGCGCACGGTCAATGGCTACTACATTGATCTTCGCACCTTTTTCCGTTTTATGATGCGTTATCGCGGTTTGGCTCCGGATACGGATTTTGATGAAATCGATATCTCCGGCCTGGATTTGGAGTTCATCGGCTCTATTACCACCAGTGATATCTATGAATACCTGTATTTTCTGAAAAATGAGCGGCTCAACGAACCGGCAGCCCGTGCACGCAAGCTTAGCGCTGTGAAGAGCCTGTACCGGTTCCTTACGGTCAAGGCTAACCGGCTCAGTAATGATCCAGCGAAGGATGTATCGGTACCCACGACGAAGCGTGCGTTGCCGAAGTATCTGTCGTTGGAAGAAAGCATGGAATTGTTAAAAAATATACAAAGCAACTTTTATGAGCGGGATTACTGCATCATCACGCTTTTCCTTAATTGCGGCATGCGTCTGGTTGAGCTGGTGGGCATCAACATGAGCGATTTTCAAGAAGACACAATTCGAATCGTCGGCAAAGGCAACAAAGAACGCTTGGTGTATTTGAATCAAGCATGCATCCACGCACTGGAGAGGTATTGCGCCGCCCGGGCAAAGCTGATGAATCTGCAGGATAAAGAGGCTCTTTTTGTATCCCGAAGAACCGGAAAACGCATCGGCGCGCGGCGTGTGGAGCAGATTGTGGAGCGCTGCCTGAAGTTGGCTGGACTTTCCGGCAAGGGCTATTCGCCGCATAAGCTGCGGCATACCGCGGCAACGCTGATGTACCGGCATGGTAATGTGGATATGTTGGAGCTGAAGGAAATTCTGGGGCATGAGCATGTTTCCACCACAGAGATTTATACGCACATCAACACGGAAAAGCTCCGTACGGCCGCCAGCTCGACTCCCCTTTCTCGTGTAGAATTTACCCAGAAGAAGGATGTACCCATGCCACAGGAAGAGCCGAAGGAAGAGTCAGAAGTACCGGAGGTTCCGGATTTATTCGGGGAGCTGGAGGATGATCCGTCAGGCCAGGAATAAACCGGCAAAAAGAAAGGAACATACGCAGGAAAGAATGGCAGGCAGCAATGCTGTACAGCAGCAAAGCAGCAGCCTGCTTAAAACGCGTTTGCTTTCTGTTAAGGGTCGAGTACCTCGGTTGTGTATACACACGGCCAGTAGCTCACGGGAAAGGCGCCACGCGGCGGTACTTTGGCTGAGCAGAAGAAACAGCCCTAAAAGCTGAGGAAAAAAGAAAAGAAGAAACTCAATGCCGGCTCCCTGTGCGAGGCCATATTCCAGATACAGGCAAGCGGTGAAAAAACCGGTGCCGATTCCCTTTAACAAAATGAGTGCGGGGAGCAACGCAACGCCAAAAACACAGAAGCCGGCCAAAGCGGCCAGTATCAGCTGGGTAAGCAGCGCGAGAAACTGCGCGCAAAAGATCTGAGCGAGCTGATGCTCCATGTGCCGGTCGATTTGCAGGTCCACATAATGCTGGGCATATTTCCACAGCCAGCTGTCTGTCCCAGGCTGCCAGAGCGCCCCCAGAAGCATACCAGTCAGGTAAAGCAATGCGCCTCCCAGTGTAAATATATCAAATTGCTTTTTGGACCGAATAACACGTTGAGCAAACGAAGCTTTTCCGATAGTGGTTACCGGACTGTGAGCAGCTGATTGGAACGTTTTTTCCGAGAAAGGAACTTTCGCGGAAGTATGCATAGATGAATTTTTGTTGAAAGTAACGCGTGACTCCTGCGCCACGGAATGGATGGATGCCGGTTCATTTCGATACGTCCACATAAGCCTGTCCCTCTTTGCAGTTTCTTTTGCTACAATTCTATTCAGTTGATCGAATAAAAAGAACCAGGGCAAACGCCCTGGTTCTTTTTATTGACGTGATGTATGTGCTTTCCGCTTCGATCGCTCGCTGGAAAGCAGACCGATGTATCCACCCAAAGCGCCTGCAAGGCTGTAGCACACGCATTTGATTGCGGCAAAAGCAGTATACTCGTGGCTTCCGCTCAGCATTGCAGCAAGCAGGAAGATCAAAAAGAAGAACAATCCACAGCACAGACCGCAAAACAGA
Source organism: Gemmiger sp. An87 (assembly GCF_002159185.1). GTDB lineage: Bacteria > Bacillota > Clostridia > Oscillospirales > Ruminococcaceae > Allofournierella. The sequence continues at coordinate 84,910 of NZ_NFHD01000009.1, forward strand.
CCGTTCTGCCCCATCCGCCGGGCCAGGATGTATCCGCTCACAAAGCAGCCTGCCATGACTGCAATGGCGGATATGGGAATTGTCCACCAGGCAGATGGTTGTGTGGCAACGATTAGTTTTGCCAAAAGACAGAGTACTGCAGCGCATACCGAGGCTCCGGCCCCAGCGGAAAAAAGGATAGAAAATAGCAGTTGCTTCCCTGCATATTCGGCAGACGTTCGTTTTTGCATAGAAAAAACACCCCCTGCACTATTTCTATGCAGAGGGTGCTTTTATATGCGTGCTTACTTGGAGGAAGTCTGAGTAGCTTCCATGTTCAGCTTTTCGATGGACTGGATCGCAGCACGGCGGAAACGGATCTTGGTGCGGTCGCTGCCGGTCTCCAGAACGAAGGTGTCCTCTTTGATGGCAACCACGCGGCCAACAATACCGCCAATGGTGGTAACCTCATCGCCGATCTCCAGAGAGTTGCGCATCTCGGTCTCTTTCTGCTGCTGCTTCTTCTGGGGCCGGTAAATGAACAGCCACATGAACAGCACCATGACCAGGATCATGATGAACGGGCTATAGAAGGAAATTGCGTCGGTGGAAGTGCTCAAAAGATTCAGTGCCATGTGTTGTAAACTCCTCTCGAATTCAATCGAATAAGTTTATTATAGCGGATAACGAGCGGATATGCAAGCCTGTGAACAGGAAGATTTGGTCAGATACGAGTGTCCAGCAGGGTTACGTAGCGGTCGTGGAATTCCTGGAAGGTGCCTTCGTCCAGAGCCTGCCGGATGCGTTCCATCAGCCGGTTGTAGAAATACAGGTTGTGCATTACGCCAAGGCGCATACCCAGCATCTCGTCGGCTTTAAACAGATGGCGCAGATAAGCGCGGCTGAAGTTGCGGCAAACCGGGCAATCGCATTCCGGATCAATGGGACCTTCGTCCTTCTGATACTTCAGATTCTTGATGTTGATGATGCCGCTCCAGGTATTCAGGTGACCGTGGCGGGCATTGCGGCTGGGCATGACGCAGTCGAACAGGTCAACACCGCGGGAAACGGCTTCGATGATATTGCCGGGAGTGCCGACGCCCATCAGATAGCGGATTTTATCCTTGGGCATATGAGGCTCTACCGCAGAGATGATGCGGTACATATCCTCAGCGGGTTCGCCTACGGCCAGGCCACCAATGGCGTAGCCGTCCAGATCCAGCTCGGCAATCTGCTTCATATGCTCCACACGCAGGTCCTCATAGGTGCAGCCCTGGTTGATGCCGAACAGCATCTGATCCGGGTTGACTGCCAGGCCTTCCCGCTTCAGGCGTTCCATTTCGGCCTTACAGCGCTTGAGCCAGCGGACAGTGCGATCACAGCTGGCCTTGGAGTATTTGTACTCCGCCGGGTTTTCCACGCATTCATCAAAGGCCATTGCAATGGTGGAACCCAGGTTGGCCTGGATCTGCATGCTTTCTTCCGGACCCATAAAGATCTTGTGACCGTCCAGATGGGAGTTGAAGGTAACGCCCTCTTCGGTGATCTTGCGCAGCTTGGAAAGGCTGAATACCTGGAATCCGCCGCTGTCGGTGAGGATCGGACCATCCCAGCGGGTAAACTTGTGCAAGCCACCCATCTCGGCTACCAGTTTATCGCCGGGGCGCAGATGAAGATGGTAGGTATTGCACAGCATGACCTGGCAGTGGATGTCTTTCAGATCGAACGCGCTCAAACCGCCTTTGATGGCAGCTGCCGTGGCAACGTTCATGAATGCAGGGGTTTGAACGGTGCCGTGAACGGTTTCGAATTCGCCCCGCCGGGCGTTGTGTTCGGTTTTCAGCAAGCGATAGGGCATAAACCGAGCTCCTTTCTGAATAAGTTATACAATCAAAGAATCAGCATGGCATCGCCAAAGCTGAAAAAGCGGTAACGCTGTTCCACAGCAGTTTTATAGGCTGCCATGGTTTTTTCGTAGCCGTAGAAGGCACTGACCAGCATAATCAGGGTGCTTTCCGGCAGATGGAAATTGGTAATCAGACCATCCAGGCACAGGAACTTGCAGCCGGGATACAGGAAGATGCTGGTGTCGCCGCTGCAGGCCTGGATTTTGCCGTACTTGGCAGCCACCGATTCCAGAGTACGGCAGCTGGTGGTGCCGACGGCGATGACCCGGTGACCGGCTTCCTTGGTCTCATTGATGAGCCGGGCGGTCTCTTCGCTCACGCTGTACCACTCCGAGTGCATCAGATGATCCTCGATCTCGTCCTCCTTGACCGGGCGGAAGGTACCAAGACCCACGTGCAGGGTAACCTCAGTGATGCCGATCCCCTTTTCCTTCAGCTTCTGCATCAGTTCCGGGGTGAAGTGAAGGCCTGCGGTGGGTGCCGCTGCACTGCCCAGTTCCTTGGCGTATACGGTCTGGTACTGGCTCTGATCCTCCAACTGCTTGGTGATATAGGGAGGAAGCGGCATCTTGCCGAACTCGTCCAGTTTCTCGTAAAGGGTCTGGGTGTTGTACTCGAAGGAAACCAGCTTGTTGCCATCCTCCTTGGTTTCCTGAATCGTGGCAATCAGGGAGCCGTCGCCAAACAGAATGCGCATACCGGGCTTGAGCCGCTTACCGGGGCGCGCCAGGCACTCCCAGACGTCGTTGCTTTCCTGCCGCAGCAGAAGCAGCTCACACACCGCACCGGTGTGTTCCTTCTGACCAATCAGACGGGCCGGCAAAACCTTGGAATTGTTTACTACCAGAAGGTCGCCGGGCTCCAGCAGATCCACAAGATCACGGAAGATACGGTGCTGGATCTGATCGTTGGAACGGTCCAGGCACATCAGCCGGGCGGCATCACGGGGACTGCAGGGTTCCTGCGCGATCAATTCCTGCGGCAGGTCGAACCAGAAATCTTTTTTCAGCATAGAAATATTGCCTCTCCTTACATTGACATTACCTGCCGGCAATGCTATAGTTAGAACAAAGCACAGAACCGCTGTGCATGTGTTATGCAATCTAATTTATTATATTGCATACGTTGCCGGTTTTCAAGCCGGTTTTTTTTATATCCGGCGGTATTGTTCGGATATAACCCCAAAGGGGTCCGGCATAAGATTAAAAATGCCGGGAGGGAAACGGAAAGGATGATGTAAGCGATGAAAAAGTATCAAGTTGGTGTAGTTGGCGCCACCGGAATGGTTGGTCAGCGGTTTGTTTCCTTGTTGGAGAACCATCCTTGGTTCGAGCTGGTCGTCGTGGCTGCGTCTCCCCGTTCTGCGGGCAAGACCTATGAGGAAGCTGTTGGCGCCCGCTGGGCCATGCCGACTCCGATGCCGCAGAATGCTGCAAAGCTTGTTGTAATGGATGCTTCCCACGTGGAGGAAGTTGCCCAAAAGGTGGACTTTGTATTCTGCGCTGTAGACATGAAAAAGGATGAGATCAAGGCTCTGGAAGAGGCGTACGCCAAGGCAGAGTGTCCGGTGATTTCCAACAACAGCGCCAACCGGTTTACCGACGATGTGCCCATGATCGTACCGGAGATCAACGCAGATCACGCTCAAATCATCGAGGCACAGCGCCGCCGTCTGGGCACCACCCGCGGCTTCATTGCCGTGAAGTCCAACTGCTCTCTGCAGAGCTATGTTCCCGCGCTTCATCCCCTGCGGGAGGAGTTCGGCCTGAAGAATGTGCTGGTATGCACCTATCAGGCAATTTCCGGCGCAGGCAAGACCTTTGAGACTTGGCCGGAAATGGTGGATAACTGCATCCCCTACATCGGCGGTGAGGAGGAAAAGAGCGAGCAGGAGCCTCTGAAGCTGTGGGGCCATGTGGAGGGTGACCGCATTGTGAAGGCTTCTTCCCCTGCCATCACTGCCCAGTGCCTGCGTATCCCTGTTTCTGACGGCCACATGGCTGCCGTGTTCATGAGCTTTGAGAAGAAGCCCACCAAGGAGCAGATTCTGGAGCGGTGGGCTGCTTTCCAGGGCGAGGCGCAGCGTCTGGAGCTGCCCAGTGCACCCAAGCAGTTCCTGCACTATTTTGAGGAAAATGACCGCCCGCAAACCAAGCTGGACCGGAATCTGGAAAATGGTATGGCGGTTTCTATCGGCCGTCTGCGTGAAGACACCCAGTACGATTATAAGTTCGTATGCCTTTCTCATAACACCCTGCGGGGCGCTGCCGGCGGCGGCGTACTGCTGGCAGAGCTGCTGGCGGCGAAGGGCTATCTGGATTGAGCTAAACCAATTGATTTGAACCAAAGGAGATGACAGCGATGAAAGAGCTTATTTTCACCGGAAGTGCGGTTGCCATGATTACCCCGATGTGCGACGATGGCTCCGTGAATTTTGCGGAATTGAAAAAGATGGCCGAGTTTCAGGTGGAAAGCGGCACGGACGCGCTGGTCGTGTGTGGGACTACAGGTGAATCCGCTACGCTGGAGGACGACGAGCATCTGGAGTGCATCCGCTGCGTGGTGGAAGCAGTGCAGGGTCGTGTTCCGGTGATTGCCGGAACCGGGTCCAACAACACTGCCCATGCGGTGATGATGTCCAAAGAAGCTGCTGCGCTGGGCGCGGACGCACTGCTGCTGGTTACCCCCTACTACAACAAGACCAGTCAAACCGGGCTCGTGAAGAGCTTTTTCACCATTGCGGATTCCACCGATCTGCCTGCCATCATCTATAATGTGCCTTCCCGTACCGGTGTGAACATTCAACCGGAAACCGCGTTGGAGCTTTCCCGTCATCCCATGATACGAGGCTTGAAGGAAGCCAGCAGCAACATTGCTCAGGTGGTGCGGATTGCGGCGCTGTGCGGCGAGGAGCTGCCGCTGTATTCCGGCAACGACGATCAGGTGGTTCCTCTGCTCTCGGTTGGTGGAAAAGGTGTGATTTCGGTGGCGGCCAATGTGGCTCCCGCCCAGATGCACCAGATGTGCCAGCTCTGGTTCGATGGCAAAACCAAAGAGAGCGCGGCGATGCAGTTGGAGCTCAGCGAATTGTGCAGCGCGCTGTTCTGCGATGTAAACCCGATTCCCGTGAAGGCTGCAATGAATATGCTGGGGTGGGACGCCGGCGATTGCCGGTTGCCTCTGGTTGAGCCCAGTGAAGCAAATCTGGCACGAATCGAAAAGGCATTGCGGGATACCGGTTTGCTCTGATTCAAATTCAAAACAAACTGATTATACTTGATGAATTTCTGCCCGGCGGCTGGCCGCAGATGCAACGGCGCAAGCTGTTTGCCGCACCTGCGCTTCCGCCGGGCATTTTTACAAAAGGGAGTACGAAAAATGACGGATATTATCATTCAAGGTATCAATGGACGGATGGGAAAGGTACTGTGCGACCTGATTGCCCAGCGGGATGACTGCCGGATTGTGGGTGGCGTGGATGTCTCCGCACAAAGCGGCCCGATTCCGGTGGCAGCCAGCCTGGAGGAGCTGAATGTAAAGGCGGATGTAATCATCGACTTCTCTACCCCTGAGGCCACGAAATCTATGCTGCGCTATTGCCAGGGCACCGGTACCGCCTGTGTGGTGTGCACCACCGGACTGGATGAAGAATGCAGTGAGCTGATTCAGCAGACAGCAGAAAAAGCCCCGGTTTTCAAGAGTGCCAACATGTCTATGGGCATCAATCTGCTGGCAGAGCTGGCCCAGAAGGCCGCTCAGGCGCTGGGGATGGATTACGACATTGAGATCATTGAAAAGCACCATCACAACAAGGTGGACGCTCCCAGCGGAACCGCTTTGCTTCTGGCAGATGAGATCAACAAAGCCACGGGCAACCGGTATCACTATGTTTATGACCGCCATTCTGTACGCCAGAAGCGGGACCCTCATGAGCTGGGTCTGCATGCGATTCGTGGCGGCAGCATCGTAGGCGACCACGAAATTCTGTTCTGTGGTCCGGATGAGGTGATCACCCTCTCACACAGTGCCGGATCTCGCGCAGTTTTCGCCAATGGTGCGATCAACGCGGCAGTTTTTCTCACCAACCAGAAAAATGGCCTTTACGACATGAAGGATTTGATGCGTTCTCTGCTGTGAGGTTATTATGAAACGTACAATTGCTGCAGTTCTGATGCTGGTTTCTGTATGCTGCCTGCTGCTTTGCGCAGTGTGGTTTTTCAGGAATAGCACAGAGGCACAGCCCACATTTGCTCAATCAGGGCTGGAACAGGAGCAGGAAGCGCCCCTCTCCTCCCCTACCCCAACATCCGGACCGCAGGTACAGACACTTCGCTTTTCTGCTACCGGCGATAATCTGATCCACAACGGCATCTATGATCAGGCAAAGCGGCGGGCACAGGCAAATGGATCGGACGGTTACGATTTTTCCTATTGCTATGAAAATGTGAAGTCCTTTTACAGTGATTTTGATGTGAACTGGATCAACCAGGAAACACTGGTGACGGATACATTGGAGCCCAGTACCTACCCTTGCTTTTCCACGCCCGGTGATATGGGGCGGCAGCTGTACGACCTGGGATTTCGTGCGTTCAATCTGTCCAACAATCACACCTATGACAAAGGCGCGCAGGGCCTGCAGGCAACAATGGACTTTTGGTCCGCCATGCCGGAGGATGTGACAACCGCCGGGCTGTATACGGACGATGCTACTGCGCCGGTGATCCAAACAGTGGATGGTGTGAAGATCGCCTATCTGGGATTTACGGAACACACCAATGGAATCAATACACCCGCTGATGCACCCGCCCATGTGATTTACACCAGTGAGCTGGATGTGATGCAGCAGTTGCTGGAACAGGCCCGCAGTGAAGCGGATCTGGTGGTGGTAAGCGTACACTGGGGTGTTGAGGGCAGTCACTCAGTCACACAGGCACAGAAGGATCTGGCGCAGAAAATGGCAGATTGGGGCGCGGATGTAATTATCGGTACCCATCCCCATGTGGTGCAGACGGCACAGTGGCTCACTGCAGCGGATGGACGACAGGCCTTTGTGGCCTATTCCCTGGGGAATTTTTTGAATGCACAGTCCACAGCTGACACGATGGTGGGCATGATCCTTACGTTTACGGTGGAAAAAACTACTCAGCCGGATGGCACTGTCAGCACGGTGATTCAGGACCCTTTGTTCTATCCAACGGTCAACCACTACGATGCGCATTATGCCAATATCCGAATGTATCTGCTCAGGGATTACACCGATGAGCTTGCCGCAGCCCACGGCGTACGCGGTAACTTCCCGGGCTTTTCGCTCAGCTATATCACCTCGATGCTTCAGGAGAATGTGGACCCGGAATTTCTGGCACTTCCTGCATAACCAGGAACTCCCATACAGTGGAATACCGCTGTACGGGAGTTTTTTTAATGGTGGTGGTGAAAAGAGATGGTTCAAAAAAGGTATAGCAAAGCTGAGGTCTTGTCAGACCCCTGCCGGCTATTCAAGTGGTTGCAGTTAAGATGCTGAGCAATATGGCTGCCTGGATTTCTCCATAGCAAATATGAGGCGTACTAGCTTTTTGGCGGCATGAGAAAGTGCGACATTGTAGTGTTTGCCCTCTGCGCGTTTCTTGGCAAGATAAGCGGCCGGGGAATTCCTCCAGCAGGGCGTAGACGGAAGCAATATGCAGAGAAGGGACGAGCTTTTCCAACTCTGGAAACAGGATGCAGACCAGTCGAGCGATAGAACTTTTCAGCTTGGCACGCTCCTTCACCTTGTCAAAACGGTATCTGGTCAGTGACCTCAGCTCCTCGTTGTGGTATGCTGTATTCGTGTAGGGTTTGAGGCCCGCATCGGATAACAGCATAGCAGCAATCGTTCGTGCATCCACCCGGTCGGTTTTGGTCTTTCTGAGACTGAGGCTTTTTCGGTAAAGGTTTGTGCGCAAGGGATTCAAGACATAGGTGGGTAGACCGTTGTCAAGAAGGAACCCGAGCAGATTGTAGCTGTAATGTCCGGTAGCCTCAAGCCCTACTTTTATTTTGTCCTGTGCATGGGTGCAATCCCGGATTCGTCGCAGTAGAAAGCGGAACCCGTCCAGATTGTTGGGAATGGTAAACACATCCGCTAAGACTTCTCCCTCAGAGCGGTTAGAATTGTGATGCTGCATCCACAGTGCGCCTTACTTTTGTATCCTTGTTCCACATCAACCGTCTGGCGGTATTTAACTGATCAACAAAAGTGTAAGGGGCTGTGGTTGGAACCTTTCTTGAGCCATCTTGTGGTAGGAGATGATCACCAATCCACAGCATCCCTTACAGTGTAGCATAGCCCTTGGAGAGAGGCTTTAATAACTACTACTCTATAATACAAGGAGTTTATTCAAATGAAAGCAACCAAGAAAATGATGAAATCTACCACACGGAGGGTCATTTTCCAATAAGCCCTCCGGAATCATTTTGAAGGACATAATGAAGTCTCAGTTTACAAAACAACGTGCCCGAAAGTTTTTATCCTATTACAAGCCGCACCGGAACATATTTCTCATGGATATGTTTTTTGCAGCACTCAGCGCTTGCAGAGTTCTGCTGTTTCCGCTGGTTTCCGGTTATCTGACCGGTGAGGTCCTTACCCGGTGGGACAGTACCACCAAAAGTAAGCTTATCAGCGCTGCCTGTTTGTTGGTGGTATTGACTGTGGTAAAGGTGATCAGCAACATCACGTATGCATACTTTGGTCATTCCATGGGTGCGAAGATGGAGGAAACCATGCGCACCGAGCTGTTTCGCCACTATGAATCCCTGTCGTTTGATTTCCATGCAAGAAACAGTACGGGAAAGCTGATGACTGTTCTTTCCAACGATCTGACCAACATGACCGAGCTCTTCCATCATGCGCCGGAAGATCTGCTGATGACGCTGATCAAATTTGTTGGGGCATTCATCATCATGCTCAGCATTCATGTGCCCCTGACGCTGATCGTTTTTCTGGCATTACCATTTCTGGCCATCGCTGCTTATTATACGGATAAAAGAATGGAACGCTGTCTGCTTCAAAACAAGCATCACCTTTCTGAGCTGAACGAATATGCAGAGGATACTTTTGCAGGCATACGCACGGTGAAAGCCTTTGGAAAAGAGGCTGAGCATGCAAAGCGTTTCCAGCAGCAGAACGCACGTTATACCAAGAGTAAGTGCATCTTCTACAAGCTGGAAGCCTGTTTTTATGAAACAGTGGACGCGTATCCGCAATTCCTTTCCATGATGGTGGTGATTTTCGGTTCTCTGTTCATTGCACGGGGAAGCCTGAACGCAGCAGTTCTGGTAACCTTCCTGCTGTATGCCGGAAGCCTTGCAGAACCCATCCGTACCATGCTGAACTTTATGCAGCTGTTTGAGGAAGGCAAAGCAAGCTTTATCCGTTTTATGGATATGATGGAAATCTGTCCGGCGGTGCAGCAAAAAGAAGATGCAGTCCCCCTGCCTGATCCGACCGGAGAAATTGTTTTCGATAAGGTCTCGTTCCATTATGAAGACTCGCAGGATAATGTGCTGGAAAATGTCTCCTTCCGAATTCAGAGCGGCCAGACCGTGGCCTTCGCTGGGGCATCCGGCATTGGAAAAACGACCATCGCTTCCCTAGTTGCCCGTTTCTATGATGTCTGTGCGGGACAGATCCGGATCGATGGTGTCGATATCCGTGACCTGGTGTTGAGAGATTTGCGAAAACACATTGGTATCGTCCAGCAGGAAGTATATATTTTCAACGGGACAATTCGGGAGAATATCCGCTATGGGCGTCAGGATGCCACGGATGAAGAGATTGTGGAGGCTGCCAAACTGGCGAATATTCACGACTTCATCCTTTCGCTGGAGCATGGGTATGACAGCATCGTCGGCACAAGAGGAATTATGCTTTCCGGCGGGCAGCGTCAGCGGATTAGTATTGCGCGGATCTTTTTGAAAAATCCCAAGATTCTGATTCTGGACGAAGCCACCAGTGCACTGGATTACGAGAGCGAAGAAATTATCCAGGCATCCATTGAGCGGTTGAAACGGAACCGCATATCGATTGTTATTGCACATCGGTTGTCTACGATCCGCAATGCTGACCGGATCTATGTCTTGTCCGATCGAGGAATTTCGGAACAGGGCACGCACGATGAACTGATTGCACAAAATGGCGAATACGCAAAGCTTTCCAGAATCGGAAATTTGTAAACGGAAAAAAGGACGGGGTAAAAGCCCCGTCCTTTATTGCATATAGAAAAGCGGCGCATGGCCTTGCATAGAGCCATGCGCCGCTTTAATGCGTTTGCTGAGGATTTATGTTCCCGAGACAGTCGCTTACAGCTGAACCTTGTGGTAGGTCTTCTTGCCCTTCTTGATTACAACACCGTTTGCCAGCTGCTCGGCAGTGACAGGCAGAGTGGGATCGGAAACCTTCTCACCGTCCAGCAGAATACCGCCCTGCTGGATCAGCTGACGGGCTTCACGCTTGCTGGGAACCAGCTTAGCGGCCATCATCAGGTCCAGGATACCGATGCGGCCGTCCTGCAGCTGATCGGCGGTCAGAGTGGTGCTGGGCATATTGGCCATATCAGCTGCACCGCTGAACAGACCGCGAGCGGTCTCCTGCGCCTTGGTGGCTTCCTCTTCGCTGTGAACCAGTTTGGTCAGCTCAAAGGCCAGCAGCTCCTTCGCCTTGTTCAGCTGGCTGCCTTCCCAATCGGCCATTGCGTCGATCTCTTCCAGAGGAACATCGGTGAGCATACGCAGGCACTTGAGCACATCGGCGTCATCCACATTGCGCCAGTACTGGTAGAACTCGTAGGGACTGGTCTTTTCGGGGTCCAGCCACACGGCCCCCTTCTGAGTCTTACCCATCTTCTTGCCCTCCGAAGTGAGCAGCAGAGTGATGGTCATGGCGTAGGCATCCTTACCCAGCTTGCGACGAATCAGCTCGGTACCGCCCAGCATGTTGGACCACTGGTCATCGCCACCGCACTGCAGATTGCAGCCCAGCTCCTGGAACATGTGATAGAAGTCGTAAGACTGCATGATCATGTAGTTGAATTCCAGGAAGGACAGACCCTTCTCCATGCGCTGCTTGTAGCATTCTGCCCGCAGCATGTTGTTGACCGAGAAGCAGGGGCCCACTTCCCGCAGCAGTTCAATGTAGTTCAGTTTCATCAGCCAGTCGGCGTTGTTCAGCATCAGAGCCTTACCGTCCGAGAAGTCGATGAATTTGCTCATCTGCTTTTTAAAGCATTCGCAGTTGTGCTGGATGGTTTCGGTGGTCATCATACTGCGCATATCGGTGCGGCCGGAAGGGTCACCCACCATGGCAGTGCCACCGCCGATCAGGGCGATGGGGCGGTTGCCTGCACGCTGCATCCGGCGCATCAAGTTCAAAGCCATGAAATGGCCCACATGCAGAGAGTCGGCAGTGGGGTCAAAGCCGATGTAGAAGGTAGCCTTACCATTGTTGATCAGGTCTTTGATCTCTTCCTCGTCGGTTACCTGGGCAACCAGGCCGCGGGCAACCAGTTCGTCGTACAAAGTCATTGTGTTTCCTCCTGTGTCTTTGCGGCAAAAGGCATAGAAAAAGCCCTCTGCCAAATTTAAATTTGGCAGAGGGCGAAAAGAATCGCGGTACCACCTCTGTTCGCCCGCTCCTCACGAAAACGGGCCTTGCGGAGTGCGAAATATACACTCCTGCGCGGTAACGGGCGCACACGGCACAGCCTAATTGCCACAGAGCGTTCAGCCTGCTGCTCAGGGAGGTATTCATTGCTTGCCGCGCTGCCCTTTTCACCAACCAGGGCTTCTCTATGCCGCAAACGGAGCAATTACTCGTTCCCGTCGTTGCATTTGATATTTAGCAGTATAGCGCAAAGCATTTGCGTTGTCAAGAGTTAGAGCGACAGCATCTCCCGGGCATTGGCCAGGCTCAGATCGGTGATGTGGTCGCCGGAAATAATGCGTGCCAACTCCTGCACGCGGCCTGCCTGGTCCAGAGGATGGATCTGCGTGAAGGTGCGCTGCCCTTCCACATTTTTCTGAATCAGCAGATGGCTGGTGGCCAGAGCGGCGATCTGAGCGGTGTGGGTGATACAGAGCACCTGCCGACCCTTGGAGGTCTGGCGAAGCTTTTCACCGATTCGTCCAGCAGCAAGACCGGAAACGCCAGTGTCAATCTCATCATAAATAACAGTGGGAATGGCATCCTTTTCCGCCAGCGCGCTTTTCAGTGCCAGCATGATGCGGGAAAGCTCGCCGCCGGACGCAATCTTCGCCAGAGGCTTCGGCGCTTCACCCAGGTTGGTGGAAATATAGAATTCTACGGTATCCTGACCGGAACCTGCCAGAGGACCGCGGCTGTGCTGCAGCACAAACCGGGTGCCGGGCATGTTCAGGAAGGTACATGCTTCCACGATCTGCTGTTCCATCCGTTCAAAGGCGTTCAGACGGGTTTGGGTGAGCTTTTCCGCCAGAAGTTTTGCTTCCTTGTACAATGCCTGCTTTTGCTGATTCAGCTGCTCCAGCGTCTCATCTGCACGCTCAATATGTTCCAGTTCCTCGCGGGATTTCTCTGCCATGTGCAGAAGTTCCTCCACCGAGTCGGCCCCATATTTGTTTTTCAGCCGGTAGATGGTATCCAGCCGCTGTTCCAGCTGATCCAGTTCGGCTGGATCAAAACCGTAATCATCCAGCCGGGAGGCCAGATCCACAGCAAGCTCCCGGGCATTGTAATACAAATCCGCCAGTCGTTCCTGCAGAGGCTGCAGAGACTCATCCAGAACGGCAGCCTGCTCCAACGAACCATTTGCGCCGCCCAGCAGGTCGGCAGCGCCGGAAAACTCATCTCCGCCGGAAAGCGCACTGTGAGCCGAAGCAATCTGCTCCAGAATGGTTTGTGCGTGGGAAACAATCTGACGGCGGGCAATCAGCCGTTCTTCTTCGCCAATTTGCAAAGCAGCATCTTCGATTTCATTCAACTGAAAACGCAAAAGCTCCATCTTTCGCTGTTTTTCAGCCTCGTCCAACTGCAGTGCATCAGCCTGCCGTTTCACCGCAATAAGTTCCTTATACACCTTGCGGTAAGCGTTGAATTCGTTTTGATTCTGAGCGAAGGCATCCAGAATCCCCAGATGCTTTGAAGGGTCAGTCAGTCCCTGGCTGTCGTGCTGGCCGTGAATATTGATCAGACCGGCGGTGATATCCCGCAGGACTGACACGGTGGCGGGCATGCCGTTGATGCGGCAATGGCTTTTTCCTTCCGCGGTGATCTCACGATAGATCAGCAGTTCTTCACCTGCGTCGTAGCCGGCCTGTTCCAGCTGCATCTTCACCTGTTTGGGCAGCTGGTCAAAGGTGGCCCAGATGCAGGCTTTCGGTGCACCGGTGCGCACCAGATCACGACTGATCCGGTTGCCCAGAATAGCGCTGATGGAGTCGATCAGAATCGACTTACCTGCGCCGGTTTCACCGGTCAGAACATTCAGTCCGGCGGTAAACTGTACCTGAACCTTTTCAATTACTGCAACATTTTCAATTCGTAATGAGGTTAACATGGAACCCGATCAATCCCTTCCTGTGATTGCATTCCACTCAGCGCTTGGCCACATACTGGCTCAGGATCTGGCACAGATGCTGGGCGTCTGCCTCGGTGCGCATCAGGATCAGGAAGGTGTCGTCGCCGGAAAGAGTGCCAACGACCTCTTCCTCCCATTTCATGGAGTCGAACAGTTCACAGGCAGCGTTGGCCATGCCGGAAAAGCATTTGACCAGAACGGTGTGACCTGCATAGTCAATTTTGAGTACAGACTCCCGAAAAATCATTTCGAACCGGCCCGGCGAATGTACCTGCTGGCTGCCGGCTGCGGCTGCGGATACATAGCGGTACTGCCCGCCCCCTGCGGCCACCTTGACCAGATGCAGCTCCCGTATATCCCGGGATACTGTGGCCTGGGTGACCTGGAAGCCGGCGTCCTTCAAATAGCGCAGCAGATCTTCCTGCCGGTCGATTGCGTGCTGCTGGATCAATTCAAGAATTTTGTTATGGCGTTCACCTTTCACCGGCGTTACCTCCCTCGTAATTTTCTGTCGATAGCGTCAAACTGATCAGCCAGGCTAAAGGTGACCAGACGAATACTTTGGCGGGAAAGCTCCACTTCCACATGACCACCGTCCCGCAGAAGGCTCTCCTCTTCCCCGTCTGTGCTGATAAAGATCTCATTTCGACCTTTGGCGTTTACTTCGATGCGGATACACCGGTCAGCCGCAAAAACCATGGATGGCTGGTGCAGGCTGTGGGCGCAAATCATGCTGACCACAATTCCTTCAATGTGTGCGTCCAGGATCGGTCCCCCGGCGGAAAGTGAATATGCGGTAGACCCTGTGGGGGTGGAGATAATTACACCGTCTCCGGAGCAATGGTTTACCAGGATTGCATCGCAGTAAATGTTGAAGTCGATGGTCTGAAGCCGATGCCCTTTATAAATCACCACATCATTCAAGGCGGTTTGTGCATGGGACACATCATCGTCCACAATGGCATTCAGCAGCATCCGCTTGTCGCACTGGAACTGACCTTTGGCAAGCCGGGTGAGCTTGGCCTGCATTTCATTTACCTCGCAGGTGGCCAGAAAGCCCATCCGACCCAAATTAATGCCCAGAATCGGCTTGTCGTATTCCAGGCAATCCTTGGCGGTGTGCAAAATGGTGCCATCGCCGCCCACTGTAATGACCACATCGCATTCAGTGAATGCTTGCTCTTGGGGCAGATAACGCACACCGGGCAAAGTTTTTACATCAGACCCGATGGCCAGAATTACATCTGCTCCGGCGCTGTGCAGAATCCGTACAGCCTGAGCAGTCACAGTGCGTGCCCGGGGTTTTGTTGTGTTTGGAATAATAAAAACAGTCATGCGGATCGTTCCTTTCGCAGACCTTTCTGGACATTACAGATCCAATGCTCCATGCGCGGCGCTAACTACCTGATCCGCCAGCTCTTCCTGCAAAAGAACCGGCTGGTCTGCAGCTTTTTCCACAAACAGCAGGAACTCAATGTTTCCTTCCGGTCCCTTGATGGGAGAATAGTCCAGCCCCAGCACGGAAAAACCGTTAGCGGCTGCATAACCCGCGGCCTGCAGGATTACTTCCCGATGGGTTTCCGGTTCACGTACAACGCCTTTTTTGCCCACCTTTTCCCGGCCTGCCTCAAACTGAGGCTTGACCAGGCATACACCGGTGGCGTGATCGGCGGTCACTGCCTGCGCTACCGGGAAAATGTGCTTCAAAGAAATAAACGAGACATCCACGCTGAAAAATTCAACCGGCTCTTCCAGCATGTCCAGGGTAACGTTCCGAATATTGGTCCGTTCCATGTTCACAACACGCTCGTCGGTGCGCAGCTTCCAGGCCAGCTGGCCATAACCCACATCCACCGCATACACTTTGCGTGCACCGTTCTGAAGCATGCAATCGGTAAAACCGCCGGTGGATGCGCCGATGTCCATGCAGACTTTTCCGTTCGGAGTCAGCGGGAACGCACGCATGGCTTTTTCCAGTTTGAGACCGCCGCGGCTTACATAGCCGATGTCATGGCCGCGTACTTCCACCTTTGCATCCGGGGAAATCATCTCACCAGCTTTATCGGCCTTCTGCTCATTTACAAACACAATGCCGGACATGATCAGAGCTTTAGCCCGTTCCCGGCTTTGCACCAGACCGTTCTGGCACAGGTATTGATCCAATCGAATTTTCAAATGCTCAGTCCCTTTCTATTGCATTCGCAAGGCTGGAAGCATCCAGCCCAAGAACTTCTCGAAGCTCCGCTACAGAAGCGTGAGGAATTGCGCGGCCGCTGTGAACGCCACGCAGAGTCAGATGTCCCGGCCAGCGGTATTCCGACAATGCAGCGCCCAGAGAATCGCCGATTCCGCCCTGCTCCATGCATTCTTCTGCGAACAGAATATGGTCGTAGCGAGTCAGTTCCTCACACAGTCCATCGGGAAGCGGATTGATCTGCACGAGTTTGTATACATCCACGTCCGTTCCCTGCTGCTTCAGCAGCTGTGCCGCCTTCAGCACCTCGGCTGTCAGAGTGCCGTAGGTGACAAAAGCTGTCTTTGCAGGGCCTTCGGCCTTATACACATCATAAGGCTGTTTGCTGCACCCCAGCGAAGAAAGCGTTTCCGGTTCTCCACCACGCGCATAACGGATGGCACGGGGACCCTTGCCCTGGTCCAGCAGATATTCCAACCAGTAGGTCAGTTCTGCATAGTTGCAGGGAGAGTAGACAGGAATGCCGATCTGACGGAAGAATGCAGGGTCATAAATTCCCTGATGAGTCTCACCATCACCGGGAACAAGTCCGGCACGGTCCACTGCGAACACCACATTCAGATCCATCAGACACACGTCGTGGATCATTTGGTCATAGGCCCGCTGCAGGAAGGTGGAATAAATGGCTACCACAGGCAGCATTCCCTGGCTGGCCAGACCTGCGGCAAAGGTTACCGCATGCTGTTCTGCCATGCCCACATCGAAAAAGCGGTCTGGGAAATGCCGGTAGAAATACTGCAGCCCGGTACCGTATTTCATGGCCGCAGTGATTGCGCACACATTGGTACGGCTTTCGGCCAGGGCCTCCAGATGCTGTCCAAAGCAGGTGGAGAAGGAAGCGGCAGGGGCCACATCCGGGTCCAGCGCATGGGAGGGATCAAAGGAAGAGACACCATGGAACTCCCCGGGGTTCTCCTCAGCAGGCTTAAAGCCCTTTCCCTTTACAGTGACTGCATGCACAAAAACAGGCGCAGTCTGATGGTGCAGGTTCTGGAAAAGCTCAGTCAGCTTGATCACGTCATGTCCGTCCACAGGGCCCAGATACTGGAAGCCCATTTCTTCAAACATGGTGGAGTGGTACAAGCCGCGGCGCAACAACGCCTTACCGCCCTGCAGTGCCCGCACCAGGGGCGAACCCAGCAGAGGAATCGCCGACAGGATGGTTTCTGTATTGGCTTTGGCCCGGTTATATTCCGGGTTCGTGCGCAATACAGTGAGATAACGGGACAGCGAGCCCACATTTTTGGAAATCGACATCTTATTGTCGTTCAAAATTACAATCAGGTTATTGAGGGTATCGATATTGTTCATGCCCTCGTATACCATACCGCCGGTGAAAGCACCGTCACCCACCAGAGCAATCACCTTGCCGGGCTCGTTTTTCAGTTTTTTGGCCCGTGCCATGCCAATGGCCACCGAGATGGCCGTATTGCCATGGCCTGCGATAAATGCGTCGTGTACACTTTCGCGCGGGCTGGGAAAGCCAGAAAGGCCGTTCAGCTTACGCAGTACATCGAACTGCTGCCGGCGGCCGGTTAAAAGCTTATGGGTATAACATTGATGCCCCACATCAAATACAATCTTATCCATGGGGGTGGTGAAGGCACGGTGCATTGCAACTGTAAGCTCAATTGTGCCCAAATTGGAGGAAAGATGGCCTCCGGTTTTGGAAACACTCTCGATCAGAAACGCCCGGATCTCTTCACACAGGGGCGCCAGCTGCCCGGCAGGAAGCTTCTTCAGATCCTGCGGGCTGTTGATTCGTTCCAACAGTGAATATGCCATGATACAATCCTTCTAAAAAAAGATAGTGGTTCAATCACATCATTGGGATCAGCAAGCCGGTGGCGATGCCTACCGCGGCGCCGCCGAAAACTTCAAAGGGAGTATGGCCGACCATTTCCTTCAGTTTTTTGTCGCCAAGGATGGGGGTACGTTTGGCTTCCTCATCCAGCCAGTCAGACAGCAACTGATTTAAAATTTTGGCCTGCTCGCCAGTTTCCCGGCGTACGCCCATGGCATCGTACATTACGATTACAGCCATAACTGCCGCAAGAGCGAAGACCTCGGAATGCGTACCCTGGGAACGCCCGGCGGCAATTACCAACGCACATACCGTAGCGGAGTGTGCGCTGGGCATTCCACCGGAACCCCACATGCGCTCAACCCGGAATTTTCCCATTAAAATGAAATTGATGATGGTTTTCAATACCTGAGCAATCAGCCAGGCTGTGAGCGAGACCGACAGCAGGTAGTTCCAACAATATATTTCCTTGATCCAGTCCATTGCATCCTCCCCATTTTATCATTTGCGCCGGGTGACCAGCTGCCCGGCGAGGCGGATCAGAAACTGTGCACGAGCACCATATGCTTGCTCCAACGCGCGGCAGCTTTCGTCGTTGATCTGCTGCGCCAGTTCCAGTGCACCCTGCGGGCCATAAATCGTTGCAAAAGTAACCTTACCGTTTTGCTGATCGCTCCCGATGGGCTTGCCCAGCTCTTCCGGCGTGGAAATCACATCCAGCACATCATCCACAATCTGAAAAACAAGCCCCAGGTCAAACGCATACCGTTCCAGCGCTGCTGCATCCTCCGCGGTTCCGTCTGCGGCACATACGCCCATCTGAACGGCGGCATTGATCAGTGCACCGGTTTTATTCCGATGGATTTTGCGCAAAAGCTCCTCGTTCAGAGGCTTGCCCTCAAAGGTTACATCCAGCTCCTGGCCCCAGATCATTCCCCGGCTACCGCCGCCTACAGCCAGCAGGCGGGCAGCTTCAACGCGGGCATGTTCCGGCAAGGGGGCGTTAGCAATCACTTCAAACGCTTCCGTGAGAAGGACGTCTCCCGCAAGAAGGGCGGTCGCTTCATCAAAGGCCTTATGGCAGGAGGGCTTGCCACGGCGGAAGTCATCGTTGTCCATACAGGGCAAATCGTCGTGGATCAGCGAGAAGCAGTGCAGCATCTCAACCGCCGCGGCGAAATGCGCGGCGGCACGCCAATCCCCGCCCAGCATATCGCAACAGGCCATGGTCAGCACTGCACGAATCCGCTTGCCACCGGCAAGAAGGCTGTAGCGTGCGGCCTGACATACCCGGGACTCCTCCGGCAGGTATGTATCGCAAGCAGCCTGAAGGGCAGCCTGGATTTCATTCAGATACACGTCGTATTGTTGCTCATAGGTCATCATGCAAGGATATCCTCCTCTCCGGCAGGCTCAGTGCTGGAAGAATGCGGGAGCGAAAGGTCAATGCGCTCCATTTCCAGTCTGGCATGCTCCAGAGTTTCATTGCAATACGCAATCAGTCCGGCTGCATCGCTGTAAAGCTTAATTGCTTTATCCAGCGGCGTTGCCGGGTCAGAAAGCTGATCCAGCACCTGCTGCAGGGCTGCACTTCCCTCTTCAAAACTCTTCGGTTTTCTCATTCTGCGGTACCTCAATTTCATGCACTTGTTCCACGAGACAGTCGACGGATACTTTGCTGCCAACCAGCAGAATTCGGTCGCCAGGAGTCACTTGCTCGAGTGTAATGCTTTTTCCCTTTACAGTTTTTGGGATGGCATAACCGCGCTCCAAAACCGTATAGGGGCTGAGCGAGTGTGCAAGCTGCATTGCGTGATGCATAACCTGCAGGCGATCCTGGTAAATCCGTTTGATGCTTGACTGCAACGCCTGAGTCTGCTCGTTCAGTCTATCGGCACGAGCAGCGCAAAGCGAGGCAGGAGTCAAAGTCTCCCACTTTTCGACCAGTGGATCAAACCTATTATAACACATTTCGAGCCTTGACTGAATATTTTTGTGAATATTATCCGAAATATTCATGAGCTTCCCCAGAATTTCCCGCCGATCCGGGGTGGCAAGCTCTGCCGCTGCTGAAGGAGTGGGGGCTCGAAGATCTGCGACGAAGTCCAGGATAGTGAAGTCGATCTCGTGGCCAACGGCGGAAATCAGCGGGGTTTTGCAACTGTAGGCTGCACGGGCAATGCCCTCGTCATTAAAGACCCACAGGTCCTCCCTGCTGCCGCCGCCCCGAGCCACAATGATGACATCCGCCTTTCCGGAATGATCCAGAACCTGGATGCCGCGGGCAATCTGGGCAGCCGCCTGGTCCCCCTGCACATTGACGGGAGCAAGCAGCAACTTCACCAGTGGCCAGCGGCGGCTGAGCACATTACGGATGTCCTGCAGAGCTGCACCGGTCTCACTGGTTACCACGCCGATACATCGGGGACAGGCAGGAATGGGCTGCTTTGCTTCCGGGCGAAACAGGCCTTCCTGCTCCAGTCGGGCTTTCAGCTGTTCAAAGGCCATTTGGGCAGCGCCGATGCCGTCCGGGAACATATCCTGCACATAGATTTGGAACGCACCGGTCGTCTCGTAAAGGCTGACTCGGCAGCGCACAATAACCCGCATTCCTTCTTGAGGTGTGAAGGCGAGCCGCCGGGCGTCCTGCCGGAACATAATCGCCTTCACGCTGGCGGCATCATCCCGAAGAGAAAAATAAAAATGCCCGCTCTTATAGTGATGCACAAAGTTGGCAATCTCACCTTTGATAGCGATTCCAGACAAAAAACGGTCGCTGTCCAGCAGCGACCGAACATAACGGTTCAACCCGGAAACGGTGATCATCTCAGCCATGGTCTGCCTCCCGTGCAGCGATACACGCCACACCAATGGCGTTGTCGCTGGAAAATTTGCCGGGCACAAAATGCGCGCCAGACAGCCGCCGGGTTACATATTCCCGAATGATCTGGCTGCTCATCACACCACCGGCAAAAACCACCGGCAACCCCGGATGTTCCTCAAGCGCTGCCTTTACCATGCGCAGTGCGGTTTCCGCTACACAGTTCAAGCAATAGCGGCAAACGTATTCCGGGCTTTTCCCTTGCTCCAAAAGCCGGTTGCACTGGTTTTCCAGGCCGGACAGACTGCAGCTTGTCCCCTTTACGCTTACCTTGGGGCGAACGTTCTCGGTGCAGCGTGCGGCAAGCTCGCTGACCATGACGCCGGCCGGAAAGTCAAAGCCCAGTTTTACCCCGACCCGGTCCACTGCCTGTCCGGCATAAAGGTCACTGCTGGTGCCGATGCATTGAATCGCACCATAGCCGTTGCAGAGCAAGAGATCAGTGGTTCCTCCGGAAACATGGAATACCAGACTGGGCTGCTCGAACAAATCCGGCTCGCCGGTGGCGAACAGGGCCGCGGCGATGTGCCCCTGTTGATGGGTCGTTTCAATCAGCGGAAGACCACGAGCGGCAGCAAAGGCCACCGCTGCACTTTTGCCCGCGAGGAAGCAGGGCATGTAGGAGCCATCCACCGGCCGCGGGCGGGTGGAAACACCAATTGCCTGAATCTGGCGCAAATCCACCTGCTGACCGAGCTGGCTTAAGAGCTCCGGCAGAGCCGCTGTGTGGTGAAACAGCGCGTCGCTCTGGCGCAGGCCCAGCTGGCCCTGTTTGACGGGCAAAAATTGCTTTTTATCGCAAACAACCTCTTTGGCACAAGAGTCATACACGGCCAAAGAGGTTGCATAGTTGCTGGTATCGATGCCCAGTGTGAGCATTATTCCGAAGCGGAGTCCTGATCCGCCAGACCCAGTTCGCGCACCACAGAGCCAAGCAGGCCATTCACAAACTGGTAGTCCTCGTTTCCGCCGAATTTCTTGGTCAGTTCCACTGCCTCATTGATGGTAACACTGGGCAGCTTTTCGTCGCCATACAGGATCTCGCTCAAAGCCAGACGCAGCACAGTGAGGCTTACCCGGGGAATACGGTCAATGGTCCAGCCCTTCAGATGATCGCGGATCATATCGTTGATCTCGGCACTGTGCTCGTAGTAGTCGTCGATCAGCTTATGGCCAAACTCATCCACCCGGTTCTCACCCAGTTCGTTGTTCAGGGCGATCACATCCTCCGGCATAGCGTTGTCGAAGGTGGATGCGAAAGCGGCCAGAAAAGCGTTCTCACGTGCGGTTCTGCGTGTCAGTTTTTCCATAAAACAAAGTATCCTCTCACAGCCAAAGCCCCCCTGCGAACCGCGGGAGGGCCGATTGGTTATTCTTCTTCAGCAGGCAACTCCGGCTCCTGCAGGACGCCGACTACCACAATGTTTACCCGGGCGACCGTGATGCTGGTCATGTTCTGTACAGCGGACTTCACGTTCTCCTGCACTTTTTCGCAGACCGCCGGGATCTGACTGCCGTAGCGCACCGTCAGGCTGACAGTGATCTCGGCCACATTCTCCAGCAGCTCCACCGAAACAGGCTTTTGCAGGTTTACCTTGCCCAAAAAGCTGCGCATCCCAGCGGAACCGGCACAAACATCCACCACGCCGTCGATTTCGGTGGCTGCAAGCTTTGCAATCTTACCAATCACATCGGTGGAGATCTGCAAGCTGCCGTTTACAACATTGGAATTTGAAACTTCCATACCCGGTCCTCCCAAAGGTAATTATTTTCATGGCATCTGAATTGAAGATATTATACCATCTTTTTGCATAATCTACAAGGTCATTTTATTTCTACCACGGTAATATTCTGTGCACTCACCGAGCACTCACTCAGTACGATGTCCCGAATTTGTGCCACCTCGGCCTGAGTCAGGCCGTCGCTGGTGGTCATAACGGTAATGTTGACCTTATCCCCATCAATAAAAGCCACACAGTCCACAAAACCTTTGGCTTTGATTCGACTTTCCAGATCACTTTCCTTGGTAATGCTCTCGATTGTGGCGGTGAGCTCCTGTGTGAGTGCATCTTTTTCCTCCTGGGTAAGTGCGCTGTTTTTCAGGCTTTTCTGCAGGGTATCCAGAGCTTCGTCGCGGGTTTTGGTGCGGGAGAGGCGGGCCTGTTCAAAAAAATCGCTCCCGCTGGGGTCACCTACGCTGACCAGCTGGGCTTCGCCATAGTTTTTGTCGGCGGTTTCCTGGGTGGAGGCGGCAGTCTCCACGGCAAGTTCATCGGTGATGATGCCAGTGCTGGCTGCCGCGTTGGCCTGAACTGTATCACCCATCACCAGATCGGTACTTTTGGCATATTCCCAGTTCAGGTACACAGCTACACCCAGTGCCACCACCAGGGTGAGAAGCGTCATTTTCTGGTTGATCTTTTTTACTTGCATTATGTTCCCTCCGATTCATTCATTTTTGCAATGCTGATCCGGTTGCTCGATACACCGGTAAGCACCGAAACTGCTTCGGTGATCTGTGTCTGCACCTGGACATCGGCCGCGCCCTGACATACCACGGCGATCCCGCGGATTTCCGGTTCCCAGACCATCTCCACCAGGGCGCTTTGCCCGGAAGCCTCCTCCAGCAGGATGTGCTGGACTTCGCTGCCGTTTTCACCCCGGTCCGTTTCGTCCAGAGCGTAGACGGTTTGCGGGCCCGCTTCCAGCGTTACAGCCACCTTTACCTGCCCTGCTCCCTGAATACTCTCAATGACCCCTGTAAGTGTTTGCTCCAGATTGGAAGCATATTCCTGTGCATACATCGTCTCACTTGCGGTGATCTGCGGTTCAACGGTTTCGCGACTGCTCCTTCCGGGTGAAAATGCATTCCCGGCCAGCAGAAGAAACAATCCCAATGCACCGGCAAAAACAAGAAGGCTGCTGCGGTTCCAGTTCTTTGTTTTGAAAAGTTCCTTGAAAAAATCACGTCCCATTGCTTGGTCCCTCCGCCTTGATCTCAATCTCCTCTCCCTCGCCCAATACCTGCCGCAGAGCCGTTTCAGCACGTTCCGGTTCGGTGCAGCCACGTGCGGTTACGGTCAGAGGCGGGCCAGTTTCCACCTGAATCTGACCATCGATCCCCTGGGCGGCGAGTGCTTGTTCCAGCTGCTTTTCCAGAGCCTGCTGCTCAAGCCCGGCACGATAGCCGGAAAAATCCACGGTGTCTGTCTGCTCCGACGGCCAAAGCGAATCCCAGCCGGAAAATGCCACCCGTACGGGTTGCAGGACCGTTACTAAAATATACAGTGCCACAACCACTTTTATGCTCTTTTCGTATTCTTTGCGGGGCATCAGGAGTTCGAGCCCGCCGGCCAGAACACATGCCATGCAAAGAGTGTACGCCCATTCATTCACATCAGCCACCTCCTCCCAGCAGGATCATCAGCGCAGTGGAAAGAACCGTGAGCATGAAAAAGAACACCAGAAACGAGATGCATAAGCCGGTTGCCTGCCCCATTCCCTCCAGCACACGGCCTGCACGGTTGAGGCCAAATGACTTTGCCAGTGCAGCGCTCAAAAGATAGGCCAGGTAAAAACAAAAGCAGCGGATCAGCAGGGGCAAAAAGGTAACGGTCAGAACTGCGATGGCAGCAAATCCCAAGGTGCCTTTCAAAACCCGAAGCCCGCTGAGAACACTGCCCATTGCATCAGAAGCAAGGCTGCCAATCACGGGAATACCGCTGCTGAGTAAAAACTGACCGGTTTTCATGGCAAGGGTATCGGTGTTCTGGGCCAGCACGCTCTGCAGTCCCAGAACACCACCAAATAGAATGGACAAAAAGCCCAGAATCCATTTTACGATTCGGTGCAGGATAGCGCAGCCGTCGGAAAGGCCGCCCAGATCACACAGCCCGCCCGCGACGGTCAGAGCCAGAAAGGCACGTACCAGCGGAAGTGCTACCGTACTGATCATCTGAGCGCAAAAAGCGGCCATGGTCAAGAACATCCCGCTGTAAACAGCAGCTTGGGTGGGCTGTCCGCAGCTGATCATAACGCCGGAAAAAACAGGGACAAAGCTAAGCAGATAAGTCTGACATTCCTGTATCCGCCCGGTCAGCTGTTCCAGCAGCGGCATCATTGGCTGCAGCGCCGCGGTGCTGATGCCCAGAAGACAGACGGTCTCCAGTGGCGCACGCCAGTCGCTGCCAGGCAGAAGGCTAAGCGCAGCGGCAGCGATCAGCACGGTGACAGACACGGATGCCAAAAGACGAAATGGCTGCTCAAACTGCTCTTTTACAATATCTAGCAGCTGCCCCAGAAGCTGTGGTGCGGAGGCCGCTTGGAATTCTTCAGCAGTGATTGGCGGGGAGTCCAGAATCTCCTGCGCAGATTCCGGCAACTCCTGAGCCAATACTGCTCCGGGCAGAACCGCCAGCAACAATAAAATGGCCAGCAGCTGTTTCACTGCAAAAAAGCAGCCAGAGACTCGGCCGCGATTTGAAACAGAGGCAGTGCGCACATCAGAATCAGGCAACGGCCTGCAAACTCCACCTTGCCCGCAAGGCTGCTGAGCCCGGCATCCCGACAAAGATCCTGTGTTGTCTGGGAGGCCAGCGCGATTCCGGCGGCTTTTATTACCGTGGAAAAGCCGGTCTGCTCCCCATAATCGGCATAGGCGCTCAGCTGCTCGATTAACGGAGCGGCCAGCCGAAGCAGATACAGCAACAGCACTACGGAACAGCCCAAAAGGCAAAGGATGCCATAGGAGGGCAGATGCTCGCGTATGAGGCCGATCAGTACGGCAGCCACCAGCACAAAGGCAGCAATTCGAAAAATTTCCATATTCCATCATCATAGATTGAACAGTGATTTTATGTTCACGAACAGATCGCTGATCTGCTGCACCAGCATGGACAGCACGACGATCAACCCCGCCAGAGTGGTCATCATAGCCTGATCCTCCCGGCCGGAACGGATCAGAAGCTGGTTCAGAACCGCAACAATAATGCCGATGGCGGCAATTTTGAATACCAGGTCAATGTCCATCTTTCTACCCTTCCTTCATAAGAGCAGCAGCGCGGCCATCAGTCCGGCACAAACACCGGCCTGAGGATAAAGCCGCGCAGCTGCTCGGTATTCCTTTTCCTGGCGGGCGCTGTTTTGCCGGGCCAGCTCGATGTAATAGGGCATCTGGCCGCACAACTCCTGTGCGCTTACCTGACCGATTTGCTCGAACAACGGGCGAAACGGCGTTGCATCCCCCGAAGAAATATATGCCGGGAACTGGTACGCCTCCAAAGAGGAACATTCACTCAGCATCAGATGGGGATAGTTCCCTGCCTGCAGTTCTTCCAGCAAACAGGATGTCGTCGGTGCCCGGTAGTGTACGGCATCCTGAATCTGCGTCAGCATGCAGGCAAGCTCCGACCAGAAGGTGGTACGTCTGCGCAGGACAGCGGCCTGCTCCGCGCCGAATAAAAAGCCTGCGGCTCCTACCAGTACGGCTCCGATGAGCTTGATGATCCAGATCATAGTGGCACCACTTCACGAATGCAGCCGGGTCGTTGTGGCCCTTCCAGAAAGGCGCAGAGAGAAAAGACGGCACGCAACTTGGCACAGCTTCGTTCAAGACGAGCCTCCAGCTCATCCATGCTGACAGCGTGGACCGAACAGATAAAACCGACACCGGACTGTATCCCCCGCTCTACTTGACGAAATTCTTCGTGGGACCCCAGCTCATCACAGGCAATAATTTGCGGCCCCAGGCAGCGTACAGCCATTTCGATCCCGCTCGCCTTAGAGCAGTTGGACAAAACGTCGCAATTCAGTGGGATCTGGTGCGTGTTCCCCCGGGAATCGCAGGGCCAGAGTTCCTGACGCTCGTCCACTACGATGACCTTTTTGCCCTGATCGCTGCCAGCTTTGATGATGCTGCGCAGCAGTGTGGTCTTTCCGCTGCCGGGAGCGCCCGCCAGAATGATTCCGCGATAGGAATTCTCAAGGCTGCTCTGCAACAGCGGAGGCAGTGGAACGAATAGCATCCGCGCTACACGCAGGTTCAGAGAGGTAATGATTTGAAAGCCGTTCCGGCCGTTTTCCGCAGCACGGCAGACTCCGGCCACACCAACCCGGTGCCCGCCGGGAATGGTAAAAAAGCCCTGGGAAAGCTGGTTTTCATAGCTGTGCACCGATTTCTCACACAGCGAATAAAAGCATTCCTGAACCCCCCGGGCACTCAGCTGCAGAGCATCGGCACATTTGGGCAAAAGATTCGGTGCAAGCACCGGCCCGTTCGGGGTGGAGAAAACGATGGGGCGCTCACTGCGCAGCCGAATTTCGTGTACCTGGGCAGCAAAAGCCGGAGGCAGCTGTGCAAGGGCATCCCGCACCGGGGCAGGCAGACGTTGGATGGCGCTGTAATACTCGTCCATTTTTGTTTCACGCTCCTTTGTGCTACAAGCATATGAGCGCATCGGCCGCGCTAGAACAAAAAATCCCCCTGGCATTTTGCCAGGGGGATACAGCCTGTCGAAAAAGGCCACCTATCGGTGGTTTTTTTCTCGTATAAGGAAAGGGAATGCGGTATAATGGTGTGGGGTGATAAAAATGCTGGTAAAGAA